>NZ_CP081964.1:3295775-3954930 GCF_019844075.1 Curtobacterium sp. TC1
GCGTGCACCTCGTCGATGCCGACCTGCGCGGCGACGGCTCGGGCTGCTCCGTCGTTGTCGCCGGTGAGCAGGACGGGGTGGAGGCCGAGGGCCACGAACCGCGCGACGGCGTCGGCCGCCTCGGGCTTCACGGTGTCACCGACGACCACGACGCCCAGCACACTGCCGTTCCGGGCCACGACGACCGCGGTCCCGCCGTCGGTCTCGGCGGCGGTGATCGCCGCGGTCACCGCGTCGGGGACGGGGATCGCCCACGACGAGGTCAGCCAGCGGGTACCGCCGACGAGGACGACGTCGCCGTCCACGACGGCCTGCACGCCGGCGCCGGGGGTCGACTCGAACTGCTCGGCGGTCGGGACGTCGAGGTGCCGGGCCACTGCCGCACGGACGACCGCACGGGCCACCGGGTGCTCGGACCCGTGTTCGACGGCCGCAGCGAGGCGGAGCACGGCGTCCTCGTCGAGGGCGGCGTCGGCGGAGGTCACCGCGCGCATGGTCATCTCGCCGGTGGTGACGGTGCCGGTCTTGTCGAGCACGATCGTGTCGACGCCACGGGTCTGCTCGAGCACCTGCGGGCCGCCGATCAGGATGCCGAGCTGCGATCCACGGCCGGTGCCGACGAGCAGCGCGGTCGGGGTCGCGAGCCCGAGGGCGCACGGGCAGGCGATGATGAGCGTGGCGACGGCTGCGGTGAACGCCGCCGTGACCGAACCGCCGAGCACGAGCCAGCCGACGAACGCCAGCACGGCGAGCGCGATGACGATCGGCACGAAGACGCCGGACACCCGGTCGGCCAAGCGTTGCACGTCGGCCTTGCCGGTCTGCGCGTCCTCGATGAGTCGCCCCATCCGGGCGAGTTCGGTGTCGGCGCCGACGCGGGTGACGTCGACCACGAGCCGGCCGCCGACGTTGATCGTCGCACCGGTCACCCGGTCGCCCGGTCCGACCTCGACGGGGACGGACTCGCCGGTGACCATGCTGCGGTCGACGGCCGACGACCCGTCCTGCACGAGGCCGTCGCTCGGGATCCGCTCCCCCGGCCGCACGACGACGACGTCCCCGACGACGAGGGCCGACGTCGGGACGCGCTGCTCGACGCCGTCCCGCAGCACCGTGGCCTCCTTCGCGCCGAGTTCGAGCAGGGCGCGGAGGGCTGCTCCGGACTGCCGCTTGGCGCGGGCCTCCATGTACCGGCCGGCCAGGATGAACACCGTCACGGCCGCGGCGACCTCGAGGTACAGGTCGGTCGCCTCGGGGTCGGTCGCGATCCACGAGAAGGTCATGTGCATGCCGGTCGTGCCGGCGTCGCCGAAGAAGAGGGCGTACAGGGACCAGCCGAAGGCCGCGAGCACGCCCACGCTCACCAGGGTGTCCATGGTCGCCGCGCCGTGTCGGGCGTTCACCCAGGCCGCACGGTGGATCGGGAGCGCGCCCCACACCGCGACGGGGGCCGCCAGCGTCAGGGCGAGCCACTGCCAGTTCGGGAACTGCAGGACCGGCACCATGGAGAGTAGGACGACCGGGACGGCCAGGACCGCGGACACGACGAGTCGACGGCGCAGCGCGGCAGCCGGGTCGTCGGCGTCGGTGTCCGCGTCGGCCGTGGTGTCGGCCGGCGGGGTGGGCACGGTCGCGCCGTACCCGGCGGACTCGACGGCGGCGATGAGGGTCGCGGGGTCGGCGGTGCCGTCGGCCGCGACCTGCACCTGCGCCTTCTCGGTGGCGTAGTTGACGGTGGCGGTGACCCCGGGCAGCTTGCCCAGCTTCCGTTCGATGCGGTTCGCGCACGAGGCGCAGGTCATGCCCGTGATGTCGAGTTCGACGATGCCCTCCGTCACGACGGCACGACCTCGTACCCCGCCTCGGCGACCGCGCCGCGGAGCGCCTCGGGGTCGACGGGTGCGTCCGAGGTCACGGTCACCGATGAGGCACCGCCGGGGACGAGCGCCACGGCGACGTCGGACACCCCCTCGAGTCCGGTGAGTTCCTCGGTCACGCTCATCACGCAGTGTTCGCAGGTCATGCCCTCGACGAGCAGCAGTTCGGTGGTCACGGTGTCTCCTCCTGTGGTTCCGGTGTGGGCGGGGGTCACGAGCGCACGAGCCGGGCGATGGCCTGGCTCGCTTCGCGGACCTTCTCGTCCGCGGCGTCGCCGCCCTCGGCCACGGCCTCGGCGACGCAGTGCTTGAGGTGGTCCTCCAGCAGCGAGAGCGCCACACGTTCGAGCGCCCGGTTCGCCGCCGAGATCTGGGTGAGGACGTCGATGCAGTACGTCTCGTCCTCGACCATCCGGGCGATGCCGCGCACCTGCCCCTCGGCGCGACGGAGCCGCTTGAGCAGGTCGTCCTTGTCGCCGATGTACCCGACGTGTTCGTGCATGGTGGCCTCCACGGTCCTCAATACGGTACCCCCCTAGGGTATTCCCTCGGAGCGACGGACGGTGCGCGAACGCGGGTATTCACCTCGCCGCGCGGTCGGTGTCATGATTTCGACCATGACCGATCCGACGACGAACGGCTTCCGCAAGCTGCGGTTCGCCGACGGCGACGGCTCGGACTACTCCGACATCTTCGAGGCGGAGTACCACGGGTCCGGCTTCGCCTCCGAGACGTACGCGACCCACGACACCCGCTACGAGTACACGGTGGTCGGCGACGACGACCTCACGCTACGGACCATGCGTGCCGAGGGCGGGCGCCGCGGCGGGGTCATCGGGGCGCGGGAGGACCACGTGGTCTTCTGGCTCACCAAGGGCCGGCTCGAGATGCACTTCCCCGACCGCACGCGGGTGGTCGAGCCGGGCAGCCCCTACATCGCCAGCGCGTCCGAGGCGTACCGCTTCGAGTCGGACGGCACGGTCTACAACGGGGTGCACATCGCGGACTCGTTCCTGCGGACCGTGGGGCGCGACCTCGGCTACCGGCTGCCGGACGGCCCGCTCCTCTTCGAGCAGCAGGACGAGGTCATCGCCCGCCGCGAACCGCTGCGCCACCTGATCGGGGAGCTCGGCCCGGCACTCGTCGACGACCGCGTGGTCGGTCCGATGCGGACCGCGCTGAACCGCCGGTTGGCGATCGTCGTGCTCGACACCTTCCCGATCCGCAACCGCGGTGACGACGTCCCCGTCGCGAACCGCCTGCGCGACGCGATCCGGTACGTCGAGCGGCACGCGGCCGAGCGTCCGGCGGTGTCGGAGATCGCCGCGGCGTGCGGACTCAGCCAGCGCGGCCTGCAGGACGTGTTCGCCCGCACGCTGGACTCGACGCCGCACCAGTTCCTGCGCGAGCACCGGCTCGACCGGGTCCGGAGCGAGCTCCTGCGTGCCGGCGACGACCGATCCCCCAACGCCGACAGCGTCGCCGTGGTCGCGCGCCGGTGGGGCTTCACCAACCCTGGTCGGTTCGCCACCGCCTACCGCGAGCGGTTCGGCGAGGACTCTGCCGCCACCCGCCGCGCCTCCCTGTCCGCACGACCGGACAGCGGCCGGTCCTCGTGGCGCGTCCGCCGCGCCGTCTCCTTCATCGAGCAGCACGCCACCGAGGACCTCTCCCTGCAGGAGATCGCCGACGCCGCCGGGGTCCTGCCGCGACGGCTGCAGCAGCTCTTCCGGGCCGAGCGAGGCGAGTCCCCGATGGCGTGCGCCCGGGCGATCCGCGCCGCTGCAGAACGCAACGCGGTGGACGGAACGCGCGAAACCGCCTGAGTGGACGGCCAGGGGGTACAGCCACATCCCCGTGTCCCCGCGGATTCCTGGATTTCTGCCGAATCCGGAAAGTCATGTGTGACGAATCTCTGGTGCAGCCCGTCTCATCCGTGAACAGCAACCGCTGGGAACGCCCGGCGGGTCAATCGGAAGGAACGAACCATGGCTGACACCACCACCACCCCGGCCACCACCGCCGCGGCCCGGACCACCTCGCACGCCGGCTCGAACAGCGGCGTCACCGGCAAGACCGTCATCGACGACACCGTCGTGTCGAAGGTCGCCGGCATCGCCGCCCGCGAGGTCAACGGCGTGCACTCGCTCGGTGGCGGCGCCGCCCGTGCGATCGGTGCGCTCCGCGACGCGATCGGCCAGCGCGACTTCGGTCAGGGCGTCAAGGTCGAGGTCGGCGAGAAGCAGGTCGCCGCGGACATCGTCATCGTCGCCGAGTACCCGGTGTCGCTCCAGCAGGTCGCCGACGGCGTCCGCAGCAGCGTCGCACGTGCCCTCGAGCAGATCGTCGGCATGGAGGTCGCCGAGGTCAACGTGACCGTCCAGGACGTCTTCATCCCGGGCGACGACGACGACAACGACAACGACGAGAAGAAGGAAGCGCGAGTCGCATGAGCAACACACTGATCGGTGCCCTCATCGGTGCCGTCCTCGCAGTCGTCGCACTGCAGTTCGGGTTCTGGGGCTTCGTCCTCGTCATCGTCTTCGGTGCGATCGGGGCCCTCGTGGCCGCCCTCGCCACCGGCAAGATCGACCGTGGCGCCCTGACCGACGTGCTCACCGGGCGCCGGAGCTCCCGGTGAACGCCGGCCCGGACGTCGTCCCGGGCCGCGTCGAGATCACCGCTCGTGCACTGACCTCGCTGGCGCGGGCCGTCGCAGCCGAACGGCTCGGCGCGCCCGCCAAGCGGGTCAGGGTCGGTCTCGGAGACGCGGCCGGTGCGATGGCCCTCGACGTCACCGGCCCCATCGCCGCGGGCGACGACCTCGTCGCCCGTTCGGCCCAGGTCGCCGACGAGGTCAAGCGCCGCGTGAGCGAACTCACCGGCCGCCGCGTCGGCAGTGCCCACATCGAACTCACCGGGATCGTGCGCGAGCGCGAGTCCCGAACCCGGTAGGAGACCATCATGAGCAACGGTTCCGTCGAACGACGCATCCGTCGTCGGAGCGTGCACCGCTCCCGCTCGACCGCAGTGGCGGTGGCGCTGGTGGTCCTCGCACTGGTCGCCGCGTGGATCGGCACGGAGTCGGTCCTGCGGGCGATCGGGCGGCCTCCGCTCCTCGCCGACCCGCAGACCGCCGTCGACGCCGCGCTGCAGCCCGACGCCGCGTTCGTCACGATCGCCGAGGTCATCGCCGTCGTGCTCGTGGTCCTCGGCATCGTGCTGATCGTCCTGGCCCTCAAGCCGGGCCGCCAGCACCGCTCCGTCGTCCAGCACGACCGCGGCGCCGTCGTCATCGACACCCGCATCGTCGCCTCGACCGCGGCCAACGCCGCCGGGACGGCAGCGGGGGTCCCCGAGGGCAACGCCTCGGCAACCGCACGCGGTCGCCGCACCGACGTCCGGATCGTGCCCGTCACCGGCATCCCGGTCGACGAGCAGGCCGTGCAGGCGGCCGTCCGCGACCGCCTCAGTGGTCTCGACGAACGCTTCGGCCAGAACATCCGCGTCCGCATCGACGAGAAGGGGACCCTCGCATGACCAAGAGCAACCGGACCATGAACCGGATCATCCTCTTCGTCCTCGGCCTCGTCGCCGTCGTCGTCGGCCTCACCATCGGCGCGGGTGTGCTGCCCGCCGTGCAGGACGCGATCAAGCCCTACGTCGACCTGCCGAGCAACCTGGACGTCCCCGCGTCCTCGCTCTGGATCGTCGCCGTCGCCTGCGCCGTCGTGATCGTGCTCGCCCTCGTCTGGGTGTTCACCCGCGGTGGGGGCGGCACGTCCGTCGCCGTCCGCGAACGCTCGGGTGAGGACGCCGTCACGGTGAACGTCGCCCTCGTCCGCGACGTCGTCGAGCACGAGCTCGCCGGGGTCCGCGACGTCGTCGGCTCCCGCGTCGACACCTACCTGGTGCGCAAGCAGCGTGCCGCTCGCATCCGCGTCGCGGTCCGCCGCGGCGGGGACGCCGTCTCGGTGCTCGACGCCGTCGACCGCGCCGTCGCGGTCCTCGACCGCACGCTCGGCCGCCAGGTGCCCGTCCTGGTCCACCTCACCGGTGGAACCCGTTCGGCGCTCGCGAAGTCGACCCGCGTCCACTGACACCCGTCAGCCGGACGCGACCCCGGGCCTCCCGGCCCACCGAAGACCGACGCAACACCCACCATCGGGCGCACGCCCGACCGATGAAAGGACCCGTCATGGGACTCGACGACAAGATCAAGAACGCTGCACAGGACCTCGCCGGCAAGGCGAAGGAGGCCGTGGGCAAGGCCCAGAACGACGACTCCAAGGTCGCCGAGGGCCAGAAGGACCAGGCCTCCGCGAGCGTCAAGAAGACCGGCGAGGACGTCAAGGACGTCTTCAAGAACTAGGACGCTCGATGCGCCTCGGGGCACTCGCGACGTCGAGTGCCCCGATGCGTTCCGCGGACCCGAACGAGGAGGAACCATGCAGCACGACCCCCATGCGCACACGCAGGTCACCGAGGTGGCCCTGCCCGCAGAACTGACGGAGCCGCTGCCCGACGACGCGACCCCCGCGATGCTGATCGCGCGGACCGCGGCGGAGACGGCGCTCGGTGTGCCCGGCGTGCACCACCTCGGCGGGACCGTCTCCCGAGCCGCCGACGAACTGCGGAAGCGGCTCGGCCGCTCCGCCGGCACCGCCGGTGTCCAGGTCGACGACGAGGACGGCACCTTCGCGGTGCACGTCTCCGTGATCGTCACCTACCCGCGGAACGTCCGCGAGGTCGCCGACGAGGTCCGCCGACAGGTGGCCGCTGCCGCCGGTCAGGTCTCGACCAAGCCGACGACGGTGGACGTCCGCGTCCTCGACGTGCACGGACCGTTCGACGACGAACCCTCGCCCGTCGAGCGTGCCGCCTCTGCCGTCGGCGACGCGATGCAGGACGCCGCGAAGGCGACCAGCGACACCACCAAGCGCGTGGCATCCGCCACCGTCGATGCCACGAAGCAGGCAGCGGACGCCACCGCCGAGGCGACGAAGCGCGCCGCGGACGCCACGGCCGACGTGACCAAGCAGGCTGCGGAGGCCACCGCGGACGCGACCAAGCGTGCCGCCGACGCGACGGTCGACACCGCTCGACGCGCAGCCGACGCCACCGCGGACACGACGAAGCGTGCCGCTGCCGCGAGCGCCGACGCCACGAAGCGTGCCGCCGACGCGACCGCGGACGCAGCGGAGCGGGCCGTCGACGCGACGACCGACACGGCAGGCCGTGTGCACGACGCCGCATCGGACGCACTCGACCGGGCGTCGGAGGACGCCCGGGACGCCGCGGACACCGCCCGCGACGCAGCCGACCGCGCACGGACGGCCGCTGCGGCCGACGACACCGCTGCGACCTCCGGCCCGGCCGGTGAGACCGCCGCCGACGCAGCGGTGCGTGCCGCAGACTCCGCCGAGGACGCCGCGCAGGACGCTGCCGACGCTGCGGCCGACGCCAGCGAGGCAGCGCGGGCAGCCGCCCGCGACGCCGACCAGCCGACGACGCCGGCCGCGGACCGCCCGTGACCACCGCCTGGTCCGGCGGTCGTCGGCCCCGCGACCGACGGCCCCGGCCACGCGGCGTGTGGATCGCGGGTGGCATCGGCGTGGTCCTGGTCGCCGGGGTCCTGCTCGGGGCGTTCCTGCCCCTGGTCGGCTTCCTCGGCGGCGTCACGGCCACCACCGCGGGCCTCGTCCCGTTCCCGTTCATCCGGGTCACGGTGATCGCGGTGCTCGGCCTGGTCGTCGTGTTGGCGCTCCTCGCGCTCGCGCTCACCCGGCGGCACACCACCACGGCGACGATCGCCGTCGTGCTCGCTGTGCTGGTGAGCATCGCCGTCACGATCGTCCCCGTGGTCCTGGTCGCCGTCGGCTCCGCTGACCGCGCCGGCGACGTGTGGCCCATCGTCACCGAGCTCTGGCAACGCTTCACCGGCTGAACCGCCGGCACCTGCACCACCGACCAAGGAGTCCCACAATGCGCAACCGCATCATCGTCATCGGCCTGATCGTCCTCGTCGGGTTCTGGTTCGGCTCGCGCGCGAACCGTCCGGTGATCAAGACGTCCAAGGGCGAGACCGTCCGCAAGGCGTGGAACGATCCGCACGCCCGCAAGGCCCGCAAGAAGCTGGGCAAGAAGATCGCCAAGGCCGCCAAACGGCACAGCTGACGACCGGGAGGCCCGGATCACGTCCGCCGACCGGCGCGCGTGCTCCGGGCCTCCGGTCCGCTAGCCTCTCGACGTGAAGCGTCTCTCCCACGGCCAGCGCTGGGTCATCGGTCTCGGCGCGTTCGCGCTCGTCTGTCTCGTCGTCGGCATCATCGCGATCGCCGTCGGCGTCGGTTGGGGGATCCTCCTCGTCGTCGTCGGACTGCTCCACCTCGGACTGACCGGGGTCGCGGGCGCACTCGTCTGGACCTCGACCCCGACGATCGCTCCCCGGCCCGTCAAGCGCCCGACGCCGCGTCCGGGTGAGACGCACCGGGTGTTCTCGTACGGCACGCTGCGGCAGCCGCTCGTGCAGGAGTCGCTGTTCGGCGACCACGTCCCGACCACACCGGACACGCTGCCCGGGTGGCGGCTCGACTGGGTGGCGATAACCGACCCCGAGGTGGTCCGGACCAGCGGCTCGGACCTGCACCCGATCCTCCGCCGCGGCTCTGCGGACGACGTCGTCGAGGGGTCGACCCTGACCCTCGGCTACGAGTGGCAGCTCCGCGCGGTCGACGACTACGAGGTCGCGGACTACCAGCGCATCCGGGTCGAACTCGCCTCGGGTCTGTCGGCCTGGGTCTACGTGGCGGCCGACGAGGTCTGAGCCGCCGCCAAGCGCGCGAGGCCCTCGTCGATCGACACCGAGGGCGCCCACTGCAGGTCGGCCCGGGTGCGGCGCTGGTCGAACCAGTGCGCCGTCGAGAGCTGCTCGGCGAGGAACCGGGTCATCGGTGGCTCGTCCTGCCCCGGACGCACCCGCCACACGGCCTCGACCAGGGACCCCGCAACCCGTGCCACAGACGCCGGCACGTGCCACCGGGGTGCTGCGACGCCCGAGGCCGCGCAGATCCCGGTGAGCAGGTCCGCGACGGGCCGGGGCTCGCCGTTCGTGACGACGTAGGCGTTGCCGTGCACGTCGTCGTCCGCCGCGTGCTCGAGCGCCGCGACCATGGCCGAGGCGGCGTTGTCGACGTAGAGGGTGTCGATCAGGGCGGCCCCGGAGTCGAGCAGCGGGAGCCGTCCGGCCCGTGCCCGCTCGACGATGCGGCCGATCAGCTGGGTGTCCCCCGGTCCCCACACCAGGTGCGGCCGGACGGCGACGACGGCGAACCCCGGAGCATCGGCGTCGAGCGCGAGCAGTTCGGCCGCGGCCTTCGTGCGGGCGTAGTCACCACGAGCGTGCTGCGGTTCGGCGACGCCCGCTCCGGCGCCGACCAGCGACGATCCGGTGTGCGCGACCGACGGCGACGACACGAACACGAAGCGCCGGGCACCGGCACGACGTGCGGCGTCGACGAGCGCTCGGGTGCCGTCGACGTTCACGCGAGCGAAGTCGGCAGGGTCACCCGCCAGGGAGACCTTCGCGGCGAGGTGCACGACGGCGTCGACCCCGTCGACCGCGCGTACCACTGCGGCGTCGTCGGTCATCGTGCCGGCGACGTCCTGCACGCCCGCGACCCCCGAGGGCCGCCGCTGGAACGTGCGGACCTCGTGCCCGGCGTCGCGCACGGCTGCGGCGGTGGCCTGCCCGAGGAACCCGCTGGCCCCGGTCACCAGGACCGTCACGGCCGGGTCATCCGTCCGCCGGACAGCACCGCGGTCGCCCAGCGGGACAGCCGGGTGCGGTCGACCTTCGAGTTGTGCCGGATGTCCGTCGGCAGCACCGGCACGGTCAGCACGGCGGCGATCGGGACCCCGGCAGCCGCCCGGACCGACGCGGCCAACGCCGGCGACGCCAGGGCGGGACGCCGGGCACGTCGTCCGCTCGTGGTCTCGACCACCGCGACGACCTGCTGCGTCCCGCGCGGGCCGATCCCCGCGACACCGGCACGACCGACCCCGGGGACGCCCTCGATGCGCTGTTCCGGTCCGACCGGGGTGACGACGCCGTCGGGGGTGGTGAGCACGTGCTGCATCCGCCCCTCGACCCAGAGGCGCCCGGAGGCGTCCAGGTGTCCGACGTCGCCGGTGCGGTGTCCGCGCGGGTCCTCGACGCCGAGTCGCGCGACCCGGTTCGTCCGCCACAGTCGGTCGTAGTGGTCGCGCACGTGCGGTGCTGCGACGACGATCTCGCCGGTGACGCCCGCCGTGTCGGTCAGCGCCCCGGTCGCGGCGCCCGAGGCGTCGAGCGGCGCGATCCGCACCCGGACGTTCGCCGCCGGAGCGCCGACGCAGATGCCCTCGTCGTCCGAGGCCGCAGCGGAACGGACGCCGTCCAGGTCGACGTCGGTCATGAGCAGTCCCTCGGTCATGCCGTAGGGGGTGTGCGCGCTCGCGTTCGGCATCAGCTCCGTCGCCGCGGTGAGCAGCGCGGCGGACACCGGGGCACCCGCCGACAGGAACAGCCGGACGCGTGCGAGCGCCGCACGGTCGGCACCGTCCAGCGCCGACGCCGTCGCCGTCGCCACGACGTTCGCCAGCGCCGCCGGCGACAGGAACACCACGGTCGCGTCCGCCGCGGCCACCGAGGCCGCCACGGCACGGGCCGTCAGGGTGCGGGGCGCGGTGACGTCCATGTCCGGGGCCACCGACCGCGCCCCGAGGGCGGGACCGAGCAGGGCGAAGGGTGCGAAGCCCGCGACGAGCCCGGTGCCGACCCCGATGTCGTACTGGGTCGCCAGGACGTCGCGGACGGCTCCGAGCTGTCCGTGCGTGTACACGACGCCCTTCGCCGGACCGGTCGACCCGGAGGTGAACAGGATCGCTGCCGGAGCGTCGGACGTCGGCACCGTGGGGAGCGCGGAGCCGTGGGCGAGTCGACGGGCGCCGCGCCGGGCGACGTCGACCAGCGTGTGCTCCACGCGCAGGGCACGCCGAGCGGGGGCGGGCAGCGGGACGGTCGCGATGCGGCGACCCGGCCAGCCGAGCGCACGGGCGGCTCCGAGTCCGGGCAACGCGCCGATGATCCAGTCGGGCCGGGCTCCGCGCACCGCACGGGTCAGGCCGCGCAGGCCCAGCCCGGCATCCGCCACGACCACGACCGCGCCGATCCGCACGCAGGCGTACAGGACGGCCGTCAGGTCGGCTCCGGGGGTGACGAGGAGCGAGACCCGGTCGCCGCTCCGGACACCGAGGTCGTCCAGCCCGGCGGCGATCTCGTCCACCCGACGTGCGAGCAGGCGCCACGTGATCGTGCGGGGACCGCCGGCAGCAGCCATCTCGACCAGGGCGGGTTCGTCGCTGTCGCGCAGGTCCTCGAGCGCGGCGCCGAGCGGGCGGCTCACGTCGGTCGACTGGTGGTCGTCGACCGGGAGGCCCGTGGGGACCGTCTCGGGCACGTGTCCGTCCGGCAGGCGGTCGCCGATCCAGTCGAACACCGCGCCCGCCACGTCGGCGTCGTCCGGCAACAGGTGGCCCGCGCCCTCGAAGCGGTGCACGTCGGCGTGCGGCAGCCGCTCGGACAGGTCGTCGAGGTAGCGCTCCAGGAACACCGGGTCGCGGGGACCCCAGAGCAGCAGCGCCGGGACCTCGAGCGCCGCGACCCCGGCGGCGATGCGGTCGAGTTCGGGCGCGCTCCGGTGCCGGGCGTCGACGGGGATGTCCGCGACGAAGCCCCCGATGCCGCCGCGTCGGGCGGCACCGCGGTAGGGCGCACGGTAGCCGTCGGCCACGGCACGCTCGAGCCTCGGGTGCGCGATGCCGAGCGTCGTCTCGAGGAACGCCGGCGTCACCACGGTCGCTCGGCCGAGCAGCCCCGGGCCCAGGGCGAGCCGCAGCGGCGCGGGGATCGGGGCGTCGTCGGGCTGGTGCACGGCGGTGTTGCACGTCATCACCGCGGCGAGGACGTCGGGGTGGTCGACGGCCCAGCCGAGCGACACCACGCCGCCCCAGTCGTGGCCGAGGGTGACGACCGGGCCGGTCAGTCCGAGTTCGTCGGTCAGGGCGCCGAGGTCCGCGACGCGCTGCGGCAGCCCCCGTTCGACGCCGGTGCGCTCCGAGAAGCCCATGTCGAGCTGGTCGACGGCGACCACGCGCCACGCCGGACCACCGGCGCGGGCGACCTCGAGCGAGGTGCGGAGCACCGACCGCCACAGGTACGACCACGTCGGGTTGCCGTGCACGCACAGGATGGTGCCGACCGGTTCCACGCCGAGCGCGGCCAGGGACCCGGCCGTGTCGAGGAGGTGCCAGGTGCGCGCGGCGCGATCCGTCCCCACGGGCTCGGCCGGAACGTCGCTCCGCAAGCTCCGCGACGCCCCGGAACCGGCCCGCGTGGGCCCACCTCCCGAGCGGCTCTCGGACCACTCCGGAACCGTCACCAGGCGTGACCACGCCGGGTCGAGACCGGGCAGGGAGGGCGGCTGCGTCGCCGGAGCCGTGCTCGCGGCGACGCGGGGCAGCCGGGACCTCACCAGTGCAGTTCCATCATCGCCGTGTTGATGCCGGAGCCCACGCCACCCAGGAACACGCGGTCGCCGCGGCGGATGCCGCCGGACTCGACCTCGTCGGCCAGGGTGATCGGGATGGACGCCGGACCGACGTTGCCGAACCGCTGGTAGGTGGTGGGGACCTTGTCGCGCGGGATGCCGATGGCCTCGACGAACGCGTTGGTGTGCACGTCGGAGACCTGGTGCAGGACGTAGCGGTCCATGTTCGCCCAGTCGAAGTGGGCGCGGGCCTCGGTCCACGCGGCGACGACGAGCTCCATGCCGCCCTTGAGCAGCATCTTGGCGTCCGTGAACATGCCGTCCACGCTGCCGACGCACAGGTCGTACCACTGGGTCGCCGCGCGGGTGACGCCGCCGACGATCCGGTGGCCCTCGGGGTGCAGGTCCGCCGGGCCGAGCACGGCGGCCGCGGCGCCGGACCCGAGGGTCAGGCTGGCGAACTCGCTCATGAAGTCCTTGCGGTTCCGGCCGCCCTGGTTCAGACGGTCGATGGTGTTGAGCTGCACCTGGTCGGCGTCCTCGCCGTCGACGACGAGCGCGTACTTGATCTGACCGGAGTCGATCATGCCCGCCGCGACGCTCATGGCGTTGACGAAGCCCAGGCACGCGTTCGCGATGTCGAAGTTGATCGCCGACGACGGCAGGCCGAGCCCGTGGTGCAGGCGCACGGCGACCGACGGCTCGAGGTGCGGACGGGTCACCGAGGTGTTGATGAGCAGCCCGATCTCGTCGGGACGCACACCCGCCTCGGCCATGGCGCGACGACCGGCGTCGATGGCGGCGTCCTGGAAGGTCTGGCCCTCGCCCCAGTTGCGACGCTCGATCACACCGGCGACGCGCTCGAGCAGGCCCATCGGCAGACGGAGTCGACGGAGCACGCCGCGGAGCCGGGCCTCGATGTCAGCAGAGGTCGTCACGCGTTCGGCGGTGGTCGTCGCCACGGACAGCAGCGAGACGTTGTGGTGCTTCGCCGTGGCGTTGCCGGGCTGCTCGGGTTCACTGCTCGCCGCCCGCTGCCCGTTCGCTGCCTGGTCGACCGGCCGTTCCGTCATGATCGTCACCGACACATACTTCCTCATTTCGCCTGTGTGTGCAGTCCGGCTCGGCTGGACGCGCGGTGTCAGGCGTCCTTCGGGAGCTTCCGGATCGTGCTCCGACGGCGTCGACGGTCCGGCACCATCGAGCGCATCTCCTCGAGCTTGCCGAAGCAGAGCAGCCGGTCACTTGCCTGCAGCGTCACCCCACTGCGCGGGTTCGGGATGACGGTCGCGCCCCGGTGCAGGGTCAGCACGGTGATGTCCCGGTCCCAGAGCCCGGACTCCTTGATCGTCTTCCCGACCAGGTCGGCGTTGGTGTGCACGAGCAGCTCGGCGACGCCGTAGCCCGTCGAGACGCTGAGCCGCTGGCGCACGTCGATCTCCGGGAAGGCGACCTGGTTGCCGATGAAGTCGATGATCGCGCCGGCGACGTCGAGGCCCGTCGCACGCTCGACGCCCTCGAGCCCCGGTGACGAGTTGACCTCCATCACCAGTGGGCCGTCGTTGCCCTCGAACATGTCGACGCCGGCGACCTTGAGGCCCATGATCTGCGCCGACCGGACAGCCACCGCTTCGTACTCGGGCGACAGCGTGACCTTCTCGACCGTGCCGCCGCGGTGCACGTTGGACCGGAACTCGTCCCCTGACGCCGTCCTGCGCATCGCGGCCACGACCCGGTCGCCGACGACGAGCGCACGGATGTCGCGGCCACGGCTCTCCGAGATGAACGACTGGATCAGGACGTTCTGCTTCGTCGAGTGCAGGGTCTCGACGATGGACTCGGCGACCTTCTCCTCCGGTGCCAGGATCACCCCGATGCCCTGCGTGCCCTCGAGCAGTTTGATGACGACCGGAGCGCCGCCGACCCGCTCGATCGCGCCGCGGACGTCGGCCCGGCTGTTCACGAACGTCGTCGCGGGCATGCCGATGTGGTGCCGGGACAGGATCTGGTTCGCCCGGAGCTTGTCCCGTGAGTTCGTGATGCCCGTCGCGGTGTTCGGCGTGTAGACGTCCATCTGCTCGAACTGCCGCACGACCGCGGTGCCGTAGTAGGTGATCGAGTTGCCGATCCGGGGCAGGACGGCGTCGTAGTCGGACAGGAGCTTGCCGCGGTAGAGCAGGTCCGGGTCTTCGCCGGACAGGTCGATCGCGAAGCGCAGGGTGTTCAGCACCTTGACCTCGTGACCGCGGTCCAGCGCTGCCGCACGGAGGCGTTGGGTGGAGTACGCCTGCGGGGCGCGCGACAGGATGGCGAGTTTCATCGAGGGGTTCTCCGCGGGGTCGGATCGACGGCGACGGTCCATCAAAGCACGCGGACACTGCCGTCGGGCGTACGACAAGATGGGGCCATGGCGCGTGCTCCGAAGTCCCCCGACGGCGGGCTCGTCGTCGCCGGCTGGCGCGAGTGGGCCGGCCTGCCGGACCTCGGGCTGCCGTGGATCAAGGTCAAGCTCGACACCGGTGCGCGCAGCTCGGCACTGCACGCGTTCGACCTCGAGGAACTGCCCGGTGACCGGGTGCGGTTCTCGGTGCACCCCTGGCAGGACACCGATGCCGATGCGGTCACGATCGAGTGCGCTGTACACGACCGGCGCGTCATCCGCAGCTCGACCGGGCACACCCAGGAACGCATCGTCGTGCTCACCACGATCACCCTGGCGGGGCGCGCCGTCGAGTCCGAGGTCACCCTGAGCAACCGCGACCAGATGGGGTTCCGGATGCTCGTCGGCCGAGAGGCCCTGCGACAGGGGTTCCTCGTCGACCCTGCGAGGTCCTTCATGGCCGGACGGGCTCCGAAGGAGATCCGGCGCCGGAACCGCGGGCGCGCCTGAGCGCTCCTCGTCACGTTCCGCGTGCCGTGATCGCGACCGGTCGACGGACGGGAGGCCCGGTGCGGGCCCGCCACGGGCCTCCCGTCCGTCTCGGCGCGCGTCCAGGGCGCGACTCGGGTCAGCGACCGAGGTGGCGAGCGAGGAACGCGAGCTGCTGCGGCGCAAGGCGCCGCCAGTAGCCGTGGGTGTGCGCGCCGGGTTCGAAGCCCCCTGCCGGTGGCGCGTCGAACCCGTCGAAGTAGGTGTGGACCGCCGGTGCGAACCCGTCGCCGTTGCCGCAGTCGACGCGCACCGCGACCCCGTCGAGCGCGCGCCGCCGACGCAGGACGGTGTTCGCGCGGAAGTCGGCCGCGTCGTCGAAGGCGCCGCGCGCGGTGTCCGCCGCTGACGTCCAGAGTGCGGGGCTGATCGCCGACACCGCGCGGACGCGGGATGCACCGAGCACCCCGCCGAGCCGGAGGGCACCGAACCCGCCCATCGAGTACCCGGTCAGCGCGAGCCGGTCGGTGTCGAACCCGCGCCGTGCGATCCGGGGCAGGAACTCATCGACGACCATCGCTGCAGGGTCGTCCCCGTCCGAGCGGTGGTGCCAGTACCGGTTGCCGCCGTCGATCGAGGCGATCGCGAAGGGCGCCCCACCGTCCGCGATGTGCGCCGCGAGGAACCGGTCCCAGCCGAGCTCCCGCCCGAAGAACGACGCGTGGTCGTCGCCGTAGCCGTGCAGCGCGACGGCGACGGGCAACGGGGTGTCCGACGCCGGGGCGGCGATGGTCCAGCCGACCGTGCGCCCCTTCCTGGACGCCGACACGAAGGTGCCGGAGACCGAGGGGACCGGATCGACATCGGGGATCGTGCCGTCGGCACCGTTCAGCCCGAGCACGCGGTACATCGTCGACCGACCCGGGAGCAGGTCGAGGTTGACCGCCTCCGCGGTTGCACCAGCGGCGACGACGCCGATGCCACCGATCAGCAGCGAGCGACGGGTGATCGTCGCCGCACGCGAACGGGTCATCCGAGGGGCACTGTTCCGTCAGAGGTCACGCGCTGCATCGCGAGGGTCGAGGAGAGTCGCTGCACACCGGGCAGGGTACCGAGCGTGGTGTCGGAGAACCCCGGGGCTGACGAGCGGTCAGGCGGCTCGGACGAGCGCTGCGGCGACCGCGCGCGCCGTCGACGTCCCGACCGACGGGTCGCGCAGGCGCATCGCGAGGTACCCCGAGACGACGAGCAGCAGCTGGTCGGCGAGGGCACCGGCACGATCGCCGACGACGGGCGCGGCCCGCGCCGTCAGCCGGGTGCGGAGCGCGCCGGTCTCGCGGTCGAGCACCGCGTGCACCTCGGCAGGGGCGTCCGCGTACTCGGCAGCGGTCCCGAGGAAGGCGCACCAGCGTGAGCCGGCGGCGGTGGTCCGGTAGTCGTCGAGCGCGTCGAACACCGCGAGCAGGCGGCCACGGTCGTCCGGAGCGGCTTCGACCGCACGGTCCCACGTCGCGAGCCAGTCCTCGTGCCGGCGCTCGAGTGCTGCAGCGACCAGGGCTTCCTTGCTCGCGTACCCGCGGTAGAGCGTGGCGCTCGAGATCCCGGCGCGATCGAGCACGGCGTCGATCGGGGTCGCGGCGATGCCCTGCGTGAAGAAGAGTTCCTCGGCCGCGTCGAGCAGCTTCTGCTCGGTTCCTGGACGCATCGCCATGGATGCACCCTAGGCTCTCAAAAGTGAAACGATCGTTTTCGTTACGACAGTGGGTGTTCCTCGGCAGCGGGGTGGCCCTGATCGCCGCGACGTACGGGCTGGTCCGCCTGGCGTTCGGTCTCTTCCTGCCCGACGTCGAACGTGACCTCGGGCTGCGTCCGGACGCCGCCGGGTGGGTCTCCTCGGGTGCCTCGGCGATGTACTGCGTCGGCGCGGTGGTCGGGTTCCTGGTCGCCGCACGGGCCCCCCGTGTGCTCGTCGCCGCGGCGTCTGGGTTCGCCGGGGTCGGCGCGCTCGCGATGGCGACGGCACCGGGGCCGTGGACCTTTGGGGTCGCCGCGGTGCTCGCCTCGACCGGAGCCGGACTCGCGTCACCGGCCCTCGTGCAGCTCGTGTCGCGCACGGTGCCGGAGTCCGTGCAGGGAACGGCGCAGGCGGTCGTCAACTCGGGGACCGGGCCGGGGCTGGTCGCCGCCGGCGTGCTCGCACTCGTGCTGCTGCCGGACTGGCGGACGACCTGGGCGTGGTCCGGGCTGTTCGCCCTCGTCGTCGGCGTCGTGCTGCTGCTTGTGTCGCGCGGGAGCGGGTCCGGCGCCGACCGGGCCGCCGCACCGGGGACCGCGTGGCTCGCGGCGCACCGTCGGGTCCTGACGCTCGCACTGCTCTTCGGCGCCGGGTCTGCGGTCGTGTGGACGTACGGCCGATCGGCGCTGGTCGACGCCGGCGCGCCAGCCGTGGTGTCCGTGTCGGCGTGGACCGCGCTCGGCGTCGGCGGCGCCGCGGTCGCCGTGACGGCACGGTGGACGAGCGGACTCCCCGCGCGGGTGCTCTGGGCGGCGACCGCGGGCGCCGTGGCAGTGGCCGTCGTCACACTCGGGCTCGCGCCGCAGGCCACGGTGGTGGCGATGCTGGCCTGCGCCGTGTTCGGCTGGGGCTACACGGCCGCGACCGGGGCGCTGATCGCTTGGACGACCGAACTCGACGCTGCGCGGTCGTCGGCAGGGACGTCGATGCTCTTCGTCGCACTCGTGCTCGGGCAGGCCGTCGGAGCGGCAGCAGCCGGGGCACTCGTCGGCACCGCGGGCTACGCGACGACGTTCGTGGTCGGGGCGCTCGTCACGGCGGCGAGCGCCGTACCCGCCGTGGTCAGCAGGCGCGGAGGCCCCCCGCACGGTGACGCCGCCGTCACAGGAGTGGACGCAGCTCGATCTTCCGGTTGCACGCCTGCGACGCCTCGTGCGCCACACGGAGCGCCGTCTCGGCATCCGGCAGCTCCATGACCCAGAAGCCCGCGACGAACCCGGGGGCGTCGGCCACCAGCCCGGGCGTCGTGTCCGAGTCACCGCCACGGGCGTCGACGACGGTGCCGTCAGCCGGAGCCGACACCCCGGCGGCGAACACGACGGCGTCGCCCAGGCGTTGGTTCAGCGCGTCGACCGCAGCGGCCTCGGCCTGGGTGGCGGACTCCGTGCGCCCGGCAGCCTCGGCCTGCCCGTCGTCGATGACGTTGACGAGGAACTGCATGACGTCTCCCCTGCTCGTTGGCCGGAGGCTACTCCCGCCCGGCGGAGCGGCGATCGACGCGTTCGCCGCGAAGCTGATGTTCCGCTGGGACATCTGCGACACGGCGGCGTGACGTTTACAATCTGTGAACATGAACACTTCCATCCGAGGAATCGAGGTCGGGACCCGGCTCAGGCAAGGGCGCGGCTGGCAGACACCGGTGTTCCTCTGCAGTGCCGCCGTGGTCGCGTCCTTCGTCTTCTTGGTGGAGGGACTGAACGCCCCTCGACTGCCCGTCCTCGCGGTCGTCGCGGTCCTCGTCATCGCGCTGTGGCTCGTCGCGAGTACCCGGCGGGTCGTCCCCCGCGGAGGCAACCGACTGATGACCGTCGCCTGGGTTGCGACGGGCGTCCTCTACCTCCTCGCTGTCGCTCCGCTCGACGCCGCGCTGCTCCGAGGACTCGACGAGTCGGCGTCGCTGGTGGCCTGGGGAGCGATCTCGCTCCTCGTCGCGGCTCCGCTCGTCGTGGCGGCGACCGCGGCTCGGCCCCACCGTCGATGACGGGCGGCACCCATCCCCGGCACCAACTCGACGACCGCGTCCACTCGCCGGTGCGCTTCTCGCTGCTCGCCCTGCTCAGGACGGTGGACGAAGCGGAGTTCGGTGTCGTTCGGGACGCACTCGAGGTCAGCGATTCAACGCTGTCCCAAGCGGCGGCCATCCTGGGAGAGGCCGGTTTCCTCCGCATCCGCAGACTCCGTGTGGGGAGGAGCACGAGGAGCTGGCTTGCCGTCACCGACTCAGGACGGGATGCGTTCGAGCGGCACCTCGCCGTGATCCGCACGATCGCTGAACCCGACAGTTGACCTGAGCGCCACGAAGCCGATGCACGACGGACCGGGATTCCGCTAGCGTTTCGCGGATGGGGACGACGGCGGAGTGGTCACGGCTGCCCGTGGGGCGCCGCGAGTACCGGCAGGACACCGTGCTCGCACTGGTGCTCGCCGCCGGTCTGGCCGTCACCACGGTCCTGTACGGGTCGGCCGGGACCTACGGCGACGACCAGGCTGCCTGGTGGGTGTCCGCCCTGATGATCGTCGCGAACGCGGTCCCGATCGCGTTCCGCCGTCGGTTCCCGATGTCGGCCGCCGTGGTGTCCGCGCTGGCGTTCGCGGCCACGCAGCTGTTGCACGTGCCCGAGGTGTTCCTGGTCAACTTCACCCTGTTCATCTCGCTGTACTCGGTCGGTGCGTGGTGCTCCGACCGGGTGCGGGCCGAGGCGGTCCGGTGGGTCGTCATCGGTGGGATGTTCGCGTGGCTGTTCATCGCGATCTCGTTCGGGTGGGCGGTGCCGAACGCGCTACCGAACGACGAGGGCGCCCTCATCCCGCCGTACATCGCGTACTCGCTGCTGAACATCGTGATCAACGTCATCTACTTCGGTGCCGCCTGGTACGCCGGCAACCGGGCGTGGGCCTCGGCCGTGGCGCGGCACCAGCTCGACGAACGCACCGCGGAGCTCGCGGCCGAACGGGAGCGCAGCGCAGCCCAGGCCGTCACCATCGAACGGGTCCGGATCGCCCGCGAACTGCACGACGTCGTCGCGCACCACGTGTCCCTGATGGGCGTGCAGGCCGGTGCCGCCCGACGCGTCATCGACCGCGATCCGGCACAGGCGACGGCGTCGCTCGGCGTGGTCGAGGAGAGTGCGCGCACCGCAGTCGAAGAGCTGCGGCGGATGCTCGGCACCCTGCGGTCGGTCGACGAACCGAGGGCCGGGGACCCCGGTGTCGGGGACGGTCCGAGCACCGAGGGCATCGCGCGCATCGGTGAGCTCGCCGAGTCGGCCCGGGTCGCCGGTCACCCGACCGAGTACGTGGTCGTGGGCGACGAGCGTCCGGTGCCGCCGACGGTCGCCGCCGTCGCGTACCGAATCGTGCAGGAGGCCGTGACGAACGTCCTCAAGCACGCCGGCCCCACCGCCCGCGCCGACGTCCGGTTGCGGTACCTGGACGACGGTGTCGAGGTCGAGGTCACCGACGACGGCCACGGCGAACGCGCGGCGCGGAACCCGTCGGGCAGCGGCCTCGGGCACGTCGGCATGCGGGAGCGGGTCGCCGCCGTGGACGGACGGATCGAGATCGGGCCACGCGCCCGGGGAGGCTACCTGGTGCGGGCATGGCTGCCGACGACGTGAACGACGCGGTCGACACGACCGACCTGACGATCGTGCTCGCCGACGACCAGGAGCTGGTGCGGGCCGGGTTCCGCGTGATCCTGGAGTCCGAGCCGGGGTTCCGGGTGGTCGGCGAGGCGCCCGACGGTGCCCGTGCGGTCGAGGCCGTCCGGGCCCTGCAGCCGGACGTGGTGTGCCTCGACGTGCAGATGCCCGGCGTCGACGGGCTCGAGGCGGCGCGGCGGATCGCAGCGTTGCCGGACCCGCCGGCGGTGCTCATCCTGACGACGTTCGACAGCGACGACGCGCTGTTCCAAGCGCTCGAGGCGGGTGCCAGTGGCTTCCTGCTGAAGAACGCCTCCCCCGAACGGCTGATCGACGCCGTCCGGACCGTCGCCGCCGGGGACGCCCTGCTCGCGCCCGACGTCACGCGGCGGGTGATCAGCCGGGCGACGGCGGCGCCGGTGGCGAGCGGTCGCGCCCCCGACCGGTCCGGCGACGCCGCCCTCGCATCCGCCGGGCTCACCGAGCGGGAGACGGAGGTGCTGCGGCTCCTCGCCCGGGGCCTGAGCAATGCGGAGATCGCCGCCGAGCTGTACGTCGGGGACGCCACCGTGAAGACGCACGTGTCGAACGTGCTGCAGAAGCTCGCGCTGCGGGATCGCATCCAGGCGGTCGTCTGGGCGTTCGAGCACGGCGTCGCCGGCTGACCGAGGCCGATCGATCCGGCACCGGCCGGACAAGTCCGCACGGTGCCGCGCTCGCACTACGCCCGCACCGTGCACCCTCGCTCACCCCGTGCAGCCTTGACCGCACCGTGCCCCGCCACGACGACGCACCGAGCAACCGGAGCCCCACGGGCCGAACAACCCAGCACCGTGCCGACCCGGCCCACCGGACCGACCCGCCCCCTCCCCCGTGCGGTGGAGCCGACCATCCGCCGAAGTCCCGCCGGACGGCGGAGGCGACCCGTGCCTCCCGGTCGGTAGCGTCGACGCAGGCGGCGCAGGCCGTCGCGAGAGGGGTACGACATGCTCACCATCGAAGGGGTGACGAAGCACTTCGGCGGCCACCGGGTGCTCGACGACGTGGGGTTCACGGTCGGCGACGGCCGCCTCACCGGGTTCGTCGGCGGCAACGGCGCCGGCAAGACGACCACCATGCGCATCATGCTCGGCGTGCTGCAGGCCGACGCTGGATCCGTCTCGATCGACGGCACCGAGGTCCGGCCCGCCGACCGCCGCCGGTTCGGCTACATGCCCGAGGAACGCGGCCTCTACCCGAAGATGCCCGTGGCCGAGCAGATCACCTACCTGGCCCGGTTGCACGGCGTGGACCAGCGCGCAGCGACCACGCGCACCACCGAGCTGCTCGAACGGCTCGAACTGACCGGTCACGCCGACGACGCCGTCGAGAAGCTTTCGCTCGGCAACCAGCAGCGGGTGCAGATCGCCGCGGCCCTCGCGCACGACCCCGAGGTGCTGGTGCTCGACGAACCGTTCTCCGGCCTCGACCCGATGGCGGTCGACACGGTGCTCGGAGTCCTGCGCGAGACCGCGGCGCGCGGGGTCCCGGTGCTGTTCTCGAGCCACCAGCTGGACGTCGTCGAACGGCTCTGCGACGACGTCGTCGTGATCGCGGGCGGCACCATCCGCGCCGCCGGCCCGCAGGACGAACTCCGCAAGCAGGCCGGCCCCGCCGCCTGGGAGCTGCTGGTCGACGGCGACGTCGCCTGGCTCCGCGACGAGCCCGGTGTGACGGTCCGCGAGTTCGACGGCGGCTACGCCGTCTTCGAGGCCGACCCGGCCACCGCCCAACACGTCCTGCAGCGGGCCGTGCAGCACGGCACCGTCGGCTCGTTCGCCCCGCGGGTCCCGCGGCTCAGCGAGGTCTTCCGGGAGGTCATCCGATGAACGACTCCTTCGTGCAGGCCGTGCGGCTCGTCTCCGCACGCGAGATCCAGGCACGCATCCGCAGCAAGGCCTTCGTGGTCTCCGCCCTCATCCTGATCGGCATGGTCGTCGCGTCCATCGTGGTCGGCGGCATCGTCGGGAAGGCCACCGCCGACGACACCACGCCGGTCGCGGTCGTCGACGGCGTCTCGCTGCCGACCACCACGGGCCTCGACGTCACGGACTCCACCTCGGTGGCGGACGCCGAACGGCTCGTGCAGAACGGCGACGTGGACGCCGCGATCGTGCCGTCCGACGACCCGCTCGGGTACAAGGTCGTCGGCCTCGACGAGGCACCGACCGACGTCGTCTCCGCGTTGAGCGTCACGCCGCGGATCGAGCTGCTCGACCCGGACGCGCTGCCCGGCGGACTCGTCTACCTCATCGCCATCGCGTTCGGCGTCGTGTACTTCGCCTCGGCCGTGACGTTCGGTCAGTCCATCGCGCAGAGCGTGGTCGAGGAGAAGTCGACCAGGGTCGTCGAGATCCTGATGTCCGCAATCTCGGCCAGGGCGCTGCTCGCCGGCAAGGTCCTCGGCAACAGCGTCATGGCGTTCGCGCAGATCGTCGCCGTGGCCGTCGCCGCGGTCGTCGCCCTGGCGGTCACCGGGCAGGACAACATGTTCTCGATGCTCGGCCCGAGCATCCTGTGGTTCGTCGGGTTCTTCGCCGTCGGCTTCGTGCTCATCGCGTCGCTGTTCGCCGCGGCGGCCGTGCTCGTGTCGCGTCAGGAGGACGTCGGCAGCGTCACCACCCCGGTGATGATGCTCGTGATGATCCCGTACATCCTGATCATCGTCGCGTACAACAACCCGACGGTGCTCGGCATCATGTCGTACGTCCCGTTCAGCGCTCCGATCGGCATGCCGATGCGGATCTTCCTGGGTACGGCCGAGTGGTGGGAGCCGATCCTGTCGCTCCTGATCGTGGTCGCCGCGGTGGTCTTGGTCGTCCTGGTGGGCGCCCGCGTCTACGAGAACGCGCTGCTGCGGACGGGCAGTCGCGTGAAGCTGACGGAGGCGCTGCGCGGCTGACGCCGCCGACCCCGCAGATCGGACGGGAGGCCCGGATCACGTGAGCAGGTCGGCTCACGTGATCCGGGCCTCCTGTCATCAGTCCGCGCGCACCGAGAAGACGTCGCCCGGCTGGCACCCGAGCTCCTGGCAGAGCCGGGTGAGCGTGGAGAAGCGGATCGCGCGTGCCCGGTTGTTCTTCAGCACCGACAGGTTCATCACGGTCACCCCGACCCGGTCGGCGAGCTCGGTCAGCGTCATGCCGCGAGCGGCGAGCAGCTCGTCGAGGTGACAGACGACCGCAGACCCTGCCCGCCCCGACCTACAGCAGGCCGAACACCGCCTGCGCCCCGAGGCTCGTGCCCGCCACCAACACCCAGAGCGCGATGCCGAGCAGCATCGGACGGAACCCGGCACGGCGCAGTGCCGCGAAGTCCGTCGAGCAGCCGATCGCGGCGAGCGCCACCGTGATGAGGAACGACGCCGCGGTCGAGAACCCCGGGGCAGCCCCAGCCGGCAGCACCCCGACCGTCCGGAGCAGCACCACCACGAGGAACCCGATCAGGAACCACGGGACCAACCGGAACACGCGGAACCCGCTGCGCGACCCCGTGTCGGGCGTGAGCTGCTCACGGGAGGCGCGTCGGGCCTCCAGGCCGGCCAGCCCGATGACGATCGGGATGATCATCAGGGTCCGCACCAGCTTCACGACGACCGCGGTGTCGGTCGCCTGGCGACCGTAGACCGTCGCGGCGGCGACGACGGACGACGTGTCGTTCACCGCCGTCCCCGCGAAGACGCCGAAGGCGTGCTGGCTGAGCCCGAGGGCGTGGCCGAGCAGGGGGAAGGCGAACACCGCGGCGATGTTGCAGAGGAAGATCGTCGACATCGCGTAGGCGACGTCCGCGCTGACCGCACCGATGACGGGCGTGACCGCCGCGATCGCGGACGCACCGCAGATCCCGGTCCCCACGCCGATCAGGGTGCGGAGGGCGCTCGACACCCGCAGCAGACGGCCGATCCCCCAGGCGGCACCGAGGCACACCACAAGGGTCGTCAGCATGACCGGCAGGGTCGCGCCGCCGATGCGCAGGACCTCGCCGATCGACAGCTGCGCGCCGAGCAGGACCACCGCGAACTGCAGCACACGGCTCGACGAGAACTTGACGCCAGGAGCGAGCACGGCGAGGCTGCCACCGGTGCGCCGACGGACGAGCCAACCGAGCACCGCGCCGAGCAGGACGGCGGGGACGGGGCCGCCCACGACCGGGACGACCGTGCCGACCAGGGTGGCGACGAGGCCGATCGCGACGGCGACGGCGACACCTGGTGCGGCGGTGCGGGCGAACTGCATGGGACCAGCATCTCGTGCCCGCGGCCGTCGTGCGGTGCAGCGGGGCAGGATGGTGCGGTGGAGTACGCGGGCGAGCGGTGGGTGCAGCGGCTGCGCGACGGCGAGGGCACCGTCCCGGGCGGAGCCGGTGTTCGACCTGCCCTGGACCCACATCCGGAAGTTCTCCGTCGCCACGAAGGACGCACGCGGACAACGGGTCGACTTCGGCGTCTGGATCAGCACGACGGTCGGCGAGGACGTCGTGGTGGAGCCGCGACCAGCGCTCGGACGCGGGTTCGAAGGCGGCCCGGACAAGCTCGCGACGATCGTTCGAGTCCTCCGCGCCCTGCAGCGCGAACTCGGCTGTCGGGGTGCTGCCGCCGATCAGCCCTGAGCGGGCGGGACCTCGCCGGTCATGTCGACGCGTTCGGTGCCGTCGTTCCAGATGTAGGTCGCCGTGGTGCGACCGGATGCGTCCGCGTTCGCCTCGTTCGCCTTCGCGTAGGTGTAGGTCACGGAGATCGAGGCGTCGGACAACCGCTCGACCGCCGGCTCGAACGCGTACTGCTCGGACGTCGCGGTGCCGAGGTACCGGCCCTGGTGGAAGAGCAGGATCGCGTACGGCGAGCCGGCCGTGGCCATCTCGGGCGAGACCACCGACCAGGAGAGCGCCGCGCAGGCGTCGTAGCCGGAGGAGTCGGCGTTCGCGGCGTCCCACTTCGTGCCCTCGAGGCCGGCGGGCGACGGCAGCGCGGCGATCCCCGATGCCGCTGCCTCGGCGCCGCTCGCGGGTCCACACGTGGGGGTGGGCGTGGGGGTCGGCGTGGTCGCCGGCGTCGGGGCGGCCGCTGTTTCCGTCGGTGCCGCGGTCACGGTCTCGGTGACGGTCGGGGTCGCGTCACCGCCCTCGCCGCCGCCTCCACCGCCCGAGCACCCGGTCAGCAGGGCCACCAGGGCGGCGCCGGTCAGGAACAGGGCACTCTTCGATCCACGCACCCCTCCACCGTGGACCGTCGACAGCTGCCTCGCTCGCATCGTTACCGGCCCGTAGTCTGCTGGCATGGGGGGAACAGCGGGGATGGTCGACGTCGTGGACGACGTGCTCGCGGGTCCCCACGGCCCGGTGCCGATCCGGCGGTACCGGGCTGCGGACGCCCGGACCGCGCCGACGCTGGTCTGGTTGCACGGCGGCGGGTTCTTCCGCGGCGACCTGGACCTGCCCGAGTCGGACGCCGTGGCTCGAGCGCTCGGTGCCCGCGGCGTCCCGGTCGTCACCGTCGACTACCGGCTCGGTCCACTGCCGGGCATGCCCTGGATCGGTCGGACGGGCACCCGAGCGCGCCGCCGTGCGCCGCATGCACGTGACGAGGTCGTGGCGGTGCTCCGCGGACTCGCGACGGAGTGTCCCGCCGGTCTGCTGCTGGGCGGCGCGAGCGCTGGAGCGTGTCTGGCGGCCACGGCGATCCCGGCCGCGCCCCCGCTCGCCGGTGCGGTGCTCGCCTACGGGTTCTTCCACGCGCGGACACCCCGCGACCGAGCAGTGCAGCGGCTCGTGCGCGGGCACCGGCGCATCACGCACGCTCCGCTGCTGCTCGACGCCGCGAACCGCACCTACGCCGGGCCGCTCGGAGCCGGAGCGTTCCCGGCACCACAGGAGCTCGACGCGTTCCCGCGCACGCTGGTGCTCGACGCCGAGCGGGACACGATGCGCGCATCCGGCGACCTGTTCGCCGGGCAGCTGTGCGCAGCCGGGGTCGACCTCGAGCGCGAGGTGTTGCCCGACAGCCGGCACGCCTTCCTGAACCGTCCGGCCAGCAGCGACTTCGCGGCCGCCGTCGACCGGATCGCGTCCTGGATGGTCCGACGACCCGGCTGACCACGGAAGCGGATGCGACCGCTGGACATTCCGGTGACGGCACGACGAAGCGGACGTATCCTGCTGTCGGAAGCAACGGCGGTTCCGAACACCCTTCGCCACGTTCACCGTCGTGGCGTCCCGCCTCTGCGACGAAGAGTCCCACCGTGACCGAACACCTGATCGAGTACGTCGCCCGTGACCGCACGGGCATCACCGCCGTCGTGACGACCACCAGCGTCATCGACGTCGACACCGTGATCCAGCACATCAGCTCGGGCCACACCGGCTACTACGTCGCCGCCGACTCGTGGAAGCGGACACCGGTCCGGAGCATGTCGTTCATCGGCGGCACCTACCTGTTCGCGAACTGGGACGGCTCGAAGCGGAACATGCTGCACGACCTGGCGTACCGGTCGCCGACGCGGGCGGTGCAGACCGCGGAGGTGCCGGAGTCCCGCTTCGCGCGGTTCCTGAGCGCAGTGTTCGGTCGCCGGCTGCCGCAGCCCTGACCCCCGAGCGCTGCTGGCGCTGGCGTCGGTGTCGGCGCGGTGTCGACGCGGAACGACGTCCTCGATGTCGTGCGACGACGAGGACGTCGTTCCGAGTCGACGAGCGCCCCCTACTGCTCCCCGTCCTCTTCCGGGTTGAAGTGCGAGTCGTCCCCGACGTGCCCAGCGGCCAGGCCGTCCGGGTCGTTGGGGATGGTGTTGTCGTCGCCGAGCCCGCCCGGCTTCTCGGTGCCCTCGGAGTCGTTCACGGGGGCCTTGGTGTCGTCGTCGTGCGTGTTGCTGCTGTCGGTCATGGTCTGCTCCAGTGCAGTGGTCGAACCGAGGGCGACGCCCCCGGCAGGTGCTGACCTCGGACGCTACGTGTCGCTGCTCGGAATCAGGTGACACGGCGCCGCGCGCTCGGTAGATTGTTCAACAACCCGTGACGACAGGGAGTCCCCGTGACGACGATCGACCTGAACAGCGACCTCGGCGAGGGCTTCGGCGCCTGGACCATGGGCGACGACGCCGCGATGCTCGACGTCGTGTCGAGCGCGAACATCGCTTGCGGATTCCACGCCGGCGACCCGACGATCATGCTCGCCACCGCCCGCGCCGCCGCCGAGCGCGGTGTCGCCATCGGGGCGCACGTCGCCTACCGCGACCTCGCCGGCTTCGGTCGCCGACCGGTGCACGTCACCGCGGACGAACTCCACGCCGACGTCGTGCACCAGCTCGGCGCGATGGCCGCCACGGCACGGGTCGCCGGAACAGCGGTCACCTACGTCAAGCCCCACGGCGCCCTGTACAACACCGCGTGCGCCGACCCGGTCCAGGCCGAGGCCGTGGTCCGGGCGATCGCCGACGTGGACGGCTCGCTGGCGGTGCTCGCGCTGCCGGGTTCCGAACTCCTGCTCGCCGCCGAACGCCACGGGCTCCGTGCGGTGGCGGAGTCTTTCGCCGACCGCGCGTACGAACCCGACGGCTCCCTGGTGTCCCGCAGCAAGCCGGGCTCCGTGCTCCACGACCCGGACGAGGTCGCCGCCCGGGTCCTCCGCATGGTCACCGAGGGCGTCGCGACCGCCGTCGACGGCTCCGAGCTGCGGGTCCGCGCCGACTCCGTCTGCGTCCACGGCGACTCCCCCGGTGCCGTCGCGATGGCCCGTGCGATCCGAGCGACCCTGACCGAGCACGGTGTCACGATCGCGCCGTTCGCACCCGCCGCACCGTGACCGGCGTGGACTTCCGGCCCGCCGGCCGCGCCGCCCTGCTCGCCACCTTCGACTCCCTGCAGCAGGTCGTCGCGTTCCGTACGGGGCTGGCCGAGGCTCGGCTGCGGGGCCTGACCGAGGTCGTGTCGGGCGCACGGACGCTGCTGCTCCGCTTCGACCCGGCGACGACCGACGCCACACGGCTCCGCAGCGCACTCGAACGGGTCGCACCCGCCACCGACGCCGATGCGGCGAGCGCCGCGGACCCCCTCGTCATCCCGGTGGTCTACGACGGCGAGGACCTCGACCAGGTCACCGCCCTGACGGGCATGGACCGCGACCGGTTGATCGCGTGGCACACCGGCCAGCTCTGGACGAGCGCGTTCTGTGGCTTCGCCCCGGGCTTCAGCTACCTCACCGGCACCGAACCGTCGCTCGACCTGCCACGCCGGAGCGCGTCGCGCACCGCTGTGCCGAGCGGCGCCGTGGCCCTCGCGGGCGAGTTCAGCGCCGTCTACCCTCGCGTCTCCCCCGGCGGCTGGCAGCTCATCGGCCGCACCGACGTGCCGATGTGGTCGCTCGACCACGAACCGCCGGCACGGGCACCGGCCGGCACACGGGTTCGGTTCGTCGACGCGGGTGCGGCATGAGTGCGCTGACCGTCCTGCAGGTCGGCTTCGGCGTGGCGACGCAGGACCTGGGACGGCCGGGCTTCAGCGACATGGGGCTCGGTGCAGCGGGCGCCGCCGACCGGGGGTCCGCAGCACTGGCCAACCGGCTGGTCGGCAACCGTCCGGATGCGGCTGTCCTGGAGGCCCTGCTCGGCTCCGTCACGCTGCGCGCCGACGCGTACGTGGTCGCCGCCACCGCCGGGGCCGCCTGCCCGGTCGAGATCGAGCGGGCAGACGGCCGGGTCCGCGGAGCGGCCTCGCACGAGGTCCTGATGCTCACCCCGGGCGACACGCTCCGGATCGGTACCGCCACCACCGGGCTGCGCTCGTACATCGCGGTGCTCGGCGGGTTCGCGGTCGAGCCCGTGCTCGGCAGCCGCTCGTGGGACGCACTCGCACGCCTCGGGCCGCCCCCGTTGTCGTCGGGCGACGTCCTGCCGATCGGCGATGCCCGCGCCTCGTGGCCGATCGTCGACGCCGTCCCGCAACCCGACGAGCGCTGGCCGGACGACCCCGTGGTGCTCGAAGCGACCGCCGGACCCCGCGACGACTGGTTCGCACCGGGGTGGCGCGACACCCTGACCGGCCAGGACTTCACCGTCGGGTCGGACAGCGACCGCGTGGGTGTCCGCACCACGGCCCCGCAGCCACTCGTCCGCGCCGTGACGGTCGAGTTGCCGAGCGAAGGGGTCGAGACCGGATCACTGCAGGTCCCGCCGGAGGGCTTCCCGGTGCTGTTCCTCGCCGACCACCCGGTGACGGGCGGCTACCCCGTCGTGGCGGTCCTCACAGCGGAGTCGGTCGACCGTGCGGCGCAGCTCCGTCCGGGCGACACCATCCGCTTCCGGCTCGTCGGGTGACGGCGGGCCTGCACACCGATCCGGAACAGGTCGGCGCCGCCGCGGGTTGAGTCGGACACTGCCGACCAGTTGCGTCGGACTGCCGACGAAAGGTGCACCACATGTCGATCACCGTCCTGCTCGATGTCCAGTTCCGGAGCGACGTCCCCACCGACACCGTCGAGGCGGCGATCCGCGAGACGCTCGCGCAGACCCGCGCCTTCGACGGCTGCGAGTCCCTCGAGGTCCTGGTCGACGACGCCGACCCGACGCGCATGGTCGTCGTCGAGTCCTGGACGAGCGGGGCCGCCCACGACGCCTACGAGGCGTGGCGGGCGACCCCGGACGGTGCCGCAGCGATCGGGCCGATCGTCGCCGCTCCGCCCGTCGCGCGGACGTTCGAGCGGACGATCGCGCTCGGCTGACCGGGTGTGGGTCAGCCCGTGTACTCGTACGTGCTGACCCAGTCGATGTTCAGGTGCCCGGCTGCACCCCAGTTGCCGACCTGGAACATGTACCGGTGCGCGGTCTTCGGCACGTTCGACGTGACCGTCTTGATCACCTTGCCGTCGAGCAGGTACTGCACCGACTTACCGGGGATCCACTCGACCGAGTAGACGTGCCAGCTGCGCCAGGTCACCCCGGTGCTCATGCTCGTCGAGTTCGCCTCCTGCCCGGCGACCATCGAGTGGTGGTGGAGCATCGGCGAGCCCTCGAAGTTCGCCTCCGGGTAGTCGATCTCGCCGTCCGACCAGACGTCGGACGACGGCCACAGCATGAACGCCGCACCGTTCCCGTCGCCGCCGGTGGCCTTCGCGCGGACGCTGAACTTGCCGCCCACGTGCGACCACGCGCCGTTCGGGGTCCCGAAGGTCCCGGCGGCGCCGTGCTTGCCGTCGAGCGTGACGTCCATGGAGCCGTCGCGGGCGCTGACCTGCGAGCCCGAGTAGTACGTGCCGCCGGTCCCGTCCGGGTAGGGCTGCCACGAGTTCGCGTAGGTCTTCGCGAACGGTCCGTTCGCCGACGCCGCCTTGCTGAAGTTCTCGACGAAGGTCTGCTTGAACTTGCCGACGTTGCCGACCGGGGCGGTGACCCCCGCGTAGGCAACGGTTCCCGCTCCGAGCGGTGCCGCCACGACGACGGCTCCGATGAGTGCGGCGATGAGTGCTGTCCGCCTGATCCTGCGGTGCTGCATGTGTCACTCCCTGCTGTGACTGGTGGCACCCGTTCCCCTCGGGTACCCAGCCGGATCTCGGCTGCGCACCGAGGCTAGGTGCGTTCTGCAACCGATGCAGGGGGTTGACAGCAGCACGCCGAACCGGCGACCATGCGCCTCGTTCGAGGGTCAGCGTGCGGCGTGCTCGCGTGCTTCCATGGCGTCCCAGGCGAAGCTCGCGAGCCAGTGCGTGGAGTAGTACTCCTCGCCGACACTGGCGGCCAGACCCGAGGCCAGCAGCCGGTCCGCCGCCTCGTCGAGCAGGCTCGCGAGCCCGTCATCGTCGAGCTCACCGGCGCGCAGGGCGTCCGCGATGCGCCGGGCCGATCCCGCTCGCGACAGGTCGAGCCCGAACAGGTGCACCTACCTGCTGCGGGTCGTTCTCGTCGCGGACCACGGTCGACTGCAGGATCGCATCGCCCGACCGCACCTGGGCGAAGAAGCCGTCCGACCACGTCGCGAACTCGGCCGGGGTCAGCACTGCCCGCATCAGGTCGGCCTCGGCCAGCCCGGCCGACAGGAAGTCGTGTCCGCTGCGCTCCCAGGCGAACGGCCAGCCGGCGTCCTCGCCGAACCACTCGCGCGCGGCACGCTCCACCGTCGCGGCGAGCTCGTCGCGCCCGAGCGACCGTGCGGCCTCGAGCACGAGCAGCAGCCCGAAGGCCGAGTTCGAGTGCACGCCGTGCCGGACGGGGTGGGCGGCGCCGTCGACCCAGCGGGTGACGAGGTCCTCGAGCACGTCGACGACGGGCACGAACCCCGGGGCGAGCTCCCGGATCGCCGGGACGTCCGACGCGGAGACCTCGGCGGCGAGCTTCGCGAGCCAGGCCCACCCGTAGGGGCGCTCGTAGTGCGGCGTCGTGTGGAAGTAGGCGGCTTCCGTCGCCAGGTGATCCGCGCTCAGGTGGGCCCGCAGGATCGTGGTGAGCCGGGCCTCCAGGTCGGCCGACAGGCCGTGCGCGACCAGACGCGCTGCGAGCCAGTGCATGTGCACGGACGAGTGCCAGTCGTAGGACGTCGCGAAGGCGGGGTGCAGCTCGACCGGCAGTGCCCGGTCGTCCGGTCCGGACGTCGTGTGGTGCGCCGCGTACGGGTACTCGCGCGTGGTGTTCTCGGCAGCGACGGCCGCGAAGCGGTCGGCCCAGGCGGCCCGGGTCAGGTCGAGCGGGGCAGCATCAGAAAGCGACAAGGTACATGACTCCCATGTTGACGACGAGCAGGATGGCGGCGGTCGGGATCTGCGCCTTGATCGGGCCGTACTTGTCCCGCATCTCGAGCAGGGCAGCCGGAACCAGGTTGAAGTTCGCGGCCATCGGCGTCACCAGCGTGCCGCAGAAGCCGGCGAGCATGCCGATGGCGAAGATCGCGGCGGGGTTGCCGTCGAAGCCCTGCACCAGGACGGGCCATCCGATCGCGGCCGTCATGATCGGGAAGGCGGCGAACGCGTTGCCCATGATGATCGTGAAGAGCGCCATGCCGAGGCAGTAGACGACCACCGCGGCGATCAGCGAGCCGCCGGGCAGGATCGACTTGATGATGGTGCCGACGGCATCGCCGACCCCGGCCTGGGTGAAGACGATGCCGAGGGTGGAGAGCATCTGCGGCAGCAGCGCTGCCCACCCGATGGCCTGCAGCAGTCGACCGCCCTCCCGGATGGGCGTCGCGATCCTCGGCGGACGCAGGACGAACACCGCGACGACGACGGCGAGCACCGAACCGATGCCCAGGCCGGTCAGCGTCGCACTGCCCTCGGCGAGCAGGGGCGCACCGCCGATCGAGACGAGCGGCCCGAGCGTCGCGACGAGCACGGCGACCACGGGCACGACCAGGGCCGGGATGAAGAGCTTGTTGCTGAACCGGGTGGCGAACGCCGCGCGTTCGTCGGGGGTCGTGGTGGCGAGGACGCTCGTGCTGGCGGACGGCTTCGTGGCGGCGGCGGTGGGTTCGGCCGGGCCGGTCTCCGCCCCTGTGCCGGCACCGGGGATGCTGGCGACCCGTGTGCGGCTGGTCGTCCCGGTGAACCCGAGTCCGGCGAGCGCGACCATCACCAGGACGGCGACGCCGAGCACCCACGACGGCGCGGTCTTCGCGGCGACGAACGTGCCGTAGAAGAACGAGACCCCGAGGATCCCCCAGAACGCCGCGTTGCCGAGTCGCTTGGCGTGCGACGTGTCCGTGACGATGAGGACGGCCACCGCGATGAAGAACGCGCCGATGAGCCAGTAGAGCCATTCGCTGGTGATCACGCTGCAGCTCCCTGCGTCGGGGCGTCGACGCGGGCGTCGGCGGCCATCTTGTCGAGCGTGCGGTCGAACAGCAGCAGTCGCGTGCCGTGGACCAGGAGCGCGGCGATGCCCGTCGGGATCGCCCACAGCGCCAGGTCGATGGGCTCGAGCGACAGACCGTAGGTGGCATCGACGAAGGTCGTGATGAGCAGGATCGAGCCGACGGCGACGAACACGTCCTCGCCGAAGAAGACCCCGACGGTGTCGGACGACGCCGAGTAGCCCTTGATCTTCTCGCGCATCCGCTCGTCGATCCGGCCGTACTTCTTGATCGCCGCACCTTCGGCCATCGGGTGCACGAGGGGCCGCACGGTCTGCGCCGGCCCGCCGATGCTGGTCAGGCCGACCGCGGCCGTGACCTGCCGGATGGCCAGGTAGCCCGCCAGCAGACGACCCGTCGTGAGCTTGTCGAGCTTCGCGATCAGGCGCTTGGCCTGGTCCTGCAGCCCGTAGCGCTCGATCAGGCCGATGACGGGCAGGACGAGCGCGAAGGTCGTGACGGACCGGCTCGACGCGAAACCGTCGCCGAACGCAGTGAGGATGCCGACGGGACCGATCCCGCCGATGGCCGCGGTGACGATGCCCGCGACGGTCACGACGAGCAGCGCGTTGATGCGCAACGCGAACCCGATGATGACGACGGCGACGCCGATGAGGACGAACATGCGGGACAGTCTGGCCCGCATTGTTCAACAATCGCAAGAGGCTGTTCTGCTCTGTAACACGACGGTCACACGGTGCGAGGTTCGCACCTGCGACGCCCGAGGCCGTGTCAGGATCGGGACATGACCCGAACCGTCAGTGGTGCCGACTCGACGGCCGATCGGCTGCGCACCATGATCGCGTCGGGCGAGTTCTCCCCCGGGGCGCAGCTGTCCGAGGAGCGGCTGAGCGACCAGCTCGGGGTGTCGCGGAACACGCTGCGCGAGGCGTTCCGGCTGCTCGCGCGCGACCGGCTCGTCGAGCACGTCTTCAACCGCGGGGTCTTCGTGCGACGCCTCTCCGCCGAGGACGTCACCGACCTCTACGCCGCCCGGCGGGTACTGGAGGAAGCCGCGGTGCGGGCGTGCACGCCGACGTCACCGGCGCTCGACGCTGCGGCCGCCGCCGTCACGACTGCGCGGGACGCCGCCGCCGCGGGCGACTGGGGCACCGTCGGCACCGCAGACATCCGGTTCCACGCCGAGCTCGTGCGCGCGGTTCCGAGCACACGGATCCACGGGCTGATGGACGGACTCCTCGCCGAGATGCGGCTGGCGTTCCTGACGGCCGACGACCCGGCGTCGTTCCACGCCGAGTTCGTGGAGCGGAACGAGGCGATCGTCGTGGCGCTGCGCGCCGGCGACCAGTCCAGGGCCTCAGCACTGCTGGCGGACTACCTCGACGATGCGGAGCGGACGCTGCGGGTCGCCGCGGGCGCGGCAGGCTGACGGGAGGCCCGGTGCGGGTCGTTCCTGCGGGCTCGCGCCGCCGCGACTAGCGCTGGTACCGGCCGAGGCCGCGCTTCTTGTCGCGGAGCGCGACGGCGAGCATGCTGCCGCCGAGCACGAGCCACAGGACAGCCATGATCGTGCGGAAGACACTCGGATCGATGACCGCCAAGACGCTCCAGAGCACCCCGACCGCGATCCACACGACGCCGACCCAGACGGGCGGCCGCCCGAAGGTCGCGCGGAGGAACCGGTTGTCGCTGCTCATGGGCTGAACCCTACGCCCGGTCGTGCGATGAATCAGCCCCCGACGAGCGCCTTCACCGCGTCGATCACGATCTGCCGGCGTCGCGCAGGTGCGACCGCCGCGACCAACGAGCCGTACTCGGGGGAGGTCGAGCTCCAGAACGCGGCGAGGTGCATCACCAGGCCCAGCAGCACCGCCGGCCGGTAGCTGCGCGGCAGGGCCCCGGCGCGCTGGGCGTGCTCGACCGCGGCGACGGCCTCGGCGTTGCTGGCGATGACGGCTTCGAGCGCACCGCCGCTCCCCCGCTCGAGGCGGTGCCACGTCGCGAGCCGCTCTGCCCAGGGCCGCCGGACGTACGAATCGTGCAACCGTGCCGCCCACTCGGCGAGGTCGTCGGTGTCGACGGGGACCTCGTCGAACGTCTCTGCGACGGTCTGTGCGACGAGGGAGTCGAACAGCCCCTCCTTGCTGCCGAAGTAGTGGAAGATCTGCGCCTTGTTGCTCGACGCCGCCGCGGCGATCCGTTCGATCTTGGCGCCGACGAGCCCAGCCGCTGCGAACTCGTCGCGTGCTGCGAGCAGGAGTCGTGCGCGCATCGCGTCGGCGGGTGGGGGCGTGAAGCGTGCCATGCAGACAACCGTATCGACCGAGTCGGCACCGCGGAGTCGGACGGCCGCGATGCTGTGCCGATCAGGCGCGCTTTCCCTGAACGACCCCCCTCAGGACGAGCCCCACCGCCAGCAGGACGCCCGCGACCACCGATCCCTGGACCAGGTCGGAGAAGCCCTGGCGCACGTCGGCGTTCCAGAAGAGGACCACAGCGATCAGAGCTGCGGCCAGGCCGAGCACGATCGACCGGTCTCGCAGCCCCCCGCCGGAACGACTGACGACGGCATCGATCGCCACGAGCGGGACGGGGAGCAGCGCGGCGAGTGCAGTCGATCCTCCGAACACCGCGGTTCCCACGAGGGCGCCCGCGCCGAGCCCGATCGCCGCACGCACCCAGTTCACCCGGCGCACGCTGAGGGTCGGTGGAGCGCCCCTCCTGCCCGACGCGAGCAGGAGGGTGAGCAGACCGAACGCCCCCAGGACGAGCAACGTCGAGCCGACGTCCCACGAAGCAAGGTCCGGGCCGCCGACGATCGTGACTCCGAGGCCGAGGGCACCGAGGCACGCGGGTGGCACCCACGTTTCAGAGATCGTGCGGTCGCGCGATTCCTTCCGTTCCACCCGACGAACATACCGCCGAATCCGACCCTTCGGTGTGTGAAACATCAGTACTGTAGTGAGCGAGGGAGGCCCCGTGTCCATGCTCGCCACAACCTGCGTCGTACTCGTCGCTGGTGGCTGGCCACTTGCAGTCGCAGCCGGAGCGGCCGGACTTTCCGCTTCGGGGTTCGCGGGCACAGTCGACCCGAAGAGCAAGGCCGCCCCGGCCGCCTTCTTGATGTGCGTCGCAGCGATCGGCCTGGCGCTGCTCCTCCACCAGATCCGCGCCTGAGCGGTGATGCGTTGCGCAGGGGATCGACTTTCCCGCGCGGAGAACGGCGCCGCGCACGAATCCCCCGCAAATGGGCAAGAATGCGTCCCGCGATCCTCCCTAGGCTCATGACAAGCGCACCACCACGCCGCAGATCCGCGGCTGACCCAATGACGGGAGGTTCGACATGTCACAGTTCGTCCAGGAGTTCACGCAGGGCGCCATCGTCGGAGAACCCGAGGTCGTCGAGGACAGCACGTCGGTGCGCGAGGTCGCCGAGCACCCCGCGTGGACGCGGCTGAAAGCCGCTGTCGTGTCGTTCCGTGCGTTGCAGACGGCCGACGGCTCGATACCCGACCACGCGGACCACACGACCGCTTCCGAGCACCTGGCCACGATCCTCCCGGCCATTGCCGAACTGGCCCCGTTCTTCCCGCACGATGCGGCGTACCTCGCTGCACTGCAGCGCGACTTCGCACGCTGGGAACGCGACGGTTTCGGCGTTCCCGACTTCCTCGACGCACTGAACGAATTCCAGCCGCAACAGCACCGCGTCGACGGACTCGGCCATCTGGTCGTCTTCCCGATGGTGACGCAGAACGGCAGTTCCTCGCGGCTCGTCGAAGCCGTCCTGGTCGAGGTCATCTGGCCGGAGTTCATCGCGGAACTCGAAGCGGGCGACTACAGCAACAAACTCTTCGTCGCACTGCGGTTCGTCGACTTCACGCCCGGGTACGACACGAACTCGGCGGTGCTGTTCCCCGAGACGGTCGCGATGCGCGAGATCCCGACGTTCACGTGGGGTGCGATCTTCCAGGACCGCGAAGCCGCTCGCTACCGCAGAGTCGTCCGTGCCGCTGCGGAGATCACGAAACTGGCACTGCCTGACGACGCTGCAGCGATGCTCGACGACCAGGAGCTGACGGAACAGGTGTTCGTGATGTGGGACCTCATCCACGACCGATCGCACATGCGCGGGGACCTGCCGTTCGATCCGTTCATGATCAAGCAGCGGATGCCGTTCTTCCTCTACTCGCTGGAAGAACTGCGTTGCGACCTGACGGCGTTCCGGGAGTCCGTACGGCTCGAACGTGCACTCTCTGCATTGCCGGATGCAGATCTCGACGAAGCGCAACGCGCGATCCGCGACCACGCCCGCCTGGTGCAGTACGCCGTCGTCTTCGACCGCATCTTCCGGTTCGCGATCACCGGCAGCCGTGTCCGGAACTACGACGGACTCGGCGGGCAGTTGTTGTTCGCGTGGATGCACCAGCACGATGTCCTGCACTGGACGGACACGCAGCTCACCATCGACTGGGATGCGGTGCCGGACGTGATCATCGCGCTCAGCGATCAGATCAACGAGCTGTACCGGCGGTCGATCGACCGACCGAAATCGGCGCACTGGCTCGCTGCCTACGAGATGCTCACCCGGACGCTCACGCCGCACCCGGCATCGAGATGGGCGCGGGGACTGCCGGAGGAAACGCTCGCCGGAACGCCCAAGGGGTACACCGACGCAGTGATGGACGACGAATTCCCGCTGTCGATGTTCTACGAAGCGCTGAACAAGAAGATGGCTGCGGTCATCGCTTCGACCGCCGGCATCACCGGTTCGTCGTCGGATGCTCCGTCCGCTGATCCGTCCGTTCCGGACGTCGCCGCGTGAGCGCTCGGCCCCTGTCCGGTCGCACGGTGCTGGTCGCGGGCGCGACCAGCACCAGCGGCGCGGCGGTCGCGCGCGCACTCACCTCCGCCGGGGCGGCCGTCGTCGCGGTCGGCACCAGACCCGACGCACTGGAGGCCCTGCACGCCTCCGTCCCGGGCGTCACGACCCACACGTGCGACCTCGCAGACCTCGGGGCGGTCACCGCGCTCGCGGCTGCGGTCCGCGAGGCGTCGGGACCGGTCGACGGGCTGGTCCACCTGGTCGGTGGGTGGCGCGGGGGCGGCGGCATCGCCGGCCAGTCAGACGAGGACTGGGACTTCTTCGACCGAGCGTTCCGCACCCTCCGGAACACCACGCGGGTGTTCTACGACGACCTGGTGGCGTCGCCGGCCGGACGGCTCGCGTTCGTCTCCTCCACCGCGGTCGACTCCCCCACCGCGGGTGCCGCGAACTACGCCGCCGCCAAGGCCGCTTCCGATACTTGGGTCCGTGCCGTCGCACAGGGCTTCCGGAAGGACGCACCGGACTCGGCGGCAGCCGCCGTGTTCGTCGTCGGCGCGCTGGCCGGTCTCGAAGAGCGCCTCGGCGACGAGGTCGTGCGGCTCTGGACGGCACCGCCGGCCGACGTGAACGGCGCCCGCCTCCCGCTCTCCCTTTCCTTAGGATGAACCAGTGACCCTTCGACTCCACGACCTGGACCTGCGGGGCTTCGCCTCGGACAACTACGCCGGCGTCCACCCCGAGGTCCTCGACGCGATCGCCGCGGCCAACGAGGGCCACCAGATCGCGTACGGCGAGGACGTCTACACGGCCCGTCTCAACGAGGTGATCGCCGACCACTTCGGTTCGCAGGCGCAGGCGTTCCCGGTGTTCAACGGGACCGGCGCCAACGTCGTCGGGCTGCAGTCGATGCTGCCGCGATGGGGTGCCGTCGTGTGCACGAGCACCGCGCACATCCACACCGACGAAGCGGGCGCTCCCGAGCGCATCGGCGGGATCAAGCTGCTGCCGGTCGAGACCCCGGACGGCAAGCTCACCCCCGAGCTCATCGACAAGGAGGCCTGGGGCTGGGGTGACGAGCACCGTGCCCAGCCGCTCGTGGTGTCCATCACGCAGACCACCGAGCTCGGCACCGCCTACACGGTCGACGAGATCCGGGCGATCGCGGACCACATCCACCCGCTCGGCATGACGCTGCACATGGACGGTGCTCGGATCTCCAACGCCGCCGCGACCCTCGGGCTCCCCCTGCGTGACTTCACGACCGACGCCGGTGTGGACGTGCTGAGCTTCGGCGGCACGAAGAACGGCATGCTCTACGGCGAGGCGATCGTCGTGCTCAACCCCGACGCGTCAGAGGGGCTGCACTACCTGCGCAAGATGAACATGCAGCTGTCGTCGAAGATGCGGTTCGTCTCGGCGCAGCTCATCGCGCTGCTGTCCGACGACCTGTACCTGCGCTCCGCCGGGCACGCCAACGCCATGGCCGCTCGACTCCGCGGAGCACTCGAGGCCCGGATCGCCGACGGCAGCATCCAGGGCGTCGGGTTCAGCCAGGAGACCCAGGCGAACGGCGTCTTCGCGACGCTGCCCGCCGGGGTGGCCGAGCGGCTGCGCAAGCACTTCCGGTTCTACGACTGGGACGCCAGCCGCAACGAGGTGCGGTGGATGTGCGCGTACGACACATCCGAGCAGGACATCGACGACTTCGTGACGGCATTGACGCGGGAGCTCGACGCGGCCTGACCTGGGGCCGTTCGTCACGAGACGATGGTCAGGATCCGGTTCCCGAACAGGGCTGCGTAGCGGCTACGACTGCTGACGATGTCCATGAGCGCGGTGGCTGCGGTGTCGTCGACACTCCGGAAAGCGCTGAAGGACGTGAACAGCAGGACGATGCCGGTCTCCCCACCCGTCCAGCCGTACTCTCCCTCCGCGACATCACCGAGGCAGTCGTCGAGGGCGTCGAGGTTCATGCCGAAGGAGTCGGGAAACGTCAGAGCCTGCCCGATCTCGCGCAGCATCTCCCGCTTGCCGTCCCAGTTCGCCGCGTCGAAGCGGAGCACCCGGTATCCCGCTGCCTCAAGCCAACCGACGGTCTCGGCCCGACGCTCCGAATCGTCAGCTCGTCCCACGAACCCATCGCGGGCCATGTCGAAGTCGACGTGCCCCGCGATGATGTCGTGTGTCTTCCACACCGCCACGGCATCACGGTAACCCAGTGCTGTGAGCACGCGAAAGCTGCTCCGCGGAGGCGTACCTAGGAGCCGACGTAGGCGGCGAAGGCTTCCTGGTACGGCTTCGCCTGATCCGGAGTGAGCTTCCCCGTCACCCGGAGGAGCACGTTGCCGCCGACCGTGTCGTACTCGCTCCCGAGTTCCGGTGACTGCTTCAGGATCGATTGGATGTAGTCCGAGCGCGCCTGCGCGTCTGACTGACTTCCCCACACTTCGATCGTTGCGCCGCAATCGGTCCCGGGGCCGTCCGGAGGGCAAGCACCGTGCGAATCGGACAAGACCGTCGCCTGCGTGTAGCCGTTCGGCCGCCCGAGCAGCTGGTTCGAATCTGTCTCGGCGGTCAGCGCGACGACGTCGGTGATGGTCGCGACCTTCGTACGCACCGCGGCAGCGATCGCGTTCGCGGAGAGGTCCTTCTCGAGTGTCGGCGTCGGCGTCGGCGTCGGCGTCGCCGTCGCCGAAGCGGCTGTCGATGAACCCGCGGGACTGGTCCCGTCGGGATGCGCCGCACCGTCCGACCCAGAGCAGCCCGTGAGCACGAGGGCGAGGCTGATGACCGCCGCACCAGTTCCAAGTCGCAACATCATGATTTCTCCTCACAGATACCCGTCGATACTACGGAGAAGGGGCATGCGCTCGAAACCGTCGAGCCGGGCTCGGCCTGATCCAACGTAGAATCCCGTGTGATCTCCGAGCACCCCGAACCCAGCGGCATCCTCCCCGAGGACCTCGACGCCACGCTCCGGGTGCTCGGGCAGATGACCGAGATCGACGAGACGCACCCCGACTTCGTACGGGTGCGTCAGGCCACGGCGAAGATGTTCAAGGCCGTGAAGCGAGCGCACCGGCTCGAGAAGCGCGCGGTCATCGCCGAGGCCGACCGCCTCGTGATCGCCGCCACCGCGACCGGAGCAGCCGACCGGATCGACGACGAGACCCGCGGCGTCCCGATCAGCACCTCGACGACGGCGTCCACCGCCGGCACCCTGCTGAAGTCACGCCCCTGCTACATGTGCAAGCAGCAGTACACCGTCGTCGACGCGTTCTACCACCAGCTGTGCCCCTCGTGCGCGGCGATGAGCCACGCGAAGCGCGATGCCCGGACCGACCTGACGGGCAAGCGGGCCCTGCTGACCGGTGGCCGCGCGAAGATCGGCATGTACATCGCGCTCCGCCTGCTGCGTGACGGCGCCCACACGACCATCACGACGCGGTTCCCCCGCGACGCCGTCCGTCGGTTCACGAGCCTGCCCGACTCGGCCGACTGGATCTCGCGCCTCAAGGTCGTCGGCATCGACCTGCGCGACCCTGCCCAGGTCATCGGGCTCGCTGAGGACGTCGCCGCGGCCGGCCCCCTCGACATCCTGATCAACAACGCCACGCAGACGGTCCGCAGGTCGCCCGGGGCGTACCAGCCCCTCGTCGACGCCGAACTCGCGCCGCTGCCGGACGGCCCGCTGCCCGAGCTGGTGACCTTCGGGCACACGAACGACCAGCACCCGCAGGCGCTCGCCCGCTCAGTGACGGCGCACCCGATCCTCGCGGCCGCCGCAGCCCGGGCCGACGAACTCACCGAGCAGGCGATGGCTCCGGGATCGAGCTCGCTCGAGCGCCTGGCCATGGGCACCGCCATCGACGCCGGTGGCCTCGTGCCCGACCTGCACGACGTGAACTCGTGGACGCAAGCCGTCGACGAGGTCGACCCGCTCGAGATGCTCGAGGTCCAGTTGGCCAACACCACGGCGCCGTTCATCCTCATCTCAAAGCTCCGTCCCGCGATGGCCGCGAGCGAGGCGCACCGCACCTACGTGGTGAACGTCAGCGCGATGGAAGGTGTGTTCGGCCGCGCCTACAAGGGACCGGGGCACCCGCACACGAACATGGCGAAGGCCGCCGTCAACATGCTCACCCGCACGAGCGCGCAGGAGATGTTCGAGACCGATCAGATCCTGATGACGAGCGTCGACACCGGGTGGATCACTGACGAGCGGCCGCACCCCACGAAGGTCCGGCTGGCCGAAGAGGGCTTCCACGCGCCGCTCGACCTCGTCGACGGGGCGGCTCGCGTGTACGACCCGATCGTTCGGGGCGAGGCGGGCGAGGACGTGTTCGGCGTGTTCCTGAAGGACTACAAGCCGAGTTCCTGGTGAGCTCGGTGCTGCCGTGACAGTGCGTCGCCCGACCGGCCCGACGTTCGAGACCAGCCGGACGTGTGGCCGACCACCTCTGCCCCACACCATTGATGTTTCAAGCCGCTCGAGGCTCGTGTAGATTCCAGGACGAGCAGGGGGGCTCATGGGGACCATCCACTACGACGATGAAGCAGCCGGTCGACTCTCACGAGCGGCGACGACGGCGGCGCAGCGGCTACGCGGCCAGGCGGCTGCACGACGCGCGGCTGCGGAGTCAGCCCGGGAAGACTTCGAAGGCGTGTACGCCAAGCGGTTCGACGAGTCAGCGCAGATCGAGGCTGAAGATCGTCCGAGACTCGTCCATGTCCTCGACCAACTCAGCGACCAGGTCGAGCAGGCAACTGCAGCCGCCGAACAGGAAAGTCTGCGACAGGCTGATCTTGCGGCCTGGCAGCATCGTCAGGCGGCACGTGACGAAGCCGCCGCATCATCACCTCTCGGCGTGTTCGGCGTCCCCGGCAGTCAGCAGCTCGACCTGAAGCCGTCCGAGCAACCGGTAGCGCGGCCCGAAGTCTCTGCCTCGTTCGCTCCGAGGGCCAGAACCCGCACCGGGACCGGAACCGGGGCCGGTCGGACCGCAGCCGACCCCGCGGCGCTCCGAGGATTCGCGTCGGACGCCCGCGGACTCGATCTCGCCGCGGGATCCGAGCGCACTGCACTCCGGAATGCTTGGACGAACTTCACATCGACGTGCAGCTGGGTACGCGTCGGCAGCGCGTCATTCCTAAGCGGTTTTGATCACCTCCTTGACGAGAACGGGGAGGACGCCGCCTGGCTCGACCGCATCGCCGACGCTTTCGACCGCGCAGGAGGTCAGGGGACGCTGTCCAACGCAACCCTGGACATCTGCGCTGCGGCCGAGCTGCCCCACAGCATGGCGGCGCTGTTCGACCCAGATCTCACGGCCACCCAAGTCGCCGCCCTGTGGGCGAAGGTCGGCCTCGCACAGGCAGACCGACATGAGCTCGAGGCTCTTCCAGTTGCCGTGCTTCGCCAACTCGGCAACCTTGAAGGCGTGGCGTACTGGGCTCGCGACGCAGCGAACCGGGTGGTCCTCGACGAGTTGATCGACCAGGCGGAACAGCGCTTGAAAGACCTTGGTCACTCGGCAACCTACGACCCGGGCGGGTCGACCTTCGCGACCGAGTTCGAGAACCTGACCGCACTCGAGAAAATCCGAACTGCGAGCAACGACGCGACCAACGAGGGCGAGCGATTCCTGATCTCGCTCCACGATGACGTCGTTCCACCGTTGGCGGCGATCTCGATCGGTGATCTGGACACCGCGAAGAACGTCACCTGGGCCATTCCGGGAATGGCTACCGACACCACCGGCATGACCGGTTGGTCTGACGCGGCACAGAACCTCTACACCCAGCAGGGTCTCACCGGCCCCACCGAGCGCGCCGTCGTCTCCTGGATCGGCTACACCACGCCGCCCCAGCCGGTGATCCAAGGGCAACTGGACTTCGGAGTCCTCGGTTCGAAGTATGCGAAGGACGGCAGCGAGAAGCTGACTGCTGCCCTCCGGGGGTTGGACGCCGCGCGCCAGGACGGCTCCTTCTCGAACAACGTTGTCGCACATTCCTACGGCTCGACGACCGCCGCCTACGCGCTCACGAAGACCGGGGTGCACGTGGACACGTTCACGACGATCGGGTCCGCAGGCATCCCAGACTCCGTCAAGAACGTCAACTCCCTGCACGCGGAGCACGTGTACGCGGGTCAGGCCCAGAACATCTGGGTCCTCGAACCCGGGCGCGGGGATCGCTGGGCGCAGACGGGAAGGCTGAGTCCGACGCACGGTCAGGATCCCACCGCTCCTGCGTTCGGTGCGACCGCGTTCGGCACCGACGGCGTTCCCGGAGACCGCGAGAAGCACTCCGTCGACGATCACAACGTTCTGACGGATGACCACCGCGGCTACCTCGACGCCGACACAGAATCGCTGTACAACATCGGGCAGGCCACAACGGGACACCCTGAGGCGATGACGGAGCAGGAGCCCAAAGGAATGACGTGGTACGAGAAGACCGTGATCGATCAGATGCAGGGGCAACCGTGACGACGAAGCGCTCCCCGCTCAACAGGTCGATCGCGACCGCGGTGGTCCTCGGATGTTCCGCCCTCTTCCTGTCCGGCTGCAGCAACGATCCAGGAGAACCCACCGTGCAACCGTCAGAAGCGAAGCAGTCCGTTGTCGACTTCGTGGAACAGTCCTCGTCAGCAGCCGGCGGGAGCTGGGAGCACCTGAGCGGTCCGGGCGTTCGGGAGTGCGAGCAGCCGAGTGGTGCGACGGGGACGACGTTCGTGTACGTCATGAAGCGAGCGGACACAACGGGCGCCGACGCGAAGACCGACGTCCAGTCGGTGAGCAAGCACTGGCAGGGCCTCGGCATCCAGGTCGAGGAGTACCAGAGCGGAGGCGCGAATCCAGTACCCGGCGTCCGCGGTCGAGGCGGTCCGGTGACCTCGGCGAGCTTCAACGCCTACCCCGGCAATTACCAGATCTCTGCTACCTCCGCATGCTCCGACGGTGTGCCCGACAAGCTACGGTCGGAAAACTGATCGACGCCCGGAAGCCACTGCCCAGACGAAGGTGCGCCGGATCGGCACGAGTCGCAGCCGCCGGGAGGGTACCGACATCTCGGTCTTCGACGGGTTCCGCCAGGCGCTCGCCGCCAACCGTGCCGAGTTCTTCCAGGCCGTCGCCTCCGGTCCGTTCTACGGCTTCAACCGTGACGGCGTGACCCCGTCGGAGCCGGTCATCGCCAACTGGTGACGTCAGGGCATGACGGGCAGTGCCATCGCCCACTACGAGGGAATCAAGGCGTTCTCGGAGACGGACCAGACCGAGGACCTCCGCGCCATCACCGTGCCCGTCCTCGTCCTGCAGGGCGACGACGACCAGGTCGTGCCGTACCAGGACGCCGCGCTGAAGCAGGCCGAACTGCTCAGTGACTCGACGCTCAAGATCTACGAGGGCCACCCGCACGGCATGCTGACGACCCACGCGGACGTGATCAACCCCGACATCCTCGCGTTCATCCGCGGCTGACGCCGCTGACGCTGCGTTCGCAGCGATCCTGACTGGAGGCCCGGTGCAGGTGGGTCGATCGACTCACCTGCAGCGGGCCTCCAGTCCGTTGCCCACCGTGCGCCGGTCAGGTCCAGGGGCCGTCAGCGGTGCCGAGGTGCTCGTGCCCCAGGGGCGTGATCGGCACGACGCCCAGACTGGTGAGACCGACTTGCAGGAGCGCGGCGCGGGACGTCCCGACGCGGCCGATCGCACCCATCCCCTCGATGACGGCGCAGAAGTAGGTACCGAGCGCCTCCGCGTCGGTGTCGGCCTCGATCTCGCCGGCCTCCTGCGCGTCGACGATGCACGCGGTGTAGTCGGCACGGATGGCGTCGAAGGCCTCGGTGACGGTCGCCGCGACCTCCGGATCACGAGCGGAGAGCTCGACCGCCGCGCGGAGCAGCAGTGATGGTGGACCTTGGGCTTCACCATGCTCGACCGCCGAGGACACGAGCTGCGTCCGGATCCGGGCGATCGGGTGCTCGGCCCCCTGCAGGACGGTCTTCACCGCGTCGACGGCCTCCGCGGTGTCGCTGAGGAAGGCCCGCATGAAGAGTTCCTTCTTGCCACCGAACGCGTTGTACAGGCTCTGACGCCCGAGTCCGGTCGCCTCGAGCAGGTCGTCGAGCGACGTCCCCTCGAACCCGCTCTCGGCGAAGGTGCGTCGGGCGCGTTCGATCACGTCGGCCTCGTCGAACTTGCGTGGTCGCGGCATCGGAACTCCTGCAGGTCGGTTGTTGACTGATCCGTCCATTATGACGTACCGTTCTGGATCATTCAGTCAAGAACAAGGAGGACACCATGACCGGTGCACTGCAGGGCAAGACCGCGCTCGTCTCGGGCGGCACGTCGGGGATCGGCCTCGCCGTCGTCCACCGCTTCGTCGACGAGGGAGCGCACGTCTTCGTCACCGGACGACGCCAGGAAGCACTCGACACCATCCGCGAGGAACTGGGCGACGCCGTCACGCCGATCCGCGCGGACACCACTGATCCGGACGACATCGCGACCGTCTTCCGCGCCGTCGCCGAACGGGGGTCGGGCATCGACGCCGTGCACGTCAACGCCGGGATCGGCGAGCTCAAGCCCCTCGCCGACGTCACCGCGGAGGACTTCGAGGCGACCTTCGGTACGAACGTCCGCGGCACCACCCTCACCGTGCAGGGCGCACTGCCGTTCCTGCGCGAAGGATCCGCGATCGTCGTCACCGGGTCGACGGCAGCCTCCGGCACGGAACCGTCGTTCGGGCTGTACGGCGCGTCGAAGGCCGCGATCGCGACCCTGACCCGCACCTGGGTCGCGGAGCTCGCACCGCGACGCATCCGGATCAACACGGTCGTCCCCGGGCCCACCGAGACGCCCGGGCTGAAGGGTCTCGCTCCGGACAACGGCGACGCGCTGTTGGAACAGATGGCCGACGGGATGCCCCTCGGTCGACTCCTGCGTCCGGAGGAGGTCGCCGCCGCAGTCCTCTTCCTCGTGTCCGACCAGAGCTCCGGCATGACCGGAAGCGAACTCCTGGTCGACGGTGGCAGCACCATCGCCTGAACCGGGCCACACGGCGGACGGGAGGCGCGGTGCCAGCTGACACCGCGCCTCCCGTCCGCCCCGCCAAGCGAAGTCCAAGCCGCTTTCCAGACCCTTTTGAGGATCTCGCCTCAGCCCGGATCTACGATGATCTCGTCTCCGGTGAACAGCCGGATCGACGACAACTCGACACCAGGAAGGGGACTCTTCAAGATGGCTGTGACGTTTGATCCTTTCTCCGAGATGGACCGCCTGGCGGGCGCCCTCCTCGGCTCGCGACAGGGACCGAAGCCGATGCCGGTCGACCTGCACCGCGACGGGGACCGCTACGTGCTGAACGCCGACCTGCCCGGCATCGACCCGGGTTCCGTCGACATCGACGTGGACGGGCAGCTGCTCACCATCCGGGCCGAGCGCTCCGCTGCCCAGTCCGTCGGCTCGTGGATCATCCAAGAGCGCCCGCACGGGTCGTACCTGCGCCAGTTCAGTCTCGGCGAGGGCATCGACTCGGCGAACATCTCCGCCCACTACGACAACGGCGTGCTCTCCCTCGTGATCCCGGTCAGCGAGCGCGCGAAGCCGCGCAAGATCGAGGTCGTGAGCGGCACCCCCGCCGGCCAGCAGACCGCGATCGCGAGCTGAACCCGGAGGCGGCGATGCAGCTGGTCGAGGAACTCGTCTTCTCGGACACCGACGCCGACGCGCTGGTCCGCGAAGCCGAGACGATCGTGCACGACGCGTTCGTCCGCGTCCGGGTGGGCACCAGGGTCGAAGTCTCGACCGCGGTCGGGCCGCACCACGGTCGACCGGGAGGAGCCGGGAACATCGAGGCTGCCAGGCCGATGGCCGGGCGTGATCGGTCGTCGGTTACCCCGTGGGCCCGATCGCCTCCGATGCGGCCGAGTCGGACCCGCTGAACTGCAGGACGAGAGCCCCGCTGCCGATGGGCAGCGGGGCTCTCTGCACGCGTCAGGTGGTCACCCGACGGCGACCACCCGGACGTCCCACGGCCCGAGCTCGAGCACGGCACCGGCCGCCAGCGGGGTACCGTCGAGCACGTCGTCCGCCGCCACCGGCACCGTGAACGTGCTCGGCGTCCACGACCAGTTGTGGACGACGTGCACCGTCTCACCGCGGCCGTTGACCGAGCTCGCGACCGACTGTGTGTCGACCTGCGGCTGCCAGCTCGTCGACCCGCTGCCCTGCGCGACCGCCCACCCGGCGATGGCTGCGGCGAGCGCCGGATCCGGAACCGTCCCGACGTAGGTGACACGACCGGCACCGTGCGACCGTGTGGTCACGGCGGAGAACCGTCCGTGGTGCGGGTGGTCGTACCCGACGAGCACGTCGGCGTCGTCGACCAGCAGTCCGTCCGCCCACCGCGTGGCCGTCGCTCCGGCCGGCACGTCGAACCCGTGCGCTGCGGCATCGGCTCCGGCGGACACCGGGATGCGCCGTCCGAGGTTGCTGAACTCGTCGTAGTGCACGCCCGCGGCGACGTCGAGGAAGGCGGGCTTCCGCTCGAGCCGAGCTCGGGCTTCCTCGTCCTCGTACCCGGTGCGGACGCCGACGACCAGGTGCCCGCCGGCCTCGGCGTAGGCGGCGAGCCACTGCAGCTGGGCGTCCGTCGCGATGGTGAACGCAGCGGCGACGAGCACGGGGCGCTCGGCGGCGAAGGACGCCGGGTCACGGTCGAAGACCTGCGACGGGTGCACCGTGTTCGCCTGCAGTCCGGCGTCGAACACCCCACGGGCGAAGGCGTCGTGGACGGTCTGCCACGAGCGCCGGTCGGGCTCCATGCCGTCGCCGAGCGCCGGGTGCTCGTTGAGCGCCCACTTCGACTCGTTCGAGAACAGCAGGGCGACGTCGGCGTGCGGGCGGAGTCCGGCGACCCGGTCCCCCGCGTGCGCGAACTCAGCGCCGATCCGGGCGATCTCCTCGTAGGTGCGACCGGGCTGCTGCGAGTGCGGCAGCACGCCACCCCAGTACGTCTCGACGCCGTAGTGCAGCGTGTGCCAGTGCCAGTACTCGATCATCGAGGCACCGCGGGACACGAGGGCCCAGGCGGCCTGGCGCCACTGCCCCTCGTAGGCCGGTTCGTTCATCCACGAGAAGCCGATGGCCTGCGCGTTCGTCTCGGTGACCAGGAACGGCGCTTGCTTCGACCCGTACATGCGGTCGCCCGAGGCGACGATCGACCAGGCGCCGGACGAGGTCCAGAACTGTGCGGGCTCCTCGGTGCTGGGCAGCTCGAGGGCGTCCTGCATCCGGTAGTACGGGTTGCCGGCGGTGACGTCGAGGGTGCGGGTGAGCACCTCGTCCTCGACGGTCGGCCGCTCGTACGCGATGCACGTGGTCACGAACTGGTCCGGACGCGAGTACTCCCGCACGACCGACGCCTGCCAGGCGATGAAGTCCGTCGTGATCGAAGCCTGGAACCGCCGCCACGCCAGGTCGTACTGCGGCTGCGCGTTGCCGTCCGGCGTCCACAGGTCGGCCCAGGTGGAAAGTCGGTGGGACCAGTACGTCAGTCCCCACTCCTCGTTGAGCCGCTCGACGCTGCCGTAGGTGTGGCGCAGGTGGTCGACGAAGCGCTGGAACACCTCGGGGTTCGCGATGAGCTCGTTGCCCGGTTCGTTGTCGACCTGGTACCCGATCACGGCGGGGTGCTCGGCGTACCGGGCGACGATCTTCCGGATGACCCGCTCGGCGTGGAACAGGAACGCCGGGTGGGCGTAGTCGATCTCCTGCCGAGCACCCCAGCCCATCGCCTCGCCGTCGGTGCGGCGGCGGACGTTGATCTCCGGCACGATGCGGGCGAGCCACATGGGCACGGCGTACGTGGGCGTGCCGAGGATCACCCGGATGCCGTGTTCGTGGGCGGCGTCGAGCACGGGCGCGAGCCACTCGAGGTCGAAGCGGCCGTTCTCCGGTTCCCAGGTGCTCCACACGGATTCGCCGACGCGGATGACCGAGAACCCGGCCTCCTGCATCAGGCGCATGTCCTCGTCGAGCCGAGGGGTCGGCTGGTACTCGTGGTAGTAGGCGGCGCCGAAGAGGACGCGGTCGTGCTGCATGGTGCTGGGTGCTCCGTTCGAGAAGGTGTGGTGGTGGGCGGGCGCGCCGGTCATCCCTTGACCGCCCCCGCGGTCAGGCCGTCGAGCAGCTGCTTGCGGAGGAGCAGGAACACGAGGATCGTCGGCACGCTCGCCAGCACGGCGCCGGCGAGCACCAGGTCGTACGACCGGTTCTCCGACGCGAAGATCGCGTTGAGTCCGAGGGGCAGCGTGTACTGGCTCGAGTCGGACAGCAGGACCAGCGGCCACTGGAACGAGTTGTAGCTCTGCAGGAAGCTCCACACAGCGAGGGCGCCGAGCGAGGGCCGCAGCAGCGGGAGCACGACCCGGCGGAACGTGCCGAACTCGGAGTTGCCGTCGATGCGGGCCGCCTCGATGAGTTCGTCGGGGATCGCCTGCACGATGAACTGCTGCATCATGAAGATGCCGAACGCCGGCGCCACCCAGGGCACGACGAGTGAGAACCACGGGTTCGTGAGTCCCGACTTCACCACCAGGATGAAGAGCGGCACGAGGATCACCGCGAACGGCACCGAGAGCGACGAGAACATCACCGCGAACAGGATCCGCTTGCCCCGGAACCGGAACTTCGCGAACCCGTACCCGGCCATCGCGCAGACGAACACGGACACGACGGTCGCGATCAGGGCGGTGCCGACGCTGATGCCGAACCAGGCCCAGAACGGCTGCGTCGCGAGCAGGTTCGTGTAGTTCTCCCCCGTCGCCGGACTCGGGATGAGCGTGGGCGGCGTCGCGAAGATGTCGCCACGCTGCTTGAACGAGCCGGACAGCGCCCAGAGCAGCGGGAACACGAACACCAGCAGCAGGGCCACGAGTGTGGCGTAGAGCAGACCGCGACGAGCGACCCACCCCTTGGTGCGTGGCGGGCCGGATCGCGGTGCCCGGCTGCCGGCGGTCGTGACGGCCCGGGTGTCCGGGCGGTCGGTGGTGGCGGTCATGCGTCCCTCCCGATGGCGAGTGCGCGGTTGAGGATCTGGCTGACGCCGAACACGATGACGAACAGCACGACACCGGCGGCTGCCGCGTACCCGAACTGCTGCCGTTCGAAGGCGGCGCGGTAGATGAACATGGCGACGGAGAGGGTGGCCTCGCCCGGTCCGCCCTTGGTGAGCAGGTAGGGCTCGTCGAACAGCTGCGCGGCACTGATGAAGCTCGTGACCACGACGAACGCCGTGACCGGACGGATCGCCGGGAGCGTCACGTTGGTGAACTTCCGGAACGTGCCGGCCCCGTCGAGCGACGCGGCCTCGTACTGCTCGGGCGACACGTTCTGCAGTGCCGCCAGGAAGAAGATCGTCAGGTACCCGACCGTCCGCCACAGGAGCACGAAGCCGATGGCGACCTTCGCGAGCGTCGGGTCACCGAGCCAGTCGGTGTTCGGCACCCCGAACAGCGCCTTGAGCGTGGCGTTGAGCAGGCCGTAGTTCGTGTCGAACACCAGGCTGTAGATGAGCGCGATGACGATCGGTGACAGCACCATCGGGATGAAGAACGTCACCCGGAACAGGTCGCGGGCGCGGAGCCCCTTGGCGTTGAGTGCCTGCGCGACCAGCAGCGAGCACGGCACGATGACGAACACGGCGATGAGCGTGTAGATCAGCGAGTTGACCAGAGCGGTACCGAAGCTGGTGTCCCGGAACAGGTTCGCGTAGTTGGACAGGCCGATCCAGTTCGGTGTGCCGAGGCCGACCCACTCGGTGAGTGACAGGTACACGGCGGCGAGCACCGGCACGATCATGAACAGCCCGTACAGCACGTAGAACGGTGCGATGAACAGGTAGGGCGCACTGCCCCCGTTCGTGTTCAGGCGTCGGCGCCGAACGGGCGGATCGGCCGTGGTGGTGGCGGAGACCGGGATGCCGGTGGCGGTTGACGTGGACATCGAGGGTCCTCCTCAGGCGCGGGTCTGGCCGCGGAAGTCGGCCGCAGCGGCGTCGAGCGCCTGCTTCGGGGAGATCTGGCCCTTGTAGGCCTTGATGAGGTAGCCGCTCAGGACGGTCTGCAGGATCGAGGCATCGGCGCTCTGGTGCTGCGAGGGCACGTCGTCGACGACCGACTTGTAGACGCCGAACAGCTGCTGCCCGCCGAAGTACGGGTCGCTCAGCGCCGCGAGCCGCGGGTCGTCGTAGACCGATCGGAGCGTCGGCAGGTACCCGAGGTCCTGGTAGCGCTTCACCTGCTGGTCCGGGTCGAGGTACGCGGCGAGCACCAGGTCGATACCGGCCTTCGTGAGCGGCTTGTCACGGAGCACCGAGAACCCGGTGCCACCACCGACGCTCGTGGTGCTGCCACCGCCGGCGAACCGGGGCAGGTTCCGCACCTTCCACTTGCCCTGCTGCTCGGGCACGTTCGGCTTGATGCCGTAGCTGGCGTACCAGGACGGCATGTCGACGGCCAGGATGGTGCCGCCCTTCAGCCCGGACTGCAGGCTCGGTCCGTACATGTCGGCGACCGTCGCGATCGCACCGGACTGCACGCCGTCGACCAGGAACTGCAGGGTGCGCTCGGCCTCCGGCGTCTGGATGTCGATGCCGCCGTCCTCGTCGTAGAGGTCGCCGCCGCGCTGGAGCAGCAGGATCTGGTAGCTCTGCAGCGTGCCGCCCGGGTCGGTGACCGCCACGGCGTGCAGCGAGACACCCTTGCGCTTGTTGAGCTTCGCGCCGACGTCCATGTACTCCTCCCACGTCGTCAGGTCGTCGGGGATGCCGAGGGCCTCGAACTGGTCGGCGCGGTGGTAGTAGACGCACAAGGGGGTGTCCGAGTCGAGCGCGTACAGGTGCCCGTCCTTCGAGAACGGCGTGAGTCGCGCGGCGATCAGGTCGTCCTTGCGCGACGCCACCGACGGCGACAGGTCGCTCAGCAGCTCGGATGCGATGTCACCGCGGAGCATCCGGCAGAACGCCCCGATCTCGAGCCCGGCGACGTCCGGCGTGCCCGTGCCGGCGACGGCCTGCGCGATGAGCTTGGTCGGGATGTCGGCCGCGGCGATGGTGGTGATGTCGAGCGCGAAGTCGAAGTCCGACTTCCGGTCGGCGACCGGCAGCGCCTCGGTGAAGAACTTCTCGTAGCCGGGGTCGTGCGTCCAGAAGGACAGGTCGGCGCGTCCGGAACGCACGGCGGCGGTGGACTGTGGAGAGCAGCCCGCGAGCAGCGCGCCGAGGGCGATGCTGCCGCCCGCGGCGGCGCCCCACCGGAGCAGGTCGCGTCGGCTCGGTCCGCGGTCTCTGCCGGGAGGCACGGGTGGCGCAGGTACGGAGAGTCGCCTGGGTACTGGGGTCACGTTCAGGTCTCCTGACGTCGTCGTCGAGGTGATCGAGGAATTGGCGGTGCGCGCATGTGAGCGCTCACTCACGGGACGGACGCAAGCCGCGCCTCCCGTCCGGGGGTTCAGTCGGCGGGGCGGAGGTGACGCCGCGCAGGCGACGGCGGCGCGCTGGTGGCGCGCGTGATCAGCTGGCCGGGCAGCATCCGGTGGCGCTCGGCGGGCGGGTGGCCGTCGAGTGTGCGGAAGAGGCGGTGCATCGCGAGGCGGGTGGCCTCGTCGAAGTCCTGGCGGATGGTCGTGAGTGGTGTCGGCAGGTAGGCGGAGATCGGCATGTCGTCGAAGCCGACGATGCTGACGTCAGCCGGCACGGACAACCCGTGCTGCTGGATGGCGGACATCGCGCCGATCGCCATCTGGTCGTTCGCGACGAAGACCGCCGTCAGGTCCGGGCGGCCGAGCAGTGAGCGCATGGCCTCGTAGCCGCTCTGCGGCGACCAGTCCCCCTCGACCGGCGCGTGCTCGGCGACGCCAGCGTCCTGCAGTGCAGCGCGCCAGCCCGCCAGACGGCGTGAGCTCGAGGTCCAGTCCGCGGGACCCGCGATGTGCCACACGGTCTCGTGCCCGAGGGCGAGCAGGTGATCGGTGGCCGCGAAGGCGGCACCGCTCTCGTCGAGGCCGACCGCCAGGGTGTTCTCGCGGTCGGCGACGTCCGGCGGCCCGAGCGTCAACACCGTCACGCCCTGCGGCAGGCGGAGCTGGTCCATCTGGTTCTCGACCGGCTCGGAGAAGACGATCGCCTCGACGTCCTGGCCGACGAGCGAGTCGACCGCCGGCTGGAGCTCGGACGCCGTCGCGGCCACGGTGCGGACGATCGCCAGGCTGTAGCCGTTCGTGCGACAGGCCTGCTCGACGCCCGTGAGCATGGCAGTCGGGCCGTACAGGTTCGTGCCGATCGTGATGAGGCCGACGCGGCGGGAGCGCTGGGACTTGAGGGAGCGGGCAGCGGCGTTCGGACGGAAGCCCAGCTCCGCGATCGCCGCTTCGACCTTGGCACGGACGGCCGCGGTGACGTGCGGCTCGTCGTTGACGACGCGGGAGACGGTCTTCTGGGACACCCCGGCGAGGGCCGCGACGTCGGTCATGGAGGCCGGACGGAGGCGGTGAACCGAGGCGTTGCCGCTCATCGTCAGCTCCTTCGCTGCTCCGTGGGACCGGTGGGAACCGGGTGTGGGAGCAAGACAACCACGGGATTGTCTACGTAGTCAAGGCCGATTTCGCGGTGATCTTGCAACTGCGAGGTCGTGCGGGTCGCGTGCCACGCGGGCGGATACGATCGTGCGCGCATCCTGATCCAGCGAGGGCGACGGGGTGTTCGAGGGGGAGAACGTCGTGGTGCGTCAGCAGAGGAACCTGGTCTCCGGACCGCTGGCCAGACGCACGCTGGCAGTTGGTCTGGCGATCGCCGTGTCGGCCGCAGCTCTGGTCGGCATCCGTGCAACGGCAGGATCAGCGGACACGGCAGCCTCGACGGTGACGGTCACGAAGGTCACCGCGTCCACCACCGTCACCTCGACCGGCACCGCCGTGCGCACGACCCTGAAGGTCAAGAACACCGCCTCGGTGCGGAAGCCCGCTTCCTCCGCGTGGCTCTACCTGTCCGCCGGCACCAAGAAGTACACGCTCGGCCGGATCGCGGTGAAGGAACTCGGCCCGGGATCGAGCACGACGGTCACCGCAGTCCGCGGGACGCCCTCGCGTGCCGCAGCCGGGAAGTACTCGGTCCTCGCCTGCGCCGGTGCGTACTCCGCAAAACAGTGCCGCACGTCGACCGCGACCGTCAGCACGAAACCCACGAAGCGCGCGCATCCCGAGACGGGCGTGATGCTCGACGTCGCTCGTGCCTACTACCCCGTGGCGCTGATCAAGCGGTACATCGACCTGCTCGACGACAACGGCGGGCGCTTCCTGCACCTGCACCTCACCGACGACCAGAACGTCGGGATCGAGAGCACTGTCCTCGGCCAGACCCTCGCGAACGCCGAGCTCGACCACGGTGTCTACACGAGCCGTGTGACCCATCGCCCGTTCCTGAGTGCCGCGCAGGCACGCACGATCACCACCTACGCGTCGAAGCGGGGAATCGCGGTCGTGCCGGAGATCGACACCCCTGGGCACATGGCTGCTGCCTTCGCCCTGCTCGAGGCGGAACACGGCAAGAAGTGGGTCGATCGCATCCGCTCGGGTGAGAGTGAGCTCGACCCGTCTGCGCCCGGGAGCCTCGCGCTGGCGACCAAGCTCTACGCGGAGCTGCAGTCGACGTTCCCGTCCAGCCGCGCCGTGCACATCGGCGGCGATGAATGGGGCGACGACGTCACCGCCACCCAACGCGTCGCGTGGATGAACGCGATGGCGGCAGCTCTCGGCAACCGCGAGGTCTGGGCGTGGAACGACGGGATCGATCGCGCTGCGGTCGGGCGGCTGGATCCGCGCATCCGCGTCACGTACTGGAGCTTCGACGGCGACACCGAGGACGCAGCCGAGCGCCGCGAACGCCGAGCGCGGCGGGCGAGTGCGGTCGACCTGCAGCAGGCCGGGATCGACCTGCTCAACTACAACTCGTACTACCTGTACGAGGTGCCGACCGACCTCGACCCGGCCGACAGCGAGTACACGGTCGCCGACCTCCGCGAGAACTGGTCACTTCGGGCGTGGGACGGCGACTCCGGTTCGCTGCTCGCAGCTCCGATGTCGGGCGCCGCCGTCGCGATCTGGGGCGAGGACCTCGACAGTCCACCCGCTGACGCGCTCCTGCGGTGGAGCGCGCCGCACGTGACGGCGATGCTGGAGACCGCAGCCTCCTGACGGACGCGTGTCGTGCCTCCAGGCCGATCGCTGGAACCGCCTGAGCCGCCTGATCCGCTGGGTCCGCCGGATCCGCCGAATCCCCGCCTGGCTACCCGAGCGGCTCGACGCCGTAAGCGGCGACCACCGCGCGCAACTCGTCCAGGTAGGCCTGCGCCTGCACGGTGAGGGGCACGGAGGCGTGCGCGATCCAGCCGATCTCGATGCGTTCGTCGACGTCGAGGGGGATGGCGACGATCTCGGGGTCGAGGTCGTCGCTGATGAGCCCGGTCGAGATCGTGTACCCGCCCAGGCCGATCATGAGGTTGAAGATCGTCGCCCGGTCCGAGACGCGGATCTCCCGCTTGCTCGACATCGTCGACAGGATCTCCTCCGCCAGGTAGAAGGAGTTGTTCGCGCCCTGGTCGAACGTCAGCCGCGGCAGGTCGGCGAGGTCGTCGAGGGTCGCGCGCTCCCGTGACGCGATGGGGTTCCGACGGGCCACGAAGATGTGCGGCTGCGCGACGAACAGCGGCGTGAACACGACGCCGGCGTCCCGCAGCAGCTTGCCGAGGACCTGCGTGTTGAAGTCGTTGCGGTAGAGGATGCCCACCTCGCTGCGCAGCGTGCGGACGTCCTCGATGATGTCCCACGTGCGCGTCTCTCGGAGCGAGAACTCGTACTCGTCCGCAGCCGCTGCCTCGACCATCCGGACGAAGGCCTCCACGGCGAACGAGTAGTGCTGCGCGGACACCCCGAGCAGCCGACGCGACCGCTGCCCACCGACGTACCGCTGCTCGAGCAGGGAGACCTGCTCGATGACCTGCCGGGCGTACCCGAGGAACTCGACGCCGTCGACGGTGAGTACGACTCCCCGGGCCGATCGAGTGAAGAGCGGGCGTCCGATCCGCGTCTCGAGGTCCTTCATCGCGGCGGACATCGTCGGCTGCGACACGTAGAGCAGATCGGCCGCGGCGCTGATCGAGCCCTCCGTCGCGACCTCGATGAAGTACCGGAGCTGCTGGAGGGTGATGTCGTTCGAAACCCGGGCCATAGGCCGAGGCTATACCGGTGCATAGCGTCTCGGTATTACCTGATGGCTCGCGAATCCCGCCATGATCGATGCATCCTTCCCACCGTGCCCACGGGCCGCTCGACGAACAGATTGCCGACCATGGCGAACGACCTCACCTTCAGCATCACCCGCACCCGGTTCGACGAGGACTACTCCCCCGCCGACAGCTCCCGGTTGACCACGAACTTCGCCAACCTGGCGCGCGGCGAGCGCCGGCAGGAGAACCTCCGTGCTGCGCTGGCGATGATCGACGGGCGCGCGAACGAGCTCTTGGCTGCCAGTGATCGCTACCGCTTGCAGCTCGACATCGTCTCGGTCGCACTGGCGTTCTCCGACGGTGGATCGGACGCGGAGTTCCCGCTGCTCGAGATGCTCGACGTCACCATCGTCGACCAGCTCACCGGCGAGCACCACCACGGCATCCTCGGGAACAACTTCTCGTCGTACCTGCGCGACTACGACTTCTCCGTGCTGCTGCCGTCGCTGCCGTCGCTGCCGTCTGACTTCGGGGCGCTGCACGGGGCCCTCTTCCAGCGGTTCCTTTCGTCGCCGGCGTTCCACGACGGGTTCGGTGCCGAGCCCGTCGTCTGCATCAGCGTCTCGACAAGCCAGACCTACCGCCGGACCGGGTACGTCCACCCGGTCCTCGGCGCCGAGTACGAGCACGAGCACTCCTCGCTCACCGACGACTACTTCGGTCGGATGGGCATGCGGGTCCGGTACTTCCAGCCCGCCGGAGCGTCGGCCCCGCTCGCCTTCTACACGCGCGGCGACCTGACCGGGGACTACACGGACCTCCAGCTCATCGGCACGATCGCCACCATGGAGACGTTCCAGAAGATCTACCGCCCGGAGATATACGCCGCGAACACCCCGGCCGGCAGCACCTACCGCCCCACGCTCGACCACACCGACTTCACGCCCACCCCGGTCACCTACGACCGCGAGGAGCGCAGCCGCCTCGGGATCACCCAGGGCCGGTGGACCGAGGAACACCTCGTGACGCCGCACGGTGCGCTCATGTCCCGTTTCGCTGCCGAACCCGTCCCCGCCCGCTGACCGTCTGGACCGCCACTCCCATGAGCTCTCTCCTCCCCACCGCGATCGTCGGCAGCCTGCCGAAGCCGTCCTGGCTCGCCGAGCCCGAGCGCCTCTGGTCACCCTGGCAGCTCGACGGCGCCGCCCTGACCGAGGGCAAGCAGGACGCCCTCCGATCCGCCGTGCACGAGCAGGAGCACCGCGGGATCGACATCGTCAGCGATGGCGAGCAGACCCGCCAGCACTTCGTCACGACGTTCATCGAGCACCTCGACGGCATCGACCAGGAGCGCAAGGAGACCGTCCGGATCCGCGACCGCTACGACGCTGCCGTTCCCACGGTGGTCGGCGCCGTGAGTCGCCCCGCCCCGGTGTTCGTCGACGACGCCAGGTTCCTCCGCGCGCAGACCGACCGGCCGATCAAGTGGGCGCTCCCCGGCCCGATGACCATGATCGACACCCTCTCCGACCAGCACTACAAGAGCCGCGAGAAGCTGGCGTGGGAGTTCGCCACGATCCTCAACCAGGAAGCCCGCGAGCTCGAGGCCGCGGGCGTCGACATCATCCAGTTCGACGAGCCCGCCTTCACCGTCTTCCACGACGAGGTGCAGGACTGGGGCGTCGCCGCGCTCGAACGCGCCACCGAGGGACTCCGCGCCGAGACCGCCGTGCACATCTGTTACGGCTACGGCATCGAGGCCAACAACAAGTGGAAGGAGACACTCGGCGCCGAGTGGCGGCAGTACGAGCAGTCCTTCCCGCTGCTACAGCAGTCGTCCATCGACATCGTCTCACTGGAGTGCATCCACTCGCACGTGCCCCTCGAGCTCGTCGAACTCATCCGTGGCAAGAAGGTGATGCTCGGGGCGATCGACGTCGCGACCGAGACCGTGGAGACGCCGGAGGAGGTCGCGGAGGTGCTGCGGCGGGCGCTCGAGTTCGTCGATGCGGACAAGCTCATCCCGAGTTCGAACTGCGGGATGGCGCCGTTGGCGCGGAACGCCGCGCTCGCGAAGCTCAGTGCACTGTCCGCTGGTGCGGACTTGGTGCGGGCAGAGCTCGTCGGCGCGGCCGTCCCTTCAGGACGCTAGGCGCTGGCAGCCGCACGGCGGCTCTCTTCGAGAAGGAGGAGGGCCGCCGTTCGTGTTGCGTCCGCCGCGTGCGCGGCTCTCGATCCGGCCTGGAGGCGCGGCTTCCGTCCGTCTGACAGGTTGCGTTGACAACACCCGCGCCCCCTACTGCCCCTCGACCCCGGTCACGGCCTCAGCGATCCGCTTTCAGTCCCTCGCGGGGGAAGCAGCCACCACGGAACAACGGCCCACGCGGGCGCTGCCGCGAGAAGCCACCAAGCAGTAGGACTCAACGTCGAAGACGCCAAACCCACGATGATCAGCCAGCTCATCGCGAGAGCCGCGACGAACCCCGCGGTGACCGCACACGAGATGCGACCTCTGCGCCGGTCTCGAGCGAAGGCGGACCCGACAGCCGCCACGAGGAACAGCGCCTGTATCGCCGCGAGCAGGATCGCGGTTCTCAACGGTGTTCCGTACCCGCTCGGACTTCCGTCCGGACCGAACGACGTCGCGATCCGTTCGGGTAACCGATCCCACCAGACGCTGGTGACCGCAACCTCGACGACGACAGGGAACGCAGCAGCGGTGGCTGCGAAGGCCACCTCTCGCCTGCGTCGGCCGCGGGCGCTGGCCGTCGGTACGTTCATCGGCCGTCGCATGTCTCCCGCACTTGCCGCTCGATGAGCGCCGTGGCGATCGCGTCGGTCGCGCGTGGGGCCTTCGCGAGCGTGTGCACCACCGCGGTGAACCCTGCCGCGTTGGCGATGATCGCTCCTGCCGCTCGCACCTCTCCGTTGATCCAGGTCGATGCCCCTTCCCGCTGCCAGCTCACCGTGCGGGAGCGCCCGGCTCCGCGTTCGAGCGCCCAGTCGGCGTAGCGACAGAGATCGTCGAACGTGGACCAGACGCCGCCTGCCGCCGCGAACGACGACTCCCCGAGCGCCCACGGCCGGATTGCGCGACCGAAGAGCTTCGGCACCACGCGATCCGCCTGAGCAGGCACGAGGGCCGCCGAGCTGATCCCCGCCGGCTCGAGGACGTGCTGGCGCACGGCGGCGAACCAGTCGCCGTGCACCTCGTCGAGTACTGCGCCGAGGAGCGCGTACCCCAGGTTCGAGTACTCGAACTGGCCTCGGGGAGTGACCGGGACCGCAAATGCGTGATCGAGAGGGACGCCGACGGCCTCTCGGTACGGGTCACCGAACAGGCGGTCGCGCATCATGGCCGGAAGCCGGGGCAGACCGGAGGTGTGGTGGACGAGGTCAGCAACGGTCATCTCGGGATCGGGCACACCGGGGAGGTAGTGCACGACCGGCCGCTCGACCTCGAGTGTGAGCCAGGCCGTCGTGCCCACAAGTCCCTTCGTGATGCTCCCCCACTCGAGCATCGAGGCGGTGGCGTACGGCCCTCGGGACTCACGGACCGTTCGCCAGCCGTCAGCCCCGCGAAGACTCGCGCGCCAGTGTCCAGATGGCGTCCGTGAATCTCGCGCGACGGCTCCGACCACTACGAGCCGAACCCAGCACCGTTGGCTTCGGTCGACCGCTCGCGGCGCCGTGCTACGAACCACGTTGCCGGTCCGATGATCGGGATGAAGAGGACGACGAGGGTCCATGCGACCAAGCGACGGCCGGAGGTCGACCCGGATCGCATCAACGAGAGGAGCGCTGCGAGTGCGAGGAACAGAGCGACGAGTGACACGGTCATCAGCACTCCGTCGAGCGCTGTCGGAACGAGCGGGTTCATGGTCGATTCCTCCGTCCAAGACGTCATTCGTTCACTCCCAGCGGTTGTAGGTGATCGCGCCGTTGCCCTTGGCGCTGAGCCGCTGGACCGCGGAGTACGTGCTCCACGCAATCGTTCCCCATGGGGTCGGCACGCCACGCTTCACGACGACCTTGCACTTCGCGGTGGCCTGTCCGCCGCTGATGTAGCCGCTGCTCTTGGAGGTCGTCACCTGAGTGAACGGCTGCACGTTCCTGACGACCGTGCACGAGTATCCGAGCATCTTCCTCGCCGTAGTACCGCTGTACTCGTACGACATCGAGACCTTCGTCTCGGTGAGCCTGATTCCAGCGAAGGCGAACCACTGTGTGCCCCAGGACGACCGCGATGCCGCCCTGGTCCCCACCACGACGCCATCTTCGTTTCGCTCGGCCCCCGACGGTTCCACCTCACCCCACTCAAAGTCCCCGCTCGTGCGAACGGTCTCCGGGCCGAGCACTCTCTCGTCGGAGGCGGCAGTTGCGGCAGACGCAACAGCCGGATCCAAGAAGTACGAGGCGAGCTCGTGTCGCTGTTCAGCGTTGAGGTGGTCGAAGGCCGCGACGTCAGACGAGGCTCCGGAAGCAACGAGGTCGGCGCGGATAGCCGACAACACTGCAGACGGCGTTCGCGGAGCGGCAACGTCACCGGCGGCGGGCGGTGCGGCCGCGGCGTTGGCTGGCGCGGCACCAATGACGGAGGTGGTGACGACGGCGCACACTGCGCCGATCGAGACGATCCGTCCGTAGGTCGACTGCTTCATGAAACTTCCCCTCGCTCTCCGGCCCCAACGCCGGGTCTCGTCGTCGGCATCGTTGCCGACAATGAGTAGTCAACTCACTAATACATCAGATACGCAACTTCAGAGGCGACCCGGGCGTGTCGTCTCCGGACTCAGGGAAGGGGCGGCGGAGGTGGACGATCTGCAATCACGAAGCGCGCGAGCTCGAAGCTGCCGGGGTGGACGTCGTCCAGTTCGACGAACTCGCCTTGACCGTCTTCCAAGACGAGGTGCAGGACTGGGGCGTCGCCACGGCTGTTACGGCTGTTACGGCTACGGCATCGAGGCCAACGACAAGTGGAAGGAAACGCTCGGAGCCGAGTGGCGGCAGTACGAGCAGTCCTTCCCGCTCCTGCAGCAGTCGTCCATCGACATCGTCTCGCTCGAGTGCATCCACTCGCACGTGCCGCTCGACCTCGTGGAGCTGATCCGTGGCAAGAAGGTCATGCTCGGCGCGATCGACGTCGCGACCGAGACCGTCGAGACCCCGGAGGAGGTCGCCGAGGTGCTGCGTCGGGCGCTCGAGTTCGTCAATGCGGCCAAGCTCATCCCGAGCTCGAACTGCGGGATGGCTCCGCTTGCGCGTGGGCAGCGCTCGACAAGCTCGGTGCGCTGTCCGCTGGCGCAGACATCGTGCGGGCCGAGCTCGCTCGCGTCGCGGTGCCGGCTGCGCGCTAGCGCCCCGATCCGCCCGGACGGCTCGCCTCGGCAACGGGGCGGGCCGTCTTCCATGTCACGTCCGGCAGGGGCTCGCGTCCCGGGCCGGTCTGGAGGCGCGGCTCGGTTCCGGCGATCAGGTCGCGGTCGTCATTCCTGGCTGTCGAGGCTCATCTTCTCGAAGTCCCCCGCGATGCACTGTGAGCTGCCATCGATCGTGTACCCGCGGGGATCCGCGCGGAAGTCAGAGGAGCTCACCGGGCCACCCCTGCCCCGGACGCCGAGGATCGGGTCCTCACCGCCGGTCTGGTACCGCTCGGTCGTGACCCCGAGCTCCTTCCAGTGCTGTTCCACCGCCTCGACGTCGGCCTTCGGGTCAGCGCTGGCAGCGCGGACCTTGGCGTAGACGTACTGGACGCCGCCCGTCCCGAGGCCGAGTCCGCACTTCCCCAGCCGTGGACCGTCGTTGGGTTCCCAACCGTCACCGACAACGTCCGTTGAACCCTCGACGAACGTGACGATCGACTGCTTCGCTTCTTTCGTGTTCATGCCAGACCCTTCGCTGCAGCCGGCGAGGACGGCGACGGCGAGCAGGACTGCTCCTATCGATCGGAGAACGGAGACGACTTTCCGCCGAGCGGGCTTCATGCGGAGACTCCTTCCAGACCGCTGGGCTTCAGCAGCATCTCCACGATCATCTCGTGAAGCTGTCGGGCTTGTCGCGCGTGCACTGACACAAGCGGGTCAGGCCAGGGGCGTTGACTACGCCCATGATTGTCAAGAGCAAGATCCACGAGGTCGAGAGCGCAACCGTCCGGGACCGCGACGGCGCGACGGTCGGCAAAGTGGCACAAGTGTTTCCCTCCGACGAGGACGGCAGCGCCGCGTTCGTCAGCGTCGCGACCGGGCTGCTCGGGAGTCACCACGCGCTCGTCCCAGTCGAGGACGCCACCTTCGACGGCACGGACCTGCGCGTCGGGTACGCGAAGAGCGCGATCAAGGGCGCGCCGTCCGCCGGAGCCGGGAGCACCTTGTCCCTTGCTGAGGCGAACGCCGCCCGCAAGCACTTCGGGCTGTCCCCCGCTGGCAAGGCGACCGGCGACATGGGCGACCCGCACGAGAACCTCGATCAAGCAGGCACCGGTCCCGCTGGCGCGGACGACACCGAGGGCGCAGGGACGACCCCGCCGGCGTGATCGTGCGGAGCGCGGACGCTCTCACGCTGGACGGGGCACCTCGGGGTGGACGACAGGCCGAGGTGCCCCGCCGCGTCAGCCCTTGACCGCGCCCGCCGTGAGCCCCTGCACGATCCACCGACTCGCGAACGCGAACAGCACCATCGTCGGGATGACGGTCAGGACCGCGGCCGCCGACATGGGTCCCCAGTCGATGTTGAAGCTGCTGATGAAGCCGTTGATCGCGGTCGGCAGGGTCTTGTTCGCGTCGCTGTTCATCAGGGTCGTCGACAGGAACAGCTCGTTCCAGCAGTTGACGAAGTTGAAGATGAACGCTGCGACGATCCCCGGCTTCATCACGGGTACGATCACGCGGAAGAGCGCGCCGAACCGCGAGCAGCCGTCGATCATGGCCGCTTCCTCGAGTGCGGCGGGCACGTTCGCGAAGAACCCGCGGAGCATGACCGTGCTGAACGGGATGCACACGGCGATGTAGATGAGGACGAGCCCGACCCGGTTGTCGACCAGCTCGAGGCGCGTCATGAGCAGGTACAACGGCCCCAGCGCGATGAACGACGGGATCATCTGGGTCACGAAGAACGCCGTCAGCAGCGCGCCCTTCGTCCGGAACTCGAAGCGGGAGAGCACGTAGCCGGACAGCAACGAGATCACCGTCGCGGTGACCGCGGCCGCCAGGCTGACGACCAGGCTGTTGACCACGTAGACGCCGAACTGCGACTTGGCGAACAACCCGATGTAGTTCTGCAGCGAGAACTCCGTCGGCCAGTACGTGAGCGGCCGGCTGAAAATCGAGCCGGGCGCCTTCAGGGACGTGATGGTGATCCAGTACAGCGGGAACAGCGTGATGAGGAGCCACAGCCCGAGGAATCCGAAACGGACGAACCGGGCTGAGCGGGTCTCGTGGTCGATCATCGGGTCTTGGGTCCCTTCTCCCGCATCGCGAGCAGGTAGAACACGGAGAACACGAGCAGCACGGCGATGACGATGAGCCCGAGCGCCGAGGCCCGGCCGTAGTCGCCGCGCTGGGTGGTCTGGATCATCCACGTGGTGATGATGTGGGTGCGGTCGGCGGGGCCGCCGCCCGTCATGCCGTAGATGATGTCGGGGAAGTTGAAGATCCAGATGACCCGCAGGAGCACCGTGAGGGCGAGCGTGACGCGGATGTACGGGATCACGATCGAGAAGAGCGTGCGGACCTTGCCGGCCCCGTCGAGCGCGGCGGCTTCGAGCATCTCGTCGGGCACCGACTGCAACGCCGCGAGGATCATGATCGCGAAGAACGTGACCCCGTACCAGATGTTCGCGATGAGCACGGCGACCATGGCGGTCGCCGGGTCGGCGAGCCAGTTGATCGGCTCGTCGATCAGTCCGACCTTGGCGAGCAGGTCGTTGACGACGCCGAACTCGCTGTTGAACATCCAGCGGAACAGGATCCCGATGAGGAACCCGGACACCGCCCACGGGAAGAACACGAGCGCCTGGTACAACCCGCGGAACCGGAACCTGCGTCGCAGCCACAGGGCGAGTGCGAAGCCGATCACGAACTGCGGCACGAGCGAGGCGACGACCCAGACGACCGAGTTCCGGAGCACCGTGTAGAAGACGGGGTCGGTGAGGATGTCGCGGAAGTTGCCGAGTCCCACCCACGACGTGTCGCTGAGGTTGTTGAGGTTCCAGTTGCGGAACGCCATCTGGCCGCCCGCGAACAACGGGTAGTAGACGAACACCGCCACGAAGACGAGTGCGGGTGCCATGAACCCGAGGAGACTGAGTCCCTTCCGCTTCGTGAAGGTGCGGCGACCTGCGGGTGAGGAGCCGCGCCTCCTCGGGTCGTTGCCACCGCTTCGACCACCCGGGGCCGGAGGAGTGGTGCCGGCGCCGGCCCCCGACACCGCGGACGGCGCGGTGGACGCGTCCTGGACCGTCACTTCGCGTCCTTCTCGGTCCAGTACTCGTCCCAGCTGGCGAGCAGTTGCTTGCTCGTCATGTCGCCGACGAGGACCCGCTGCAGCTCAGAGTCGGCCTTCTGGGTCCACTCGGTCCACCATGCGACGGTGCGCGGCTGCACGACGGGGATGTAGGTCTCCGGTGCGTCGGTCATCGTGACGTAGCTCGCCCAGGCGCCCTCGCTGTAGAACGGGTCCTCGGTGGCGCTGGTCAGGATCGGGACGAGGCTGTTCTCCTTGGTGAAGCGCGTGGAGGCGTCGCCCGACGACAGGAACTCGATCAGCTTCGCTGCCTCGGCCTTGTGCTCACTCGACTCAGCGGTGCCCCAGCCCGACGTGGCGACGGCCTGGGCGGCTTTCCCGGTCGGCCCGGTCAGCAGGGGTGCCGTGGTCCACTGGTCGGCCTCGATGGCCGTCGAGGTCCCGATCGCGCTGATGACCTCGGGGTCCTGCAGGAGGAACGCGGTCGAGCCGTTCGAGAAGCCCTCGACCATCTCCGGGTAGCCCCACGCGACGCTCGACGGCGGCGAGGCCTTCTCGAAGAGGTCGAAGTACATGTCGGCGGCGTCCTGGGCTTCCGGTGCCGAGAAGATCGTGTCGCCGTTCTCCAGTCGGAACGCGTTCTCGGTGTCGAGGTCGTCGGCCACGTAGGCCTCGATGGCGGTGACGAGGTTGGAGTTGCCGTTCATGCCACCGCGGAAGGCGTAGCCGTAGTCGCCGTCGCCCGACTCCTGCACCGCCGTGGCCTGCTCGAGCAGGTCGTCCCACGAGGCGGGCGGGGCGTCGAACCCGGCGTCCTTCGTGAGGTCCGTGCGGTAGAACAGGCTCAGGCCGTAGAAGCCGTAGGGGATGTAGTAGACGGTGCCGTCGTCGTTCTTGGCGTAGTCGACGGCGTTCTCGGTCAGGTCGTCCCAGCCGGACCAGTCGTCGAGTTCGGTCGACATGTCGCTGATCCAGCCGTTCGCGCTGAAGGGCCCGACCGTCGTGTCACGGACCTCGAGCACGTCGACACCGTTGCCGGACTGCAGCATCTGCTGGATCTTCTGGTCGGCCTGGTCGGTCGGCGGCGAGATGAGCTCGACCCGGATGTCGGGGTTCTCGTCCTCGAAGTCGGCGAGGAGCTCCTTGAGGAGCGTCGTGCGCGTCGGGTTCGTCAGGCTCTCGACCATCTGCAGGGTGACGGTGCCGTCGCTGCTGCTCGGGGCGGAGCAGCCTCCTGCCAGCAGCGCGGTGGCGAGGCCCAGGCTGAGCGCCGCGATCATCTTGGTGCTTTTCACGGTTGTCCTTCGTGTCAGGTGGAGCACGTGTCGTCAGGGTCGGACGGGTGGTGCGGTCGGAGGTCCTCAGGCGGTGCGGGCCCAGTCCGCGAGGACGGGCACGCAGCGTTCGGCGAACGACTCGTAGTCGGCAGCGGTGTTGTAGACGTGGGTCGACAGCCGCAGGTAGCCCACGCCCGCGAAGGCCGTGAACGCGCACTCGACGCCGAGCTCGTCCAGGACGCGGTCGCGGAGCGCGTTGCCCTCGCCGTGTCCGGCGGCGAGCGCTCCGGGCAGCCGCACGAGGCGGAGCGCGCCGACGGGCATGCCGACGTCGACGCGGTGGTCCTCGCCGGTGATCGCCGAGAAGGCTCCCGCCACGACGTCGACGGCGTGGTCGGCCAAGTCGGACATGTAGCGGCGAGCTGTGTCCCATCCCCACGTGTCGCCGATCAGGTCGAGCGACGTCGATGCCGCGAGCCAACCGGTGAGGTCGAGGGTGCCCTGGGTGTCGAAGCGCTCCGGGAAGGGGTCGGTCGCACCCCAGGAGTCGATCGACGGGTTGAGCTCCTGGACGAGGGGGCCGCGGGCGACCAGGACGCCGGTCCCGCGGGGCGCACAGGTGAACTTGTGCAGGTTGCCGACCCAGAAGTCGCACTCGAGGTCGGCGAGCGGATCGGCGAGCAGTCCGGGCGCGTGCGCACCGTCGACGAGGACGGGCACTCCGAGCTGCGCGGCGTGCCGTGCCACCGCCCCGGCCGGGAGGCGCCGCGCCGTGGGGGACGTCACTTGGTCGATGACGACGAGGGACGTCGCGTCGGTGATGCTGTCCGTGATGATCTGGGCTGCCGTGTCGTGGTCGGCGTCGAGCGGGACCGAGACGGTGCGGACGCGGCCGTTCCAGCGCCGGGCAAGTCGCTCGGCACCCATCGTGACCGCTCCGTAGCCGTGGTCGGTGACGAGGATCTCGACACGGCGGCCCACCGGCAGGCTCGAGTAGACGACGCTCGCGCCGGCACTCGCGTTCGCGACGAACGCCGTGTCCCGGACGTCGGTGCCGAGGAACTCGGCGACGCGGCCGCGAGCCTGCGCGACGAGCCCGGGCAGCGGCGGGAACCAGGCGACCGGGGCTGCTTCCATCACGTCACGGAGGCGCTGCTGCTCGGCCTGCGTGGCGCGGGGCACAGCGCCGAACGAGCCGTGGTTGAGGTGGCCGAGGTGCGGGTCGAGCGTGAACGCAGCAGCCGCCGGCCGCCCGTCCTGGAGCGTCAGCGGCTCGGGGCCGACCGCGGGATCAGTTCGAGCGGCGTCGGTGGTGGTCGCGAATGCCATGCCGGCAACACTAGGAAGTCATCAGATGACTACGGTTTCGACTGCGTTACGAACGTGTCAAAAGCCCGATCAACTGCAAGGACATCCGATGAGTCACCCGTCGAAGCATGTTGATGGCCCGACTTCGTGCCGGTAGGCTCGCCCCGACGAGAGGGGCGCGATGTCCGCGGTCGACGATGCCTTCCACGGCCTGCGTCACATGATCAGCTCAGGGCGCCTCGGCGCCGGGCAGCGGTTCCCGCCCGAGGCGGACCTCTGTCAGGAGCTCGGGGTCTCGCGCGGGTCGTTGCGCGAGGCTGTCCGCATGCTCTCCGCCCTCGGTGCCGTCGAGTCCCGCCACGGATCCGGCGTCTACGTGTCGGCGCTCCGCCCCGAGGACATCATCGGCAGCCTCGCCCTCACCGTCGGCCTGCTGCCACTGTCCGGACTCCTCGACGTGTACGAGTTGCGCCGGGTGCTCGAGAGCCACGCCGCGGCCCAGGCCGCCGCGCGCGCCAGCACCGACCTGCTCGACGAGCTCGACGGCGTGCTCGACGCACTCGAGGCCACCACGGACGTCGAGGAGTCCGCGCAGCTCGACTCCGACTTCCACGAGGCGATCGCCCGGGCCGGAGGCAACCCGACCATGGTCGCGCTGCTCGGCGTGTTCCGGAGCCGCAGTCGCGCGTACCAGATGTTCGACATGCCGGACGGGCAGACCATCAAGCACACCAGCGACCAGGCGCACCGGGCCATCGCACGGGCCATCCGGCAGCGCGATCCGGTCGCCGCAGCCACGGCGGCGGCGAGCCACGTCGCACAGACGGAGCAGTGGCTGCGGCACTACCGTCCCGACCCGACGGGCTGACACGCACGGCGGAACGGCTTGTCTGCAACCAGCGGAGCGGCCGGGAGGTGGGCGGCACGAACGAGGACCTCGACCAGGTCGGCACCGGCCCGGCGGGCGCAGACGACACCGAGGGTGCGCGGACGACGCCACCTGGGTGAGCGCTTCTGGAACCCGCGCCGTCGCGCCCGCTGGATGCGCGCCTCCAGACCCGGGCAGGAGGCGCGGCAACGCCCCGCCCCGCCGGTCACGTCGCCGTGACGTCACCCTGACACGCGCCGACCTTCAGTCCCAGGGACCGTCCGCGGTGCCGAGGTGTTCCTTGCCGAGCGACGTGATCGGCAGGGCCGCGAGGCTCGCGATCCCCACTTGCAGGAGCGCCGCTCGCGAGGTCCCGACGCGCCCGATCGCCCCCATCCCCTCGATCACCGCGCAGAAGTAGGTGCCGAGCGCCTCCGCGTCGGCATCGGCCTCGACCTCGCCGGCCGCCTGCGCGTCGACGATGCAAGCCGTGTAGCCGGCGCGGATGGTGTCGAAGGTCTCCGTGACGGTCGCGGCGACCTCCGGGTCACGGGCCGACAGCTCCACCGCCGCGCGGAGCAGCAGCGAGGGTGCCCCCTGCGCTGCACCGTGCTCCACGGCCACGGACACCAACTGCGTCCGGATCCGTGCGATCGGCGACTCCGCACTCCGCAGAACCGCCTGCACGACCTCGACGGCCTCGGCGGTGTCGCTGAGGAACGCGCGCATGAAGAGCTCCTTCTTGCCGCCGAACGTGTTGTAGAGGCTCTGCCGCCCGAGTCCCGTCGCCGCGAGCAGGTCGTCGAGGGAGGTGCCGTCGAACCCGGACTCCGCGAACGTGCGCCGGGCGCGCTCGACGACGTCGGCCTCGTCGAACTTGCGCGGTCGGGGCATGTGGGCTCCTCGGAAGTCATTGTTGACTGATCAGTCAAGCACGACGTACTGTTCTGGACCAAGCAGTCAACAACAACTCCAGGAGGACTTCATGGTCGGAGCACTGCAGGACAAGACCGCACTCGTCACGGGCGGTACCTCGGGTATCGGGCTCGCCGTCGTGCGCCGCTTCGTCGCCGAGGGGGCACACGTCTTCGTCACCGGGCGACGGCAGGAGGCGCTCGACGCCGTGCGCGACGAGCTCGGCGACGCGGTCACGACGATCCGCGCCGATGCCGCCCGAGCGGAGGACATCGCAACCGTCTTCGCTGCGGTCGCCGAGCGTGGTCACGGTCTGGACGCCATGCACGCCAACGCCGGTGGCGGCGAGTTCAAGCCGCTCGACGCCGTCACCTCCGAGGACTTCGAGGCGACGTTCGGCACCAACGTCCGCGGGACCACCCTGACCGTCCAGGGCGCCTTGCCGTTCCTGCGCGAGGGGTCCGCCGTCGTCGTCACCGGATCGACGGCGGCAGCCGGCACCGAGCCATCGTTCGGCCTGTACGGGGCGTCGAAGGCCGCGATCGCCGCCCTCACCCGCACGTGGGCAGCGGAGCTCGCGCCGCGCGGCGTCCGGATCAACACCGTCGTCCCCGGGCCCACGGAGGCCCCGGGTCTCGCGGGCCTCGCTCCGGGCAACCCGGACGCGCTCCTCGAGCAGATGGCGAGCGGTATGCCGTTCGGCCGCCTCCTGCGCCCGGAGGAGGTCGCCGCCACCGTGCTCTTCCTCGTGTCCGACCAGAGCTCGGGGATGACCGGGAGCGAGCTCCTCGTCGACGGGGGCAGCAGCATCGCTTGACTCCGTCAGCCTCCTGTCGGGTCTGCATGAAGCTGCCCCGCACGACGCCGGCACCTGGTGGGTTCTGGGACTCCTCGCCCTCCCTCGTCGCAGCGCAACCTCTCCTCACGTCCGCCGCCTATCACGCGGTCAGCCGTCGGCGCCGTCTCGATAGCCGATCGGCTAGTGAGACGGTGACTGAGTCCTTGGCGGCGGTCGGCGCCGTCCTCTCGCACGCTCGCTGGGCGACCGCTAACGGGCACCCTGCGCGGTCAGAGGATTCGGGTTTGGTTTCCCCTGCTCACCGCAACCGCTTCTGAGACAGCACAGACGCGGGCCCCGATCCAAGCCCCTCGAACGAGCGGTAGGACCGCCACGCAAAGGACATTAAGGTTTACTCAGTGTTCAAAGGAGGAACCAATGTCACACGAACCCCGCGATCGCGCAGCTCTCGCTCGAGCCTACCCGGACCCCGTGTGGCGACAGCGTTTCCTAGAATTGCTCGCAATCGTGGACCTCCTGAGCCATTCCGTGATTGAAGGAAACTTTAAGGTTTCAGACGAACTGAACCGGGCAATTGTGCTGAGTGATGCCGGCAGGAAGGTCCGCGATCAGTTGATCACCAAGGAATCTGTCGATGCCAAGGACGCTAACCTTTTGTGCCTGCTGGGCCTCGTACACCTTGAGCCACTTATCGACGTCGACAAAATTGATGTCGATCGTCTCATTGAAGCAATTTCAAACTACGTCCTGGATGGGCGAATCAGATTTCCCCTAATCTTCGGTCGGGCGTTGTACGACGGCGCAGCAAGTCTCATCCCGGAAGAGCGCGCGATTTTGAAGCACGAGGACACTCTGCGTCTCCTAGACGGCAAGCCGCGCGGCGTCTTTCACTCTGGCCCGTTCCTGATTGGTCCCTTCGGCGTGCGCAGAGTGGCACATCGACGTGCACTAGCGCCACGTTTGTCCGTGCCAATCCAACACTGTGCGGATCTCTCGTGTGCGGCCGTTCACTCCGTGCGACTCACGACAAGCTACGACGCCAGCATCAACAAAACGCGATCGGCCCTGTATAAGGTGCTAGATCAAGTTTCGAAGGATCCGGCAGACTGGAACGGCTTCGTCCTCGACTTCACCGAGGGTGATTACAACCCGTATGCGATCGATGACGGATCGACACTACCTTTCCTGCTCGGGGACGGATTCTCCGACGATGAGTTGCGTGTTCTTGTCGGTTATGTGAATGAGCGAACAGAGGGACGCCTTACGGGCGAGGCACGTCGTTTCGACCTCAAAGGATCCATGGAGAAGTGGCTTCCGGACCTCGATCGCGCACAGTTGCTCCACATACTGCTGACTGAAACGGACGACAATCTCGCCCGCCTACTCGACCTAGCGATACGCGACGAGGCGGTTCGGATCCCCGTGGGCGAAGTCCGCCGGCCGGTGGTCAATCATCGAACAAGATCCGGCGCGTGGCGCCTCCGGCCCGAAGCGAGTTCGCTTGGATACCGTGTTCGCCCCCGCGATGAAACCACGACGCTCCTCCGATTGGCGTCGACCGTCCGCGCAATGTTTGATAAGGACTCACCGGAGGATATGGATGAGCTTGCCTGGATGCTCCGTGACGTGCAGGGTAAAACGACCGGTGCTCGGCTGGAGGAGTTCCTCCGCCAGGAGAGTCCGCGCGGCATAGTTTCGACTTTGATCCTCGGCCGACGGCGGAACGCTCAGCGGGCCGCTGATGCCTTGAAGATTACACTCAGCACGGACGACGACTTCGTAGACCGCATCCTGTGGAAGTTGGGCTTCCCGTTGGAGCGTCGCACAGACGTTAGAGATGAATACTGGGACCGTCATCAGGCACTCGAAACCTTTGTCACCACAGCATCGGCAAGCGCTGAATCGACCGAGCCGCGTTTGAGGGAGATCGCGTCAAACTACTTCGTTGAGCTTGAGCGATTCCTGTTCGATTCGCTCACCTTCACGACCTGGGCACTACTTACAGACCACGTTACGTCGAAGAGCCCATTCCGGCATCATCACACCGCAGCTAGGGCTTTCACAATTGAGAGGTTGAATGCGTCTGTCGAGCGGAAGCCTGGGGTAGCTCAGAATGATCTGCGAGAGGACCCAGACCTCAATAGCATTGTGCAGGGTTTTATTCGACTTTCAGATCACCTGGCTAGCCTGCTTTCTCACAGTGCAGATTTCCTGCGCGATGAGCAGGAGCTCCCGAAGTTCGCTCGGCGCACGGATCTGCAGCGGTTCCCCTTCCGTCACACCATCCCATTCCTTGATCTGACCGACTCGTCGCAGCACACGCTCCCGCAGACTCTCCATGCGGTTGGCCAGCAACTAAGTAATTCGGGAATCATGACAGCGCGGAACGGACTTGCACATGCAAAATCGCAGAGGACCCCAAGTGTCCTAGAGGTCAACGACGCGCTCTCGAAGGCCCGTTCTGCGTTGCGGCTCCTCGAGGAGATCGGCTGTGTGAGGAACACCTACCAAGCAGTATCGACAAGCATCGATGCATGGGGCCGAGCATCTACCCTGATGCGATCTCACGGGGCGGACATCTCGTTCTCCGGCCCGAGCGGTTTCGGCATGCTGGGCTTGCCCTCCCTGACGCTGCCCGTGTACCTCATGCAGGGCGCAGTGTTCGCGGAGCCGAACGAGATGCTGCGCTTCCGCGAGGGTTTCGACTCCGAGTACTCCGAGTACTGGGAGGGGATTCCGCACCGACCTGAACCGGGCAGCCCCGACAGCCCGAGTCAGCCCAACCAGACGGTCGAGGAACTCGCGTCTCCTGCTCCGATTGCCTGAGGTCGCGGCGTCCGGGCGAACTTTGGGCTGCTCAACGCGGAGCCATCAATCCGATCACGTAGCGCTGGTGCGTCCCGCATCGCTGTCGGTCGTGCGGCGTCGTCATGAGCGTGTCAAATAGCGGTGCGCTGATTGCGCTTCGCGCGCCGCGCAGTGCTTCGGTCCAACATGGCAGGGGCGCCGTGGCGTCGGAAGGCTTTCCTGTCTCGGTCAGCGATCGTCTAACCGGCACCCGCAGACTCAGCGATTGCGGACACGACCAACTCACCGATCGTGAGCCATGTGCGCTTGCAGCCGTCGACCAGCAGCGTCTGCATTTCCGATGCCCTCTCTCTGCCAGCGTCCCTCACCTGATCGTCCCCCACGAGCAAGCATGCCGCCAGCTCGACTTCGAGCTCAGACGCGAGAGTGGCGAAGGCCGGAGCTTCGCGAGCTGCTGAGTCTCCGTCCCGTTAGTTAGCAGCCCGATGCGGTGACCCAGTCTCGAAGTGGACCGGTGGCCGGCCCCCGCGCCGCTACTAGTCCTGGTCCAGATCGTCTTGCAGGCTGGCGATCAGTGATAGGGCGGTTACTCGTAATTGATTCGCCAACTCCACGTAGTTGCGGGCAGCCCCAGAAGTCGGAACAGCTTCACCGTGAGCCACGTGGTTTCGCAGCGCGAGGAGGTTGTGCACTGCCTCAAAATATTTGCTAGAGATAACGTCGTTCTTCCGCAGCTGGTCCAGAACGATACGCGGATTTTTACTCGGTCGACCGGGGCCAGCCGTGACGGCTCGAAGGTCGAACAGTACCTGCGTGAGGGCCGTCCACGACATCATGATTGCCCCGGACGGGTCTCGACTGGGATCGGGCACATACGGTTCAGCAATCGGTCCTTCTACAACCGTGTCCCGCTCCTCCTCGTGGTCAACAGGATCGCTGCCAGCGCGGCCGCTGGGCGCGGTGCCGCTCACAGGGTCGTCGCTGTTGCCAGGCGCGGTAGCAGGTCCAGCGCTGTCAATGTCGCTTGGCGCGGTGGAAAGGCCAGCGACAGCCCCAGTGCTAGGCGCGGTGTCAGCACCAGGCGCAGTTCGGCCGGGGCGGCGCCTGCGCCGGCCCCAGCGCCAGCCCCGTCTTTCTGCCCGTTCGCCATCGAGAATCGACTCCTCGGTGTCCTCCAAGAGCTCCTGAAACTCGAGTTCACCCCCAAATCCTTTCGCAGTCTTGATGCGGTCGATCAATTTGCGGAGTGGCTTCAGCAAGATGAGCACGATCACAAGCACCACCACGGGCCACGAGAGAACTTGTTCGGTCATGCCCAGCGCAAACTCTCTCCAACTCATGACGCAATCATGGCAACACGAGGGCTTGCAGACCAACCCCCAGTAGTGGCCAACCGACGTTTCCTCCGTCTCGTTGGGCGGCAAGCTGAGGGGAGGACTCAGAACTCGTCACTTGGTCAGGCGTTCGTGGTGAATTTGCTGCCGTCAAACGCCGACCGCATCAGAGCTCGCTCGTGCCGAGCACGCTCTTCTCGCCTCGTCAGCCGATGACCCAGTCCTCGGAAGTGATCAAGTCCACCAGCCGACCGGGGCCGCCGTTCGTTTCGCCCGAGATGACCATGCCGCCCTCGACCTCCGCGACGGCGATGACGAATGGGTCAGCGCCATTCTTCCGGCCCTGCTTGACCCAGTTGGGGAACTGCGTGCCGATCTGGCCAGCGATCGCAGCAACTGCCGCTGTAGTTGCGTAGATGCTGCGCTCTCGCCCCGCTCCCTCTTCCTCGCACCACTCCCGCACAGGCGCGTCCACGGAGGTCGCTTCCGACCATGCCTCTTCGGAAATGTGCATGCGGCCGTCGTCGATGAGCAGGTCGATGCGTTCCCATAACGCCGGAAAGTTCGGTCGCGGGTAGAATCGCTCCATACCGTCGATGAGCGCGCTCGTGTCGACGGAGTAGACCTGGCCGCCGCTCATACCAGCACCTCATCGGTCCTGATACGTTCGAGTAGCCTAGGGATCTTATCGTACGACACGTCGAGAAGGTGCGCGGTATCGCGGGAACTGAGCACACCCTCGTTGTGCGCACGCAGCATCGACACGATGAACGCTGACCCAAATCACGGACCTTGAGCTGGTAGTAGATCGGCGAGTCTTTCCCCGCGCGTGCATCCTTCTCGTCTCGCTTGAACAACTCGTACGCGGACCGGAACTCCCTGCGCAGTAGCGTGTAGTCATCCCACGTCGCCAGCCGGAGGTTCACCATCCGGAGCAAGGCCGCTTCCGCGCTGGACCCAAAGCGATCGCCGAGCCCGCGAAGGTCGTCATAGGAGCGGGCTGACACGTTCCGTTGGCGGGTCTCCGCCCGAAACTGCCGCGCCGGCATCAGCGTCGCCGCCGCGACCTGGTCACAGAACCGCTCCTCGGGTGAGGCGCCCTCCCGGCTGAGATCGCACAGTGCGCCGCTGCGAAGTCCCAAGTGCGTGAGCTCGTGCATCAGCGTGAACACCTTGCCGCGTGGCCAATCGCTGCCGTTCAACGCGACGACCGGCGCAAGGTCATCCGCGATTGAGAAGCCGCGCATCTCGGCGATCGGAACGCGCTGCACTTGGATGATGAGGTAGCCGCGAGACTCGACACGCCGGACTATCTCACGCAACAACTCGGCGGGCTTTGACCATAGCAGAGCGGGCAGCTCGTCAAGGGCGAGCTGCTGACGCACGAGCTCGCCGGAGCGCTCAGCATCGTCGGCATCAATTCCGACTGTCTGCAGGACGGGGAATGGTAGCTCTCCAAGGTCGTCGTGCGCCTCATGCAACGCATCCTGTTGTCGCCGAGCGCGAAGAATCGCCCTCCGCAGGATCGCCGACTCGTCCCCTTCGCTCTCGGGTCGGCGGAAGTCTGGCACTTCGAACACCGCCTCGTCCTGCACCGGAACCGGCATGAACATTGCAGCCAGCGGCCGGTTGTACGCGGCCGCCGCCTTCCGCAGCTGAATGATCGTGGGTTCGTGAGTCCCTTGCTCCCACTGGTCGATTCGAGCAGTACTCACTCCAATGCGAGCCGCAGCTTCGCCGACGCCAAGCCGAGCGGACTCACGTGCCCAAACCAACACGTCCGGCTCGACCGCGAGGTGACGTTGAACCGCCATCAGCTCACCCCCGAGCTACCCATGATGGGAAGCGTACAGACCCGCACTGACTCTCACGCTCCAGGACGCGGCCAAAGTGGTGCGCAACTCATCGCCTCTGTATGGCCGGTCCTCGACCGCACACCTCCGCGTCTGACGCCCGCACCGAACACCGCCCGTCTCACATGACCCGTCCGATGCAGATCTCGATGAGCGTCCGCTACCCGGACGGCTGCGGGTCACCAAGAGAACGAGAACGCCCCGCCAGCCGAAGCCAGCGGGGCGCCCCCGCGAGTCAGACCAGACTCAGAAGTCCCAGTCCTCGTCCTCAGTCTTCTCCGCCTTGCCGATGACGTACGACGACCCGGACCCCGAGAAGAAGTCGTGGTTCTCGTCCGCGTTGGGCGACAGCGCCGACAGGATCGCCGGGTTCACGTCCGTCGTCTCCTTGGGGAACATCGGCTCGTAGCCCAGGTTCATCAGCGCCTTGTTGGCGTTGTAGTGCAGGAACTTCTTGACGTCCTCGGTCAGACCGACACCGTCGTAGAGGTCCTGCGTGTACTGCACCTCGTTCTCGTAGAGCTCGAAGAGCAGGTTGAACGTGTAGTCCTTGATCTCCTGCTTGCGCTCTTCCGAGGCGCCCTCGAGGCCCTTCTGGAACTTGTACCCGATGTAGTACCCATGGACGGCTTCGTCGCGGATGATCAGGCGGATCAGGTCGGCGGTGTTGGTGAGCTTCGCACGCGAGGACCAGTACATCGGCAGGTAGAAGCCGGAGTAGAACAGGAACGACTCGAGCAGCGTCGAGGCGACCTTGCGCTTCAGGGGATCGTCACCGGTGTAGTAGTCGAGGACGATCTGGGCCTTCTTCTGCAGGTTCACGTTCTCGGTGGACCAGCGGAAGGCGTCGTCGATCTCGGGCGTCGAGGCCAGCGTCGAGAAGATCGACGAGTAGCTCTTCGCGTGGACCGACTCCATGAACGCGATGTTCGTGTAGACGGCTTCTTCGTGCGGGGTGATCGCGTCGGGGATCAGGCTGATCGCGCCGACAGTGCCCTGGATGGTGTCGAGCAGCGTCAGGCCGGTGAAGACCCGCATGGTGAGCTGCTGCTCTGCCGGCGTCAGCGTGTTCCACGACTGCACGTCGTTCGACAGCGGCACCTTCTCGGGGAGCCAGAAGTTGTTGACCAGCCGGTTCCAGACCTCGACGTCCTTGTCGTCCTGGATGCGGTTCCAGTTGATGGCACTGACCGAGCTGATCAGCGGGATGGACTTGCCCGTGGCGTGGACCGGGTCGGTGAGGGTCATGGGATTGTCTTCCGGATTCGAGATGGTGATCTGATGACGGACTGGAGGCGCGGGGCGGGGCCCGCCCCGCGCCTCCAGGAAGAGAGCGGCAGCTCTACAGCATGCAGCTGACGCAGCCCTCGACCTCGGTGCCCTCGAGGGCGAGCTGGCGCAGACGGATGTAGTAGATCGTCTTGATGCCCTTGCGCCATGCGTAGATCTGGGCCTTGTTGATGTCACGCGTGGTGGCGGTGTCCTTGAAGAACAGCGTCAGGGACAGGCCCTGGTCCACGTGCTGCGTCGCCGCGGCGTACGTGTCGATGATCTTCTCCGGGCCGATCTCGTACGCGTCCTGGTAGTAGTCCAGGTTGTCGTTCGTCATGAACGGCGCCGGGTAGTAGACGCGGCCGAGCTTGCCTTCCTTGCGGATCTCGATCTTCGACGCGATCGGGTGGATCGACGACGTCGAGTGGTTGATGTACGAGATCGAACCGGTCGGCGGGACGGCCTGCAGGTTCTGGTTGTAGATGCCGTGCTCCTGGATGGACGCCTTCAGCGCCTTCCAGTCGTCCTGCGTCGGGATCGTGATGTTCGCGTTGTCGAACAGCGACGCGACGCGGGGGGTCGCGGGGGTCCACGTCTGGTCGGTGTACTTGTCGAAGAACTCACCCGACGCGTACTTCGAGTCGCGGAAGCCGTCGAAGGTCTCGCCCGTCTCGATCGCGATCTTGTTCGACGCACGCAGGGCGTGGAACAGCACCGTGTAGAAGTAGATGTTCGTGAAGTCGATGCCCTCTTCGGAGCCGTAGTAGACGCGCTCACGAGCGAGGTAGCCGTGCAGGTTCATCTGGCCGAGGCCGATGGCGTGCGACTTGTCGTTGCCGTCCTCGACGGAACGCACCGAGGTGATGTGCGACATCTGCGAGACCGAGGTCAGGCCGCGGATGGCCGTCTCGATGGTCTTGCCGAAGTCGGGCGAGTCCATCGTCAGCGCGATGTTCAGCGAGCCGAGGTTGCAGGAGATGTCCTTGCCGATCTCCTTGTAGGACAGGTCCTCGTTGAAGGTCGTCGGGGTGTTGACCTGCAGGATCTCGGAGCACAGGTTGGACATGTTGATCCGACCCTTGATCGGGTTGGCCTTGTTCACCGTGTCCTCGAACACGATGTACGGGTAGCCCGACTCGAACTGGATCTCGGCGATGGTCGTGAAGAAGTCACGCGCCTTGATCTTCGTCTTCTTGATGCGCGAGTCGTCGACCATCGCACGGTAGTTCTCGGAGATCGGGACGTCGCCGAAGGGGACGCCGTAGACCTTCTCGACGTCGTACGGCGAGAACAGGTACATGTCCTCGTTGTTCTTCGCGAGCTCGAACGTGATGTCCGGCACGACGACGCCGAGGGACAGCGTCTTGATGCGGATCTTCTCGTCGGCGTTCTCGCGCTTGGTGTCGAGGAACTTCATGATGTCCGGGTGGTGAGCGCTGAGGTACACCGCGCCGGCACCCTGACGCGCACCGAGCTGGTTCGCGTAGGAGAAGGAGTCTTCCAGCAGCTTCATCACGGGGATGATGCCCGAGGACTGGTTCTCGATCTGCTTGATCGGGGCGCCGGCCTCGCGGATGTTGGAGAGGAGCAGGGCCACGCCGCCGCCGCGCTTCGAGAGCTGCAGCGAGGAGTTGATGCCGCGCGAGATCGACTCCATGTTGTCCTCGATGCGGAGGAGGAAGCAGGAGACGAGCTCGCCGCGCTGTGCCTTCGCCGTGTTGAGGAACGTGGGGGTTGCGGGCTGGAAGCGGCCGGCGACGATCTCTTCGACCAGGTCGATGGCGAGCTGCTCGTTGCCCTGGGCCAGGCCGAGGGCGGTCATGACGACGCGGTCCTCGAAGCGCTCGAGGTAGCGCTTGCCGTCGAACGTCTTGAGCGTGTAGCTCGTGTAGTACTTGAACGCGCCGAGGAACGTCTGGAACCGGAACTTCTTCGAGTACGCCAGGTCGTTGAGTCGCTGGATGAAGTCCAGCGAGTACATGTCGATCGTGGCTTTTTCGTAGTACTCGTTCTCGACCAGGTAGTCGAGCCGCTCCTTCAGGTTGTGGAAGAAGACGGTGTTCTGGTTGACGTGCTGCAGGAAGAACTGCTTGGCGGCCTCACGATCCTTGTCGAACTGGATGTTGCCGTCCGCGTCGTAGAGGTTGAGCATCGCGTTGAGGGAGTGGTAGTCCATCCCCGTCTGCGGCGACGTCAGATCGACGTCTGCAACTGCTGCGTCCAAAATGCATCCAATCCTGAGTTGACCGCCGACACGTCGTCAGGGGTCCCGAAGAGTTCGAATCTGTAGAGAAGGGGGACGTTGCACTTCCGTGCGATGACGTCCCCTGCCAGGCCGTAGGCCTCGCCGAAGTTCGTGTTGCCACCGACGACCACACCGCGGATGAGCGAGCGGTTGTGCGCGTCGTTGAGGAACTTGATGACCTGCTTGGGGACCGCACCCTCGCCGTTGCCGCCACCGTAGGTGGGCAGGAACAGGACGTAGGGCTCGTCCACGTGGAGGAAGGGTTCGCTCGGGTAGAGCGGGATCCGGTCCGCGTCGCGGCCGAGCTTCTCGACGAAGCGTGCGGTGTACCCGGACACGCTCGAGAAGTAGACCAATCGGCTCATGGTGCGCTCCTGTGGTGAAGGTGCGGAACAGGCGGACCGGAGGGTGTCCTGCGGGCGGTGATCCGGGCCTCCTGAGCGGGTCCGGGTGACCGCCCACAGGACGGGAGGCGACTACGCCAGTTCGGCGCTGAGCGTCGCGATCTTGTCGGGGCGGAAGCCCGACCAGTGATCGTCGTCCGTGACGACGACGGGGGCCTGCATGTAGCCGAGGCTCTTGACGTGCTCGAGCGCTGCTTCGTCCGTGGAGACGTCGTGCACTTCGTACTCGATGCCCTTGTTGTCGAGGGCCCGGTACGTCGCGGTGCACTGGACGCAGGACGGCTTGGTGTAGACGGTGACGGCCATGTTCTCCCCTGGTTTCTACTGATCTCTCACGTGCTGTGGAGGTGGTGCTGATGTCTGTCCGCAGTCGTGTCCGGGAGGGGCCGCTGCGATGTCTCCACACTACATCTAGTGGCTAGCCGCGGCACCGACCACAAGAGGAAGTGTTACAGCCATGTAGTTCTCCACAACGTCCTCCACAGTCTGTGGATTCCCGGGAGGCCCGAGTTTCCGCCAGTCTCCGCCCGACCACCGACACTTCCCCACACCGGTGGACAGCCACGATCCACATGTGTGGAATCAGCGTGTCGGCGTGTCGCGATCCACACCTCCCCCGGACGGGTGACACCCCGTTCCGTCCGGTCCGTACACTCGTCTCGTGAGCACGTACGGCCCCCTCCTGAAGACCCCCGGCGTGGGTCGTGTCATCGCTGCACAGCTCACCGCACGCTTCCCGTTCGGGATGCTCTCGCTGGCCTACCTGCTGCACGTCGAGCACGTCTTCCACTCCTACGGCGCCGCCGGTCTGGTGCTCGCGACGACGAGTGTCGGGCAGGCGCTCGCGGGCCCGCTCACCAGCCGTTGGATGGGCAGCTGGGGCATGCGCCCCGTCCTCATCCTGACGAGCATCGTCGCGCTCGTGAGCATGGGCGTCATCGGGTTCGTCCTCATGCCGCTCTGGGGCTACGTGGTGGTCGGGTTCCTCGGCGGCCTCGCGGTCCCGCCCGTGCAGCCGGCGGTGCGCACCATCTACCCCAAGATGGTGACCTCGTCGCAGCTCACCCCGTTGTTCTCCCTCGACGCCAGCGCCCAGGAACTCATCTGGGTCGCCGGCCCGGTCATCACCACGTTCGTCGCGACCCAGATCGGGACGGTCGAGGCGATCGTCGTCGCCATGGTCTTCCTCGTGGTCGGCGGCACGTGGTTCATCGCCTCCCCCGAGCTCGGCCGCGTCCGCATCCCCCGCTCGAAGCGCGGGTTCGGCGTGGTCCTGAAGCGCCCGTCGGTCGTCGTCGCCACCCTGACCGGTCTGCTGCTCATCGGGGCGTGCGCCGCGGTCGAGGCCAGCGTCACCAGCGTCTTCGGCGAGGGCAGCCCGAACGCCGGGATCGTCCTGGCCGTCTTCGCGGTCGGGTCGCTGTTCGGTGGCCTGGCGTTCGGCCACCGTCCGATCTCCCCCAACACCCTGTGGACGCGCATGGCCATCGTGTTCGTCGGTCTCGCACTCGCCCTGGGCGGCACGAACTTCTGGTGGCTCTGCCTCGCCCTCGTCATCGCAGGCATCGGCATCGCCCCGGCCCTCGCGGTGATGTTCGGCTCGGTGTCCGCCACGGTCAAGTTCTCCGACACGGCCGAGGCCTACGGCTGGATGGGCACCGGCCAGCTCATCGGTGCCGCCGGCGGTTCCGCCGTCGCCGGCTTCCTGATCGACAGCAGCGGTCCGATCGGCGGCTTCACGGTCGGTGCGGTCATGGCCGGGGTGGGCGTCGTCGTCGCGCTCGGGGCCAAGCGCTGGCTGCCCGACCTGCGCGGCCGTGACGCCAGCCCCATCCCCGACACCGAGCCGGTGGTCCTGCCGACCTGAGCGCGCGGCGGGGGCGGGCGGGCGCTTTCGGGCGTACTTTGTCGAAACGGGCGTACCTGGTCGGAAGTTCTGACCAGGTACGCCCGATTGCGTTTGCGATCGCGGCCTGTATGGGAAGGAACGTGCTTCCCACGAGCGGGTCGCGTTCTCCACAGATGGCCGGGAGGCCCGGCGCGCGCCCGCCACGCACCGGCAGGATGGGTGCATGGTCAGTTCACTTCCCCTCCGCGACGGCGCCGCGATCCCCGCGATCGGGTTCGGCGTCTACAAGGTCGACGACACCGAGGCCGAGACGGCGGTCGGTCTCGCGCTCGACGCCGGCTACCGCCATGTCGACACGGCCGAGATGTACGGCAACGAGACCGGCGTCGGCAAGGCGATCCGGGCCTCCGGGCTCGACCGTGACGACGTCTTCGTGACGACCAAGGTGTGGAACGACCACCAGGGGCGCGACGCGACCCTGCGGGCGTTCGACGGCAGCCTCGAGCGGCTGGGGCTCGACGCGGTCGACCTGTACCTGATCCACTGGCCGGCCGCGGCGAACGACCGCTACGTCGAGACCTGGCGGGCGCTGGTCGAACTGCGCGACTCCGGTCGGGCACGGAGCATCGGGGTCTCGAACTTCCAAGTGCCGCACCTGCAGCGACTCATCAACGAGACGGGCGAGGTCCCGGCGCTGAACCAGGTCGAGCGGCACCCGTGGCTCCCCCAGCGTGAGCTGATCGAGTTCCACCAGCAGCACGACATCGTCACCGGAGCCTGGTCGCCGCTCGGTCGCGGCCGGCTGATCGACGAACCGGTCCTCACCGGCATCGCGGACGCCCACGGGGTGAGCGTCGCGCAGATCCTCGTCCGGTGGAACGCGCAGCAGGGTGTCGTGGTGCTGCCGAAGTCGGTGACGCCCTCGCGGATCCGGTCGAACCTCGATGTCGACGGCTTCGTGCTCAGCGACGACGAGCTCGCGGCGATCGCGACGCTCGAGTCCGGGCAGCGGACGGGCTCGCACCCCGACTCGGTGTCGTAGCCGATCTAGCCCCGACGGTCCGCTTCTGACTGCCACGGCAGGTGCAGGTCACCGGGCTCGGGTTCGACGTCACCGGCATCGTCCGCGCCACCGGTGCCCGGTGCGGCGATGACCTTCGACGGATCGATGCCGTCCGCACGCAGGTCGGCGTCGTCGCGCTGCTTCGTCTGCGACGCGTCCATCTCGCGCTCGCTCGACGGGCTGTACGCGGTGTCGGCCGCCCGCTGCTCGCGCTCGCTGACCCCGTCGACGTCGTCGCTGTGTGCGGCGTCACGCAGGGCGTCGGTGCGTGCACGATCGTCGGACGGCTCGGGGCCGGGGACCTGGGGGATGCTGTCGCTCATGCCCCGGACGGTAGTCCGTGTGCCCCGAGTGACAGTTCGGTCACGACGGTCGGTCGTGCTCGATCCCGGCGGTACGCTCACCGACGTGGGGGAACGATGACACGGAAGCGAACCGCGGCGAGCGCGGTCGTCGGCACGGCACTGGTGGGGCTGCTCCTCACGGGGTGCACGGCGTTCGGCGGGGACGACTCCTTGCCGAAGCCGACCCGACAGGCGGCCGAGCGCACGGCGGAGCCGATCCCCGATCCGACGCTCACGACCGAACAGGTCGACGACGACCCGGACGAGGTCGAGCAGGTCCTGCCCACGGGCACGGTCGCTGCGGAGACCGACGTCACGTCCCCGAGCGGCGACACGAGCATCCACGTCCGTATCGTTGCGAACGACCAGGGCACCTTCGACGCACAGTTGTCCGGCTACCGCACGACCAACCCGCAGCCGATGAGCCTGCAGTTCCGCCACCGGACCGCCAGCCCGCTCGACGGCGACGACAGCTCGGTGCGCGACACGGTCGAGTGGGACGCCAGCGCCGGTCCACCGATCTCGTTCACGATGGGCCAGTCAGGCCCGCTCCCCGACTACTTGCGCAGTGTCGTGCTCGTCCCCGCCTCGGTCACGGACGAAGACCCGTCGAAACGCCCGTGGGTCGGATCGGTGCTGGCCGTCGGTGCTCTGGATTGGAAGATCCCGAACCCCTACCCGGACCTGCGCATCACCGTGGGCAAGGACCGGCCGGGGGCGTACGGCATCGTCACGGACGCTGACGGTCGTCCGGCGGACTACCTGGTGGCGCACGGCGACGAGCTGACCACGGTCGCGCAGCGGTTCGGCATCACGCCGGCCGAGGTGCAGTGGCTCAACCCGTACATGGAGACCCGCGCCGACGACTGGTTGCTCGAGGGCAGCACGCTGAACCTCGACCCTGCGCGCCGCTGACCTCGGCGCGGACGGAACTCGACCGTCCGTTACGCTCGACGGGCACCAGCCCCGACCAGGAGGTCCCCTCGTGACGATCGTCGCCGCAGCAGACGGCTCAGCCCTCGGCAACCCCGGCCCCGCCGGCTGGGCCTGGTACGTCGACGACGACCGCTGGGCCGCCGGTGGCTGGCCCCGGGCAACGAACAACATCGGCGAACTCACGGCCGTCCTGCAGTTGCTCCGCGCGACGAAGGACACCGGCGAGCCGCTGCACATCCTGTGCGACAGCCAGTACGCCATCAAGGCCTGCACCGAGTGGCTCGCTGGGTGGAAGCGGAAGAACTGGCGCAAGGCAGACGGCAAGCCGGTCATGAACGTCGAGATCATCAAGGAACTCGACGCCGAACTGCAGGGCCGCAAGGTCACGTTCGAGTGGGTCCGCGGGCACGTCGGCCACGAGATGAACGAGGCCGCCGACGTCCGCGCCCGTGGTGCCGCCACCGCGTACCAGAACCACACCGACGTGCCGCACGGTCCGGGCTGGCCCGGCGCCGAGGTCCCGGAGCCGTCCGCACTGCCCGAGGCAACCCCGCCCGCCACGCTCTTCTGACCCGGCCGCGCCGGGCCGGTGGCCGAGTCTCGGCCTGAGCGACTGATCTCGCGGCCGCTCGCCCGAGAACCGTCGCTCACCACGAGTCTCGCGGCAGCGCGCACGAGTCTCGAGCCAGCGCGTCCGCCCTCGGTCAGCCTGGGTCTGGGAGACCCAGGAACACCGAGGCACTGGCCCGCGTCCGACCCCGAGACGATGCTGGACGCATGGAGAACACCGAACACGTCCTGGTCACCGGCGGCTCCGGCTTCATCGCCGGCCACCTGATCCTGCAGCTGCTCGACGCCGGGCACCGCGTCCGCACCACGATCCGGTCCCTCGAGCGTGAACCCGCGGTCCGTGCGGTCCTCGCCGAAGCCGGCCTGACCGCCGACGACCGGCTGGAGTTCGTCGCCGCCGACCTGAGGTCCGATGACGGATGGGCTCAGGCGGTCGCGGACATCGACGTCGTGCACCACGTCGCCTCGCCGGTGATGCCCGGCCACGTCGAGGACGAGGACTCTGTGATCCGCCCGGCGGTGGAGGGGACACTGCGGGTGCTGCGCGCCGCACACGCGGCCGGAGTCGATCGCGTCGTGCTGACCTCGGCCTTCCACGCGGTCAGCTGGGGCCACCCGCACTCCGACCACGTGTTCACCGAGGCCGACTGGACGGTGCTCGACGGGCCCGGGGTCGATGCCTACGGCACGAGCAAGACCCTTGCCGAACGCGCCGCCTGGGACTTCGTCGCGTCCGAGCCCGGTGCGCCGGAGCTCGTCACGACGATGCCGGTCGCGGTGATGGGTCCGGCGATGGGGCACGCGGTGTCCGGTGCGAACCACATCCTGCAGTCCATGCTCTCCGGGGCGATGCCCGCGACCCCGCGGCTGTTCATCCCCATCGTCGACGTCCGTGACGTCGCCGCGGCGCACGTCACCGCGACGACCGAACCGGACGCGGCGAGCAAGCGGTTCCTGCTCTCGAACGGTCCGGCGCTCGAGATGGCCGAGATCGCCGCCACCCTGCGCGAGCACCTCGGTGACGACGCCCGGGCGGTCCCGACGCAGACACTGCCCGACGACGACGTGCGGACCGCGGCCGAGACCCAGCCGCAGTTCCGTGCGATGGTGCCCGACCTCGGCTCCGCCAAGCGCACCTCGAACGAGCGAGCCCGTACCGTGCTCGGCTGGACACCTCGTGATCCCCACCAGGCGATCGTGGCGGCGGCCCGGAGCCTGGTGGCGAAGGGCCTCGTCGGTCGCTAGGAGTCGGCCAGCGTATATAGTGGCTTGTATAAACCGGAGGTGCTCATGGCAGTGACGACGATCGACCTCGATCAGCGGGTCCTCGAGGACGCGAAGCAACTCACCGGAGCACGCTCGAACAGAGAGGTCGTCCAGCGCGCGCTCGAGACACTCATCGCTGTGCGACGGCAGCCTGCGGCGGTCGAGCGGATCATCGCCCGGGACTTCGCCGCAGACCCGACGGCCGCGGACGAACTGCACCCCTGATGGCGACGTACATCGTCGACAACTCGGTCTGGTGGAAAGCGCGCCGTTCCCCGGCGATCGCTCAGCGCCTGCGGGAGATCGCGACTCAGGACCTCATCCTGACGTGCCCTCCGCAGGTACTCGAGTACTGCCACTCAGCGCAGTCCAGCTCCGACCACGACGACCATCGCGACGACATGGCGGCGTTCCTCGAAGCGTCGACCCACCCTGATGTGACGGCGGTGACGAGTATCCAGAACGCACTGTGGCGCAACGGACACGTGCGCGGCGCCGGGCCGGTCGACGTCCACATCGCCGCGTACGCCGTCTGCAACGGGGCGACGGTTCTGAGCTCCGACCGTGACTACGAGCACATCGCATCGGCTGTCGCTGAGTTCCGGCACGAATACCTCCCGGAGCACTGAACGCACTCCTGCCCCACGGGGATCAGACCGCCCGCTCCCACAACGCCACCGTGCTCTCGAGCCCGTCGTACCGGTACGGCTTCCGCTCCCCCGTCGGTGCGTACCCGAGCGCCCGCCAGAACGGCTCGGCACCGGCCGCGTTCGTCGCCACGATCCCCAGTCGCAGTCGGTCGGCGCCGGCGTCGGCTGCCATGGACACGACGGCCTCGTGCAGGACCCGGCCGAGGCCGGAACCCTGCCGATCGCCACGGACGACGAGCAGTCCGACGTACGCCGTGGTCGGTGCCGGGTACCCGAGCAGGACGTCTGCGAACGCCACGAGCGCGTCGCCGTCCCACAGCCCGATGCCGTGCTTGCCCGCCGGGTCGAAGCCGTCCGGCACCGACACCAGCGCGCTCAGTCCGTCGGACGGCCCAGGCGGGTACCCCGTGGTCCGCTCGGCGTAGTCCGGCACGGTCTCGAGCAGCGCCTGCAACGCGTCGACGTCATCAGCGCCGAGCGCGCGCACGCCGACTGGACCAGCACCGCCCGGCATCAGTCCACGTCCACGTCGGTCCACCCGTCGAACCGTCCGATCTCGGTGACCCGGACGACGGCCTCACCGGCTTCGTCCGAGGCGTCGAGGTCGATCGTCGCCGAGAACCCGAAGTCCTTGTCGCCCGACGGGTCCGCGAAGATCTGCCGTGCACGCCACACGCGCGACGCACCCGCAGCCCCCGTCGCCCCGGCACCCGTTGTTCCCGTCTGGTCGAGCACCAGGTACGACATCGACCGGGCGTCGGCGTCGGTGCGGATCTCGTCGTGCGACTCGTAGTACTCCTCGAGCACCGCGTCCCACGCGTCCCCGTCGAACCCGGCAGCCGCGTCGAGCGCCCCGAGGCCGTCGACGTCGTCCCGCGCGGCGAGCAGCACCCGCTGGAACAGCGCGTTCCGCACGAGCACCGTGAAGGCGCGCACGTTACCGGTGAGCCGTGCGGGCTGCGGCGGCGCGATCTCCTGCTCCTCGGCCAGGGCGAGGAGGACGTCACCGTTGAGCAGTGCCTCCCACTCGTCGACGAGCGAGGAGTCAGTCTGCCGGACGACCTCGCCGAGCCACTCGATCAGGTCGTCGAGCTCCGGGTTCCGCTGCTCCTCGGTGATGGTCTGCCGCATGGTGCGGTAGGCGTCGGACAGGTACCGGAGCACGAGCCCCTCGGAGCGGGTGAGCTGGTAGAACCGCACGAAGTCGCCGAAGGTCATCGCGCGCTCGTACATGTCGCGGACGACGGCCTTCGGCGAGAGCTGGAAGTCGAGGACCCAGGGCTGTTCAGCCGCGTACGCCTCGTACGCCGCCTCCAACAGCTCGGACAGCGGGCGAGGCCAGGTGACCTCCTCGAGCAGCTCCATCCGCTCCTCGTACTCGATGCCCTCCCGCTTCATGCGGGCGACCTCCTCACCGCGCTCCTTGAACTGCTGCTGCGACAGGATCGCGCGCGGGTCGTCGAGGGTGGCTTCGACGATCGAGACCATGTCCAGCGCGTAGGTGGGAGACGAAGGATCGAGCAGTTCGAACGCGGCGAGCGCGAACGGCGACAGCGGCTGGTTGAGGGCGAAGTTCGACTGCAGGTCGCCGGTGAGACGGTACGTGACCGGAGGCCCCGGCACCCGCTCGATGACCTGCGCGTTGATCAGCGTCCGGGCGATGACGAGTGCGCGCCGGGCCATCGCGAGCTGACGGGAGCGGGGTTCGTGGTTGTCGAACACCAGCGACCGGACCTCGTCGAACGCCGAACCGCCGCGGGCCACCACCGACAGCACCATCGCGTGCGTGATCCGCATCCGCGACACCATCGGTTCCGGTTCGGCGCCGATGAGCCGGTCGAACGAGGCCTGCCCCCAGGACACGAAGCCCTCTGGCGCCTTCTTCCGCTTGATCTTGCTCTTCTTCTTCTGGTCGTCCCCGGCCTTGGCGACGGCGCGGGCGTTCTCGATGTCGTGCTCGGGGGCTTCGGCGACGACGTCGCCCTCGGTGTCGTACCCGGCGCGTCCGGCACGGCCCGCGATCTGGTGGAACTCGCGCGCGGACAGCTGGCGCATCTTGGTGCCGTCGAACTTCGTCAGCCCGGTGAACAGCACGGATCGGATCGGCACGTTGATCCCGACGCCCAGGGTGTCGGTGCCGCAGATGACGGGCAGCAGCCCGCGTTGTGCGAGCTGTTCGACGAGCCGTCGGTACTTCGGCAGCATGCCGGCGTGGTGCACGCCGATGCCGGCGCGGATCAGGCGGGACAGGGTCTGTCCGAACCCGGCGCTGAATCGGAAGCCCGCGATCGCTTCCGCGATCTGGTCTCGACGCGCCCGATCAGCGACCTTCGCCGACATCAGTGACTGCGCCCGTTCGAGTGCTGCGGCCTGGGCGAAGTGCACGATGTAGATCGGTGCCTTGCCCTCCTCCAGCAGTCGTTCGACGGTCTCCTGCACGGGCGTCATCACGTACTCGTACTCGAGCGGCACCGGTCGGCTGACACCGGTCACGCGGGCGGTGGGTCGGCCGGTGCGTCGGGACAGGTCGTCGGCGATGGTGGTGACGTCACCGAGGGTGGCCGACATGAGCAGGAACTGCGCGCGCTCGAGCACGAGCAGCGGCACCTGCCACGCCCAGCCGCGGTCGGGGTCGCCGTAGAAGTGGAACTCGTCCATCACCACGACGTCGACGTCGGCGTCCGGGCCTTCGCGCAGGGCCAGGTTCGCCAGGATCTCGGCGGTGCAGCAGACGATGGGTGCGTCGCCGTTCACGCTGGAGTCGCCGGTGACCATGCCGACGTTCTGCGCACCGAACAGTTCGACGAGCTGGAAGAACTTCTCGGAGACGAGCGCCTTGATCGGTGCCGTGTAGTAGCTCCGCTTGCCCTCGGCGAGCGCGGCGAAGTGCGCGCCGGCCGCGACGAGCGACTTGCCGGTGCCGGTGGGGGTGCTCAGCACGACGTTCGCGCCGGAGACGAGCTCGATGACCGCTTCGTCCTGCGCCGGGTACAGCGGCCGTCCGCCCGCTTCCGCCCAGGCCGCGAAGGCCTCGTAGACCTCGTCGGGGTCGACGACGCCGTCCACCGCCGCCGGGATCGCGGCGACGAGCGGGGGCACGGTGGTGGCGTCGGTCATGCGCCCATCCTCCCAGGCTGCGGTGACGAGGTGGTCGGGACGGACGACCGGGAGGCCCGGCTCCATACGCGCGCATAGACTCGCGTCATGCGCGAACTCGGCTTCCTCACCTTCGTCCCGAACCACGGCGGCACGGAGGGTGCGGTGAGCGCCCTCGAGGACGGCCTCCGGCTGTTCGAGACGGCCGAGTCCCTGGGCTACGGCACGGGCTGGGTCCGCGGTCGCCACTTCGAGCCGTTCCTGACGAGCCCGATGACCTTCTTCGCCGCCGCGGCCCAGCGCACGAGCACCATCGCCTTCGGCACCGCGGTGCTCGGCATGCGGTACGAGGACCCGGTGCGGCTCGCCGAGGACGCCAGCACCGTCGACCTGCTGAGCGGTGGGCGCGTGCAGCTCGGCATCAGCACGGGCATCGCCGGGTACAGGCCGATCCTCGACCCGGTGTTCGGCGCCGTCGACCGTCCGTTCCGCGACGAGGCCGAGGCCCGCGCGGCCCGCCTGCTCGAGGTCCTGCAGGGCGAGCCCCTCGGCAGCGCGGGCAAGGGGTACGAGAGCATCCCGGCGGGCGCCGACCTCGCCCTGCAGCCGATCAGCCCCGGTCTGCGCGATCGTGTCTGGTGGGGCGGCGGCAGCATGGGCACCGCGGTGCGCACGGCCGAGAAGGGGCTGCTCCTGCACTGCTCGACCCTGAACACCGAGGACACCGGTGCTCCCTTCGCCGAGGCGCAGGCCGACCAGATCGCCGCCTACCGCGAGCGGTTCACCGAGTTGCACGGCGACACCGGCCGCACGTCGAAGGTCGCGGTCGGCCGCATCGTGGTCCCGCTGCTCGACGACCACGACCGCGCGGTGCACGAGGAGTTCCTGACCGGGTACGCCGCCGGCATGGACGACGAGGGCCGGCCGCTCTCCGGTCCCCCGTTCCGGTTCAGCAAGGTCCTGTCCGGCGAGCCGTCCGCCATCGTCGACGCGCTGCTCGCCGATCCCGCTGTCACCGCGACGGACGAGCTGGTGATCACCCTGCCGGCGAACGGGGACGTGGTCGCCCACGAGCGGATCCTGCGCATCGTCGCCGAGGAGATCGCACCAGCACTGCGGGCCTGAGGACGGATCAGGACATCCGGCGGGCTCAGATCGGATCGGTGAGTCCCGAGAGCCCTGCCGGATGACCATCTCGTCCCTGATCCGCACGGGATGGTGGCACCATCGTTCCACCTACCGAGCGGTTTGTCACACCGAGATGGACCCTCGGGCGAAGAAAGTTGATCATCCTTCATCCGTTTTGCCCGGATCGCACGAAGTCCGTCAACCGGTTCGCCGAACCGACGACCGATCGGGCGCGGATCCGGCCCGGAACGGACGAATGCGCCCCCGCGCGGACGCGGGGACGCATTCTGGACGCACCGGGGTAGCTGGGGCATCGTCAGCCGGATCAGGAGGCTGAGTCGCACAACCAGCGACCCCGTAGTCGGTGCGTGCGCCGACGGTAACCAGCCGACTGGCGCACATCGATGGTACTCAACAGGCGTCGTCGATGCGCGGAAACCGGACGAATCCGCTCACTCCAGTTCGAGGGCCGCGGTTCCGGACTCGTCGGTGACCGATGACCCGACGTGCAGCGTGAAGGCGCCGGACTCGTACTGCCAGGCCCCGTCCCAGTGCGCGAACGCCCGGGCCGGTACCTCGATCGAGACCTCGGTCGACTCCCCCGCTCCGAGGCGGACCGGGGCGAACCCGACGAGCCACCGCACCGGGCGGTCCACGGCAGAGGACTCCCTCGAGGCGTAGACCTGCACGACGTGCTTGCCGGCGCGAGCACCGGTGTTCGCGACCGTCGCGGTGACGATGACCGCATCCCCCTCGGACACGGTCGGGGTCGCGGCCACCCCGTCGATCGTCCACGAGGTGTAGCCGAGGCCGTGCCCGAACGGGTACGCGGGCTCGGTACCGGCACGGAGCCAGGCGCGGTACCCGATGTGGACACCCTCGTCGTACGACACCTCGCCGTCGACGGGGGTCACGTCCAGCACGGGTACGTCGGCCATCGCGACCGGCCACGTGGTGGGCAGTCGGCCGCCGGGCTCCTGGGCGCCGGTGAGCACGTCGGCGAGTGCGTTGCCGTACTCCTGACCGCCGAACCAGGTGAGCAGGACCGCGGCGACGTCGTTCCGCCACGGCATCTCGACGGGCGAGCCGGCGTTCACGACGACGACCGTGTTCGGGTTCGCCGCGGCGACGGCGCGGACCAGGTCGTCCTGGTGGCCGGGCAGCGCGAGCGACGAGCGGTCGTAGCCCTCGGACTCGACCTTCGAGTTCGTGCCGACGACCACCACGGCGACGTCTGCGGATCGGGCCACGGACACCGCCGCGTCGATCAGCACGGACGGGTCCTCGTCGCTGGGCTCGGTGCCGAACTGGTACGCGAGCACCCCGCCGAGGGTCTCGTCCTGGATGACGTCGTACTCGATGCGGATCGCGACGTCCTGCCCGGCGGTCACCTCGACGGGCACCGACCGTGCCGGTGGGTTGAGGAACGCCGCACCGAGCTGGTCACCCTCGAACGGCACGTCCTCGTCGAGCAGCAGCTCGCCGTCGATCCACATGCGCGACCGGCCGGCCGCGCCGATGCCGATCCGCACGGTGCCGGTGGACGGCGCGGTGTAGGTCGTGGTGATGTCGAGCCGGTCGGCTTCACGCGTGGGGGCGTCGCCGCCGAACCAGAACAGCGCGGTGGCGCGGCGGTCCTCGACGTACAGCTCCTCGCCGCCCTTCACGAAGGCGACGCGGGCGCCGGGCTCGCCGGTGCCGGGGTTCGTGATGGTGGACAGCGGGAACTCCGCGATGCCCTCCTGCACGACGGCACCGATCGCGTAGTCCACTGTGGCACCCGGGAACGCCGAACGGATCCCGTCGAGCGGCGAGACGACCTGCGACGGCACGACCGTGGCCGAGCCACCGCCCTGCGTGCGGGCCTGATCGGCGTTGTGGCCGATGACGGCGATGCGCGAGACGGCCGGCGCGTCGAGCGGCAGCACGCCGGTGTTGCGGACGAGGACGGTGCCCTCGGCCTCGGCTTCGCGGACGAACGCGACGCCGTCCTCGACGTGCACGGGCTGCGCGGCCACGGGCTCGAAGCCCTCGAGCGCGCCGACGCGGGCGGCGAGGGTGAGGATGCGGCGGACCTTGCGGTCGATTGCCTCGATCGGCACGTCGCCGGACTGCACGGCGGCGAGCAGCGGCCCCTCGCTCCACCACTGGTTCGGTCCGGGCATCGCGACGTCCTGCGACGCCTTCGCCGAGTCGACCGAGCGCACGCCGGTCCAGTCGGACACGACGATGCCGTCGAAGCCCCACTCCGAGTTCAAGGGGGTCTCGAGCAGGTCGTGCTCCGACGCGGTGACGCCGTTGATCGAGTTGTACGACGACATGATCGCCCAGGCGTGCGCCTCGGTCACGGCCTTCTCGAACGCGAGCAGGTACAGCTCGCGCAGGGCTCGGTCGGACACCTCGGTCGACGCCGTGAAGCGGTCGGTCTCGTAGTCGTTCGCGATGTAGTGCTTCGGGGTGGCGGCGACACCGTTCTCCTGCACGCCGTCGACGTAGGACGCAGCCAGGTCGCCGGTCAGGACGGGGTCCTCGCTGAACGCCTCGAAGTGACGACCGCCGAGCGGTGAGCGGTGCAGGTTGATGGTCGGGCCGAGCACGACGTCGACGCCCTTGCGGCGGGCCTCGACGGCTGCTGCGGCGCCGTAGCGCTTGGCGATCGCGCGGTCCCACGACGCCGACAGCGCGGTCGCCGAGGGCAGGTTCAGCGACGGGTCGCGCTCGTCCCAGACCTCGCCCCGGACACCGGAGGGGCCGTCCGACATCAGGATGCGGCGCAGCCCGATCTTCTCGATCGGCCAGGTGGTCCAGAAGTCGCGCCCGGTCAGGAGCTGCACCTTCTCGTCGGTCGTCAGCTGTTCGACGAGCGCGCCGATGCGCTCAGCGAGGGGCGAGGGCGTACTGGAGGCTCGGGTCACGTCGTCGACGGTAGTCACGGTGATCGGTCCTTTCGTTCAGAGCCGGAACAGGTGGTCAGCGCACGCCGCGGATGCGGGACACCGAGGCGATCCCGAGCAGACCGACGACGGCACCGGTGATGAAGAATCCGCTGTACCCGCCGGTCAGGGCGATGACGCCCGGAGCCGCCGCGGGCACGATCGACTGGGGCAGGGCCTGCGCGATGTTGACGACGCCGAGGTCCTTCGCGTTGTCCTCGTCGGACGGCAGCACGTCGGTGATGAGCGCGAGGTCGACGGCGTAGAAGACGCCCATACCGGCACCCATCACGAACTCGCCCACCAGGACCATGCCCAGGGACGGCGCGAGCGCGATGATGACGAGCCCGACGACGCCGACGATGCCGGCGACCGCGACGAACAGCTTGCGGCGTCCGAGCTTGTCCGACAGCCAGCCGGCGATGAGCGAGGTGAGCACGATGCCGACGACGTTCCACAGCGTGCCCTGGAACACCGCGTTCGCGACGTGGTCACTGTCCACGCCGATGTCGTCCCGCAGGAAGTACGTCAGGTAGCTCACCGCGGTGTACTGCGCGGCGACCATCAGGAAGCGGGTGAGCCAGGCCCATCCGAGGTCCGGGTGCTTCACGGGGTTGAAGACGAACGATCCGAAGAGCTGCCCGATGCCGAGCTTCGACGTCGGCCGGTTGGTGAGCACGCGGTCGCGGAACACCAGCGCGTAGAGCACGACGAGGATCGACCCGATCGCGCCGGGGATGATCATCTGCGTCGCCGAGGTCGAGAAGAGCTGCACGAGGAAGGTGCCGCCGACGAGCGCGAGGTTCTGGGCGAGCCCGAGCAGCGCCGCGACCCGGCCGCGCTGCGACCGCGTGACGTGGTCCGGCAGGACGGCCGTCAGGGCGGCGATCGTGGCGTTGTAGGCGATCTGCGTGACGCCCCACGCGATGACCAGCACGACGGTGGAGGTGGTCGTCGCGACGACCACGAGGCCCGCGAAGCCGACCACGGTGCCACCGATGATCCACGGACGACGCATGCCGAGCCTCCCGGCCGTCCGATCGCTGAAGCGACCCGCCAGGGGGTTGGCGACCATCGCGGCGAACGCGCCGACGCCGAGTGCCAGACCGAGGACGCCCGCCTGGTTGTCCGGCGCGATCTCGGCGACCTTCAGCGCCATGGCGACCAGCACCGGTGGCAACAGGGCGATGTACAGGCCGAGCATCGCGATCGGCATGCCGAGCGTGTACATGAGCGGGGCCCCTCGGCCGTGCGTGGGCGCGACGGCGGTCGGGGTGTCGCTGACTGTCAGGGCGTCTTTGGCCACTGCAACCTCTTCTCGGGTGCGCCACCTGCGTCGGTGACTCGCACGCCTTCGTCGGCGGCTCGTGCCACCGTAACACCAAAACCAAACCTGGCTAGGTTTTAGGGGTGCACTCCGAGCGGTACAGTCCTGCCATGGCACGACGGGGTTCGTACGCGAAGGGCATCGCGAAGCGCGAGGAGATCCTCACGGTCGCGCTCGACCTCGTCGCCTCGCAGGGCTTCCGCCGCACCAGCATCAAGGACATCGCCGACGCCGTCGGACTGACCCAGGCCGGCCTGCTGCACTACTTCGACTCGAAGGACGAGCTCTGGGTCGAGATCCTGCGGCGACGCGACGAGCTCGACCTGCAGCACGACTGGCAGGCGTCGGACCCGGCCGCGCTGCTCGCCGCGATCGTCCGGCACAACGCCGAGGTCCCCGGCCTGGTGCAGATGTTCGTCAACCTGTCCGCCGCCGCCGCGACCGACCCCGAGCACCCCGCGCACTCGTACTTCCAGGAGCGCTACGAGCGCAGCCGTCGCGACCTGTCCGCCGACTTCCGCACCATGCAGCAGGACGGACGGCTCCGCGCCGACGTCGACGCCGAGGAACTGACGAGCGTGCTGCTCGCGGTGTCCGACGGCATGCAGATCCAGTGGCTGTTCGACCCCTCGCGGGACATGGCGCAGCACGTCGAGCTCGTCGCCCGCCTCGCGATCGCCCAGGTCGCTCCCACCGCCTGACCCCGGACAACGGGGTACGGACAGGGCCTGGTCGGGAGGTGCGGCACACGCCTGCGCCGCACCTCCGGTCACGCGACGGTCAGGGCAACCGCACCGAGGCCAGCACGTACGACGCGTCGGCCCAGGCACGAACCTGCGCCTTCGACAGAGGCTCCTCCGGAGAGGTCGACCAATCCGAGATGTTCCGCCCCCGCATCTCACTCGCGAGGTGTTCGAGCACGTCACGCTTCGACTCAGTCGCCAGTGCCGCGCCGTACTGTTCCGCACCGGGGACGTCGGCGAGCTCGGTCAGGTAGGCCTGGCAGAACCAATCGGCCGCTTCTGCTCGCAGGTACGGGCTCTCGAGCGTGGCGTACCAGCGACGGAGGAACTCGTCGTACGGCCCTGAGTCCCGCATGAAGCCTTCGGACGCGAACAGGAGTTCGCGAACCCGCTGCGGGGTGAGCCCACGAGCTTGCTGCACGGCGTCACCGATCTTGCCCGCGTCGACCAGGTCAGCGAGAGTGCTCACGCTTGCAGCGTAGCCGGAACATCACATTCGGCGCTTCATGGCGAGCGGGGTACGGACAGGGCCTGGTCGGGTCAGGCGGCGCCGGGCAGGATGGGGCGTGCCCGTCAGGGCGACCCGACAAGGATGTGGAGTGACGCGATGACGCGTGTAGTGGTGACCGGCGGCAGCGGCAAGCTCGGACGAGCGGTGGTGCGCGACCTCGATGCGCACGGGTACGACGTGGTGCTGCTCGACCGCGTGCCCTCCCCCGACCAGCCGGAGGGCGTGCAGTTCGTCCGGATCGACCTGACCGATTACGGCCAGGTGCTGAACGCCCTGCTCGGCGTCGACGACCGCTACGACCACGTGGACGCCGTCGTGCACCTCGCGGCCGTCCCCGCTCCGGGGCAGGTCCCCGACGTGGCGCTCATCACGAACAACGTCACGGCGTCGATCAACGTCTTCCACGCCGCTCGCGCCGCGAAGATCAAGAACCTGGTGTGGGCGTCGAGCGAGACCCTGCTCGGCATCCCGATGGGCGAGCACCACCCGCCCTACCTGCCCGTCGACGAGGAGTTCGCGGTCCGCCCGCAGTCGTCGTACTCGCTCGGCAAGGCCGTGGAAGAGGAGATGGCGCGCCACTTCACCCGCTGGGACCCGGAGCTGAAGATGATCGGCCTGCGGTTCTCGAACGTGATGGACGAGACCGACTACCCCGCGTTCCCGTGGGACGCCACCCCCGAGGCGAAGACCTTCAACCTGTGGTCGTACATCGACTCGCGCGACGCCGCCCAAGCGGTCCGCAAGGCCGTCGAGGCCGAGCTCACCGGGTTCGAGGCGTTCGTCATCGCGAGCCCCGACACCGTGATGGACACCCCGACGATCGAGCTCGTCGAGCGCTACGTGCCCGACATCGAGCGTCGCGCGGACATCGACGGCGTCAGCTCGCTGCTGTCGTCGGAGAAGGCCCGCGAGCTGCTCGGCTACGCACCCGAGCACAGCTGGCGCGACGGGCGCTGACAGCGCCCGCGACCGCGGCTACGCCGGCAGCAACAGCCCGTCGAGCACCAGATCGCGCGCCGCCGGCAGCAGGTCGGCGGCGAGCACCTGCTCGTCGACACCCGTGATCTGCGCGAGCGCGCCGACGATCGCGGCGACGGACAAGTCGCCGTCGCACGCTCCGACGAACGCGGCGAGCGCCGTGTCCGCATCGACCCGTCGTCCGAGTCCGCCGCCCTGCACGAGCGTCATCACCGTCGGGTCGTCGTTGCCCGGCCAGTAGTAGCGTTCCTCGGTGACGTCGCCCGCCACCGTCAGGTGCGCCACGGCGAGCGCGGCGTCGTCGTGGTCGGCGAGCCAGGCGGCCGCGTCGAGGACGCGAGCGACCGTGGCACCCAGCCCAGCGGGGTTGGAGCCGAGCGTCTCGGGGACGCGCTCGAACCGGCGGAGGCTCGCCGTTCCTCCTGGCTGGGCTCGACGCGCCACGACGTAGCCGAAGCCGACGCCGGTGACGCGACGGTCCGCGAAGTCGTCGAGCCAGGCGCCGACCAGCGTGTCGAACTGGGGAGTTCCGGGCTTCGTGCCGCCGTCGCGGATCCAGGTCTCGGCGTACGACGTCGGGTCCTGACGCTCGCGCTCGATGACCCATGCGTCGAGGTCGGTGTCCGCGAACCAGCCGCGCACGCGGTCGAGGCCGTCGACGCCCCAGTGGTACTCCCAGTTGCCGAGCAGCTGCGCGGTCCCACCGGGCTCGAGGTGGTCGGACAGCCCACGGAGCACGGTCTCGACGAGGGCGTCGCCGACCATGCCGCCGTCGCGGTACTCGTACGAGGGGACGCCTGGCCGCCGGGGCGTGATGACGAACGGCGGGTTCGAGACGATGCGGTCGAACCGCTCTCCCGCGACGGGCTCGAAGAGCGAGCCGTACCGGAAGTCGATCCCGTCGATGCCGTTCAGCTGCGCGTTGAAGCGGGCGATGTCGAGGGCGCGACGCGAGATGTCGGTGGCGACGACGTGCTCGGCGAAGCGCCGGGCGTGCATGGCCTGGATCCCGCAGCCGGTGCCGAGGTCGAGCACCGTCCGGACGGGCACCGGCACCTGCAGGCCGCTCAAGGTGGTGGTGGCGCCGCCGATGCCGAGGACGTGCTCCTCGCTGATCGCGTGCCCGAGGGCGAGTTCCCCGAGGTCGGAGACGATCCACCAGCTGCCGGCGCCGAGGTCGTCGACGAAGGCGTAGGGGCGCAGGTCGACCGTCGGGCGGACGTCGTCTCCGTCTCCGTCTCCGTCTCCGGTCAGCAGTCCCGCGGTGATCACGGCGTCGAGCCCGGCGGTCGGGAACGCCGCGGCGGCGTCCGCTCGGGACGTCGGCAGCCCGAGCACGAACAGGGTGGCGAGGGTGCCGAGCGGGGTCGTCTCGCGCGCTGCGAGCGCACGGAGGGCCGCGACTCGTGACCCACGGTGCAGCGATGCGGCCGCTTCGGTGCCCCAGAGTGCGTCGACCCGGTCGACGGTGAAGCCGGCGGCGTCGAGGTCCGCGGCGAGCGCCGTCGTCACGGCGGGCTCGGCCCCGATGTCCGGGAGTGTGTGCACGTCGGCACCCGCGCCGGGCACCGTGCTCACGACTCGATCCCGTCGCGGAGCAGGGCCGCGGGCACCTGCCAGTCGAGCACCAGGTCGAGCAGCCCCGGGAACCGCTGCTGCACGTCCTCGATCCGGACGCGGCTGATGCGGGTCAGACCCTCGAGGTGCTGTTCGAGCAGTCCGGCTTCGCGCAGGACCCGGAAGTGGTGGGTGAGCGTGGACTTCGGTCGGTCGATGCCGACCCAGCCGCAGCTCCGCTCACCACCGGCCGCGTCGACGAGGTAGCGGTGCAGGATCGCCAGCCGGATCGGGTCGCTCAGGGCGTCCAGGACGACGGGGAGGTCCATCTCGGCCACGGACGGCTGGGGCAGCCGCTCGGGGGCATCGACGTGCGCGGGCATGGACGGGACGCTACCACCGTTCGGCTTGCTGTACGACTTGCGTCGTACAGCGGACTGCGGTACGAATGCACTCGTACAACGGGCCATCGGAAGGATGCTCATGCAGCAGTCAGCTCGCTCGGTCGTCGGGTTCTGGATCCTCGCGGCGATGCTCCTGGTCTCGGTCGCGTCGTCCGCGGTCCCCTCGCCGATCTACCCGGTCTACGCCGCCGAGTGGCACCTCACGCCGCTCATGCTGACCGGCGTCTTCGCCATCTACGTCGCCGGGCTGCTCGCGAGCCTGCTCGTCGCCGGACGCCTGTCGGACCACGTCGGCCGCAAGCCCGTGCTCGTCGCCGGCGGTCTCGGCGTGGCCCTGTCGCTCGGGCTGTTCGCGATCGCGGACGGCGTCGGCGCGCTCATCGTCGACCGCATCGTGCAGGGCGTCTCCGTCGGGCTGCTCATCGGGGCGCTCGGCGCGGCCCTCATCGACAACTCGCTCGAGCGGCACCCGACCCTGGCCGGCGTGCTGAACGGTGTCATCCCGCCGATCGCCCTGGCCACCGGTGCGATGTCGAGTGGCGCGCTCGTCCAGTGGGGTCCGGCGCCGGAGCAGCTCGTCTACCTGGTGTTCGGCGCACTGCTCGTCCTCCTCGTCCTCGCGCTGTTCGTGGTGCCCGAGCAGGTCCAGCGGCGCCCCGGAGCCCTCCGCTCCCTGCGTCCGACGATCAGCGTCCCGCGGAGCTCCCGCCGGCTGTTCCGCGGGGTCGTCGGTTCCCTCGTCGCCAGCTGGGCGCTCGGCGGCATGTTCCTCTCGCTCGTCCCCTCGGCCCTCGGTGCCGTGTTCGGCATCACGAACCACTTCGCGGCCGGAGCACTCATCGCCGTCGTCACCGGCGTCGGCGCACTGACCGGGCTCGCGACGCAGCGCATGGACGCACGTCGTGCGGTGCTCGTCGGACTCGTCGCCCTGGTGCTCGGTCCGATCGTGACCGTGGCGTTCGTGATGGCGCACTCCCTGCCCGGCCTCGTGGTCGGCAGCGCGATCGCCGGCATCGGCTTCGGTGCCGGGTTCCAGGCACCGCTGCGGATGCTGCTCGCGACCGCCGCACCGACGCACCGCGCCGGACTGCTCTCCACGATCTACGTCGTCAGCTACCTGGCGTTCGGGGTCCCCGCGGTCATCGGCGGGCTGCTCGAACCGTCGATCGGCCTCGTCCCGGTGATTGCCGGGTACGGCGGGTTCATCGTCCTCGCCGCCGTCGTCGCACTCGTGCTGCAGCTGGTGTCGAAGGACGCGGCCGCCGTCGAGGAGCAGGCCGCCGAGGTCATCGAGCGCACCGCCACCGGGTCGGTCCGCGTCGCTGCGGAGTAGGCGCGCTCGGCGTTCGGCGCGCGCCAGGCGCACGGTGCGAGGTTGGTCATACGGTGCGAGGTTGCTCGCTCAGTGGGAGCCTGCAGTGCCGCGCGGAGCGACCAACGTCGCACTCAGTGACGAAAACAGCACGGTGACGGCCGCGACGACCCGACCTAGTGACCCGGGTGCGCCGAGTTCGCACCGCGCGCCCGTCCACGAGCACGCACCCCGACCGTCCGAGCAGCACCCGTGTGGGCGGCGTCGACGTCGGCCTTGCCCCGGTCGGCAGCATCGCGCAGTCGCTTGGGTCCGTGCCGCTTGGCCCAGTCCCAGAAGCGGTGCAGCTGCGCCTTGAGCCAAACGATGATCTTGTGGAAGAAGTGGAACTCGCTCGCCAGCACCGTGAGGCCGATGAACACCACGAGCCAACCGGGCCCGGGCAGCGGCACCAGGATGAGTCCGATGATGACGACCAGCCCGCCGACGATCCCGACGAGCACCTTGTAGAACAGATGCAGGTGCGGTCGGGCGTGAATCCAGGTCCGCATGTCGTGGAACCACTGGAAGCGCTGACGGGGCGCACCCTCGGCCCGGCTCTCGCCGGGTCCGTCGTTCGGGTCACCGTCCATGCCGAAAACGTAGGGCGTGCGGCTGGGAATCCGCGGCGCACGCGGTGGACGCGCGGTGCGCGTGAGGGGCGCGACGTGGCGGGCCCGCACCGTGCCTCCAGGCCGTCAGTGGGTGTCTGCCGGGAGGCCCGTCATGCGTGCGCGACGCACGTCGCGGCCCACGGGACGGCGGCCAACCGGGCCGCTGGGATCGGTTCTCCTCCGACCGTGCACGTTCCGTAGGTGCCCGCGTCGAGCCGCGCGAGTGCGGCGTCCACCTGCTCGATCCGTTGCCGTGCCGCGTCGCGGACGGCACCGAGCGAGCCGCGCTCCCACGCGAGGGTCGCGCCCTCGGGATCGTGTTCGTCGTCGGAGTTGGCGTCCTGCCGGGCGTCGCTGACGTCGCGCATGCTCCGCTCGACGTCGGCGAGCAGCCGTTCGTTGCGGGCGCGTTCGGTGTCGAGTGCGGCGCGGGGGTCGTCCATGGCGGACACCGTAGTCGCGGCGGAATGCGCAGTTCTCCGGATGCGTTTGCATCGACATGACGAAGATCGGGTTCCTGTCGTTCGGACACTGGCGCGACGTGCCGGGGTCGAAGGTGCGCAGCGGGCGTGAGTCCCTGGTGCAGGCGATCGACCTCGCGGTCGCTGCCGAAGAGGCCGGCGTCGACGGCGCCTACTTCCGCGTGCACCACTTCGCTCCGCAGCAGGCTGCTCCGTTCCCCCTGCTGTCTGCGATCGCCGCGAAGACGAGCCGCATCGAGATCGGGACCGGCGTGATCGACATGCGCTACGAGAACCCGCTGTACATGGCGGAAGAGGCAGCGGCGACCGACCTGATCTCCGGCGGACGGCTGCAGCTCGGCGTCTCCCGTGGATCACCCGAGACCGCCCTCGCCGGTTACCAGCAGTTCGGCTACGTGCCGGACGCGTCCGACGAGAACGGCGGCGACATGGCGCGGGCGCACACCTCGGTGTTCCGTCGCGCCATCGCTGGCGAGCCGATGGCGAACGCCAACCCGCAGATGACCGGCTCGGTCGGGTCGCTGCCGATCTCCCCGCTCGCCGACTCGCTCGGCGACCGCGTCTGGTGGGGTGCCGGCACCCGGGCCACCGCCGAGTGGACTGCCGAACAGGGCATGAACCTGATGTCGTCGACGCTGCTCACCGAGGACACCGGTGTGCCGTTCGACGAACTGCAGGCCGAACAGATCGAGCGCTTCCGCCGAGTGTGGGCGGAGTCGGGCTGGGAGCGGACCCCTCGGGTGACGGTCTCGCGGAGCATCATCCCGATCATCGACGACGAGTCGCGGCACTACTTCGGCGTCCGCGCACAGGTCGAGGGGCAGGACCAGGTCGGACACCTCGACGGCGGTCTGGCACGCTTCGGCCGCTCGTACATCGGATCGCCCGAGGACCTCGTCGCAGAGCTCGCAGCGGACCAAGCCGTCCGCGCTGCCGACACCGTGCTCGTCACGGTGCCGAACCAGCTCGGCGTCGACTTCAACGCGCGGCTGCTCGCCGCCGTGAAGGACGTGTTCACCGAGGTCGACGCAGCGCCCGTCCCGGCCTGACCTGCTCGGTCAGGCGCTGACGGTCGGCGCCAAGTCCGGCGTCGGCGTCGGCCAGAGCAGCCGGAAGCGCTCGCAGACCACCGGCATGTCCGGTTCGAAGCCGCGCGGGTTCTCGGAGTGCGCGCGCCAGTACGCCTCGTGCGCCCTCTGCCAGTGCTCGAGGGTCCGGTCGCCCTCACCTTCGGCACGCGCGTGCTCTGCTCCGACGGCATCGAACGGGACGATCCGGACGTCCGTCGTCTCGATGACGGCCCGCGGAACTCCAGCACCGTCGGTCACGATGCTGCGCTCCCCGGTCAGGGGGAGCGGGTCACCCGCCGCCTCGTAGTCCCAGAGCGAAGACGCCGTACCGTCCTTGACCCCACGGAGCACCAGGCCGAGCAGCTCGTCAGCTTGCTCCGGAGTGGCACCGAACGACCACGCCTCCGGCGCCTCGACGGGCAGTTCCGGGGCCTCGGCGCGCCGCTCGTTCCAGAAGTCGTCGAGGGTCGTGGCCACCAGCCGACCGTAGCGCACCGCGGGGTGTCCGCACTTGTGCCGACACCCGCCTTGGGACTGTGGCAAGACCGTCCCGACTCGTACCGTCGAGGAGCACCATCCCCCGCACCTCGAGGAGTCCCCGTGACACTGCCGGCCGCAGGCTGGTTCCCGGACCCGCAGGACGCCAGCCGTCTGCGCTGGTGGGACGGTCACGCCTGGGGCGCTGCGACGCGCGTCCTGCCGAGCGCTCCGGAACCGGTCATGCCGATCGTCGTCGCACCCGTCGGCCCCGCATTCTCGGTGCACACCGCATCGATCCGGACCCACGCGTGGGCGTCCGGCGGCGGTCGCGACCGACGGTTGTGCGTGTTCACGGTACTCGCGGTACTGCTGGCCCTGACGTCGATCATCATCAACCCGCTTGGTGTCTGCAGCGCGCTCGCCCTCGTGTGCGGGCTCGTCGGTGTCGTCCGCCCCGGCGCGACCGGTGGGTGGGCGGTCGCCGCGAGGAGCGCGTCCTCGAGCGCGGTGGTGGTGGCGGTCGCGACGGGCGCGGTGGCGGCGTCGACGCAGTTCCACCTCTTCTGACGGGGCGGGGTTCACCAGTCTCATCGATGGCAAAGGATTGCCAGAGGTGGAGGTCGTTGCCATTTGTCATGCAGTATTCCACTACGGCACCGACGCCGTACCGAAGGGATGATCATGAACAAGCTCGGGACTCGCGGGGCAACCACTTTCGCGGCGGTGTCGTCGATCGTGCTGGGGTGTGCACTCCTGTCCGCAACACCAGCCGCGGCGGCTCCCCTCGAAGAGGATCGGGCGATCCGGGCCGTGGAGGCCGCGGAGCGCGCGCTCGGACTCGCCGACGATTTCCTTCCAGACAGCCCTGAGGTGCTCGCAGCGGGTGCCCCCGCAGCACCCCCGGGCACATCGGCGGCTACCAGCATCACCCCCGGCCCGAACTCGGACCACGCGACCGGTGTCCGGTACACGGCGGACCGTCTCGATGAGAAGTCGACTCGCTATGCGGCGGTGATGAGCGCTCCGGCATCGTCCAGTGCGAGCTGGGCGTTCAACGACGATGTCGAACTGGTGCTCCTCGACGACGGGCGGGTGAGTGTGAGCGACGGCAACGGTGGTTTGATCGCCGGCATAGACGCACCATGGGCGGTCGATGCGAGCGGACGAGCCCTGCCGACGAGCTACCGGGTCGACGGGACGACTCTCGTCCAGGACGTCCGAGTCGATTCGCGGACGGCCTATCCGGTCGTCGCCGATCCGCGCTACAGCACGTTCCCCGGGTACTGGACCGTCACGTTCAACCGAGCCGAGAGCGCCACGGTCGTCGGGACGGTCGCGAGCTGCGCGGCGCTCTTCTCGAAGTCACCCGTTCCGGTCCTCCGAGCGCTCACGGTGACCTGCGGTGTGCTCGCCGCGTTCAGCACGGCACAGCTCGCCGGGGGGAAGTGCGTGAAACTCCACCTGGCGGGGCTTCCCGGCGTCATCGCCCAGTGGTGGCCGACGTTCCCGAAGTGCTGAGACGATGATCGCACCCATGTTCGTCGGACTCTTCGTCGGGTTCGCCCTGTCCACGGCCGGGGAATTCACCGATCGCTGGACCTCGAGGCTCCTGCGTGTCCTGCCGATCGTCCTCTGGTTCGGATGGCTGGTCAGCGTGATGCCGGACGGGATCTCCGACGTCGAGCTTCGCCTCCTCGCTATCGGGATGTTCGGTCTCCTGACCGGGATGTTCCTCGCTTGGGCCTCGTTCGGCCATCGGGCGCGTCGCCGCCGGGGGCACTCGAACTGATGCGTGGCGGAAGGGTCACGCCTTCTTGGGCGAGACCCTTCCGCCGCGACGAGACCTACCGCCGCGCCCGCGGATGCGCCGTCTGGTACACGTCCCGCAGCATGTCCGCCGTGACCATCGTGTAGATCTGGGTCGTCGCGACGCTCGCGTGCCCGAGCAACTCCTGCACCACGCGCACGTCGGCCCCGCCCTCGAGCAGGTGCGTCGCGAACGAGTGCCGGAAGGTGTGCGGCGACACGTGTGCCTCGAGGCCCGCCGCCTCGGCCGCCGACTGGATCACGAGCCACGCACTCTGTCGTGAGAGCCGAGCGCCCCGGGCGCCGAGGAACAGCGCCGGCGTCGAGGGCCCGCGTGCCGCGAACACCGGCCGCGCACGCACCAGGTAGGCGTCGATCGCCGCCCGGGCGAAGCTGCCGAGCGGCACGACCCGCTGCTTGTTCCCCTTGCCGGTGACCTTCACGACGGCGAGGCCATCGGCGTCCGGAGCCGAGTCGTCTGACAGCGTGGTCACGTCGTCCACCGACAACCCCACCGCCTCGGAGATCCGCGCGCCGGTGGCGTAGAGCAGTTCGAGCAGGGCCTTGTCCCGCAGCTGGACGGGGTCGTCGGCGTCGACGGACACCGCGCCGAGCAGCCGCTCCATGTCCTCCACCGAGATCGCCCTCGGCAGCCGCATCGGGGCCTTCGGCGGCCGGACGGCGGTACCGGGGTCGAGCGGCAGCCAGCCCTCCCCCGCCGCGAAGGCCGTGAACGACCGCACCGAGCTGAGCATCCGGGCGATCGATCTCGGTGCCAGCGGACCGTCCGGCTTCGTCGCCAGGTGGGTCACGAACTCCGAGACGTCCGCACGCGCCAGCCGCCCGACGTCGTCGATCGCAGACGCCCCGCCGGCCCGGTCGGCTCCGTCGGAGTCCACCATCGGAGCGGTCGCCAACCACGACGTGAACACCGCGAGGTCACGCCGGTAGGCCGACAGGGTGTGCTGCGACAGCCCGCGCTCGATCGCGACGTGCCGCAGGTACGTCTCCGTGGCACGGTCGAGCGGGATCACGACAGCAGGCGCACGGTCAGTGCAGCGCCTCGTCAGGCGCCCCGACCCGGTACCCGGTGAAGCTCACGGTCAGGCCGGCACGCGTCGGAGCGGCGCACAACAGTCCGGCCGACACGACGGCATCGGGATCGAGGTACGCGACCCGCACGAGGCGCGGCTGTTCGTCGTCGGCCCACGCCCGCACGGTCACCGCATCGCCGTCGCGGCTGACCCGGACCGTGACGTCGCGTCCCACCCACTCCGGCACGGGCGCGACCGACCAGTCCGAGGAGTCACGGGTCACCACGGCGCCGAGCTGCGGCGTCCCGTCGGAGACCTCGACACCGGCCTTGATCCAGTTCCGCTCGTCGACGCGCAGGAAGACGCCGGCCTGGTCGAACTGTTCCGTGTAGTCGAGCACGAACGAGACCTCGACCGAGAACGCCCCGTCGATGCGCTGCACCAGCGCGTGCTCGGAGTCGTGGACGAACCCGTACGAGGTGGTCCGCCAGGCATCACTGCCCTCGATGGCCGTGACGCGCAGCACGTCGCCGTCGAGCACTGCCGCCTCGGGCTCGTGCGTCCAGCTGGCCGTGTCGACCAGTTCGCGCAGGCTCATGCGCGGCGACGCTCGAGCGCGTCGACGGCGAGCACCGCCACGACGAGCCCGGAGTTCTGCAGCCGTCCGTCGAGGATCGCCTCCACCAGCTCCGCCCGCGGCACCCACCGCTTCACGATGTCGGCTTCCTCGGCCTCACGCTCGAACGCGGTCGCCGTGGGCCGGACACCCCGCGCGCGGTAGACCTGCAGGAACTCGTCGCTCCCACCGGACGAGGTGTTGTACCGGACCAGCGGCTCCCACGTGTCCGCTTCGAGGTCGGCCTCTTCCGCGAGTTCGCGCGCGGCGGCGACCTGGAGGTCCTCGCCCTCCACGTCGAGCAGGCCGGCCGGAAGCTCCCAGTCGCGCACGCGCACCGGGTGCCGGTACTGCTGGATCACGAGCACCCGGCCCTCGTCGTCCTCGGCGTAGACCGCGACGGCACCGGTGTGGTCGATGTACTCGCGGACCATCGTCTCGTCGTTGTAGGCGATCGCGTCCCGCCGGACGTCCCAGACGGCGCCCTCGTACACGACGGTCGACTCGGTGACCTCGAACGAGGCGGGTTCGTCAGCGATGGGTGCGTCAGTCACGGAACCATCCAAGCACGCGCCCCTCGCGGAACCAGGTTCCGGACACAGCACCACGCCGTTCCGCGGTTCCGTGTCCGGAACCAGGTGCCGTGGGCGCGACAGACGACGGACGGGAGGCGCGGTGCCAGCTGGCACCGCGCCTCCCGTCAGAGACCACTCGCGTTACGCGACCTGCTCCTCGTTCTGCGGGTCGAACAGGCTGGACGCCTCGTGGCGCTCGATCGCGGCCGCGACGAGCCCCGCGAACAGCGGGTGCGCGTTCGTCGGACGCGAGCGCAGCTCCGGGTGCGCCTGCGTGGCGATGTAGAACGGGTGCACGTCGCGCGGCAGCTCGACGTACTCGACCAGGGTGCCGTCGGGCGAGGTGCCCGAGAACACCAGGCCGGCGTCCGCGATCTGCTGCCGGTAGGTGTTGTTGACCTCGTAGCGGTGACGGTGGCGCTCGGACGCCTCGGGCGCACCGTAGAGCGACTCGGCCAACGACCCCGACGTGAACGTCGCCGGGTACAGGCCGAGGCGCATGGTGCCGCCCAGGTCGCCGCCGGCGATGATGTCCACCTGCTCCGCCATGGTCGCGATGACCGGCGTCGAGGTCTCCGGGTCGAACTCCGTGCTCGACGCGTCGGTGAGACCGGCCTCGTGGCGGGCGTACTCGATCACCATGCACTGCAGGCCGAGGCACAGGCCGAGCGTCGGGATGCCCTGCTCGCGGGCGAAACGCAGCGCACCGAGCTTGCCCTCGATGCCACGGACGCCGAACCCACCGGGGATGCAGATGCCGTCCACGTCGCCGAGCTGCTTCGCAGCGCCCTCGGGCGTGGTGCAGTCGTCGGAGACTACCCACTTCAGTGTGACCTTCGCGTCGTGCGCGAAGCCACCGGCGCGCAGCGCCTCGGTGACCGACAGGTAGGCGTCCGGCAGGTCGATGTACTTGCCGACCAGGGCGATCGTGACATCCTTCTTCGGCTCGTGTACCGCACGGAGCACCGGGGTCCACGCGGTCCAGTCGACCGGGCCGGCCTCGAGCTTGAGCGCATCGACGATGACCTGGTCGAGGCCCTGGTTGTTCAGCAGCGTCGGCAGGTCGTAGATCGACGGGACGTCCACGGCGTTCACCACGGCGTCCTCGTCCACGTCGCACATCAGCGCGATCTTCTTCTTGTTCGAGTCCGACACCGGACGGTCCGACCGCAGCACGAGCGCGTCGGGCTGGATGCCGATCGAGCGGAGCGCAGCCACGGAGTGCTGCGTCGGCTTCGTCTTCTGCTCGCCCGAGGCGTTCATGAACGGAACGAGCGACACGTGCACGAAGAACACGTTGTTGCGACCGAGCTCGTGGCGGACCTGGCGTGCCGACTCGATGAAGGGCTGCGACTCGATGTCGCCCACGGTGCCGCCGACCTCGGTGATGATGACGTCGGGCTGCGGGTCGTTCTCTGCCTGCTCACGCATCCGGCGCTTGATCTCGTCGGTGATGTGCGGGATGACCTGCACGGTGTCACCGAGGTACTCGCCACGGCGCTCCTTGGCGATGACCGTGGAGTACACCTGGCCGGTCGTGACGTTCGCCGACTGCGCCAGGTTGATGTCGAGGAAGCGCTCGTAGTGCCCGATGTCGAGGTCCGTCTCCGCACCGTCGTCGGTCACGAAGACCTCGCCGTGCTGGAACGGGTTCATGGTGCCCGGGTCCACGTTGAGGTAGGGGTCGAGCTTCTGCATGACGACCTTGAGGCCGCGAGCCGTGAGGAGGTTGCCGAGGCTTGCTGCCGTCAGGCCCTTGCCGAGAGACGAGACGACCCCGCCGGTCACGAAGATCTGCTTCGTCACCTTCGGGGTCGGGGTGTTTGCCTGGGTACCGCTGCTGAGAGTGTCCGCCACGGGATTCCATCGTACGTCAGAACTGCCGGGAGGCGCGACCCCGGTTCGCCGTGGGCGTTGCGCGGGTGGGTCGCCGGGTGTTCGGGCCGCACTCGCGCTCGGCCGCCGGCCGGCGGTCCGTCGGTCAGGCCGTCTGGCCGGCCACGTCGAGGAGCTCGCGGGCGTGCTCCACGCCGCTGGCGCTGTCGCCGAGGCCGGAGAGCAGCCGCGCCATCTCCTGCAGGCGGTCCTCGCCCTCGAGTCGTCGCACGCTCGACGAGGTCACGGCGCCACTGGCGTCCTTCACCACGTTGAGGTGGTTGTTCGCGAACGCCGCGACCTGCGCCAGGTGCGTGACGACGATGACCTGCGTGCGCTCGGCGAGCTTCGCCAGCCGACGACCGATCTCGATCGCCGCCGCACCGCCCACGCCGGCGTCGACCTCGTCGAAGACGAACGTCGGCACCGTCGTGCTGCCGGCCATCACGACCTCGATCGCGAGCATGACGCGTGAGAGCTCGCCACCCGACGCGCCCTTGCCGATCGGCCGGGGGTCGGTGCCGGAGTGCGGCTGCAGCAGGATCGAGACCTGGTCGCGTCCGTGCCGGCGGTACTCGCCCGCGTCGCTGACCTCGACCACCAGCGTGGCGCCGGCCATCGCGAGGGTCTTCAGTTCAGTCGTGACGCGCTTCGCGAGGTCCACTGCCGCCTTCGTGCGAGCAGCAGTCAACGCCGCCGCCGCCGCCCCGAGTGCCTGCTCGTCCTGTTCGACGGACTGCTGGAGCGCCGCGATGCGGTCGTCGTCGCCGTCCAGCTCGAGCAGGCGGTCACTGGCACGCTGCCCGTAGGCGATGACGTCGTCGACGGTGTCGCCGTACTTGCGGGTGAGGCCGGCGAGCAGCGCGCGTCGTTCGTTGATGAGCTCGAGGTCGTGCCCGGCCTCGGGCTCGAGCGAGCCGAGGTAGCTGGAGATGCTCGCAGAGGCCTCGGCCGCCTGGATCCCGAGTTCCGTGAGCTGCTCGAGCACCGGCTGCAGGGCGGCGTCGGAGTCGGCGACGCGCTCGACGGCACGGCGGGCGGACTCGACCAGGCCGATGACGTCCGAGACACCGTCGAGGGACTCGCTGGACAGGGCCTCGTGCGCCAGGGCGGCGGACAGTCGGAGTTCCTCGAGGTTCCCGAGCCGGTCGGCGCGCTCGGCGAGCTCGACGTCCTCGCCGGGCTGCGGGTCGGCCGCTTCGATCTCGTCCGATGCGGCGCGGATCCGTTCGGCCTCGGCCACCCGCTCGTCACGGTCCCGCGTCAGCGTCTCGAGCTCGCCCGTGTGCTGCTGCCACGCGTCGTACGCCGCGACGTACCGGTTCAGGACCTTCTCGAGGGCCGCGCCGCCGAAGCCGTCGAGCGCCGCACGCTGCGCGGTCGACGAGGTCAGTCGGATCTGGTCGGACTGACCGTGCACCGTCACGAGCTGGTCGGCGAGTTCACCGAGGACCGCCACGGGGGCACTCCGCCCGCCGACGGTGGCGCGGCTGCGGCCCTCGGCCGAGACCGTGCGCGTGAGGATCAGTTCGCCGTCCTCGACGGCGCCGCCGGCGTCCTCGACGCGTTCTGCGACCGCGGCGTGCTCGGGGACGTTCCAGCGGCCCTCGACCACGGCGCTCGACGCACCGCGGCGGACCGAACCGGCGTCCGCCCGGGCACCGAGCAGCAACCCGAGGGCGGTGACGATCATGGTCTTGCCCGCACCGGTCTCGCCGGTGACGACGGTGAACCCCGGACCGAGTTCGAGTGTGGTCTCGCCGATGACCCCGAGGTCACGGATCGCGATCTCCTCGATCATCGGTGGTCCTCCTGTCGGCCGGTCACAGGTCGTCCTCGTCGGTCTGCGGCCCGCGCCACCCGGTGACCGGGAGCCGGAACTTCGCGACCAGCCGATCGGTGAAGGGGGCGTCCTTGAGGCGCGCGACCCGCACCGGGTCCGGAGACCGTCGGACCTCGACCCGAGCGCCCGGCGGCAGGTCGTGCGTCCGGCGACCGTCGCACCACAGGACGCCGACGCCGCTCGTGCGCCGGAGGACCTCGATCGCGAGGACGCGGTCCGGACCCACCACGATCGGGCGGGAGAACAGGGCGTGCGCGCTGAGCGGCACCATCAGCAGGGCGTCGACGTCGGGCCAGACGATCGGACCGCCGCCGGAGAACGAGTACGCCGTGGACCCGGTGGGGGTCGACACGACGACGCCGTCGCACCCGAACGAGGACAGCGGACGACCGTCGACCTCGGTCACCACCTCGAGCATGCGCTCGCGCGAGGCCTTCTCGATGGTGGCTTCGTTGAGCGCCCAGCTCGAGTAGACGATCTGGTTGCCGACGACGACGTCGACCTGCAGGGTGACGCGTTCCTCGACGTGGTACTCCCCCGACAGGGCGCGCTCGACGGTCTCGGCGAGGGCGTCCCGCTCGCTCTCCGCCAGGAAGCCGACGTGTCCGAGGTTCACCCCGACGATCGGGGCCCGCGTCTCGCGCACGAGTTCGGCCGCGCGCAGGATGGTGCCGTCGCCACCGAGCACGATGACGATCTCGAGCTGGTCCGCCTGGACGTCGACGCCGAGGATGTCGACCTGGCCCACCGACGCCTCGGCCCGGCGGATGTCGGCGTACTCGTCGAACGGCATCACCGGGACCAGACCGGCGGCGTGCAGCAGGTCGCAGACCTCCACCGCAGCATCGATCGAGTCACGGCGACCCGTGTGGGAGACGAGCAGGATGTGCCGGTCGTCGCTCATGCGGTCCCCTCTGTGAGTTCGGTTGCCCGGACTCTCCATTCTGTCGGATTGCCACCGACACCACGCTGGAAGCGCGCGAGGTACTCGTGGTTGCCGTGCGTCCCGATGATCGGCGACGCCGCGAGCCCGGTGGTCCCGAAGCCGAGGTCCCACGCCGCCCACAGGACGTTCATCAGGGCGTCGTCACGGAGGGCCGGGTCGTGCACGATGCCCTCGCGCACCCCACCGCGGCCGACCTCGAACTGCGGCTTCACGAGCAGGACGAGGTCGTCGGCGGGCACGGCCTCGGCCAGGGCGGGCAGCACCAGCCGCAGCGAGATGAACGACAGGTCGCCGACGACCAGGGTCGTCTCGGCTGCGGCGCCGTCGAGCGCGAGGTAGTCGGACCGGGTCAGACTGCGGGCGTTGGTGCCCTCGACCACGGCGACACGCTCGTCGACGGCGATCGACGGGTGCAGTTGCCCGTGTCCGACGTCGAGCGCGATGACACGACGAGCACCACGGGACAGGAGCACCTGGGTGAAGCCGCCTGTGCTGGCGCCGACGTCCAGCACCACACGACCGGACGGGTCGACCGCGAAGGCGTCGAGCGCTCCGACGAGCTTCCGGGCAGCGCGGGAGACCCACTCGTCGGCCGCGTCGACCACGATGTCGGCACCCGGGGCGGTCGGGGCAGCGGGCTTCACCACGGGACGGCCGTCGACCGTCACCCGGCCGTCCTGGATGAGCTTGGAAGCAGCGGTCCGCGACCGCGCGAGTCCGCGCGTCGCGAGGAGGGCGTCGAGGCGGACCGGGGTCGCGTCGGGCACGGCTCCGTCCGGTTCAGGCACTCGCGGAGCCGCCGCCCTCGAGCCGCGTGCGCAGCTCGTCGTGCAGTGCGGAGAACGCGTCGGCGCGCTCGACGAGCGGCAGGGCTTCGGCCGCCGAGGTGCGCGCGGCGAACTCGTCCTGCGGTTCCAGGTCGGCGGACGGCTGCTCGGGGGTCGGCACGTCCGACACGCTACTCGCCCCCGTACAGCTGCGGGTCCACGTCGAGGCCGTAGATGGCCAGACCCGACTCCCAGATCAGGGCCGCACCGGCGCGGAGGCGATCGATGTCGCTCCCCGCGTCGAGCACCCGCACGACGTGCCCGCGCATCGCCACGGTGGCGCTGCCGACGGTGACGTACCGCGTGCCGTCGTCGTCCTGTCGCCGGACGGTCACCGGGTAGGGCTCGGACAGGCCGCGGAGGTCCTCGAGCACGAACACCGGACGCGAGCGTTGGTCGGCGGCGAGCACCTGCTTCGCCTGGTCGATGCCCGTCAGCACGAGGACGCTCGGGATCCCGACGTCGTTCGCCCCCTTGATGTCGGTGTCGAGACGGTCACCGATGAACAGTGTCCGCCCGCCGCCGAAGCGCTCGACCGCTGCATCGAAGATCGGACGCTCCGGCTTGCCGGCGACCACGGGCATGCGGCCCACGGCCTGGTGGACGGCGGACACGAGCGTGCCGTTGCCCGGCGCGATGCCGCGCTCGACCGGGATCGACCAGTCCATGTTCGTCGCGACCCACGGGATCGCCGGATCGGCCAGCGCGAAGGACGCCTCGGCCAACTCCTTCCACCCGAGGTCCGGGGAGAAGCCCTGGATGACCGCGGCCGGGGAGTCCTCGGCGCTGCTCGTCACCGTGAAGCCGGCGGCCTCGACGATGCTCGAGAGTCCGAGTCCACCGGTGACGAGCACGGTCGAGCCAGCGGGCACCAGCGTCGAGAGGAGCTGGACACCCGCTTGCGATGACGTGACGACATCGTCCTCGGACACCTCCAGCCCGTAGCGCTCGAGGTGCTCGGCGACGTCGATCGGTCGCCGGGACGCGTTGTTCGTGATGTACCCGACGCGGGCGCTCAGCGATGCGCGTGTGAGCGCCTCGACCGCGTGCGGGATCGCGTTCCGCCCCCGGTAGACGACGCCGTCGAGGTCCGTCAGGACGACGTCGACGCCGTCCGTCGGCGCGGTCGGGACGTCAGTCGGCTGCGGAGCCGTCGACGTCGCGGGGGTTGTCGTCGTCGACCTCGCCGGGCTGGTCGGCTTCGCCGGGCTCCCCGACGACGTCGGGCTCAGCGAAGACCGGTTCGTCGGCGAGGTAGTCGTCTTCGGCGTCGGCGTCGTCGAGCTGCTCGGCGTCGTCGACCTGCTCGGCGTCGTCGAGCTGCTCGGCGTCGTCGAGCTCGCCGGCGTCTCCGTGTTCTTCGACCTCGAGCGTTTCCTCGACCACATCAACTGTCTCCCAAGCGTTCTCGTCGGCGGCTTCGGCCAGGGCCGCTGCCGCACGGTCGACACGGGCCCACCACTCGTCGGCCTCGTCCTGCCGGCCCAGCTCCTCGAGCGTGGCCGCGTAAGCACTGTAGAGCGCCGGCGACCACGTGTAGGCCGTGGACGGGTCGAGCTGTGGAATCTCCAGCTCACCGAGCGCAGCTGTGGGGTTCCCGAGGTCGATACGGGCGCCGGACATCGCGATCGCGAGCTCGACCTGCACCGCGGTGTCGAGCGCGGCACGCTCCACCGAACGCCCGAGCTCGAGTGCTCGCTCCGGACGGCCGAGGCCACGCTCGCAGTCCACCATCATCGGGAGCTGGTCGTTGCGACCGGAGATGCGCCGGTAGGTACGGAGCTCGCGGAGTGCCGTCGCGAAGTCACCCAGGCGGTACGCCGTGATCGCAGCGGTCTCGCGGACGACACCGACGCGACCCGCACGACGAGCGGCGCTGAGGGCGTGCTCGTTGGCCAGGGCGGGGTCCTCGTCGACGAACAGCGCCGCAGCCACGAGGTGCCGGGCGACCCAGTCGGCGTTGTCCTTGCTGAGCGTCTTCAGCTCCATGCGCGCTGCGGGGTCGAGGTCACGCGCGTCGATCTCGTCGGGGATGTCCGGGTCGTCGTGACGCGGACGGATCGACTTCGTGCCGTACGGGTCGCGGTCTTCCCAGTCGTCACGGGCCGCTTCGCCGAAGCGTGCGCCGGCGTGACGCGTCCCGTCGCCGAAGCGGCGTCGGTCGTCGCCACCGTCACGGCGCGGACGGTCGCCGTCTCGGGCGGGACGGTCGGAGCCGCCACGGAAGGCCGGGCGGTCGCCATCACGACGCGGGCGATCCGACGATCCACCGCGGAACGACGGGCGGTCGTCGTCACGACGCGGACGGTCGCCGTCGCGGGCGGGACGGTCCGAGCCGCCGCGGTACGCGGGGCGGTCGCCATCACGACGAGGACGATCCGAGGAACCCCCGCGGAACGGACGATCGCCGTCACGAGCCGGACGGTCCGAGCCGCCACGGTACGGACGGTCTCCATCGCGCGCGGGACGATCGGAACCGCCGCGATACGCGGGCCGGTCGCCATCACGACGCGGACGATCCGAGGAACCCCCGCGGAACGGACGATCCCCGTCACGAGCCGGACGGTCCGAGCCGCCACGGTACGGACGGTCACCGTCGCGTGCAGGACGATCGGAACCGCCGCGGTACGCGGGCCGGTCGCCATCACGACGCGGACGATCCGAGCCGCCCTGGTACGGACGGTCGCCATCACGACGCGGTCGGTCCGAGCCACCGCGGTAGGCGGGACGGTCGCCATCTCGGGCGGGACGGTCCGACCGGAACGGCCGATCACCATCACGACGCGGGCGGTCAGAACCGCCCTGGTACGGACGGTCGCCGTCGCGGCGCGGGCGGTCGGCACCCCGAGGGCCATCGCCGCGAGGCGGACGCCCGGAGTCTCCGCGATCGCTCCGCCACGACGGACGATCGCCTCGGTCACCGGAACGGAACGGACGGTCACCGCCGCTCCGAGGAGCGCTGTCACGACGCGCAGCACCGTCGCGGAACGGACGGTCGGAGCGCTCCGGGCGGTCGCGACGGTCGCCCTCGCGTCGTTCGAAGTCACGAGGGCCAGACGACCAACGGCCTCCGCTCGCACCCTCACCCCGTGGGGCTCCGTCGCGGCGAGGAGCCCGATCGTCTCGTCGGGGTCGATCTCCTCGGTCGCCGTCGTTCCGTCGCTCGTCGTCGTTCGCCACCGTTGCTCCTCATCGCGTGCCCGAGCCTGAGGTCGGGCGTTCGTCCGCTGTGTCGTTGTGTTGGGTGCCGCGCCGGTCGGACCGACGTTCGGGCTCCAGTCCATCACGAACCGGAGCCGGCGTCGAGCGACGAGCGGCGAAACAGAAATGGCCACCGGCCACCACCGTGAACGAGGGTCTCCCCTACGAGTTCACGATGGAGGGCCGATGGCCACATCTTCTTACGTTAAGTCCGGCGGCGTCCTACTCTCCCACAAGGTCCCCCTTGCAGTACCATCGGCGCTGAGAGGCTTAGCTTCCGGGTTCGGAATGTGACCGGGCGTTTCCCTCTCGCTATGACCACCGGAACACTGTCGACCATGATCTGGTCTCAAACATGTCCCAGCTGTCGCTGAGCTATCTATTCAGTTTGATTCCCGATCGTCTGTCGGGAACCACAAAGTGGACGCGAGCCCCGCACACGAAGGTGCGGGAAATCAGTGTGTTATCAAGTCTTCGGCTTATTAGTACCGGTCAGCTCCACGGGTCGTTAGTCCCCGCTTCCACATCCGGCCTATCAACCCAGTAATCTGCTGGGAGCCTCTCACACTCAAGGTGCATGGAAATCTCATCTCGAAGACGGCTTCCCGCTTAGATGCTTTCAGCGGTTATCCGGTCCGAACGTAGCTAATCAGCGGTGCCCTTGGCAGAACAACTGACACACCAGAGGTTCGTCCATCCCGGTCCTCTCGTACTAGGGATAGATCTTCTCAAATTTCCAACGCGCGCAGCGGATAGGGACCGAACTGTCTCACGACGTTCTAAACCCAGCTCGCGTACCGCTTTGATGGGCGAACAGCCCAACCCTTGGGACCTACTCCAGCCCCAGGATGCGACGAGCCGACATCGAGGTGCCAAACCATGCCGTCGATATGGACTCTTGGGCAAGATCAGCCTGTTATCCCCGAGGTACCTTTTATCCGTTGAGCGACAGCGCTTCCACAAGCCACTGCCGGATCACTAGTCCCGACTTTCGTCCCTGCTCGACCTGTCAGTCTCACAGTCAAGCTCCCTTGTGCACTTACACTCGCCACCTGATTGCCAACCAGGTTGAGGGAACCTTTGGGCGCCTCCGTTACTCTTTGGGAGGCAACCGCCCCAGTTAAACTACCCATCAGGCACTGTCCATGAACCCGATCAGGGTCCTACGTTAGACATCCAGAGTGACCAGAGTGGTATTTCAACAATGACTCCACGAACACTAGCGTGCCCGCTTCACAGTCTCCCACCTATCCTACACAAGCCACACCGAACACCAATACCAAACTGTAGTAAAGGTCACGGGGTCTTTCCGTCCTGCTGCGCGTAACGAGCATCTTTACTCGTAGTGCAATTTCGCCGAGTTCGCGGTTGAGACAGCTGGGAAGTCGTTACGCCATTCGTGCAGGTCGGAACTTACCCGACAAGGAATTTCGCTACCTTAGGATGGTTATAGTTACCACCGCCGTTTACTGGGGCTTAAATTCAGAGCTTCGCCCAAAGGCTAACCCTTCCTCTTAACCTTCCAGCACCGGGCAGGCGTCAGTCCGTATACATCGTCTTGCGACTTCGCACGGACCTGTGTTTTTAGTAAACAGTCGCTTCCCACTGGTCTCTGCGGCCTTCAACGCTCACGGAGCTAAGTCCGGTCACGTGTCCGGCCCCCCTTCTCCCGAAGTTACGGGGGCATTTTGCCGAGTTCCTTAACCACGATTCTCTCGATCTCCTTGGTATTCTCTACCTGACCACCTGAGTCGGTTTCGGGTACGGGCGGCTGCAACCTCGCGTCGATGCTTTTCTCGGCAGCATAGGATCACTGATTTCCCCTTACGGGTACGCGTCGGATCTCAGGCACACAGACGACGGATTTGCCTATCGTCAGCCCTACATCCTTACACCAGGTTCACCTTACGGATACCATCGCCTGGCTCAGCTACCTTCCTGCGTCACACCTGTTCATACGCTAACCGCACCAGCATGGGGTCGAGCGTTAGACCGGCCACCATCACCCCGAAGGGATCCGGTTGAACCGGGTTAGGACTCTTAGCACCACTGGATTAGCTTGGGCGGTTGTTCGCCGGTACGGGAATATCAACCCGTTGTCCATCGACTACGCCTGTCGGCCTCGCCTTAGGTCCCGACTTACCCAGGGCGGATTAACCTGGCCCTGGAACCCTTGGTCTTTCGGAGGACGGGTTTCTCACCCGTCTTTCGCTACTCATGCCTGCATTCTCACTCGTGTAGCGTCCACGGCTGGATCACTCCGCCGCTTCACTCGCCACACGACGCTCTCCTACCACTCCGCACGACTGAACCACGAAGGCTTGTCAATGTGCGAAATCTACAACTTCGGTGGTGTGCTTGAGCCCCGTTACATTGTCGGCGCGGAATCACTTGACCAGTGAGCTATTACGCACTCTTTCAAGGGTGGCTGCTTCTAAGCCAACCTCCTGGTTGTCTATGCAACTCCACATCCTTTCCCACTTAGCACACGCTTAGGGACCTTAGTTGGTAGTCTGGGTTGTTTCCCTCTCGACGATGAAGCTTATCCCCCACCGTCTCACTGCTGCGCTCTCACTCACCGGCATTCGGAGTTTGGCTGACGTCAGTAACCTGTTGAGGCCCATCGGCCATCCAGTAGCTCTACCTCCGGCGAGAAACACGCAACGCTGCACCTAAATGCATTTCGGAGAGAACCAGCTATCACGAAGTTTGATTGGCCTTTCACCCCTATCCACAGCTCATCCCCTCCATTTTCAACTGAAGTGGGTTCGGTCCTCCACGACGTCTTACCGTCGCTTCAACCTGGCCATGGATAGATCACTTCGCTTCGGGTCTAGAACATGCGACTCAAACGCCCTATTCAGACTCGCTTTCGCTACGGCTGCCCCACACGGGTTAACCTCGCCACATATCACTAACTCGCAGGCTCATTCTTCAAAAGGCACGCCGTCACCCCTACAAAGGAGGCTCCGACGGTTTGTAAGCAAACGGTTTCAGGTACTATTTCACTCCCCTCCCGGGGTACTTTTCACCTTTCCCTCACGGTACTTGTCCGCTATCGGTCATCTGGGAGTATTTAGGCTTATCAGGTGGTCCTGACAGATTCACACGGGATTTCTCGGGCCCCGTGCTACTTGGGATACACATCCGGCCATAACACCATTTCGTCTACGGGGCTGGCACCCACTACGGCCCGGCTTTCAAACCGGTTCGACTATGATGCGCTGTAACCGCCCCAGTCCGGCAGAACTGAGCGACGTGTCCCACAACCCCGACCATGCAACGCCCGCCGGCTATCACACATGATCGGTTTAGCCTCATCCGCTTTCGCTCGCCACTACTCACGGAATCACATGTTGTTTTCTCTTCCTGTGGGTACTGAGATGTTTCACTTCCCCACGTTCCCTCTACCCGCCCTATATATTCAGGCGGGAGTCACCAGGTCACAAAAGCGCCCAGCGGGGTTTCCCCATTCGGAAATCCTCGGATCAGGGCTCGATTATCAGCTCCCCGAGGCTTATCGCAGATTTCTACGTCCTTCTTCGGCTCCAGATGCCAAGGCATCCACCGTTTGCTCTTAGAAACTTGACCACAAAGATTAAAATTGCGATCCGTCATCACCCACAACCATCAGCCCGAAGACCTCAGATCGATTGGATGACTCGAATCAAAGATGCTCGCGTCCACTGTGTAGTTCTCAACATACGATCGGCACCACACTCCCCACCATCCAACGACAGTGCTTCATGCGGCCCAACGAAGGACACACCACGGATCACTCCATGCGGCCCAACCCCCAACCCACCTCACAGCAGATCAGGAAGCCTGGTCCCTCAGGACCCAACAACGTGCACCAGCCAACCCGTGCGACACCAACCCGTTCCAACCCCGCAAGCGGAGCGTACTGAGGCCAGCACCATCGGTACCAGCTGCACTGTCAATGTTCCACCCATGAGCTACCCGTCGGACACGTTCGGTCCGAATCAGGCGCCTGGACCATGCATGCCCCGATGAGGGACAACACGAGGCCAGATGCTCCTTAGAAAGGAGGTGATCCAGCCGCACCTTCCGGTACGGCTACCTTGTTACGACTTAGTCCTAATCACCGATCCCACCTTCGACGGCTCCTTCCACAAGGGTTAGGCCACCGGCTTCGGGTGTTACCGACTTTCATGACTTGACGGGCGGTGTGTACAAGGCCCGGGAACGTATTCACCGCAGCGTTGCTGATCTGCGATTACTAGCGACTCCGACTTCATGAGGTCGAGTTGCAGACCTCAATCCGAACTGAGACCGGCTTTTTGGGATTCGCTCCACCTTACGGTATCGCAGCCCTTTGTACCGGCCATTGTAGCATGCGTGAAGCCCAAGACATAAGGGGCATGATGATTTGACGTCATCCCCACCTTCCTCCGAGTTGACCCCGGCAGTCTCCTATGAGTCCCCGGCATAACCCGCTGGCAACATAGAACGAGGGTTGCGCTCGTTGCGGGACTTAACCCAACATCTCACGACACGAGCTGACGACAACCATGCACCACCTGTACACCGACCACAAGGGGGCGACCATCTCTGGCCGTTTCCGGTGTATGTCAAGCCTTGGTAAGGTTCTTCGCGTTGCATCGAATTAATCCGCATGCTCCGCCGCTTGTGCGGGCCCCCGTCAATTCCTTTGAGTTTTAGCCTTGCGGCCGTACTCCCCAGGCGGGGCGCTTAATGCGTTAGCTACGACACAGAAACCGTGGAAAGGTCCCTACATCTAGCGCCCAACGTTTACGGCATGGACTACCAGGGTATCTAATCCTGTTCGCTCCCCATGCTTTCGCTCCTCAGCGTCAGTTACGGCCCAGAGATCTGCCTTCGCCATCGGTGTTCCTCCTGATATCTGCGCATTCCACCGCTACACCAGGAATTCCAATCTCCCCTACCGCACTCTAGTCTGCCCGTACCCACTGCAAGCCCGAGGTTGAGCCTCGGGATTTCACAGCAGACGCGACAAACCGCCTACGAGCTCTTTACGCCCAATAATTCCGGACAACGCTTGCACCCTACGTATTACCGCGGCTGCTGGCACGTAGTTAGCCGGTGCTTTTTCTGCAGGTACCGTCACTTTCGCTTCTTCCCTACTAAAAGAGGTTTACAACCCGAAGGCCGTCATCCCTCACGCGGCGTTGCTGCATCAGGCTTTCGCCCATTGTGCAATATTCCCCACTGCTGCCTCCCGTAGGAGTCTGGGCCGTGTCTCAGTCCCAGTGTGGCCGGTCACCCTCTCAGGCCGGCTACCCGTCGTCGCCTTGGTGAGCCATTACCTCACCAACAAGCTGATAGGCCGCGAGTCCATCCCCAACCAAAAAATCTTTCCACCACCAGACCATGCGGCCAGTGATCATATCCAGTATTAGACGTCGTTTCCAACGCTTATCCCAGAGTCAGGGGCAGGTTACTCACGTGTTACTCACCCGTTCGCCACTAATCCACCCAGCAAGCTGGGCATCATCGTTCGACTTGCATGTGTTAAGCACGCCGCCAGCGTTCGTCCTGAGCCAGGATCAAACTCTCCGTAAAAAAATACAGACCCAACACCCGAAGGCATCAGACCGAGTTGATTCTGACTGTTGACTGTCTACTGACAATCTTCAATCCAAAAGGAATTGTCTCAAACCCAACCAACCCGAAGGAAGGCCAGGCACGAGGTCAATCAATAAATTGGCATTGACAATGTGCACGCTGTTGAGTTCTCAAGGACCAGACGCACTCACCACTCAGCACCATCAGGCACATCGTCAGAGAGGCATTCGTCTCGCGACACTGCAGATCACCTCGGTCGAGACCGTGGTTTTCATGGGTGTCGGTTGCCTGAGCGGGACCCCGTCCGGACTGCATCACCAGGTGGTTCCACCTGGTGACCGTCTCGGCCGTTCCGTTCTCCGCCTCAGCGGCAACGAGTGACAACATTACGGGGAGGTGAACGGGAGCGCCAGCCGGGCCACATCCCGGGCGTGTCGCCAGGTGGGCCTGCCTGAACCAAGACCGTCACCCGTCGTGCCATCCCTGTGGATCCACCCGCGGGACACCGGGACACCGGGACACCGGGACACCGGGACACCGGGACACCGGGACACCGGGACACCGGGACACCGGGACACCGGGACACCGGGACACCGGGACACCGGGACACCGGGACACCGGGACGAGCATCTCTCCCCAGGCAGCCTGATGACCAGCTTCGGCGGCGTAGTCGGCTGTTCCGCTCAGACCGGGAGCCGGTACGCGCTGAGCTCAGACGATTACCCTCGGGCCACAGCGCGGTCGCTCAGCAAGGAGACCCCACCGTGCTCAGTCATGGATCGAGATCCCGTCGCTATCCGCTGCGCCGGCTCGGCAAGGTTCAGCGCCGGCTCGAGGCAAGCACAGGCGGGCTCGAACGGAACTCCCCGTTTCGAGTCGCCCGACAACTGAAGCCACTCACGGCTGCCAACGACCACCAGAACACACTGGCCGCGATACCGCCCGTAATCTCGCTGCTCGCTCGTCACTGCCCCGCCGGCACCGACGTTCGCCGGAGCAGCAAGCGACCGCGGCGGCGCACAAGCACGACCATCCATGAGCAGAGAGGGATGGGTGGTTGCCGTCGACGGGACTCAACCTTCGCTGCTCGCGAAGCACCAGCGCCAGCGCCAGCCACGAAGGGGCGCACACCACTTCGGAGGCAGGAATGGGCGGACGGTATCCGCCGGCAGCAGCCCCTTCTCCTGACGAAGAGCCGCCACTGCGGAAGCGCCGGAAACGCAGAAAACCCCTGACCAGTGCTGGTCAGGGGTTCCCTGGTGTTACTACGGTTAAGTCCGGCGGCGTCCTACTCTCCCACAAGGTCCCCCTTGCAGTACCATCGGCGCTGAGAGGCTTAGCTTCCGGGTTCGGAATGTGACCGGGCGTTTCCCTCTCGCTATGACCACCGGAACACTGTCGACCATGATCTGGTCTCAAACATGTCCCAGCTGTAGCTGAGCTATTTATTCAGTTTGATTCCCGATCGTCTGTCGGGAACCACAAAGTGGACGCGAGCCCCGCACACAAAGGGTGCGGGAAATCAGTGTGTTATCAAGTCTTCGGCTTATTAGTACCGGTCAGCTCCACGGGTCGTTAGTCCCCGTTTCCACATCCGGCCTATCAACCCAGTAGTCTGCTGGGAGCCTCTCACACTCAAGGTGCATGGAAATCTCATCTCGAAGACGGCTTCCCGCTTAGATGCTTTCAGCGGTTATCCGGTCCGAACGTAGCTAATCAGCGGTGCCCTTGGCAGAACAACTGACACACCAGAGGTTCGTCCATCCCGGTCCTCTCGTACTAGGGATAGATCTTCTCAAATTTCCAACGCGCGCAGCGGATAGGGACCGAACTGTCTCACGACGTTCTAAACCCAGCTCGCGTACCGCTTTAATGGGCGAACAGCCCAACCCTTGGGACCTACTCCAGCCCCAGGATGCGACGAGCCGACATCGAGGTGCCAAACCATGCCGTCGATATGGACTCTTGGGCAAGATCAGCCTGTTATCCCCGAGGTACCTTTTATCCGTTGAGCGACAGCGCTTCCACAAGCCACTGCCGGATCACTAGTCCCGACTTTCGTCCCTGCTCGACCTGTCAGTCTCACAGTCAAGCTCCCTTGTGCACTTACACTCGCCACCTGATTGCCAACCAGGTTGAGGGAACCTTTGGGCGCCTCCGTTACTCTTTGGGAGGCAACCGCCCCAGTTAAACTACCCATCAGGCACTGTCCATGAACCCGATCAGGGTCCTACGTTAGACATCCAGAGTGACCAGAGTGGTATTTCAACAATGACTCCACGAACACTAGCGTGCCCGCTTCACAGTCTCCCACCTATCCTACACAAGCCACACCGAACACCAATACCAAACTGTAGTAAAGGTCACGGGGTCTTTCCGTCCTGCTGCGCGTAACGAGCATCTTTACTCGTAGTGCAATTTCGCCGAGTTCGCGGTTGAGACAGCTGGGAAGTCGTTACGCCATTCGTGCAGGTCGGAACTTACCCGACAAGGAATTTCGCTACCTTAGGATGGTTATAGTTACCACCGCCGTTTACTGGGGCTTAAATTCAGAGCTTCGCCCAAAGGCTAACCCTTCCTCTTAACCTTCCAGCACCGGGCAGGCGTCAGTCCGTATACATCGTCTTGCGACTTCGCACGGACCTGTGTTTTTAGTAAACAGTCGCTTCCCACTGGTCTCTGCGGCCTTCAACGCTCACGGAGCTAAGTCCGGTCACGTGTCCGGCCCCCCTTCTCCCGAAGTTACGGGGGCATTTTGCCGAGTTCCTTAACCACGATTCTCTCGATCTCCTTGGTATTCTCTACCTGACCACCTGAGTCGGTTTCGGGTACGGGCGGCTGCAACCTCGCGTCGATGCTTTTCTCGGCAGCATAGGATCACTGATTTCCCCTTACGGGTACGCGTCGGATCTCAGGCACACAGACGACGGATTTGCCTATCGTCAGCCCTACATCCTTACACCAGGTTCACCTTACGGATACCATCGCCTGGCTCAGCTACCTTCCTGCGTCACACCTGTTCATACGCTAACCGCACCAGCATGGGGTCGAGCGTTAGACCGGCCACCATCACCCCGAAGGGATCCGGTTGAACCGGGTTAGGACTCTTAGCACCACTGGATTAGCTTGGGCGGTTGTTCGCCGGTACGGGAATATCAACCCGTTGTCCATCGACTACGCCTGTCGGCCTCGCCTTAGGTCCCGACTTACCCAGGGCGGATTAACCTGGCCCTGGAACCCTTGGTCTTTCGGAGGACGGGTTTCTCACCCGTCTTTCGCTACTCATGCCTGCATTCTCACTCGTGTAGCGTCCACGGCTGGATCACTCCGCCGCTTCACTCGCCACACGACGCTCTCCTACCACTCCGCACGACTGAACCACGAAGGCTTGTCAATGTGCGAAATCTACAACTTCGGTGGTGTGCTTGAGCCCCGTTACATTGTCGGCGCGGAATCACTTGACCAGTGAGCTATTACGCACTCTTTCAAGGGTGGCTGCTTCTAAGCCAACCTCCTGGTTGTCTATGCAACTCCACATCCTTTCCCACTTAGCACACGCTTAGGGACCTTAGTTGGTAGTCTGGGTTGTTTCCCTCTCGACGATGAAGCTTATCCCCCACCGTCTCACTGCTGCGCTCTCACTCACCGGCATTCGGAGTTTGGCTGACGTCAGTAACCTGTTGAGGCCCATCGGCCATCCAGTAGCTCTACCTCCGGCGAGAAACACGCAACGCTGCACCTAAATGCATTTCGGAGAGAACCAGCTATCACGAAGTTTGATTGGCCTTTCACCCCTATCCACAGCTCATCCCCTCCATTTTCAACTGAAGTGGGTTCGGTCCTCCACGACGTCTTACCGTCGCTTCAACCTGGCCATGGATAGATCACTTCGCTTCGGGTCTAGAACATGCGACTCAAACGCCCTATTCAGACTCGCTTTCGCTACGGCTGCCCCACACGGGTTAACCTCGCCACATATCACTAACTCGCAGGCTCATTCTTCAAAAGGCACGCCGTCACCCCTACAAAGGAGGCTCCGACGGTTTGTAAGCAAACGGTTTCAGGTACTATTTCACTCCCCTCCCGGGGTACTTTTCACCTTTCCCTCACGGTACTTGTCCGCTATCGGTCATCTGGGAGTATTTAGGCTTATCAGGTGGTCCTGACAGATTCACACGGGATTTCTCGGGCCCCGTGCTACTTGGGATACACATCCGGCCATAACACCATTTCGTCTACGGGGCTGGCACCCACTACGGCCCGGCTTTCAAACCGGTTCGACTATGATGCGCTGTAACCGCCCCAGTCCGGCAGAACTGAGCGACGTGTCCCACAACCCCGACCATGCAACGCCCGCCGGCTATCACACATGATCGGTTTAGCCTCATCCGCTTTCGCTCGCCACTACTCACGGAATCACATGTTGTTTTCTCTTCCTGTGGGTACTGAGATGTTTCACTTCCCCACGTTCCCTCTACCCGCCCTATATATTCAGGCGGGAGTCACCAGGTCACAAAAGCGCCCAGCGGGGTTTCCCCATTCGGAAATCCTCGGATCAGGGCTCGATTATCAGCTCCCCGAGGCTTATCGCAGATTTCTACGTCCTTCTTCGGCTCCAGATGCCAAGGCATCCACCGTTTGCTCTTAGAAACTTGACCACAAAGATTAAAATTGCGATCCGTCATCACCCACAACCATCAGCCCGAAGACCTCAGATCGATTGGATGACTCGAATCAAAGATGCTCGCGTCCACTGTGTAGTTCTCAACATACGATCGGCACCACACTCCCCACCATCCAACGACAGTGCTTCATGCGGCCCAACGAAGGACACACCACGGATCACTCCATGCGGCCCAACCCCCAACCCACCTCACAGCAGATCAGGAAGCCTGGTCCCTCAGGACCCAACAACGTGCACCAGCCAACCCGTGCGACACCAACCCGTTCCAACCCCGCAAGCGGAGCGTACTGAGGCCAGCACCATCGGTACCAGCTGCACTGTCAATGTTCCACCCATGAGCTACCCGTCGGACACGTTCGGTCCGAATCAGGCGCCTGGACCATGCATGCCCCGATGAGGGACAACACGAGGCCAGATGCTCCTTAGAAAGGAGGTGATCCAGCCGCACCTTCCGGTACGGCTACCTTGTTACGACTTAGTCCTAATCACCGATCCCACCTTCGACGGCTCCTTCCACAAGGGTTAGGCCACCGGCTTCGGGTGTTACCGACTTTCATGACTTGACGGGCGGTGTGTACAAGGCCCGGGAACGTATTCACCGCAGCGTTGCTGATCTGCGATTACTAGCGACTCCGACTTCATGAGGTCGAGTTGCAGACCTCAATCCGAACTGAGACCGGCTTTTTGGGATTCGCTCCACCTTACGGTATCGCAGCCCTTTGTACCGGCCATTGTAGCATGCGTGAAGCCCAAGACATAAGGGGCATGATGATTTGACGTCATCCCCACCTTCCTCCGAGTTGACCCCGGCAGTCTCCTATGAGTCCCCGGCATAACCCGCTGGCAACATAGAACGAGGGTTGCGCTCGTTGCGGGACTTAACCCAACATCTCACGACACGAGCTGACGACAACCATGCACCACCTGTACACCGACCACAAGGGGGCGACCATCTCTGGCCGTTTCCGGTGTATGTCAAGCCTTGGTAAGGTTCTTCGCGTTGCATCGAATTAATCCGCATGCTCCGCCGCTTGTGCGGGCCCCCGTCAATTCCTTTGAGTTTTAGCCTTGCGGCCGTACTCCCCAGGCGGGGCGCTTAATGCGTTAGCTACGACACAGAAACCGTGGAAAGGTCCCTACATCTAGCGCCCAACGTTTACGGCATGGACTACCAGGGTATCTAATCCTGTTCGCTCCCCATGCTTTCGCTCCTCAGCGTCAGTTACGACCCAGAGATCTGCCTTCGCCATCGGTGTTCCTCCTGATATCTGCGCATTCCACCGCTACACCAGGAATTCCAATCTCCCCTACCGCACTCTAGTCTGCCCGTACCCACTGCAAGCCCGAGGTTGAGCCTCGGGATTTCACAGCAGACGCGACAAACCGCCTACGAGCTCTTTACGCCCAATAATTCCGGACAACGCTTGCACCCTACGTATTACCGCGGCTGCTGGCACGTAGTTAGCCGGTGCTTTTTCTGCAGGTACCGTCACTTTCGCTTCTTCCCTACTAAAAGAGGTTTACAACCCGAAGGCCGTCATCCCTCACGCGGCGTTGCTGCATCAGGCTTTCGCCCATTGTGCAATATTCCCCACTGCTGCCTCCCGTAGGAGTCTGGGCCGTGTCTCAGTCCCAGTGTGGCCGGTCACCCTCTCAGGCCGGCTACCCGTCGTCGCCTTGGTGAGCCATTACCTCACCAACAAGCTGATAGGCCGCGAGTCCATCCCCAACCAAAAAATCTTTCCACCACCAGACCATGCGGCCAGTGATCATATCCAGTATTAGACGTCGTTTCCAACGCTTATCCCAGAGTCAGGGGCAGGTTACTCACGTGTTACTCACCCGTTCGCCACTAATCCACCCAGCAAGCTGGGCATCATCGTTCGACTTGCATGTGTTAAGCACGCCGCCAGCGTTCGTCCTGAGCCAGGATCAAACTCTCCGTAAAAAAATACAGACCCAACACCCGAAGGCATCAGACCGAGTTGATTCTGACTGTTGACTGTCTACTGACAATCTTCAATCCAAAAGGAATTGTCTCAAACCCAACCAACCCGAAGGAAGGCCAGGCACGAGGTCAATCAATAAATTGGCATTGACAATGTGCACGCTGTTGAGTTCTCAAGGACCAGACGCACTTGCTCCTCGGCTCGAATTCGAGCTTCAGCCACAAGGCTTGTGTACTTGGCTTGCCACCGGTGTGTCGTCGGACCCGGAGGTCCTGTGGCTCATCCCGAGGGGAGAGAACCGGTGGGCTTGTCATCCTAGGCGTCGAAGCGATCGAGCACAAGGCTTGATCTGAACTTCAGTGGAGGATGGTCCCGCTTGAGGGCCGGCGTGCTCTGGGCTTTCGCTCCAGCCGCTCCGCCGCACCTTTGGGGTGACGAGTAGGAACTTTACGCAGGCCTGGGCGGGTGTGCCAAGCCAGGCCCGATCCCGGGCGTGTCGCGTCGTGCAACACGCGTCGTCCGGGTGTCCGCAGGGTCAGGCCAGCGTCACACCGGCGAGGGTCTTCTTGCCGCGGCGGAGCACGAGGACTCCCCCGTGCAGGGCGAGGTCCGACAACGGTGCGGCGGGGTCCTCGGCACGGACGTTGTTCACGTACACGCCGCCCTGGTCGATCGCACGCCGGGCTTCGCCGAGGGACTTCACGAGCTCGGTCTCGACGAGGGCTCGTGCCACATCGGCTCCGGGCTCGAGGGTCACCGATCCCGATCCCGGCAGCTCCGCGATCGCCGACCGCAGCGTGACCGGGTCGAGCGCGCCGAGGTCGCCGTTGCCGAAGAGCGCGGCCGCAGCGTCGATCGCGGCATGGGTCGCATCGACCCCGTGCACCAGCGCGGTGACCTCGAACGCCAGGGTCCGCTGCGCTTCGCGTCGGAACGGTTCGTCGGCGACCGCCTGCTCGAGCCGCTCGATCTCGGCGCGGGACAGGAACGTGAACTCCCGCAGGCGGGCGATCACGTCGGCATCCGCCGTGTTGAGCCAGAACTGGTACAGCGCGTAGGGCGAGGTCATCTCGGCGTCGAGCCAGACGGCGTTGCCCTCGCTCTTGCCGAACTTCGTGCCGTCCGAGTTCGTGATCAAGGGCGTCCCGAGCGCGTGCACGGTCGCACCCTCGGCACGACGGATGAGCTCCGTCCCCGAGGTCAGGTTGCCCCACTGGTCCGAGCCACCCGTCTGCAGCGTGCAGCCGTACTGCCGGAAGAGCTCCCGGTAGTCGAGGCCCTGCAGGATCTGGTAGCTGAACTCGGTGTAGCTGATGCCCGCGTCGGAGCTCAGCCGCGCGGCGACGGCGTCCTTCTTCAGCATCGAGTTCACCCGGAAGTACTTGCCGACGTCGCGCAGGAAGTCGATGGCGGACATCGGTGACGTCCAGTCCAGGTTGTTCACCAGCCGGACGCCGTTGTCACCGTCCGCACTGAGGAACCGGGACACCTGCGACTGCAGTCGCGCCACCCACTCGGAGACGGTCTCGCGGGTGTTCAGCGTGCGCTCCGCCGTCGGACGGGGGTCGCCGATGAGTCCCGTCGATCCCCCGACGAGCGCGAGCGGCTTGTGCCCGGCGAGCTGCAACCGACGCATGGTCAGGAGCTGCAGGAGGTTGCCGCAGTGCAGCGACGGTGCCGTGGGGTCGAACCCGCAGTAGTACGTGATCGGGTCACCGTCGAGGGCCTCTTGGAGTGCGGTCTCGTCGGTCGAGACCTGCACCAGACCACGCCAGCGCAGTTCGTCCCACACCGAGGCGAAGGTGGGGTCGTTCTGCTGGCGCGTCAGGACGTCTTGAGCGGTATCACTGGACACCCCGCCATCGTAGCGGCGGCGCACCACCGACAGGCGCCGTCGACCGGGAGGCCCGTGGTGCGTCCGGGCCCACGCCGCCGGTTCCGGCGCGACGCGCCAGCGGCGGGCCGGCCGTGCCGGTGGGGATCAGTCGAGGGCACCCTTGTGCCGTCGGTACGTCGAGACCGTCGGGTCGCCCGTCAACCAGAAGCGCCAGGGGTACTGCGCACCGCCGGCGATGCCGCGGACGCCGGTGCGCGGTCCGCGCGAGATGCGTGGGAGCGTTCCGGCCCCGCCGGGGCCGGGTGCGGTCTCGGTCAGGAGTTCCTCGACGACCCGGGCCGGCGGGGCGGAGGCGAGCCGGGCCTCCAGGCCGGGTGCCAACGTGAGCACGAACGGACCGGACCCGTCGAGCAGCGAGGTGCCGTCGTCCTGCCCGAGCACCGCGCCGAGTGCGCCACCGAGGTTGCCGGGGCCGCGCGCCAACGCGACGTCGGCGACCGACGGGCCACGTCGTCCACGTGCTGTCTGGACACCCTCGATCACCTGCGCCCCGCGGAGCAGGGAGCCGGACGAGGTGCCCGCCGGCGCGCTCACGACGTTGACGCAGGTGTGGATGCCGTACGAGCGGTACGCGTACAGGGTCCCCGGAGCGCCGAACAGGTGACGGTTGCGCTCGGTCGGCCCGCGGTGGCCGTGCGAACCGGGGTCGGTGGGCCCGGAGTAGGCCTCGACCTCGGTGATGCGCAGCGTCACACCCCGGCCCGTGATCGTCGCACCGAGCAGTGCGGGTGCGACGATCGGCGCAGGCTCGGCGAGCATCGCGAGCAGCCCCTCGGTCATCGCGAGAAGGGTGCGCCCTCGGCGAGGTCGTGGACGCGGCGCGTGACGGAGGCCAGCTGCTCGGCGACGCGGTCCGGAGCGGTGCCGCCGACACCCGAGCGGGACGCGACGCTGCCCTCGATCGTGAGCACGGCGCGGACACCGGGGGTGAGGTGCTCGGAGACGGAGCGGTACTCGTCGTCGGTCGGGTCGTCGAGCTCGATGCCGCGCTCTTCGCAGTACCGGACCAGCGCACCGGACACCTCGTGCGCGTCACGGAACGGCACGCCCTGGCGGACCAGCCACTCGGCCACGTCGGTCGCCAGCGAGAACCCCTGCGGTGCGAGCTCGGCCATCCGGTCCGTGTCGAACGTGAGCGTCGCGATCATGCCGGTGAAGGCGGGCAGCAGGACCTCGAGCGTGGCGACCGAGTCGAAGACCGGCTCCTTGTCCTCCTGCAGGTCGCGGTTGTAGGCGAGCGGCAGGCCCTTCAGGGTCGCGAGCAGCCCCGCCAGGTTGCCGATGAGACGACCGGACTTGCCGCGTGCGAGCTCGGCGATGTCGGGGTTCTTCTTCTGCGGCATGATGCTCGACCCGGTCGAGAACGCGTCGTGGAGCCGGACGAAGCCGAACTCCTTCGTGTTCCAGAGGATGACCTCCTCCGACAGGCGCGAGACGTCGATGCCGATCTGCGCGAGCACGAACGCGAACTCGGCGACGACGTCGCGAGCGGCCGTGGCGTCGATCGAGTTGTCGGCCGGTCGGTCGAACCCGAGCTCCGCGGCGATCGCGGCGGGGTCGAGACCGAGCGAACTGCCGGCGAGGGCACCCGCACCGTACGGGCTGACGCTCGCACGCCCCGCCCAGTCGCGCAGGCGCTCGAGGTCCCGCACGAGCGGCCAGGCGTGCGCCAGCAGGTGGTGCGCGAGGAGGACGGGTTGCGCGTGCTGCAGGTGCGTGCGACCCGGCATGATCGCCGCCGGGTGCTCGTTCGCCTGCTGGGTGATCGCGTCGACCAAGTCGATCACGAGCCGTCCGATGCGCCGCCCGTGGTCGAGCATGTGCATGCGGCCGAGTGTCGCGATCTGGTCGTTGCGGCTGCGGCCGGCGCGGAGCTTGCCGCCGAGTTCCGGACCGAGGTCGGCGATCAGCAGTCGTTCGAGGGCACCGTGGACGTCCTCGTCGGACTCGTCCGGCTGCAGTGTGCCGTGCGCGTGCGCGGCCTCGAGCCGGTCGAGCCCGGCGAGCATGCGCTCGAGCTCGTCCGCCGTCAGGTACCCGGCCGTGTGCAGGGCCCGGGCGTGCGCGCGGGAGCCAGCGATGTCGTACGGCGCGAGCTGCCAGTCGAAGTGCGTCGACTTCGACAGCGCGGCGAGGGCCGCACTCGGGCCGTCGGCGAAGCGGGCGCCCCAGAGGGCTCCGGTGTTGGTGGCGTCGGTCTTCTCGTCGGTCATGTCGTCCTGCGTCGTTGTCGTCGGGCCGGGTGGCGGCGGGGTGTCGTCCCGCCGGGTGGCGGCGGGTGTCAGTTCGCCGCGTCGCGGCGGGCGGAGATCTTGCTGGGGAGCGACCAGAGCTCGATGAAGCCCTTGGAGAGGGACTGGTCGAACGTGTCGCCGGTGTCGTACGTCGCGAGGTCGAAGTCGTACAGGCTCTGCTCCGACCGGCGGCCGGTCACCGTCGCCCGGCCGCCGAGCAGCTGCAGGCGGACGTCGCCGGAGACGTGCTGCTGGGTGTGGTCGACGAAGGCGTCCAGGCTGCGCTTCAGCCCGCCGAACCACAGGCCGTCGTAGACCAGGTCGGCCCACTCCGACTCGACACCGCGCTTGTAGCGGTTCACGTCGCGCTCGAGGGTGAGACGCTCGAGTTCCTCGTGCGCCGTGATGAGCGCGATCGCCGCGGGGGCTTCGTACACCTCGCGCGACTTGATGCCGACGAGGCGGTCCTCGACGACGTCGATCCGGCCGACGCCGTGCTTGCCGGCCACGGCGTTCAGCTCCTGGACGATCCGCAGCACGCTGAACCGCTGCCCGTCGAGCGCCACCGGGACGCCGCGCTCGAACGTGATCGTCACCTCGTCCGCGTCACGCTGCACGGCGGGGTCCTGCGTGTAGGCGTAGAGGTCCTCGGTCGGGGCGTTCCACGGGTCCTCGAGGAGACCCGTCTCGACCGCACGACCCCACACGTTCTGGTCGATCGAGTACGGCGACCGCTGCGACTGCTGGATCGGCAGCGCGTGCTGTTCGGCGTACGCGATCGCCTTGTCGCGGGTCAGGGCGAGGTCGCGGACCGGTGCCACGCTCCGCAGGTCCGGGGCGATCGCCGCGACCGCGGCCTCGAACCGGACCTGGTCGTTGCCCTTGCCGGTGCAGCCGTGCGCGACGCTGTCGGCGCCGAGCTGCTTCGCCGTCAGCGCGAGGTGCTTCGCGATGAGCGGGCGGCTCAGCGCCGACACCAGCGGGTAGCGCTTCTGGTACAGCGCGTTGGCCTTGAGGGCAGGCACGATGTACTCGTCGGCGTACTCGTCCTTGGCGTCGACCACGATCGACTCCACGGCCCCGCAGTCGAGCGCGCGTTGCCGGATCGCGTCGAGGTCCTCGCCGCCCTGGCCGACGTCGACCGCCAGCGCCACCACCTCTTTGCCGGTGGCGTCACGCAGCCAGCCGATCCCGACGGAGGTGTCGAGGCCGCCGGAGTACGCGAGGACGACGCGGTCTGCCATGCGGTGCGCCTACGCGGTTGCCGCGGCGGTCGCGGCGGTCGCCGTCGTCGCGCCGTTCGCGGCGAGGAGCCAGGCCAGCAGCGCCTTCTGGGCGTGCAGACGGTTCTCCGCCTCGTCCCAGATGATGCTGCGCGGACCGTCGATGACGTCGGCGGTCACCTCGTAGCCGCGGTCGGCGGGCAGGCAGTGCATGAACACCGCGTCGTCGGCGGCGTGCGCCATGAGGGCGTCGTCCACGCGGTACCCGGAGAAGGTGTCCAGGCGCGACTGCTTCTCGGACTCCTTGCCCATCGACACCCACGTGTCGGTGACCACGACGTCGGCGCCGGCGACCGCGGCCACCGGGTCCGTCACGACCAGCACGGACCCACCGGTCTCGGCCGAACGGTGCTCGGCATCGGTGACGACCTGCGGGGACGGCGAGAACTCGGCCGGGGCAGCGACGCGGACGTGCATGCCCGCCGTCGCGCCGGCGAGCAGGTACGACTGGGCCATGTTGCTCGCACCGTCGCCGATGAACGCCACCGTCTGGCCCGCCAGCGTGCCGCGGTGCTCGCGGATGGTGAGCAGGTCGGCGAGCAGCTGGCACGGGTGGAAGTCGTCGGACAGCGCGTTGACGACGGGGACGGTCGTGTCGGCAGCCATCTCCTCGAGACCGGCCTGGCCGTAGGTGCGCCAGACGATCGCCGACACCATGCGCTCCAGCACACGGGCGGTGTCGGACGGGGTCTCCTTGCCGCCGAGCTGGCTGTTCGCCGTCGAGATGATCAGCGGGCTGCCGCCCAGGTCGGAGATGCCGACGTGGAACGACACCCGGGTGCGCGTCGACGACTTGTCGAAGATGACCGCGACGCTCTGCGGGCCGGCGAGGGGCTTCGCACCCCAGCGGTCGGCCTTCATCTGGTCGGCGATGTCGAGGATCGCGGACTGCTCGGCCTGGCTGAGGTCGTCGTCCCGGAGGAAGTGGCGGGTCATGCGGAGGTCTCCTGGGCGGCAGCGACGGCCGCGAGGCTCTGGGCGAGGATCGACACGAACTCGTCGATCTCGGCGTCGGACACGATGAGCGGCGGCGCGAGGCGCAGGCTCGACTCGTTCGGGGCGTTGATGATGAGGCCACGCTCGAGCGCGGCGGCGTTGACCGCAGCCGCGACCGGACCGGTGAGCCCGACGCCGATGAGCAGGCCGGTGCCGCGGACCTCCTCGACGAGCGGTGAACCGATACCGGCGACACCGGCCCGGATCCGCTCGCCCTTGACCACGGCGGCCGCGACGAGGTCGGCGCGCTCGATCTCGGCGAGCACTGCGTTCGCCACCCGGGTGCCGAGCGGGTTGCCACCGAAGGTCGAACCGTGCTGGCCGGCCGAGAACAGGTCGGACGCCCATCCGAAGGTCACGAGCGCACCGATCGGGAAGCCGCCGGCGATGCCCTTGGCCACCGTGATGGCATCGGGCGTGAAGCCGTGCCCCTGGTAGGTGAACCAGTTGCCCGTCCGTCCGACGCCGGTCTGGATCTCGTCGAGGATCAGCAGCGCACCGTGCTCCTCGGTCAGTCGGCGTGCCGCGAGCAGGAAGCCCTCCGGCAGGTCGACGACGCCGGCCTCGCCCTTGATCGGCTCGATGATGATCGCCGCGACGGTGTCGTCGATCGACGCTTCGAGCGCTGCGACGGTGGAGTCGATGTGCTCGACCCCCGGGATCATCGGCAGGAAGTCCTGCTGCAGCGCGGGCTTGCCGGTGAGCGCGAGCGCACCCATCGTGCGGCCGTGGAACCCCTGCTTCAGCGCGAGGATGCGGGTCTTCTGCCCGTCCGCGCCCTTGTTCAGGCGCGCGAGCTTGAAGGCGGCCTCGTTCGCCTCGGCACCGGAGTTCCCGAAGTACACCCGCCCGGCGTCGCCCGCACCGGTGATGCGCTTGAGGCGTTCCGCGAGCTCGAGCTGCGGCGGGGTCGCGAAGTAGTTCGACACGTGCACGAGCTTCGCGGCCTGGTCGGCGATCGCCTCGACCAGGACGGGGTGCGCGTGGCCGAGCGAGTTGACGGCGATGCCCGCCAGGAAGTCGAGGTACTCGTTGCCCTCGACGTCCCAGACACGACAGCCCTGTCCGCGCTCGAGCATGATCTTCGGCGGCGTCAGGGATCGCATGAGCGACGCCCCGAACCGGTCGTTCCAGGTCTCGGTCTGCGTCTCGCTGCTCACTGCTGCTGCCCCTTCTCGGTCGTGCTGGCCACGTGTTGGCCGGTGCTGGTGCTCGTCGACGGTGCTGCCACGCGTCGGCCGATCTCGGCGTGGGTCATCTGGTTCTCGGTTCGTCGGCTCGGGTCCGGGATCACCTCGGTGCCCGCACCGCGCAGGGTGAAGACCTCGAGCAGGATCGAGTGCGGGATCCGGCCGTCGATGATCGTCGCCCCGCCGACCCCGCCGACCACGGCGTCGAGGCACGCGGTCATCTTCGGGATCATGCCCGACTCGAGAGACGGCAGGAGCTCGCGGAGCTCCTCGACCGCGATGAGGTCGACGAGCGAGTCGCGGTCCGGCCAGTTGCGGTACAGGCCGGGGACGTCGGTGAGCATGATGAGCTTCGACGCACGCAGCGCGATCGCCAGGGCACCGGCCGCCGCGTCGGCGTTGACGTTGAGCGCCTGGTCCGGGTGGGCGTCGTCGATCGCGATGCTCGAGACCACCGGGATCCGGCCGGCCTCGATCGCGGCGAGCACCCCGGAGGGGTCGACGTGGGTGATGTCACCGACGTGGCCGAGGTCGTACTCCTGCCCGTCGACGACCACGCCCTTCTGCTCACCGGTGAACAAGGACCCGCCGTCGCCGAACACGCCGACGGCCAGGCCCTCGCCGTGCTCGTTCATCAGGTCGACGATCTCGCGGTTGACCTCGCCCGCCAGGACGTCGCGGACGACCGTGATCGCCTCGGTCGTGGTGACGCGGTAGCCACCTCGGAACTCGGACTCGATGCCCTGTTCCTTGAGCGCGGCCGAGATCTGCGGACCCCCACCGTGCACCACGACGGGGTGCAGGCCGGCGTAGCGGAGGTAGACCATGTCCTCGGCGAACGCCCGCTTGAGGTCGTCGTTCACCATGGCGTTGCCGCCGAACTTGACGACGACGACCTTGCCGGAGAAGCGCTTGAGCCACGGCAGGGACTCGATCAGGGTCGCGGCCTTGACGGCCGCGAACTCGTGTTCCTCTTCCTTCGTGAGGGGCGTCCCGGCCCCTTCGGTGTCGTTCGCCATCAGCTGGAGTACGCGCTGTTCTCGTGCACGTAGTCGTGCGTGAGGTCGTTGGTCAGGATCGTCGCCGCGTGCGTCCCGACACCGAGGTCGATGCGCACGTGGGTGTCGCGCGGCGTCAGGTCGACGGTGTCGCTCGGCTGGTCCGGCGCACCGGCGTGGCAGACCCGGACACCGTTCATGCTGACGTCGACCGCGTACGGGTCGAAGTCGGCGTCCGTCGTGCCGATCGCCGCGAGCACCCGGCCCCAGTTCGGGTCGTTGCCGAAGACCGCCGCCTTGAACAGGTTGTTGCGGGCGACGCTCCGGCCGACGGTCACGGCGTCGTCCTCGGTCGCGGCGTGCACGACCTCGATCGTGATGTCGTGGCTCGCGCCCTCGGCGTCCTGCTGCAGCTGGCGGGCCAGGTCCGCGCAGACCGCGGTCAGGGCTTCCTGGAAGTCGCCGACCTCGGGCGTCACCCCGCTCGCGCCCGACGACAGCAGCACGACGGTGTCGTTCGTCGACATGCAGCCGTCCGAGTCGACACGGTCGAAGGTGATGCGGGTGGCCGCGCGGAGCGCCTGGTCGAGCTGGTCCGGCGTCTGTACGGCGTCAGTGGTGATCACGACGAGCATCGTCGCGAGCCCTGGTGCGAGCATGCCCGCGCCCTTCGCCATGCCGCCGACCGTCCAGCCGTCCTCGGTCACCACGGACTGCTTCGCCTTGGTGTCGGTCGTCATGATCGCGGTGGCCGCATCCGGGCCGCCGTCGGCGCTGAGTGCGGCGCTCGCCAGGTCGACCCCGCGCAGCACGCCGTCGCGGAAGGTCTGGTCGCCGACCCCGATCAGGCCGGTGGAGCAGACGACGACGTCGCCTGCGCCGATGCCGAGGGCGTCGCCCACTGCTTCGGCGGTCATGTGCGTGGTCTGGAAGCCGAAGGGACCCGTGAAGCAGTTGGCACCGCCGGAGTTCAGGACGACGGCACGCGCAGTGCCGTCACCGACGACCTGGCGGGACCAGATCACCGGGTGCGCCTGCGCACGGTTGCTGGTGAACACCGCGGCGGCGGCCGCGTCGGGGCCGTCGTTGACGACGAGCGCCACGTCCGGCTTGCCGCTGGTCTTGAGGCCGGCGGTCACGCCGGCCGCGCGGAAGCCCGCTGCTGCGGTCACACCCTGCGGGGCCGGGAGGCCCGTGGCCGCTTCCGTCCCGCCGGTGGCGGTCGGTCCGTTGCTTGCGTCGGTCACGGTGCGACTCCGTCCACGCTCAGGCCCAGGGTCTCCGGCAGACCGAGGGCGATGTTGGTCGACTGGACGGCGGCGCCCGCCGTGCCCTTCGCGAGGTTGTCGAGTGCCGTCACGGCGACGACGCGGCCCGCGGCCTCGTCGACGGCGATGCCGACGAGTGCGGTGTTCGCACCGATCGTGTCCGCGACCCGGGGGAACTCGCCCTCGGGCAGCAGGTGCACGAACGGCTCGTCGGCGTAGGCCTGCTCCCAGGCGAGTCGCACGTCGCGCGCGCTCACCCCGGGGGTGATCTTGGCGGTCGTCGTCGCGAGGATGCCGCGCGACATCGGGACGAGCACGGGCGTGAACGAGATGGTCACGTCGGCAGCACCCGCCACGACCAGGTTCTGCTGGATCTCCGGGACGTGCCGGTGCGTGCCGCCGACCGCGTAGGCGCTGGCGGAGCCCATGATCTCGGACGCCAGGTAGGTGGTCGCGAGCTTCTTGCCGGCACCGCTCGGGCCGACGCTCAGCACCGCGACGATGTCGTCCGACTCGACGAGTCCAGCCTGGATGCCCGGCTGGATGCCGAGCGTCACCGCGGTGACGTTGCACCCGGGGACGGCGATCCGCTTGGTGCCGATCAGGGCCGAGCGCTGCTTGCCCTGCGACGCGATGTCCTCGACCTCGCGCCACTCGTCGGCCGAGCCGGGGGCCGGGGCAGCGAGCAGGAGCTCGGGCAGGCCGTAGGTCCAGGCACCGTGGTACTCGCCGCCGTAGAACTGCTCCCAGGCCGCGGGGTCCGTCAGGCGGTGGTCCGCGCCGCAGTCCACGACGAGGGCCTCGTCACCGAGCTCCTCGGTGATCGCGCCGGACTGACCGTGCGGCAGCGCCAGGAACACGACGTCGTGCCCCCGGAGCGTCTCGGCCGTCGTCTTCTCGAGGGTCAGGTGTGACAGCGAGCGGAGGTGCGGCTGCGTCGCGATCAGCGGCTGTCCGGCGTTCGAGAACGCCGTCACCGTCCTGACGTCGAACTCGGGATGGACGGAGAGCACGCGCAGGAGCTCGCCACCCGCGTAGCCGGAGGCTCCCGCCACGGCGACGGATACGGACATGGGATTCCACCTTTGGTCGGACTGGTCGTCGAGAGAGTCGGAGGCGGCGACCCCGGGCGGTGCTGATCCCGTCGTGGGTCAGTCGCGCAGGGTCGCCCCGAATCGCTCGCCGGCACGTCGGACTGCGCCGTCGCGGGCCTCGGTGGCCTCGGCAGCGGTCAGCGTGCGGTCCGTGGCACGGAAGCGCAGGGCGAACGTCAGGGACTTCTGTCCCTCGTCCACGCCGGAGCCCCGGTAGTCATCCACGAGCCGAGCATACTCCAACAGGTCTCCGGCACCAGAGCGGACCGCATCCAACACGTCACCGGCCGGGACCCCGGCGTCGACGACCAGGGAGAGGTCCTGCGTCGCAGCGGGGTACGACACGATCGGCGCCACCGCGACGAGGTCGGGGGCCGCGGTCACCATGGCGTCGAGGTCGAGCTCGACCACGGCCACCACGCGGGGCAGCACCGCAGCAGCGGACAGCTCCGGCAGGAGTTCGCCGGCGACGCCCACGACGGTGTCGCCCACGAGCAGCGACGCCGCGCGGCCCGGGTGCAGCGACGGGTGGGTGGTCTGCGCGACGCGGAGTTCGACGCCGACGGCCCACGCGACCTGTCGCGCCGCGTCGATCGCGTCGGCGATGCCGTACGGCTCGGCGGCGACGCCCGCCTGCTTGACGACGCGGTTGCCGGTGAGCAGTGCGGACACGTGGAACGGCTGTGCGGGCAGGGACGCGTCGAGTGCCTGGAGGGTCGCACGGTCGGGCAGCGCGGCTCCGGCCGGGACCTCGTCGGTACCGAGCGTCACGCCCGTCGCCGGCAGGAACACCCGCGAGGTCTCGTAGAGCGCGACGTCGAGCAGGCCGCGCGAGACGTTCCGGCGGGCGGCGTCGACGAGGGCCGGTACACCACTGCGCCGGAGCAGGTTCTGCTCACTGTCGAGGGCGTTCGCGAGCACGACGCTCGGGCCGCCGTCCGGGTCGATCCCCGGGTAGGCGTCCTGGGTCGCCGCGGAGACGAACGGTGCCGTCACCGCTTCGACCAGGCCCGCCGCCGCGAGGGCCGCGGAGACCCGACGTCGCGCCTGCTGGTGCGGGGTGAGTCCGCGTCCGGGCGGGGCGACGGGCAGCACGCTCGGGATGCGGTCGTACCCGACGATCCGCGCGACCTCCTCGACCAACGTGGTGTCGTCGGTGAGGTCGGGGCGCCAGGTCGGCGGCGTGACGGCGAGCTGCTCACCGTCGGCCTGCACCGTGGCGCCGATCGCGCGGAGGGTGTCGACGACCTCGGTGTCGGTGTAGTCCACACCGATGAGCTCGGCCGGACGCGTGGTCCGCATGGTGACCGTCGCGCGGGGCTCGGTGTCGACGAGGGTCGATCCGAGGGCGTCGGCCGTCCCACCCGCCAGCTCGACGAGGAGCTCGACGGCGCGGTTCGCCGCGGCCTCGGCCACGAGCGGGTCGACGCCGCGCTCGAAGCGACGGGAGGCCTCGCTCGGCAGCTTGTGGCGGCGAGCGGTCCGCGCGATCGAGACCTGGTCGAAGCCGGCTGCCTCGATCAGGACGTCGGTCGTGCTCGCCGAGATCTCGGTGCGGGCACCGCCCATCACGCCGGCGAGCCCGACGGGACCGTCGTCGTCGGTGATGACGAGGTCCTCGGGGTCGAGCTTCCGCACGGCGCCGTCGAGGGTCTCGAGCGTCTCGCCCGCAGCGGCACGACGGACGCCCAGGCCACCGCGCACGGTCGACAGGTCGTAGCCGTGCAGCGGCTGGCCGAGCTCGAACATGACGTAGTTCGTGATGTCGACTGGCAGCGAGATCGCGCGGACGCCCGCCAGAGCGAGACGCGACACCATCCAGGCCGGTGTTTTCGCCGTGGGGTCGATGCCACGGACGACGCGGGTGACGAACGTGCTCGCGCCGACGCGACCCCGGATCGGGGCCTGGTCGTCGATCGTCACCGAGAAGCCCTCGGCCGTGCGGGAGGCGACGCGGTCGGCGGGGTCGTGGAAGCTCGCCCCGGTGGCGTGGGCGTACTCGCGCGCGACACCGCGCATGCTGAGCACGTACCCGCGGTCCGGCGTGACGTTGATCTCGACCGCGGCGTCGTCGAGGCCGAGGAGCGCGATGGCGTCCTCACCCACGGTCGGCTCCATGCCGAGGTCCGCGAAGCGCAGGATGCCCTCGTGCTCGTCGCCGAGACCGAGCTCACGTGCCGAGGCGATCATGCCGTCGGAGACGTGGCCGTAGGTCTTGCGGGCCGCGATCGGGAACGGGCCGGGCAGCACGGCACCGGGCAGCGTGACGACGACGAGGTCGCCCACGTCGAAGTTGTGCGCGCCGCAGACGATGCCGCGGGGCTCGGGCTCGCCGACGTCCACCTGGCACCAGTTGATGGTCTTGCCGTTCTTCTGCGGCTCGGGGACGCGTTCGAGTACCCGGCCGACCACGACGGGGCCGGTCAGGTCGAAGGTGTGGACGTCCTCTTCCTCGAAGCCGACCGACACGAGCGCCGCGTGGACGTGCTCGAGGGTGACGTCCTCGGGGAGGTCGACGGACTCGCCGAGCCAACGGAGTGGGACGCGCATCAGACCACCGTTCCGAACTGCTGCGAGAAGCGGATGTCGCCCTCGAGGAAGTCACGCATGTCGTTCAGGCCGTTGCGGAACTGCAGCGTCCGCTCGATGCCCATGCCGAAGGCGAAGCCCTGGTACTCGTCCGGGTCGATCCCGGCGGCACGCAGGACGTTGGGGTTGACCATGCCGCAGCCACCCCACTCGACCCACCGCGCGCCGCCCTTGGCGTTCGGCTGCCAGACGTCCATCTCGGCGCTGGGCTCGGTGAACGGGAAGTAGTTCGGGCGCAGGCGGATCTGGGCCTCGGCGCCGAAGACCTGGCGGGCGAAGTGCTCGAGCGTGCCGCGCAGGTGCGCCATCGTCAGGCCCTTGTCGATCGCGATGCCCTCGACCTGGGTGAAGACCGGCAGGTGCGTGGCGTCGAGCTCGTCGGCGCGGTACACACGGCCCGGGGCGATGACGTAGAGCGGGAGGTCGCGGGACAGCAGCGACCGCACCTGCACCGGCGACGTGTGGGTACGCATGACGAGGTGCCGGTCGACGGGCTCGACGAAGATCGTGTCCGCCATGGCCCGGGCCGGGTGGTCCTGGTCGAAGTTCAGCGCGTCGAAGTTGAACCACTCGTGCTCGAGCTCGGGGCCTTCTGCCACTTCCCACCCCATGCCGACGAAGATGTCCGCGACGGCTTCGTTGAGGAGCGAGAGCGGGTGGCGCGAGCCGGTCGGGCGGTGCGTCGGCAACGCGGTGACGTCGACGCGCTCGGCCTCGAGCCGCGCGCGCTCCTCCGCCACGGCGAGGACCGACTCCTGCTCCGCGATCGCCGCGTTCAGCCGGCCGCGGGCCTGGCCGACGAGCTTGCCGGCGGCGGCCTTCTGCTCCGGCGGCACACTGCGCATCGACGCGTTCATCCGAGCCAGCGGCGACTGCTCACCGGTGTGCTCGGCCCTGGCCTGCTTCAGTTCGGCGACCGTCGTCGTGGCGCGGACGGCGGCGAGTGCTGCGTCCACGGCGTCGGCGACGGCCGATTCGCTGATCTCGAGAGGTTCTGACACGAGACCCAAGCCTACCGGCCGACGGGATACCACCCGCCTGCACCGGTCGGACTGTGGAGAGGAGGGGTCAGCTCCGGAGCGCGAACGCCGACTCGTACAGGCAGACCGAGGCAGCCGTCGCCAGGTTCATCGACTCCGCCTGGCCGTAGATCGGCACCTTCACCGCGCGGTCGACGAGCGCGAGGTCCTCGGTGGTGAGCCCGCGGGCCTCGTTGCCGAACACCCACGCGGTCGGGCCGTCGAGCATGCCCTCGGCCCGGACCACCGGCAGATCGTCGCCCGACACGTCGGCCGCGAGCACCGTGTACCCGAGCGCCTTCGCCCGCGCGATCGTGTCGGCCAGAGTCACGCCCACCGACACCGGCACGTGGAACAGCGAGCCCGTGGTCGAACGGACGACCTTCGGGTTGTACGGGTCCACCGACCGCCCGGTGAGGACCACCGCGTCGGCGCCGGCGGAGTCGGCGGCGCGGATGATCGTGCCGGCGTTCCCCGGGTCCCGCACCTCTTCGAGGATGGCGACCAGCCCCGGCAACGTGGCCGGATCGTCGGCGTCCCCACGGGCCTCCAGGTCGACGGCAGCAGCTGCGTCACCGACGCGACGGTCGGGGAAGACGTCCTTCACCGACGTCGGGAACTGCTGGCAGACGGCGACGACACCCTGCGGCGTCACGGTGTCCGCCATCGCGTCGAGCACCTGCTCCGTCACGAACCAGGTGTCGACCGGCGCGTCGTCGAGCCCGTAGCGGGCTGCGGCCGTCGGCGTCACGTAGAGCTCGCGCAGGAGCTCCGGGGCGTACTCGAGTGCTTCACGCACCGCCTGCGGCCCTTCCAGCAGGAACAAGCCCGTTTCGGCACGGACGTCCTTCTTCGACAGGGCCGCGACGGCCTTCACGCGTCCGGCACGGGGGTTCTCGAGGAGATCGCTCACGACCCAAGTCTAGGAACGACGAAACCCCCGCCGTGCGGCGGGGGTTTCGCGAGCAGAAGAACTGACTACGCAGCCTTCGGGGCCGAGGTGTCGGCCGGGAGGGCCTTCTTCGCGGTCTCGACGAGCGCGGTGAAGGTCTCGGGGTTGTTCACCGCGAGGTCGGCGAGGATGCGACGGTCGACCTCGACACCGGCCAGACCCAGACCCTGGATCAGACGGTTGTAGGTGAGGCCGTTCGCGCGGGACGCAGCGTTGATGCGCTGGATCCACAGGCGACGGAACTCGCCCTTCTTCGCGTGACGGTCGCGGTACGCGTAGACGAGGGAGTGGGTGACCTGCTCCTTGGCCTTGCGGTACAGACGCGAACGCTGGCCGCGGTAGCCCTCGGCGCGCTCGAGGATGACGCGGCGCTTCTTGGCGGCGTTGACCGCTCTCTTTACTCGTGCCATTGCACTATTCCTTTACGATCCGGGGGCTCAGTGGCCGAGGAGCTTCTTGACGTTCTTCGCGTCTGCCTTGGAGAGGACCTGGTCCTCGTTCAGGCGGGCCTTGCGCTTGGAGCTCTTGACCTCGAGGTTGTGACGCATACCGGCCTGCTGCTTCATGACCTTGCCGGTACCGGTGATCTTGAAGCGCTTCTTCGACCCGGAGTGGGTCTTCTGCTTGGGCATGGTGGTGCCTTTCCGTGGGATGGATGGGGGCCGCGTCGTTGCGGGGTCGGTCGGGGTGACCTACTCGGCGGGGCTGTCGCTGTCGGCAGGCACGGAGGCCTGCTCGGGTGCGGCGGCCGGCGCCTCGGCCGGCTGGTCCTTCGCTGCGTGCTCGGACGCACGACGCTCGGCCTTCTGTGCAGCGCGCTTCGCGTTCTGCTCGCCCTTGACGTCGGACTTGTTCTTGAGGGGGGCGATGATCATCGTCATGTTGCGGCCGTCCTGGGTCGGACGGGACTCGACGACGCCGAACTCGGCGATCTCCTCCGCGAACTTGTGGAGGAGACGGACACCCTGCTCCGGACGCGACTGCTCGCGGCCACGGAAGAGGATCATCGCCTTCACCTTGTCGCCACCGAGGAGGAACCCCTCGGCGCGCTTGCGCTTCGTCTCGTAGTCGTGCACGTCGATCTTCAGGCGGAAACGGACCTCTTTCAGGTCCGTGTTCACCTGGTTGCGACGGGCTTCCTTGGCCTTCTGAGCGGCCTCGTACTTGAACTTGCCGTAGTCCATGATCTTGGCCACGGGCGGCTTCGAGTTCGGCGCGACCTCGACCAGATCCAGTTCGGCTTCCTGCGCGAGGCGCAGTGCCATGGCGATCGGGACAACGCCGACCTGCTCACCCTGCGGGCCGACGAGTCGGACTTCGGGAACGCGGATTCGGTCGTTGGTACGGGGATCGGTGATGCGGAGCTCCTTCAATCAGGTGGTGGTCGTCCGGGACGTATGCCCTGGACGACAGCACGAGAGAGGAGATCTGACGCACGGATCGGAACCCGTTCGGCAGCCGCCCTGCGTCGGATCCGTGGACCCGACCGACGTGTGCACCCAGTTGCGGTGCACACGCGGAGCGGTGGTGACCCGGTAGCCTGGTGGAACGCGGCCGCGGGTGGGAGAGACTCCTCTTTCGTGACACCGTCCGAGCGATCCAGGAGAACCTGGTGGCACACGGACAGCATCTGCCGCGAGCGAGTCTAGCAGAGGAGCACCGTGACCGACACCCCGATCGACGACGACGGCAGCGGCATCGACGCCGCCAGGGACATCTCGGAGGTGCCGGCCGTCGAACTCATCAACACCGTGGCCGTGCACCTGCTCAGCGCGGCGGCCGTGAAGGTCGGCCTGGCAGACGACCCGCAGGAGCAGACCGACCTCGACGAGGCGCGCAAGCTCATCACCGCGCTGGCCGGCCTGGTCACCGCCGCGGCGACCGAGATCGGCGACCACCACGCCCGTCCGCTGCGCGACGGCCTGCGTTCGGTGCAGCTCGCGTTCCGCGAGGCGTCGGCGATCCCGGACGCGCCGGGCGCCGGCCCGGGCGAGAAGTACACCGGCCCCGTCAACTGACGGCTGGCAGCTGACGCGCGACGGGCCCTGTTCGTCAGGGCGTCGGACGGGAGGCCCGTGGCGGGATCGCCACGGGCCTCCCGTCCGTCTCGGGGCGCGTGGGTCAGGACGCGCCGCGGCCCACCAGGCGCGTGACGGCCGCGAGCGGTATGCCGACCCAGTCGGGTCGGTTCCGGGTCTCGTAGACGACCTCGTAGACGGCCTTGTCGAGCTCGAACGCGTCGAGCAGCTCGCGGTGGGCGCTGAGGTCCGCGCCGGTCCCCCGCTGGTAGCCGTCGAGGAAGCGCACCCGGGCCTCGTCCGCCCACGCTGCGGCGTCGACCGGATCCGCGTCGTGCGCCAACGCTCCGGCGACGTAGTCGAACGACCGGAGCATGCCGGCGACGTCACGGAGGGTGACGTCCGGCAACGAACGTTCGGCCAGGGGACGGAGCGGCTCCCCCTCGAAGTCGAGGAAGACCCAGCCGCGCGGCTCGGGGGCGGCGAGCACCTGGCCGAGGTGCAGGTCGCCGTGGATGCGCTGCAGGTCCGGCCAAGGCGTCGCCGTGGCGCGGGCGTAGACCGCTCGGATCGCGTCCGCGTGCTCGGCGACGGCCGGGGCCTCGCGCGCGGCCGTGTCGAGCCGCTCGTGCATCGTCGCGACCGCTGCGTCTCGTCGGGCCTCGTCGGCGGGTTCGGACGGCAGCGCCTCGGCGAGGGTGCGGTGGACGTCGGCCAGCGCCGCACCGAGCTGCTCGGCCCGGTCACCGAAGGGTGTGCCGGCGTGTGCTTCCTCGAGCGCCACGCGCCAGGCGTCCTCGAGGCCCGGGAGGAACTCCTGCGCGAACGCGAGGTGGCCGGTCGCCGTGCCGCTGCCCTGCCCGACGTCGGGCCAGCTGCTCCGCAACGCGCCGTAGACCAGGGGGACGCGTGCACTGCCGGCGGCGGACAACGCGAGCTGCGTCGTGACGTCGGGGTTGTCGCCGTGGTGCAGGACGCGGAACACCTTGATGATGACCCGGGCGCCGGACTCGGTGTCGCAGATGACCGAGGTGTTGGACTGCTCGCCGGTCAGGACGCGCGCACCGGTGACCCGGCCGATGGGGCGCAGGCTCTGCGGGTCGGCGTCGATGCGTGCGGCGAGCGCCGTGATCCACGCGTGGTCGGCGGTGGCGTCGGCGATGGTGCCGTCGGGGCCGCTGGTCACGGGTGACTGGTAGAGGACCGGAGCCGCAGGTGCTGCGGGGGCTTCGTCGAGGACGAGTCGGGTGCCGTCGGCGGTGGAGAGGGTGCGGAGGCGCGGCACGGACCCCTTCGAGGCGTACCACCGGCGGTCGGCGATCCAGGACTCGAGGTCGTGGTCGCTGGGGGCGGTGTGGCTCGGGGGTGCTGCGGTGTGGCTCGGGGGTGCGGTGTCGCGGGTGTCGGGTGCGGTGTCGCGGGTGTCGGGTGCGGTGTCGCGGGTGTCGGGTGCGGTGTCGCGGGTGTCGGGTGCGGTGTCGCTGGGGTGGCGGGCTCCGTCGCTCATGCAGCGGACCGTACGCGCCGAGTGCTGGCGAGGTGCCGAGTCCGTTCCTCATCCCTGCACAGCTCGCGGTTCTGGGCCACCCGTCCACAGAACGCGCCCGCGCTCGGACCGCACGGGCGCCGGCGGACGACACTTGCGGACATGCCGAGCCAGCACCCCGCCCCCGACACCGCCCGCACCGATCCCCGCCGGAGCTGGCGGATCCCCGACGACCGCCGACTGCCCGCGCTCGAGCCCCTCGCGTCGGCCGTCGAACGGCACGAGGCCGTGGCGCTCCGCGAGACCCTCTGGGACACCGAGGAGCGCGTGCTCGCGGGCGAAGGGGTGACGCTCACCCGTGCCCACGACGGTTCGTGGAGCCTCGACCGCGGCAAGGGTCCAGAGCCGCTGGGCCCGGACCTCGACTTCCCCGACGACGAGCAGCCCCCGCGCGATGCGGTCGAGGTGTTCCTGCGTGGGCGAGCGGTGGGGACGGTCCGCCTCCGGGACACCACGACGACCCTCGTCACCCTGCGGGGGAAGGATGGTCGGGTCCGGGCCGAGATCGCCGACGTCCGGGTGGACGAAGGCGACCCGGACACCACCGTGCTGCGGTCCGCGCGGTGGTGGGCGCTGTCGGACGACGGGCGGGACGGCGCCACCGCACGGGCGGCGGAGCGGGCTCTGGACGACGCGGCCACCGAGCCACCGTCGACCGCGGCGGTCGCGGTCCCGCCGACTCCCGTGCTCGCTCCGGAGCGGCGCGGCAACCGGGCGAAGCGACCACGTTCGGGCACCGCCGCGGCATTCGTGCTGCGGGTGCTCGAGTCGCTGCGCGCCGACCTCGTCGCGGTCGACCCGCGGGTCCGTGCCGACGGCCACGAGTCCATGCACGACTTCCGGAAGGTGGTCCGTCGGCTGCGGAGCGTGCTCGCGGCGTACCGCGGAGCGCTCGACCGCGACGCGACCGAAGCGCTGCGGGCGGCCCTCGCCCAGGTCGGACGGGTTGCCGGTGCCGCCCGCGACGCCGAGGTCCTGCACGGCGGGCTGTTCCGGTCGGCAGCACGGGCTCCCGACGGGTTCGTCGACGCGCCGACGCTGGACCGGATCGGCGAGCGTGCGGCGGCACTCCGGAGCGCGGCCGCAGCGGAACTCCGCCAGGTCCTGCGTTCCGACGACTGGTTCCGCGCGCTCGATGCGCTGGACCAGATCCTGCTCCGCGCCCCGGCCGGACCGCACGCCCAGGACGACGCTGCCTCCTTCGTCGCGAAGCGCGTCGACCGCGAGCGCGCCCGGGTCCGGCGCCTGATCGACGGCGGATCGGACGACCTCGACGCCCTGCACGAGATCCGGAAGGCGGCACGGCGCCTGCGGTACGCGCTGCAGGCAGCCGGTGACGTCGCCGACCTGGGGAAGCGGCGGCTCGGTCGGCTGCGGCGGGTGCAGGAGACCCTCGGCGAGGCCCTCGACGCCGCCCACGCGGCAGCCGCCTACCGTCGGCTGTCCGGTCCCGCTGCTCGGGACGGCGCCGACACCTTCGGGTACGGGGCGCTGGCGACGGCCGAGCACGCCGTGCTCGAGCGGGGGCTGCGACGTTCGCGGAAGGTGCTCGCCCGACTGTGAGCGCGGCCGGGCGTGAGGCTCGTCGCGCTGCTCGGCGCGCTGCTCGGCGGGCTGCTCGGCGGGCTGCTCTGCGAGAATCGCAGGCGTGCCCCACTACCTCGAGGACCTCGCCGCCGGACAGACCTTCACGACCCCGGGTCGCACGATCACCGAGGCGGACGTCGTGTCCTTCGCCTCGTGGACGAACGACAACAACCAGGTGCACACCGACGTGGAGTTCGCCGGCAAGACCCGGTACGGGCAGCGGATCGTGCACGGGCTGCTCGGCACCTCGCTCTGCCTGGGGCTGATCGCACGGACCGGGGTGTTCGAGGGGTCGGCCGTCGCACTGCTCGGGATCGACCAGTGGCGGTTCACCGAACCGGTGTTCATCGGGGACACCGTGACCTGCGAGGTCGAGATCCTGTCGACACGCCTGACGAGCTCCGGGACGACCGGCATCGTCGAGCGGACGGTCTCGCTGCGGAACCAGCGCGGCGACGTCGTGCAGCAGGGACGCATGGACGTGATGGTCCTGACGCGCGACGCCGCGATCGCCTGACGCCGCCCCGGGCACCCACCGGTTCCTCCGGGCGGCAATCGTCGCGACGCTCTTTACAACGATGTACCGGAGCGGGAGCATGGAGCCATGAGCACGCTCGACGGCACCGTGGCCGCACCTGACACCGCATCCGCTCCCGCACTCCCCCTCGCCTCGCGGCAGGACGGCACGTACCCCCGGCCGCAGATGCTCCGCGCCGCCTGGGCCGACCTCGACGGCACGTGGTCCTTCCGGAACGACGGCGACGACTCCGCCTGGAGGACCGGGTTCCCCGACGCCCGCGACATCGTCGTGCCGTTCCCGCCCGAGTCCGCGGCCTCGGGCATCGACGAGCCCGGCTTCCACCCGGTGGTCTGGTACTCCCGTGCGATCACCCGCGCCGACCTCGAGGCCGCCGGTCACGGCACCGCCGCACCCCGACTCGTCCTGCACTTCGGCGCCGTCGACTACCGCGCCCGCGTCTGGATCGACGGCCAGTTCATCGGCGAGCACGAGGGCGGGCACACGCCGTTCTCGTTCGACGTGACCGACGCCCTCGCCACCGACGCCGACGCCGTCCACACCCTGGTCGTCCGTGCCGAGGACGACCCGCACGACCTGACCCAGCCCCGCGGCAAGCAGGACTGGCACGAGGACCCGCACGCCATCTGGTACCGCCGCACCACGGGCATCTGGCAGACGGTCTGGCTCGAGGCCGTGCCGACCGCCTCGATCGAGTCCCTGCGCTGGACGAACGTCGACCACGCCACCGTCCGCCTGACGGTTCGAATCGCTGGCGGCCGCACCGGCGGCGAGCGCCTGCGCGTCGTCGCCCGGTGGGACGAGCGCGACGAGCACCTCGCCACCGTCGAGTCCACGCTCGGCGACACCTCGGACGAGTTCGACGTGGTCGTGCCGATCTCGCGGCAGACGAACGGGCAGGCCGAGGACGAACTGCACTGGACCCCGGACGCCCCGCGCCTGGTCGACGCCACGGTCTCGCTGCTCCCCCGTGCCGGTACGACGCCGATCGACTCGGTCGCGTCCTACTTCGGGCTCCGCACCGTCGGCGTCGACGGCGGTACCTTCCTGCTGAACGGCCGCAGCCACGACGTCCGCAGCGTGCTGAACCAGGGCTACTGGCCGGACTCGCACATCGCCGCACCGTCCCGCGAGGCACTGCGCCGCGAGGTCGAGCTCATCAAGGAGCTCGGATTCAACGCCGCCCGGAACCACCAGAAGATCGAGGACCCCCGGTTCCTGTACTGGGCGGACCGGCTCGGCATCCTGGTCTGGGGCGAGGCCCCCGGTGCCTACGCCTTCTCGCCACGGGCCGTCCAGCGCCTGATGCGCGAGTGGATGGACGCCGTCGAGCGCGACACCTCGCACCCGTCGATCGTCACGTGGGTGCCGGCGAACGAGAGCTGGGGCGTGCAGCACATCGCCACCGACCCGGCGCAGCAGGCCTACGCCCGGTCCCTGGCCGACGTCACGCGGGCGATCGACCCGACGCGTCCGGTGATCTCGAACGACGGGTGGGAGCACACCAACTCCGACATCGTCACGGTCCACGACTACGAGGGCGACGGGCCGCGGCTCGCGGCGACCTACGCGGACGACACCGCACGGACTCGGCTCCTCGGAGGCATCGGCCCAGCGGATCGCCGCATCCTCGTCGGGGGCGCCGAGGACCAAGGCCAGCCCGTCATGCTCACCGAGTTCGGCGGCGTGAACTACCAGCCGGGCGTCCAGCGCGAGGACGGCTGGGGCTACACGTCGGCCAGTGACGGCGACGACTGGGTCACCCGCATCACGGCGCTGTACGACGCGATCCGAGCGAGCTCGTTCCTGGCCGGCTCCTGCTACACGCAGCTGACCGACACCATGCAGGAGACCAACGGTCTGCTCAACGCCGACCGCTCCCCGAAGGTGCCGATCGAGCAGATCCGTCGCGCGGTCACCGGTCGCTAGCCGGGAGGCCCGCACTTCGTGAGCAGGAATGGTCGGGTCCGGCAGACGGACCCGACCATTGCTGCTCACGGTGCACGCAGGTCGGCGTGCGGCCCGGCGCGCGGCCACCCGCCGGAGCGGGCCCGGGCCCTGGTCTGGGAGGATCGGGCGGGTGACGAGCGTGGCGGAGACGAGCCGGGCCTCCCGGTCGGGGGTGCGCAGCCTGCTGACCGGGCCCCGCAGTGCGTGGACCGTGCCCCTGCTGATCTGGGCGGCATCACGGGTGGTGAGCACGCTGCTGCTCGCCACGGTGTTCGTGCTGGCGACCGCGAACGACTGGACGTTCGCGTCGTACCGGAAGGACCCGTCGTTCTTCACGTTCTCCGGATCGTGGGACGCCTCGTTCTACCGGACCATCGCGGAGCACGGGTACCCGGCCGCGCTCCCCCTCGACGACGCCGGCCACGTCCTGCCGAACGCCTGGGCGTTCCTGCCCGTGTTCCCCGCGGTCGTCCGGGTCGTGATGACCATCACCGGGGCGTCGTTCTGGGTCGCCGGCGTGCTCGTGGCGACCATCGCCGGCGCCGGCGCCTGCGTGCTGCTGTACCGGCTCGTGCTCGCGGTGGGCTGCTCGCACCGGGCCCGCTGGGCCACCGCGCTCTTCGCGTTCGCGCCGACCGGGTTCCTGCTGCAGGTCGCGTACGCCGAGAGCCTGCTGCTCGTGCTGCTGTTCGGGGCGCTGCTGGCCCTGGTGCGCCGGCGGTACTGGCTGATCGCGCCGCTCGGGGTCGTCGCGGCGTTCACGAAACCCGGAGTCCTCGCGCTCGCGGTGGCGCTGGCCGTGCACCTCGTCGTGCGGTGGGTGGAGTCCCGGCGGTCCGCGCGACCCGTCGAGGTGTTCCCCTGGCGTGACCGCATCGCGATCGTGGTCTCCGGACTCGTCGTCGCGGCGGCGGGCCTCGCGTGGCCGGTGATCGCCTCGGCCGTGACCGGACGGCCGAACGCCTACCTGGACACCGAGCTGTCGTGGTGGGTGGGGTTCGTCGGGCGACGACACTTCGCCCCGCTGACGCCGTGGTTCACGATGGCCTCGACCTGGCTCGGGCCGCTCGGCATCGTGCTCGTCGTCGTGGTGCTCGCCGGCGCGGTGTGGTTCTTCTCACGCAGGAGCACCCGGGCCCTGGGCACCGACGTGCTCGCGTTCACGGCGTCGTACGGGCTCTACCTGGTGGCGGTGTTCCTGCCGCAGCAGTCGTTGCCGCGGCTGCTCATGCCGATGGCGCCGTTGCTCGGGTCGGACGTGTTCGTGCGGACGCGGCGACGAGCGGTGACGTGGCTCGTGGTCGGGGCGTGCCTGCAGCCGATCGCCATCGTGCTGCTCTGGTTCCTCGGGTACCCCTGAGCTGCTCGGGGTGTTCCTGAGATGCTCGGGGTGTTCGTGAACGCGGCGCGGGGCCCTCGGGCTACGCGTCGAACGTGTGGAACCAGGCGGTCCCGCCCGGGTGCTGCACCGTGATCATCTCGTCGAGGTCGCGGTAGGGGCCGTCCTGGTTGTGGCTCGCCGACTTGATGCGGATCGTGCCGTCGGACTCGGTGAAGACCTCGGACACGATGGTGGTGTGGTCCGGCGACCCGTTCGCGTTCCAGTCGTAGAAGACGATGTCGCCGACCTTGACCTTGTCGCGCTCGTCCGAGGAGCGCCGGGTCAGCCCGAACTCCGCGGCGTTCGTCTCGAGCCACGGGTCCATCGTCGGGCAGTACGTCCACGTGGCGCTGTGCTCGGCACCGGCTGCGCGGTTGTACCAGTCGGAGCGCTGCTCCCAGCCGCGGGCGATGAGCGTCTGGCTGACGTAGTTCGCGCAGTCGCCACCGATCGGGTTCATGGTGCCGTACTCGGACAGGTTGTAGTCCTTCCAGTGCGCCATCGCGTACTGGAGCTGCCGGTCGACGTCGGTCAGCGCGGCGTAGGCCACCGACGCCGTCGCGACAGCCGTGGACGCGTCGGGTACCGGGGCTGCCGTGGGTGCGGGCGTCGCCGTGGCCGAGTCCTGCGTCGCACCGGTCTGCCCGTCGTTCGCGGCACTGCCGTTGCCGTCCGACGACTGGTTGGCCGACGGGCTCGGCTCGATCGACTCGGTGAAGAGCGCGACGTCGGCGTCACCAGCGGTGTACATCGCCTGGTGCGGGGCCGTGAAGGCGACCTTCGACGGCGTCGCCGTGACGTCGCGCGCGGCGACCCCACCGACGGTGACGCCCTTGACCGCGGCGAGACCGGTCCCCGCGACGGTGACCGTGATGCCGCCGGCGAGCGGGACCTGCGCCGGGGTCAGGGACTTCGCGACGGGCTTCGGGGCGGTCGTGTTCTTGCCGGCGTTGCCGTCCTCGGCGTTGTCGTTCTTGCCGCTGCTGCCGTTCTTCTTGCCGGCATCGTCGCTGCCGGACGAGCACGCGGCGACCGCGAACCCGATCCCGGCGACGCCGGCGAGGGACAGGAGGGCGCGACGGTTCATCGAGGCAGTCATGACACAGCCAGCGTAAGCGACACACCTGACGTTCCGGCACGGCATGATCGTCATCGGGGGGCGAGCGTCCTCCGTGTCCGCACGGACGCCTTCGAGAGGATCAGCAGACCATGCCCGAGAGTCACGACTTCTTCGTCGCCACCGACCCCGAGACCGCTCGCGGCCAGGTCCGCTCGGCACTCGCCAACGAGGGCTACACGGTGGAGGACGCCGAGCAGGGCGCGCTCCGAGCCACCCGCGGCAGCCTGGGCCTCACGCTGCTCATCGGTGGCCTGGCGAACGACCGCACGTTCCACACTCGCCTCGACGTGCAGATCATGGTCACGCCGGACGGCCGCACCGTCGCACGGCTGCTGCGCGGCTCCGGCAAGTCCGCGATCAAGGGCGGTGCGCTCGGGATCTCGCGCGGCAACCGTGCGTTCGAGCAGGCCGCGAACGCGATCCACACGTCCTTCGCGCAGGCGGGTGTCCTGACGGACAGCTTCGCGAGCTGACGCGGTCGCGTCGCTGACCCGCGGCACGCGGTGGCCGCGGGTCCTTGTACGCGTTCTCGGACACGACACGCGGTGATCGACTCGTGGATCGTCGCGGACCGCGTGCGGGCTCGTCAGGAGCAGGACCAGTTGCGGTCGATCTCGGTCGAGCCGAACGGCGTCTTGTACTGGGTCATCGCGATCGGGCCGCCGAGGAGCCGCGCACCGGAGCATGCTGCCTGCGCCTGGTCGAGACGGCCGTCACCGATCGCGATCCAGCTCGGCAGGGTGTTCTTGCGCAGCGTGCTCGTCGCGGGGACCGTGCCGACGATGGTCCGGAACTGGTACGCCGTGGAGTAGACACCGACCTGGGTGACGCCGGCGTCCTGCAGCCCGGCGAGCATCCCCTCGAGCGCCGCGAGGTTCTGCGTCGTGTCGCTCAGGTGGGACAGGCCCGTCTCGACGTCGAGCCACCAGCGGTACTGCCCGGGGTTCGTGATCCCCCGGCTGGCCGCGTCGTCGTAGGCGCGGGCGTACCCGTACATGAACGAGCACGCGCGGGTGGTCGCCGGCTTGCCGTTCACCGCCGCGCAGGTGCCGTAGGTGTTGCGGGTCACGGAGTGCCCGGCCGGGTAGACGTTCGACGTCGGCCACACCGACGCTGCGCCTGCCCCGGGGTTGGCGAACAGCGCGTAGACCTGCGTCTTCGGCTGTGCGGTACCGCCGGCGGACGATGCAGCCCAGGACAGCTGCTGCTGCAGGCACGGGTTGGTGGTGTTGCCGAGGCTCGAGTTCACCCCGACGATGCCGAAGGACTGGTCGGTCGGCACGCTCTTGCCGCACTGCGGGTACGAGACGTCCACGCCCGTCCCCGACCCGCTGTTGCCGTTGAGGAAGTACCCCACGACGTCGACGTACACGGTGGCCCTGCCCGCGGACACCTTCGCCTGCACCTGCCCACCGGACGCCAGCGGCGCGATGAGCGCGTTGCCGATCGTCTGCCCCTTGGCGTAGACCTGCGTCGGCACGCTCGAGGCGAGCCCCGCACCGACGACGCGGAGCGATCCCCCGACGCTGCCGCCGCCGACCTTGGCGTTGATGACGGCCGCGGTCGCGTTGCGCGGGACGCCTGCGGTGCCGGCGACGGTGACCTTCGTCGCGGTGGTGCCCGCGGCGACGGTCGCGGCGCGGACCGGGTGCGCCGACACGAACACCGACCCGTTGGCGTTCGGCGCGTAGTACCCGACGACGTCGGCGAGCACGCGCGCGGACCCGGAGGAGACCTTGGCCTGCACGGCACCGCCGGACAGCCGGACCGTCGTCGTGTTCGCGACGGTGGTGCCCTTGGAGTACATGAGCGAGACGACGCCGGCGTTGTTGCCGGACGGGGTGAGGCGCAGTCGGCCGCTCGTCGCGGGACGGGACACGTCTGCCTGCAGCACGACGGCGGTGGCGTTCGACGGCACGCCCGCCTTGCCCGCGACGACGATGCGCTTCGCGCCCGTGGTCACGGTGCCGTTCAGCACGTTCGTCGGCGCGAGCGGCGTGTACGTCGATCCGGTGGCGCTGGTGCCGTACCAGCCGGCGACGTCGAGCGCGACGGTCGCCTTGCCGGCCGAGACCTTCACCTGGGCCTTGCCGCTGGTGAGTCCGACCGTGGTGGTGCCCGAGATCGGTTGCGCCCTGGCGAAGTTCTGGATGGCGGGGCTCGCGGTGCTGCCGAACGGGGCGACGCTCACGTAGGCGGCCGCACTCGGCGAGGTCACGGTCGCGGTCAGCACGACCGCCGTCGCGTTCGACGGGATGCCGTTCCGACCGCCGAGCGTGACGGTCGTCAGCTTGCTCGTCGCGGTACCGGACCAGGCTCGCGCCGGCGCCACGGGCGTGAACCGCCCGGTGGTCGGCGCTGCGGCCGAGGCCGGCGCCACCGGGGCGACCACGAGCAGCCCAGCAGTGACGGCGAGCACCGTCCCGATCGATGCGATGGCAGTCCTGAAGCGCACGTGTTCCCCCGTTCCCCGCGCCCCCTTGGCGCACCGGGAGTCTAGGACGATGCGCTCAGCAACACACCACCCCTGTCCGCGAACTGTGCATGACGACACAGTGACGCGAGCCTGTGGAACACGCCGAACGCAGAACGGCCCGGAACCTGTTGGTTCCGGGCCGTTTCGGCATTGCCTTGGTGGAGCTAAGGGGATTCGAACCCCTGACCTTCTCATTGCGAACGAGACGCGCTACCAACTGCGCCATAGCCCCAAGTGCTCGACCACACTAGCACCACCGTTCGGCCGAACCGAAATCGTGGCCAGTCGGGCGAGCCGCGACTCAAACCGCGCGACGCCGCCGCATGATCGCGTCGAGGTCGGCCTGCTGGTACGCGTCGTCGTCCAAGACCCCCATGCCAGCCCACTTGCTCGGCGGGGCGGCGGGCTCGTCGGCAGAAGCGGGGGCAGGAGCAGCGGGCGCACCGGCAGGAGCAGCCGGCGCCCGCAGTCCCAGCCGCTCGGCGAGACGCCCCTGGTCGTGCGCGGACAGCGACGCCGCCGCCTCTTCGAGCTCCGGACGCATCCGGGACACGGTGGCGAGCGACGGATCGGACTCCCCCGCACGGATCGCTGCGGCTTCGGCGTCCGCCTCGGCCTTGGCCTCGGCGACGCGCTCCTTGAGTCGCGCAGCGAGTTCGGCGGACGACTCCGGCGTGGCCGCGGGTACGGTCGGACGCTCCACGTACAGCGGCTTCGGCACCCGGCTCGGGGTCCAGCTGCGGTCCTGCGTGGGTTCTGCGGACTGCTCGGTGGTCAGCGGCGGCGCCGGGTCCGTCCACGTGGTCGTGGGCCGGGAGGCACGGGTCGCGCCCGCCTCGGCCGCTGCGACACGGGTCTTCCGCGCCGTCGCCACCTGGTGCAGCTGGGCGAGGACGGCTGCGGACCCACCCGCGGCGAGGAGTCCCGCGACACCGACGAGCCACAGGGCGGGTGCCGCGACGAAGACGACGAGCGCGACGACGACGCCGAGCGTGCCGAACAGGGTGGCTCCGAGGCGGGAGCGGCGCATGCGCATCGCGGTCAGTGCGGGCACCGACGACGCACGCTCGAGGACCGGGGCCTGCTCGGCGAGGCGGCGGGTGATCTCCCGCTGACGCGCGGCTTCATGGGCGCGGACGATGGCGGTGCGTTTGGCTTCTTCGGACCGGGCGACACGCTGCGCCTCGGCCAGGGACTTCGCGTTCATCTCGACACGGACCTCGTCGGGGAGTTCGGCGGTCTGCGCCAGGATCCGCAGGGTCTGCTGCAGCCGGATCGCGTTGCGTTCGGTGGCCAGGTACTGGCGTCGGGCGGCCCACGACGGCATCAGGTAGACGAGCCAGAGGACGGCCGCGACGAGCAGGACGATGCCGCCACCCCACGAGCCGATTCCTGCCATGCGAACACGGTAGGGGCGGGGGTATCCCCGTCGCGTGATTGCGGAACGCGTGTTGCGCGTGTCGCGGCGGAATCCGTGGGACGTGCCACGGGCCTCCTGTCAGAGACGCGGCGTGGTGGTGATCGGCAGCGCCGCTTCGTCGCGGGCCGCGAGCGGCACGGCACCGAGGCCGGGTGGCACCTGTCCACGGACCCACCGCTCGAGGACGCCCTCACGGACCTCTTCGGCGACGAGCGCGAAGCAGAAGTGGTCGCGCCAGTCGCCGTTGATGTGGATGTACCGGCGGCGCAGCCCTTCGTACCGGAACCCGAGCTTCTCGACGACGCGGAGCGACGGGGCGTTCTCGGGCCGGATGCAGATCTCGATGCGGTGCACCCCGACCGCGCGGAAGCAGTGGTCGACGGCGAGGGCGACCGAGATCGGGGTGACGTTGTGTCCGGCGGCGTCCTCGACGACCCAGTAGCCGATCGAGGCACTGGCCAGCGACCCGTAGGTGATGCCGGAGACGTTCAGCTGCCCGACGAACCGGCCGTCGAGCTCCATCGCGAACGGCAGTCCGAGTCCCGCGCGGGCGTTGGCCTGGAGCGCGCGGATGCTGCCGCGGACGTCGGTGGAGACGTGTCCTGAGGGGTTCGTGGCCTCCCAGGTGCGGAGCCACGATCGGTTCGACGCGAGTGCGAGGTCGAGGTCGCGGGTGTCACGGAGCCGGAGGGGCCGGATGGTGACCCGCCCGTGGGACAGGGTCGGGATCGTCGTCATCGCTTGGTTCCTCCGGGATCCCGCCGCTGTGCGGGACGGGGTGTCCCGCCCGGGTCCGTGTGCACGGGCCCGGGCGGGATGGCCGACTCATTCGCCCGCGTTGAACTCCTTCAGCCACGACTTGAGGTCGGGGCCGAGGTCATCGCGGTCCGAGGCGAGCTGCACGATCGCCTTGATGTAGTCGAGTTTGTCACCGGTGTCGTACCGGCGTCCACGGAACACGACGCCGTACACGCCGCCGGTCCACTCCTCGGCGCTCGCCATCTTCATGAGCGCGTCGGTGAGCTGGATCTCGCCGCCCTTGCCGGGCTCCTGCTTCTCGAGGACGTCGAAGACCTCGGGGCGGATGACGTAGCGGCCGATGATGGCCAGGTTCGAGGGCGCCTCGCCCTGCGGGGGCTTCTCGACGAGCCCGGTGATCTTCACGACGTCGTCGGTGTCGGTCGGCTCGACCGTGGCGATGCCGTACAGGTGGGTCTGCGACTCGGGGACCTCGAGCAGCGCCACGATCGTGGCGTTCTTCTCACCCTGGACCTCGATCATGCGCTTGAGCAGCGGGTCGCGGGCGTCGATGATGTCGTCGCCGAGCAGCACGGCGAACGGCTCGCGGCCGACGTGCATCTTCGCGCGGAGCACCGCGTGGCCGAGGCCGAGCGGGTCGCCCTGACGCACGTAGTGCATGTCGGCGAGGTCCGTCGACTGGTTGACCTTCTGCAGCTTCTCGTGGTCACCCTTCTTCTTGAGGGTCTCCTCGAGCTCCGACACGTGGTCGAAGTGGTTCTCGAGTGCGTTCTTGTTGCGGCCCGTGATCATCAGGACGTCGGTGAGTCCTGCGTCGACGGCCTCTTCCACCACGTACTGGATGGCTGGCTTGTCGACGACGGGGAGCATCTCCTTCGGCATCGCCTTGGTCGCGGGGAGGAAGCGAGTGCCCAGCCCTGCCGCTGGGATCACCGCCTTGGAAATCTGGAAGCCCATGCCCCAGACCGTATCCGATCCGGGTTTCCGGGGCATGTCATCGCTACAGGGGACACGGCATCAGCGCGTTTCCCGGCGGGAAGCCGCAACGGGTGCCCTCGGTAGACTCCTGCGCATGATCGCCGATCTCGGGAACGAGAAGCGCGCCCTGCGAGCCGAACTCCGGCAGCGGCGGCGCACCCGGACCACGACGGAACGCGACGCGGACAGCGCGGCGCTCACCGCCACCCTGCAGCGCTTCGCCGAGGAGCGCCAGGTCACCTCACTGGCGCTGTACCTGTCGGCGTCGGACGAACCCAACGTCCGCCCGTTCCTGAACTGGGCGTTCGCGCACGACATCCGCGTGCTCCTGCCGGTGACGCGTGAGGACGGCCTGCTCGACTGGGCGGTCGGCGACGGGGAGAGCGAGACGGAGGGCATCTTCGGCATGCCGGAAGTCGTCGGCGAGGTCCTGTCCCCGCTCGCCATCAACGACGTCGACGCGATCCTCGCCCCCGCGGCGGCGGTCGGGCACGACGGCGTCCGGATGGGATGGGGTCGCGGCTACTACGACAAGACCCTCGGGTCCATGGCGAAGCGCCCGCCCGTCTATGCTGTGATCTTCGACGCGGAGTACCTCGACGAGGTCCCGCGCGAACCCCACGACGAACCCGTTGACGGCATCATCACGCCGTCGCGCATCATCACGTTCCGGAGCTGACGTGCCCACCTACTCGTACCGTTGCACCGAGTGCGACAACGCGTTCGACATCAAGCAGTCGTTCTCCGACGCCACCCTGACCGAGTGCCCGGTGTGCGGCGGTGTCCTGCGCAAGGTGTTCTCCCCCGTCGGCGTGACCTTCAACGGCGGTGGCTTCTACCGCACCGACTCGCGCCCGGCGCCGAAGTCCGAGGGCTCGTCGAGCACGCCGGCGAAGTCGGAGACGAAGGCCACCCCGGCCAAGACCGAGTCGAAGCCGAGCACGCCGAAGCCCAGCGCCTCCTGACCACGAGCACTCCTCGCCGATAGGTTGATGGGGTCGCCGTCCGGCGACTGTCCTCGACCGGAAGGAGTCCCGTGAAGGGCTTCAAGGAGTTCCTGCTCCGCGGCAACGTCATCGACCTGGCCGTCGCAGTCGTCATCGGTGCTGCGTTCACCGCGATCGTCACGACGATCGTCAACGCACTGATCAACCCGCTCATCGGTGCCGTCTTCAACGCGTCGAGTCTCGACAAGGCGCTCATCGTCGAGATCCCGACGGTCTCCGGTGGCGATGCGAAGATCCTCTTCGGCGCGATCATCGGTGCGGTGCTCAACTTCGTCATCGTCGCCGCGGTCGTCTACTTCGCCCTCGTCGTACCGGTCAACCACCTGAAGAAGGTGGCCTTCGAGCGCGTCAAGAACGACGAGCAGCAGACCCCGCAGGACGTGCCCCCGACCGACGTCGAGGTGCTGCTCGAGATCCGCGACCTGCTCCGCTCCCAGAACGGCGAGCCGACGAGCACGGGTTCAGGTGCGCACGTCGCTCCGAGCACCGCGCCCGAGGGCCCCGGCATCGGCGGCTCGACGAAGCTCTAGCAGGGGGCATCCCACCGACGGCGCCGCGATCGCGCCCCTCCACGGCCATCGCGCCCCGACTCTTCGGGGCGCGATGCCCGTTCGGGGGCGCGATCGTGCGCTACCGGCCGCAGCCGGCGTCGAGGTGCGGCAGGGGGCTCGCGTCAGGCGGTGACGCGGCGGCGCTTCGCGAACATCGCGACGGCGTACTGGATGCCGGCGAGCACGTGGCCCACGGTGCCGAGGTACACGAAGACCAGGGCGACGACCCGCACCCACGGCGCGTTCTCGTCGACGGCGTGCACGGCCGAGAAGAGCAGCACCGGCAGGCCCACGAAGAGCAGTGCGGAACGGATCTTGCCCGTCCACGTGACGTCGAGGTCCGGGTTGCCGCGGAACAGCACGCTCGACAGCACGACGAGCACCAGGTCGACGAGCACGACGACGGCGACGACCCACCACGGCAGCAGTCCGGTCAGCACGAGCGACAGCACGATCGCGATGATGGCGAGGCGGTCGGCGACGGGGTCGATCGCCTTGCCGAGCTTCGAGCCCTGGTCGAACTTGCGAGCGATGAAGCCGTCCGCCCAGTCACTCACCCCGATGACGACGAGGACGACGAGCGCCCAGCCCGGGTGTCCGGCGACGACGAGCCACACGAACACCGGGATCAGCAGCAGCCGGACCAGCGAGATCAGGTTCGGCCAGGTCTGCCAGTCGGGGCGCCGCCGTACGGTGTCAGTCATCGCAGGCCAGGCTACCTGCTACCAGTGGGGCGGGACGTCGCGCCGGAGCTGGTCGTCGTTCTCACCGTCGCGGTGTCGCGCCGGTTCCGGCGGCGGTGCCGGGTCGTAGCCCGGCACCGGCTGGGTGGTGACGCGTCTGGGGCGCCGCACCGGGCCTCCCGACAGGTCGTCCGTGTCGCGTTCTGGAGACGCTGCTGGACCGGGAGGCGCGGCTGACGACGCGTCGTCGGCTCGCGTCCACGTGCCCACCAGCTGGTCCGTCTCCGGCGTCACCGGACCGGCGGGCCGGGAGGCCCGCCGACTCGGCCGGTCGGTCATCGGCGTGCGGGGATCGGGGGGATCGAGATCTCCTGCGTGGCACCACGGTCGACCCCGAGCACGGCGGCGACGGTGTTCGCGACGCGGTCCGGGTCGGAGAACAGCTGGAACGCGTGCACGCGGACGTAGTGCCAGCCGAGTCGGCGCAGGACCTCGGGGCGCAGGCGCAGGGACTCACGCAGCGACCCCTTGACGAGCGACGCGTCGGTCTCGATCGTGACGCAGACCCCGCCGTGCGCCGCCACCAGGCCGAGCTTGCCGCGGTGTCCGAGCGCGACCGGGATGCCGCGCATCTCGAGGCGACGGGCCAGGTCCACGAGCAGCGGGTCGGAGTCGTCCGGTACGTACTCGGCGGTGGTGCGCGCACGCACCTCGGCCAGGATCTCGGCGAGGGCGACGGTGCCGTGGCCCATGCGCTCGGCCTCGATGTCGGACGGCTGGAAGCACGTCACGATCACCATCGAGCGGCGCGCACGGGTCATCGCGACCGCGAGCAACCGCTCGCCGCCGGGCTTGCCGAGCGGACCGAAGTCGCGCAGGACGCGGCCGTGCGGGGTGCGGCCGTAGCCGATCGAGAACACGACGCGGTCGCGGCTCTGCGCGACCGACTGCTCGAGCGTCGCCACGATGAACGGCTCGGCGCGGTCGCCGATGACGAACTCGGTCAGGTCCTTGTGCCCCTGCGCCGCGGTCAGCACGGCTTGCTCGACGCGCACGGCGTGCTTCGCCGAGGCGGTGATGACCATGAGCGACTCGGACGGGCGGGTGCGGGCGTGGTCGATGACGAGGCGGACCACGCGGTCCACCTCGGCGTCGACGCTCTCGACGGCGCCGGACTCGGGGTCCGGCACGGCCTTGCCGTCGCTGACGTAGTCGAGCGCGATCGAGCCGTGCCCGAGGAACGACCCGGCCCACGGGAGCGACTCGATCTTGCCGCCGTAGAAGCGACGGTTCACGAGCTCTGCCAGGTCCTCGCCGCCGGCACGGTACGACCGCGAGAGCGACAGGGTCGGCAGCAGGGTGGAGAGCTTCGCCAGGGCGGAGTCGGCGTGGAAGGCGTCGAGGGTGCCCTCGTCGACCTGCAGCGCACGGTGCTCGGGGTCGACGGCGATGCGGAACGGCGACGGCGTCTGCGTGACCGGGTCACCGAAGACGACGGTCTGGCGCGCACGGCGGACGGCTCCGACGGTCTCGGCGATCGTCACGGCTCCGGCGTCGACCAGGATCACGGTGTCGAACGGCATCGTGTCGGCGATCTGCGACACCTCGTACGGGCTCGCGAGCCACACGGGCGCGATCGACCGGGACAGGTGCGGCGCGGAGTCCTGGAGCAGCCGCGAGGTGATCGCACCCTCGCGCAGCTGGGTCTTCAGCGCCGTGGCCTCTTCCGGCCAGTCGACGAGTCCGACCTTCCAGTTCTCGGCGAGCTGCCACGCGAGGCCCTGGGAGACCCCGGCCGCGTGGGCGTCATCGACGAGGCGGAAGTCGGCCTCGACCCGGTCGAGCATGTCGGTGTTCGCGCCGAGCAGCGCCCGGTCGGACTCGAGCATGGTCTCGAGCGCGGACTGCCACCAGGCGAGCTCGAGCTCGGCCGGCACCTGCAGGTCCGGCACGTGCCGGTTCGCCAGGTCGGTGATGAGCGGCTCGAGCTGCAGGTCGCGCAGGGTCTGCATGAGCTCGGTGCGCTCCTGCAGGTTGTGCAGGACGTCGGACTCGGCCGCGAGCTCGGCGATCGTGGGGACGAGCTGGTCGACCGGGGTGTTCGCGAGCTGACGGTCGCGCTCGGTCCGGCCGAGCGGCTCGTCGAGGCGCGCGAGGTCCTCGGCGACGTTCGAGAACAGCACCTGCACGTCCGCGATGCCCGTGGGCACCTCGGGGTTCACGCCGGCGGCGACGTAGCGCTGCCAGAGCACGCGCTGCTGCTGCACCCGGGTCAGGGCCTCGTGCAGGTCGGAGACGTGCACGCCGGGTCGGACGTACTCGCGAGCGAGCTTCTTCAGGCGACGACGGTTCGTCGACGACATCGGGGCGCCCTCGCCACGCGGGGCCGTGGCGGCGACGAGCTCCGACACCGAGCGGTCGAAGACCACCGGCAGGAAGCGGTCGAGGGTGTCACGGATCTCGGTGAGCAGGCGCAGGTAGATACCGAGCTCGTTGATCGTCGTGAACTGGCGCATGTGCGTCGTGGCGACGAGGTCGTGCGCCCGGCGGAGCAGCGTCGGCAGACCGTCGGAGTCGAGGTCCTTCGCGATGCGGTGCGCGCGCTGGGCGCCGTCGCTGGTGGAGAACTTCGCGCCGTACCAGGGCGAGTCGTCGGGGCCGTAACGGAACTCACCGAGGTTGGCCGCGCTGACCATCGTCTCGGCGACACGCGAGCGCCCCTCGACCATGGACGCCACGGACTGCTTCGACAGGCGCGCGGTCGTCGACGGTGGGACCGGCAGGAGCGACAGCCTCGAGAGCTCGACCAGGCAGTCGAGCACCGAGACGCCGAAGTCGGCGTCCTTGCGGGTGAGCGAACCGCGGTAGTCCTTCAGGACCTTGCGGAGCCGGACCAGGGCGTCGTCGACCTCGCGGAGGTTCGGACGTGCGGCCTTCTCGTTCCGCGCGATGGCACGGACGACGTCGCGGCGCAGGGTCGACGGTGTGACCGCGACGCCGGGCAGCTGGACCTCGCCGAAGCGCGCGGCGATACCCCGCAGGGTCGCTCGGCGCGGGCTCACCACGAGGACGCGCTTGTTCGCGGCGACCAGGCCACCCAGGGCGTTCACGATCGTCTGGGTGCCGCCGGTGCCGGGCAGGGTCTTCACGACGATGGAGTTGCCGGCCGCGATCTGCGCGATCACGTTCTCCTGCTCGTCGTCGGCGTCGAGCAGCAGGGTGTCGGTCTCCGGGCTGCGCTCGTCCGACGGGGTCTGCTCGACCGGGTGGTACGACTGCTCGACCTGCCACTTGGCGCTCGGGTTGCCGGCGAGGGCGTCGAGCACCGGGTGGGACAGGTCGCCGGTGTCCTCGACCATGCCGGTCGCGACCTCGGCGAACGTGGAGACCACGAGCCGGGCGTGCACCGAGAAGCCGGGGATGTGCGCGGTCAGGCCGCGCAGTCGGTCGATGACGGGGTTCGGCGTGAACGAGCCGTCCTGCTGCGCGAGCGCCACGAAGGACTGCGCGTCGAGGATGACGCCGAACTGTTCGTGCAGGGCGTCGGCGAGACCCGGGTTGAGCACGGGTTCGCCGAGGAGCCGGACCTCGAAGTCACGGCCATGGCGGCGGATCGCCAGCGGGCGCAGCAGCACCGGGCCGCGGAACTGCTCGTCGCCGTGCTTCCAGTCGGCCATGCCGATGCCGAGCTTCACGGCGTCGATGCCGCGCACCGTCGCGAGCTCGGTGCCCTTCGCCTCGACCTGGCCGGCGGCGACGCGGGCCGCACGGAGCGCCACCTCGTCGCGGATCAGGCTGGACAGCAGGGTGGTCTTGCCGGTGATGAACTGGGCGAGGCCGCCCGGGTGCGTCGTCGACAGCTCGATGCGGGAGCGGGGGTGGTCGCTGAAGTGGGTGAGCGGGCTCGTTCCGCCGACGCCGGTGAGCTGGCCGCGCCAGCCGTCCCACGTCGGTTCGGCCGCGTTGCCCGCCTGCAGCCGGGGGTCGCCGAGGCTGATCGCCTGCGGGCTGGTCAGCTGCAGTTCCGGGCGGAGCGTGCGGTCCGGTTCGTCGTCGGTCCGGTCCTGGTCCACGTCCTGCTGCTCGTCTCGGTCGTCTCGCTCGTCGCGGTGGTCGCGCTGACCGCGGTCGTCTCGCTCGTCGTCGGGGCGCTCGTGGGCACCCTCGACGGGGACGTCGTCGTTCACGTCGTCCTCACCGTCGGTCACCCTGTCCGCTCGCCACACATCCGACACTGTAGGCGGGAACGCGCGCCCTCTCTGGCAATGAACCGAGGTTTCGGGGTTTCCGGTACACGGCGTCAGGCGTCCGATCCGACGCGACAGACCTCCGATCGGCCGTCCGGCACGTCCGATGTGGTACCAACGGGGCATGGCCATCGACGACCGCATCACCCCGTCCGCCCCCACGCCGAACCGGCGTCGATCGGTCCCCGCCGAGATCTCCCGCTCGTGGCTGCTCGTCTCCGGTACCGCGACCGACCGGTTCGAGAAGTCCCAGCGGTCCCGCGCCGACCAGATCATCCTGGACATCGAGGACGCCGTCGACCCCGCCGCCAAGCCCTCGGCGCGGCAGGGCGTGGCCGCGTGGCTGGCCGGTGGCGGCGAGGCCTGGGTGCGGATCAACGACGTCACGACCGACTTCTGGGCCGACGACGTCGAGGAGCTCCGTGGCCTGCCCGGGCTGCAGGGCGTGATGCTCGCGAAGACCGAGTCCCCGGCCCAGGTCACCGACACGTGGCACCGGCTCGGCGGTCAGACCCCGGTGATCGCACTGGTCGAGTCGGCGCTCGGCATCGAGGAGTCCGTCTCGATCGCGCGGGCGCAGGGCGCGTTCCGGCTGGCGTTCGGCTCCGGCGACTACCGCCGCGACACCGGCACGAGCGCCGACACCCTGGCGATGGCGTACCCGCGGTCGAAGCTCGTCGTCGCCTCGCGCGTCGGTGACCTGCCCGGCCCGATCGACGGCCCGACGGTGGGATCGTCGCACCCGATCCTGCGCGAGCAGTCCCAGGTCGCGGTGTCGCTTGGCCTGACCGGCAAGCTCTGCCTGGACACCGAGCAGCTGCCCGTCATCAACGAGGTCATCTCCCCCACGCCGACCGACGTCGCCTGGGCGCAGGACTTCCTCGACGACTTCGAGGCCCGCGGCAAGGTCATCCGCGACGGATCCGACCTGCCGCGCCTGGGTCGGGCGCAGAAGATCCAGCGGCTCGCACAGGCGTTCGGCGTGGAAGCGCGGTAGGACTGCTCCCATGACCTGGTCCAACGTCCCCGGCGGTCCGCCGCAGTCCTCGCCCGGCCCCCAGGACCCGCAGCGCGCGGCCTGGGAGCGCGGTGGCACCACGCTGTTCCCGCCGGCGAAGCTCGCCGACCGGATCTCGACCGTGCTGCTGCTGGCCTTCGGGGCGGTCATGACGATCGTCACCGCTGTCGTCAGCATCATCGCGGTCATCTCGGCGACCGCGACGTGCGACGCCTCGGCCGGGTGTACCCCCGGCGGCTACATCGGCGGCACGGCCATCGCTGTCGGCGGTGCGTTCGTGATCGGGGTCGCCACGATCGTGCTGGCGATCGGCGCCTGGATCCGCCGGAAGTCGTCGTGGTGGATCGCCGCGATCGGCTTCGTGCTCGCGATCGGCGTGATCGCGTGGGGCGGGGTCGTCTTCGCGAACGCGGCCGACGGCGAGACCGCGTCGTCGTCGGTGTCCGCGAGCGCCTAGCGCCGACGCGCACGGCGCTGGTCCTGCCGGACCGACTCCGAACGACACGATCGACGTCGTACGACAACGAGTTCGTCGGTCGTTGCGACCGCAACCAGTTGCGCGCGCGCAGCGACGACATCGTCGATGTCGTACGACGTCGAGACTGTCGCATCGCATCGCATCGCACCGCGTCGCGTCGCGCGGGCAGACGCGACCGGGCGCCGGACGGGAGGCCCGTGGCGGACACGGCCCCGGGCCTCCCGTCCGACACGGCGTAGCGTCCAGGGCATGGTGACGGTGTCGCGGACGACGGTCGCGGTGGTCGGTGGCGGCCCCGCCGGGGTCGTCCTCGGACTGCTGCTCGCCCGGGCCGGCATCGACGTGCGCGTCATCGAACAGCACGTCGACTTCAACCGGGACTTCCGGGGCGACACCGTGCACGCCTCGACGATCCGGCTGCTCGACGAGCTCGGCCTCGGCGATCGCTTCCGGGCGCTGCCGCAGTCGCGGCTCGACGACTTCTCCCTGCCCATGCCCGACGGGTCGCGGCTGCTGCTCGGCGACTTCTCGCGGCTCGCGCCCCCGTACGACCACGTGGCGATGGTGCCGCAGTGGGACCTGCTCGACCTGCTCGTCACCGCTGCGCGGCAGGAACCGCCGTTCGACATCGCGATGGGCCTCGCGGCGACCGGGCTCATCGAGGAGAACGGCGTCGTCTCCGGGGTGCACCTGCGCCGGCGCGACGGGAGTGGTGACGCCGAGGAACTCCGCGCCGACGTCGTGATCGCGTGCGACGGACGGAACTCGGTCCTGCGTCGGGCCGCGGGCTTCGTGCCGCGCGCGTTCCCGGTGCCGTTCGACACCTGGTGGTTCCGGCTGCCCCGGCATCCGGGAGACGCCGCGAGCGCCCTGACGCCGGCGTTCTCGGACCGGGACGTGCTGCTGAGCTTCCCGCGGCCCGACTACCACCAGGTCGCGTACTTCGCCCCGAAGGGTTCGGACGCGGCGCTGCGGGCCGAGGGCGTCGACGCCTTCCGGGCGCGGGTGGCGCGCCTCCGTCCGGACTTCGCCGACCGGGTCGACGCGATCGGCTCGATGGACGACGTGCACGTGCTCGACGTCCGGATGGACCGGTTGCGGCGGTGGTGGCGGCCGGGTCTGCTGTGCATCGGCGACGCGGCCCACGCGATGTCACCCGCGGGTGGGGTGGGGATCAACCTGGCGGTGCAGGACGCCGTGGCGACCGCCGCGATCCTGGCGCCGGCGCTCCGGCACGGGCGGAGCGGTACGGCGCTGAGCCCTGCGCTGGCCGCGGTGCAGCGTCGTCGGAGGCCGCCGGCCGTGGTCGTCCAGTCGGCGCAGGCCGTGCTGCACCGCGTCGTCTTCGAGCGGGCGTTCGCGGGGCAGCTGCGGAACGGGCCACCGCTGCTGCCCGTGCTGCTCGCCCGATTTGTGCCGCCGTCGCGGGGCCTCTACGCCCGGGGCATCGCCTTCGGCCCGCTGCCGGAGCACGCGCCGGGCTGGGCGCGGCGCTGAGCCGGGGACGTGCGACGCACCCTGGGCGTGACCGTGCACCCCCGGCGCATGCTGGGCGCATGAAGCAACGAGTCATCGGAGACGTGTCGGTCAGCGCCATCGGTCTGGGCGGGATGCCCATGTCGATCGAGGGGCGCCCCGACGAACGACAGTCCATCGCGACCATCCACGCCGCGCTCGAGAACGGTGTCACACTCATCGACACCGCGGACGCGTACCACCTGGCCGCCCACGACGAGGTGGGACACAACGAGGAGCTCATCGCCCGGGCCGTCCGCGAGTTCCACGGCGACACCGAGTCGATCCTCATCGCCACGAAGGGCGGACACCTGCGACCGGAAGCAGGCGCCTGGGCGCAGAACGGCCACCCGGAGTACCTGAAGCAGGCGGCGAAGGCGTCGGCGAAGCGCCTCGGCGTCGAGGCGATCGGCCTGTACCAGTTCCACCGCCCGGACCCCGCGGTCCCCTACGCCGAGTCCATCGGCGCGCTCGGCGAGCTGCTCGACGAGGGCGTCATCCGGATGGCCGGCATCTCGAACGCAGACCCCGACCAGATCCGGACGGCGAACGAGGTCCTCGACGGACGGCTGGCCTCGGTGCAGAACCAGTTCTCGCCGAAGTTCCGGTCGAGCGAGCCGGAACTCGAGCTCTGCGACGAGCTCGGGATCGCGTTCCTGCCGTGGAGCCCGCTCGGCGGCATCGCGAACGCCGCGGATCTCGGCACCGCCTACGAGGACTTCGCGTACATCGCGCGGGACCGTGGCGTGACCCCGCAGGTCATCGCGCTCGCGTGGGAGCTGCAGAAGAGCGACGTGGTCGTCCCGATCCCCGGGGCGTCGCGGCCGCAGTCGATCCTCAACTCGCTGACCGCACCGACCGTGAAGCTGCGGCCGGAGGACGTCGCCCGTCTGGACGCGTCGCAGCCGGCGGCCGTCTGAGCCGTCGCCGACACGACGACGCCCCGCGGTTCCGGTCGGAGCTGCGGGGCGTCGTGGTGTCGGGGCCTGGTGTGGCGACTAGTTGCTCGGGCAGACCGCCGAGACCTCGTTCAGCGAGGACTGCACGTCGGTCTGGGCGTCCTTCGCCTCGGCGGAGTCGCTCGAACCGCTGGAGGTGAGCGCCGAAGCGTAGCCCTCCGCGTCCTCGCTGAAGTCCTCGAAGGCGTCGTGGACGTCGTCGTTGGTGACCTTCGGCAGCGCGGCATCGAGCCGGTCGGCGAACTCACCGACGAGCTTCGCCCGGGCAGCAGGATCGGCCGGCGCCGACGACGACGTCTGCTCGTCGATGAACGACTTGAGCTCGTTCTCGACCAGGGCGCATGCCTCGGCCTTCGTCTGCGCGGGCGCAGCAGCCGAGGTCTTCGACGGTGCGGACGTCTTCGACGTCTCCGCCGAGGCACCGTCGTCGGACGACCCGCCGTCGTCGGACGATCCGCCGGAGCAGCCCGCCAGCAGCGTCACGGCGACGAGCGCGGTGGTGACCGCGGTGAGGGTGCGGCGCATCAGGAGTTGCACTCCTTCTGGAAGGCGTTGCCGGCGTCCTGCACCTTGGTGCTGGACTTCGTGAGCGCCGAGACGTCGGCCGACTGCGGGTCGTCAGCGATGTCCTCGATCTGGTCGACGAGGTCACCGTAGGCGGCCTCGAACGCCTCGCCCTTGTCCTGCAGGTCGTCGTCGGACAGGTCGTCGACGCCGTCGGAGATCTTCTCGTCGAGCTCCTTCAGCTTCGTGACGGCGGCGTCCGGGTCGGACTGCAGGTTCGCGGCCTCGGACTGCACGCCCTCGGCGGCGGACTTGACCGTCTTCTCGAACTGGGTGCACTGGTCGGCCTTCGACGGCCCGGTCGAGCAACCGGCGAGCAGGGTGAGCGCGAGGCCGGCGGTGGCGAGCGCGATGAACTTGTTCTTCGGCATGGTGGAGAGTCCCCCTCGATCGGTCCGCACTCCCCCGGATGAGGTGCAGATCCGTCATCGAGCGTACATGGGGCACTCACAGGATGACCGGCTGCCCGGCGTACCGTCGAGGGCATGCGCGCCATCACGTTCGACGACACCACCATGTCCGTGACCGACCTGCCCGACCCGGTGCCCGCCGCGGGCGAGGTGCTCATCGAGGTCGCCGCCGCCGGGGTGAACAACGCCGACCTGCAGCAGCGCGCGGGGAACTACCCGCCGCCGCCCGGCGCTTCGGAGATCCTCGGGCTCGAGGTCTCCGGCACCGTCCGGGCGCTCGGTGACGGCGTGACCGCGGTGGCCGTCGGCGACCGCGTGTGCGCGCTGCTGTCCGGCGGCGGCTACGCGTCGCTCGTCGTGGCACCGGCAGCCCAGGTGTTGCCCGTCCCCGACTCCGTCGACCTGGTCGAGGCCGCCGGCCTGCCCGAGGCCGCCTGCACCGTGTACTCGAACATCGGCATGCTCGCCGGACTCCGCCCCGGCCAGACCCTGCTCGTGCACGGCGGCACCGGCGGCATGGGCTCCCACGCCGTGCTGTGGGCGAAGGCGCTGGGCGCGACGGTGATCGCCACGAGCGGCGGCGACCGCAAGGTCCAGGCGTCGCGGGACCTCGGTGCCGACCTGGTCGTCGACCACCGCTCCGAGGACTTCGTCGAACGCGTCCTGGCGTTCACGGACGGCGTCGGGGTCGACGTGGTCCTCGACGTCGTCGGGCCGGCCTACCTGGCACGGAACCTGCAGGCCCTCGCGCCCAACGGGCACATCGCCGTCATCGCCTCGGGCAGCGGCAGCACCGCCGAACTCGACCTCGGTGCGCTGATGCGGAAGCGGGCGTCGATCAGCGGCACGACCCTGCGCGCCCGCCCGCTCGCCGAGAAGGCCGCCATCGTCGCCGCCGTCCGCGAGCACGTCTGGCCCTTCGTCGCCGACGGCAGCGTCCGACCGGTCATCGACACCGTCCTGCCGCTGGCCGAGGTCGAGGAGGCGCACCGGAAGGTCCGCGACGGCGAGGTCGTCGGGAAGGTGCTGCTGACGCCCTAGGCGTGGACGCGGGAGAGGAACTCGATGAGCGCCGGGTGCTGCGGTGCGTCGAGGACCTCGGCGGGGACACCCTGCTCGACGACCTCGCCCCGGTGCAGGAACACGATCCGGTCGGCGACGTTCCGTGCGAAGTGCATCTCGTGCGTGGTCATCAGGATCGTCGAGCCCTGCCGCTTCAGCTCGGTGACCAGGTCGAGCACCTCGCCGACGAGCTGGGGGTCGAGTGCGCTCGTGACCTCGTCGAGCAGCAGGAGCTCGGGGTCGGACGCGATCGCCCGGACGATCGCGACGCGCTGCTGCTGCCCGCCGGAGAGCCGGTCCGGGTAGGCGTCGGCGAACTCCGCCAGCCCGATGCGCTCGAGCAGCCGACGCGCGGTCGCCTCTGCCTCGGCCCGCCCGACGCCGTGCACCTGGCGCGAGGCGAGCGTCACGTTGTCGAGCACGGTCATGTGCGGGAACAGGTTGAACTGCTGGAACACCACGCCGATCCGTGCACGGACGCCGTCGACGGCGATGCGGGGATCGGCGATGTCGGTCCCCTGCAGCAGGATCTCGCCGTCGTCGATGCCCTCGAGCAGGTTCACCGTCTTGAGCAGGGTCGACTTGCCCGAGCCGGACGCCCCGATGACGCAGATGACCTCGTGGCGGTGCAGCGTCAGGTCGATGCCGCGCAGGACCTCGTGCTCGCCGAAGGCCTTGCGCACCCCACGCAGTTCGAGGACCGCAGCGTCCGCACCCGACGCACCACGGGCCTCCTGGCCGACCTCGCTCATACGGTCCCTCCGATCTGCTCGCGCCGCTGCTGGCGGCGCGCGATCGCGTCCGTGACGCGGATCAGCGGCAGGCTGATCACCACGAACAGCAGTCCCGCGACGAAGTACGGCGTGAAGTTGTAGGTCTCCGCCTGGGCGATCTGCGCCGACCGGACCGCGTCGACGGCGCCGAGTATCGACACCAGACCGACGTCCTTCTGCATCGAGACGAAGTCGTTCATCAGCGCCGGTGTGACCTTGCGGATCGCCTGCGGCAGCACCACGAGCCGCAGGGTCTTCGCGTGCGAGAGTCCGAGCGACCGGGCGGCGAGACGCTGCGACGGGTGCACGGCCTCCATGCCGGCACGCAGGACCTCGGCGATGTACGACGAGTACGTCAGGACGATCGCGATGGTGCCCCAGACCTCGGCGGGGAGCCGCGGGAACACCCCGAGCCCGGGGATCCCGTAGCCGACCAGGTACAGCACGATGATGAGCGGCAGGCCGCGGAACAGGTCCGTGTAGCCGGTCGCCAGCATCCGCAGCGGGAAGAACACCGGGTTCCGCAGGCCCCGCACCACTGCGAGCAGGGTGCCGAACACCGCGACGCCGATGGCGCTGAAGAACAGGATCCGGACGTTCAGCCAGAGGCCCAGCAAGATGTCCGGGAAGGTGTCGATCGCGGTCTGCGGATCGAAGAACGACTGTTGGACCGCTGCCCAGCCGGGGGTGTTCACGACGCCGAAGTAGGCGATCGCGATCACCACGAGCGTCGACACCACCGACACCACGATCGACCGGCGTCCGCGCTGCCGGCGGTAGAGCCGCCGCTCGGCCTCGACCTGGCTCGGCGCGGCTGCGGCGACCGGGGTCCCGGCGCCTGCTGGCACGGTCATGCGGTTACTTCAGGACCGGGGTGTTGGTCTCCGAGGAGAGCCACTTGGTCTGCAGGTCCTCGAGCGTGCCGTCGTCCGTCAGCGACTTGAGTGCCTTGTCCACCTTGCTCGTGAGCTCCGAGCCCTTCGGCAGGACGAAGCCGAACTGGTCACCCTTGCCGTCGGACGGGAACTGCGCCGACACCGTGCCGTCGTCGAGCTGCGCTGCGGCCATGTAGAACGCCGTCGGCAGGTCGGTGACGATCGCGTCGATCTGGCCCGACTTCAGTGCGAGCACGGCGTCGTCGTTCGAGTTGAAGACCTGCGGGGTGATCCCCAGCACGCTCTTCACGCTCGCGATCGACGTGGACCCGGTGGCGACCCCGATCGCGTCCTTCTTGAGGGCGGCGATGCTCGTGTCGTCGACGGCCTTCGAGGTGCTGGTCGTCACCACGGCCTGCGTGGTCGTGTAGTACGCGCTCGACATGTCGACGGCCTTCTTGCGCTTGGCGTCGATCGAGAACTGCTGGACGTTGAGGTCCCAGTCCTTCGGACCCGGTGCGATCGCGCTGTCGAAGGTGCTGCGCTTCCAGACGACGTCGGACTTGCTGTAGCCCATCTCCTTCGCGACCGCGTAGGCCACGGCGGACTCGAAGCCCTTGCCGGACTCCGGCTTGTTGTCCTCGATCCACGGCGAGTACGCCGGCTCACCGGTGGCGATCGTCAGCTTGCCGTCGGTGACGGTGCCGTCCGAGCCGGAGCTGCTGCCCCCGGAGGAGCAGGCCGACAGGGCGAGGGCGGCGACCGCGGCGGTGGCGACGGCGAGGGTGAAGCGGAGGGATCGGGTCACGGTCGAGGCCTTCGTGCGAGGGGCTGGGGGCAGGTCGAAGTGTACTTCGCGCTGGGATACCAACGCGACTCCTGGCGTCTCACGCGACCCGGTCCCGTGTCACACACCAGTCGACGAGGCGACGAGCGGCTGGTAATCTGGCGACGCGGGCTGAACCGGGCGCATGCTCGGCTGAGGTCTGAGATCAAGGGGCGTCCCAGCACGGGGCGCCCCCTTTCTGCGCCAGGGACGTCCTCGAACTCCGTCACGGCCAGACGACGATCGCATCGCGACGAGCGTTCGTCACCTCGGTGCGCCAGACGGGCCGTAGCTCGGCCCACATCGTCTCGTCGCAGACGCTGCCGCTTTTCGAGCCGGGCGCTTGGAACCGCCGGAACCCTGCGTACGCGACCAAGTCGGCTGCCTGGATGAAGTACGAGGACGCGGAGTCACGAGGAACTGGATCCTCGACGAGCAGCGGCGCGCTGACGCGAGTACCCCCTGGTGCGAAGCTGTGCCGACGGAACCTGCGGTGGATCGCGCGGACCGTTGCGTCGTCACCTCCGTCGTGCACGAGGATGATCGGTGTGCCGGATTGCTCGGACCGGATCCGGAGACGCTGGAGCAGGTACGTCCACGCGCGGTCCTCGGGCCGGTAGTCCATCGGGCGGGCCTCTTTGTCGATGACGATCGCGAAGACCCCGGAGGCCACGACGGTCAGCGCACCGAGCGACCTCCGGAACACATCGCGCCGCTGGCCGTCCCCGAGCCCCAGGTCACGGAGATCTCCTCGTCCACGCAGGAGCACGTTCGCCTTGAGCTCGTGGCGCAGGAGGATGCCGTACGTGTCCCGGATCTCACGACGGACCCCCGTGAGCCAGTCGAGACGATCGGTCCAGTCTCCGCCCGGGACGAGCACACACCCCAGCGTGTAGGTGCGAGTCGCGCCCGGAGAAGCAGCCGGATCACCCTTGTCGCCGGTCTCGTCGACGTACGCGAACTCGAACGGTGCGTCGAGGGCCGCACGGGCGAGGGCGGGAACGCGACCGGAGTCCATCCGACGAACATACCAATGTGGTACGTCAGTCCGCCATCGTGAAGTCCTCGAACGAGAACCCCGGCGACACGAGGCAGCTCAGCAGCACCTCGCCGTCGTTCGGGATCGTCCGCTGCCACACGCCACCGCGCACGAACGCCTGCGCGTCGTTCACCCGATCGCGACCGGCGTCGGGCCCGAGGGTGATCCGCGCGCCGGGCTCGGGAGCATCACCGGAGCCGCCGAGTTCGAGCTCGACGGTGTCGGGCCCGTGCCACATCCAGATCTCGTCGCTCGTGACCCGGTGCCAGGCCGAGGCCTCGCCCGGGGGCAGCAGGAAGTGGATCAGGGTGGCAGCGGGACGGTCCCCCGCGGGCGTCGTCACCGTGGCCGGCGAGGTCCAGGTGCGGACGTACCAACCGCCTTCGGGGTGCGGTTCCATGCCGAGGGCGATGGCGCGCTTCGGCACGTCGAGCCACTCGATCAGTTCGCCGTCGACGGTGCGACGGGCGGCCATGCCGGGGCGGGGTGCGGTCTCGGTCATGATTCCTCCACAGGGATGACAGGGCGGGCAGGGCGGTCGGGCGACGACGTGGGCACGCCGGTCAGCGCTCCGTCGACGGCGCGGACGACCCCACGGATGACGGTGGCGGCTGCGCGCCCGGCACCGTCCTCGACGAGCTCGGCGAGTGCGTCGGGCACGGTCCGGGCGTCGACGTCGAAGACGGCCAGGTCGGCGCGGGCGCCCACGGCGAGGTGGCCGATGCGGTCCGGTCCGACGGCGAGCCCCATGGCGTGCGCACCGCCGAGCGTCGCCGCCGCCAGGAGCCGCTCGTGCAGGTCGCGGTGCCCGTAGCCCTGGGCGCGGGCGATCCGGTGCAGGGCGGTGACGTCGGCCATCAGGTCGAGGGACGGCGACGACGAGAGCGAGTCGGTGCCGATGGCGATCGGGCTGCCCTCGCGCAGGTAGTCGGCGACGGGCGGCGGGTCGAGGCCGATGACGGCGTTCGACCGCGGGCACAGCGCGACGGCGGTGCCACGGGCGCGCAGGAGTGCCCGGTCGGCGGCGGTCATGTAGACGCCGTGCGCGATGTGGCAGTCCGGGCCGAGCACCCCGAGCCGGTCGACGAACGCGGTGGCGCTCGCCCCGAACCCGAAGGCCCGCAGCGCCCGGAACGAGGGCACGTTCGCCAGGTGCCAGTCGTTGCCGTGGCCGACGCCGTCGACGCCGTCGAGTCCGGGAACCGGTCCGAGGGCGACGCGCTCCCCCTCGAAGGCCGCTTCACCGAGGTGCAGGTGCAGCCGGAGCCCGCGCTGCCGGACGATGTCGGGGAGTTCGAGCAGGGGCGCGACCTCGAGCGAATAGGGCGCGTGCGGTGACAGGCCGGCCCCGGGGGTGGTCGGGATCCGGGCGAGTTCGTCGAGCACCTGGTCGCGGCCGTGCGACTGCCAGGCGTCGTTCTCCCAGTCCATCACCTCCCAGTAGGCGATGCCGCCGAGCCCGGCGTCCTCGAGCGCGGTGGACGCCTCGATGTCGGTGACGATGTCCGCGATGCTCGTGACGCCGGCGCGGATCGACGCCGCCGCGCCCGCAGCGGCTTCGGCCCGCCAGTCGTGCGGCTCGGCGTAGTCCTCGTTGAACGCGGCCGCCCAGTCCTCGAAACCGGCGTACTGGCCGCGGCCGACACTGGCCATGCCGGTGTACTGCAGATGCGAGTGCGCGTTGACGAGTCCCGGCAGGAGGGCTCCGCGCCACTGCCGTTCGGTGAACGTCGTGCCCGAGCCGGCGAGCTGGTCGACGACCCAGGACCGGTCGCCGACGTGCAGGATGCGGCCGTCCTGCACGGCGACCGCGCCGTCCGCGATCGGGGGCGCGGTCATCGGCACGACGACGCGTGCCGCGTGCACGACGACCGGGTGGTCGACACGCGGGTGCGTGGCGCTCATGCGGGGTCTCCGAAACGGCGCGTCCGGACGTCCGGCTCGCGGTCCGCCGGGTGCTCGGCAAGGCGGACGGGAGGAACGGGGTGCGCTCCGAAGGCGGCGAGCGCCGTGCGCGCGGTTGCGTCGTCGACCGCAGGGTCGATGGGCACGACGGCTCGCTCCAGTTCGTCGCCCCGCTCGAGCAGCATGCGGACGGCCCCGAGCTGCGCCGCGAAGGACAGGTCCATGATCTCGATCGGGTTGCCCTCGGCCGCCGTGATGTTGATGCACCCGCCGCGGTCGAGCACGATGGGCCCGCTGTCGGCATCGGGGAACACGAGGCGCTCGGCCTTCGGGCCCACTTGCTGTCGGGTGGCACCGGCCGCCATCGCGTCGGCCAGCGCGACCTCGTGGTCGACCCCGCCCGCGACGGCGACGACCGCCCCGTCCGCGCACGAGCGCAGCACCCGCAGGTCGATGGTGTCGGCGACCCCGGTGGCGCTCACCACGAGGTCGGCGTCCTGCACCGCCTCGGCGAGCGGCGCGACGGCGTGGCCGGCGAACAGCGCCTGCAGGGCGCGCACGGGATCCGTCTCGGCGACCGTGATCCGGAACCCGAGGGCGGAGAGCACCAGCGCGACCCCTTCGCCGACGTGCCCGAATCCGGCGACGACCGCCGCGCCTCCCGGGATCACCCGGTGCGTGCCGGACGGGAGCCCGTCGACCAGGTCGAGCACCGCGAACACCGTCGACTGCCCGGTGCCGTACCGGTTGTCGAAGAACGTCTTGGTGCGGGCGTCGTTGACGGCGACCACGGGGATGCCGAGCTCGCCCCGCGACGCCATCACACGCAGGGGTCGGAGGCCGCTCGTGGTCTCCTCGGCCGCGCCGAGCATCGTCGGCAGCAGGTCCGGTCGTTCCTGGTGGGCGAGCCGGATGACGTGCGAACCGTCGTCGAGCAGGATGTGCGGCCGGGTGTCGAGCATCGCGAGGGCGAGCGCCTTCTGCTCCGACAGCGAGGCGGTGCTGCTCGCGTACACCGTCAGACCCGCTGCCCGGAGCGACGCGGCCACGGCGTCGTCGGTCTCGTCGGCGTGCGCGTAGACGACGACCTCTGCCCCGGCGTCGCGCAGCAACAGGCTCAGCACCGCCGTCTTCGGCTCGAGGAACATCGCGACGCCGATGCGGGTGCCACGGAGCAGTCCGCCGTCGCGGAGTTCCGCGGCGACCGCACGCGAGACGGGCATGGAGCGTCGAGCCCAGCGCAGGCGGGCGTCGGCCGCCGGGTCGTCCTCGGGGTCGCGGCCGGTGGAGACCAGGAAGACGTCGTCGGAGAGCATCGGGACGCCGAGCACCCCTGGGCGTGCGGTGGCGACGGGACCGAAGGCGTCCTCGTCGACGGCGGGCAGGTGGCGGCCGGCGTCGATCACGATGAGCGTGGCACTACGGGGACGGTCGGCCTCGCGCTCGATGACGGGGGTGGAGACCTCGGGGGAACCGAGGCACCAGAGCTGGTCGATCGGTTCGTGCTCCGCGGCCGGGCGTGCGCCGAGTCCGGTGAGCAGCTCGTGCAGCGCCGCGGCGTCGCGGGGGTCGCCACCGACGATGCGGAACCGGCGAGCCGCCACGAGCAGGTTCGTCACCGCGGCGAAGCGCCGGACGGCCGTCGACGCCCAGGATCGCGTCTCGGGGTCGGGTCCTGGCGGCATGCATCAATCGTAGGGAATGCGCGGGGGCCCGCCGACGTACTCTCTGGGCATGAGCGATGCAACCACGACCGAAGCGTTCGACAAGGTGACGATGTTCGGCGCGGACTGGTGCCGCGACTGCCGTCGGTCGAAGGCGCTGCTCGACACCCTCGGCGTCGACTACGAGTACGTCGACGTCGAGCAGGACCTGTCGGCGGCCGACCGTGCCGAGGCGATCAGCGGGCGGAAGAACATCCCCGTCGTCGTGCTGCCGAACGGCAAGCACTTCGTCGAGCCGTCCGACGCCGAGCTGCGCGCCGAGCTCGAGGCCTCCGGCGCCGTTTGAGCGGCGGGCGCTCGCGCCCGAGACTCGGGCAGCTCGCCCCGAGGCTCGGGCTGAGCGACTCGTCTCGGGGCTCCGAGCCCGAGTTCTGTCGCCCACGCCGAGTCTCGGGGGAACGCGGCACCGGCACACCCGGGCGGACATCGGATGAATCGGGCATCATGAGCGCGTGATCATCGACGCTCACCACCACCTCTGGGACCCCGCCGACCGGCCGTACCCCTGGATGGACGACGCCGTCGCCCCGATCCGCCGCCGGTTCGACGTGGACGACCTCCGTGCGGCGACGCAGGGCACCGGCGTGACGCGGACCATCGTCGTGCAGGCTGTGCACGACCCCGGCGAGACCGCCTGGCTGCTCGAGCAACCCGGACCCGTCGCGGGCGTCGTCGGCTGGGTGGACCTGACCGCGCCGGACGTGACCGACCGGATCGCCGCCGTTCGAGCGCTGCCCGGCGGCGAGCGCCTGGTGGGCATCCGGCACCAGGCGCAGGATGAACCCGACGCGGACTGGCTCGCCCGCCCCGACGTCGTCCGCGGGGTCCACGCACTCGCCGCCGCCGGCCTGGTGTTCGACGTCCTCGTCCGTGCGCGCGAGCACACTGCCGCACTGACCCTGATCGATGCCGTCCCCCAGGCGTCGTTCGTCCTGGACCACGCGGGCAAGCCGTCGATCGACACCGGCGACCCGGCCTGGCGGGGCCGGCTGACCGACTTCGCAGCACGCCCGAATGTCACGTGCAAGGTCTCCGGCCTGCTCACCGAGGCCGGCCCGGACTGGCGTGACCGCCCCGTCGACCGGTACGTCCGCGGGGTCGTCGAGCAGTTCGGTCCCGAACGGTCGATGTTCGGCTCGGACTGGCCGGTGTCGACCCTGGCGACCGGGTACGCCGACGTCGTGCAGCGGACGACGGCGGCACTCGCCGACCTGTCGACGACCGAGCACGAAGCCGTCCTCAGCGGTACCGCGGAACGCGTCTACCTTGTCCGGGGCCACACACAGACATAGGATGTCTACGGCTGCACTGGCGCAGCCGGAGAGCGAGGAACGATGCAGTTCGCACGACTCGGCCCGGCGGGGAGCGAGATCCCCGTGGCCATCGACACCGACGGCGAGGTCTTCGACCTCCGCTCCATCACCAGTGACGTCGACGGGGCCTTCCTGGCCTCGGACCCGGTCGGCCGCGTCGACCACGCACGCAGCGCCGGCGACCTGACGAGCATCGACCGTGACCGGGCCGACGGCATGCGGCGCGGTGCACCCATCGCCCGGCCCGGCAAGGTCGTCTGCATCGGCCTGAACTACCGCGACCACGCTGCCGAGACCGGTGCCGACATCCCCACCGAACCGATCGTGTTCATGAAGGACCCGATGACGGTGATCGGCCCCGACGACGAGGTCCTGATCCCCCGGAACAGCACGAAGACCGACTGGGAGATCGAGCTCGCGATCGTCATCGGCCGCACCGCCCGGTACTGCGAGTCCGATGCGGCGGCCGAGGCGTCGATCGCCGGCTACGCCATCGCGAACGACGTGTCCGAGCGCGAGTTCCAGCTCGAGCGCGGCGGGCAGTGGGACAAGGGGAAGTCCTGCGAGACCTTCAACCCGCTCGGCCCGTGGCTGGTGACGCCCCGGTCGCTCGACGCCGCCGGCCTCGACCCCGCGGCACTCGCGCTCCGGCTGACCGTCAACGGCGAGGTCCGGCAGGACGGGACCACCGCCGACATGATCTTCCGGCCTGTGGAGATCGTCCGGTACCTGTCGCAGTTCATGGTGCTGTACCCCGGCGACGTCATCAGCACGGGCACCCCGGCGGGTGTGGCACTGGCCGGTCACGCGCCCTACCTGCAGCCCGGCGACGTCGTCGAGCTCACCGCCGACGGGCTCGGCTCGCAGCGCCAGACGGTCGGGGCAGCCTGATGGCAGACCCAACCGGCAGCACCGGCAGCACCCGCACCGGCCCCGCCGACAGCCACGACGGCGTCCGGGCGATCGTCACCGGGGGCGCGTCGGGCATCGGCGCCGCGATCGCCGTCGCGCTGCGAGATCGCGGCGCAACGGTCGCCGTCCTCGACCTCCAGCCGTCCACCGCCGAGGGGCTCGTCTCCGTCACGTGCGACGTCAGCGACGACGCCTCCGTCCGCACCGCCGTCGCCACCGCCGTCGAGCAGCTCGGCGGCCTCGACGTCCTGGTGAACAACGCCGGCATCGGCGCGCAGGGCACGGTCGAGGACAACCCCGACGACGAGTGGCGCCGCGTGTACGAGGTCAACGTCCTCGGTGCCGTCCGGCTGTCGCGGGCCGCGCTCCCCCACCTGCGGGCGTCGGGCAACGCGAGCATCGTGAACACCTGCTCCATCGCCGCGACCGCGGGGCTGCCCCAACGGGCGCTCTACTCGGCGACGAAGGGCGCGATCGCCGCCCTGACCCGCGCCATGGCTGCCGACCACATCCGCGAGGGCATCCGCGTCAACGCCGTGAACCCGGGGACCGCCGACACCCCGTGGGTGGCGCGGTTGCTGTCGACCGCAGGTGACCCGGCCGCGGAGCGTGCTGCCCTCGAGGCCCGGCAGCCGCACGGTCGGCTCGTGCAGGCGGAGGAGGTCGCCGAGGCGGTCGCGTACCTGACGAGCCCGCTCGCCCGGTCGACGACGGGCGTCGACCTTGCGGTCGACGGCGGGATGCAGGCCCTCCGGCTGCGGCCCGCCTGATGGTCGGCCCGTGACGACCGGGAGGCCCGGCTATCGTCGTCCTGTCGGCTCGCGTCCGCGAGCGGGCCGGGATCAGGAGGTGGTGACGTGGCGTCGCTGACCGACGATGCGATCGCACGCATCCAGCAGATGATCGTGAGCGGTGAGCTCCAACCCGGGCAGCGCCTCCCGCCCGAGAAGGAACTGAGCGAGTCGCTCGGCCTGTCGCGGAACAGTCTGCGCGAGGCGGTGAAGGCCCTCGAGCTCATCCGCGTGCTCGACGTCCGACGCGGTGACGGCACCTACGTGACCTCGCTCGAACCGGGCGTCCTGCTCGAGGCCGTGTCGTTCGTCGTCGACATGCACCACGACCGGTCCCTCGTCGACCTGCTCGAGGTCCGACGCATCCTCGAGCCCGCGTCCGCCGTCCTGGCGACCGCGCGGGCCTCGGAGCAGCAGATCGACGAGCTCGCGACCCTGATGCAGTCCGTCGGCGAGGACACCGGCGTCGAGGACCTCGTGGCCCACGACCTGCTGTTCCACTCGACCATCGCGGGCATCGGCGGCAACCAGTACCTGTCCGGGCTGCTCGACGCCCTGTCGAGCAAGACCGTGCGGGTGCGGGTCTGGCGCGGGCTGACGCAGAACGGCTCCGTGCAGCGCACGCTCGACGAGCACGCCGCGATCGTGGACGCCATCCGACGGCGCGATCCACAGCTCGTGCAGGCCCTGGTGGTGTCGCACGTCGAGGGTGTCGAGCGCTGGTTGCGACGCTCCCTCGACTGAAACCGAGAGCGCGTGCAGGTGGGTGGGTGTTGCGTTGGTCGTCGGCCCTGACTCCGGCAACCATGCCGCGGCAACCGCACCCACGAGGAGGAAACCGTGCTCGGTCTCATCATCAGCTTGATCATCGTCGGACTCATCGCCGGCGCCATCGCCCGGCTCGTCGTCCCCGGCAAGCAGAACATCTCGATCCCCATGACCATCCTGCTGGGCATCATCGGCTCGTTCGTGGGCGGGTTCCTCGGCTTCCTGATCTTCCAGCACGACCCGATGGACGGCTTCTTCCAGCCCGCCGGCATCATCGGCTCGATCATCGGCGCCATCATCGTGCTGATCATCTACATCCGCTTCTCGGGTCGCAGCGCCAAGACCCGCTAGGCAGGTCTCGCCGGGCACGACCCGCCGCACCACCGAAGTCACCCCGAACCGCGCATCCGTGCGGTTCGGGGTGACTTTGGTCGTGCGGGGCTCAGGCGGCGAGCAGGCCCGCGGCGCGCAGGTCCTCCCACAGGGCTTCCGGGACGACGGCCGCGGCCCGCTCCACGTTCGAGCGCACCTGCTCCGCGGACTGCACGCCGAGCGCGATCGCGGCGACCGCAGCCGCTCGGAGCGGGAACCCCAGCGCGGCCTCGGGCAACGTGACCCCGTGCTGCTCGCACACGTCGGCGATGGCGTTCGCCCGCGCGACGAGCTCGGCCGGAGCAGCCGCGTAGTCGTACGTCGCCGTGGCGTCCGGCCGGTCCCGCCCGAGCAGGCCCGAGTTGTAGACCCCGACCGCGACGACCGCGACACCGAGCGAGGCGCACCGGGCGACGAGCTCCGCCGCCGGCTGTTCGAGCAGCGTGTACCGCCCCGCGAGCATGATGACGTCGCACAGCCCGGTGGACACCGCGGCGTCGAGGGCGTCGACCGAGTTCGACCCGACACCGACGGCCCGGACGACACCCTCGTCCCGCAGCTCGGCGAGCGTCGGCAGTGCCTGCGTCAGGCCGTCCTCGAGCGAGTAGACGTCGGGGTCGTGCAGGTACGCGACGTCGACGTGGTCGAGTCCGAGCCGTCCGAGCGACTCGTCAAACGACCGCCGCACGCCCGACGGCGACGGATCCCACTGCCGCACGGTGTCGTTCGGCACCGCGAACCCGCCGGACGCCAGGTCGTCCCCGTCGCCGCGACCGGGCACGAGCAGCCGCCCGACCTTCGTCGACACCAGGAACGAGTCACGCGGGCGGTCGGCGAGCGCCGCCCCGAGCCGTCGTTCGGACAGCCCGAGGCCGTAGTGCGGCGCGGTGTCGAACCCGCGCACGCCGGCGTCCCACGCGGCGTCGACCGTGGCGCGGGCGTCGTCGTCGGACACCGTGCCCAGCAGGTTGCCGATGCCGGCGCCGCCGAACCAGAACGGTCCCCGGTCGAGGTCGAGCTCCGTCATGCGTCCACCTGGCCGGCGAGCGACCACACCCGCGGGACGCCGTCGTCGTTCCCCGAGTAGTCGTCGTCGGCCTCGAGCAGGGGGTTGATCGTCTCCTGCCACGCGGCGTTGACCGGGTCGTCGGCGAGCGCCCGACGCATCGCGCGGTAGTCCTCGACCTCGATGAGGTGGACCAGGTCCAGCCCGTCGCGCCACACCGTCCAGTCGTGCACGCCGGCCTCGCGCAGTCGGGCCGCGAGCTCGGGCGGGACCGAGGCGTGCACGGCGTCGTACGCGGCCTCGTTCCCCGCCCGCAGTCGGGTCCTCGACAGGATGCGCTGCATCAGTCGCGCAGGAACAGTTCGACCACCGGCACGGCGACGTCCGGTCGCACGATCGGCAGCGTGAGCGTCAGCGTCCCAGCCGGCTGCCCGCCGAGCCCGGTGTTCTGCGCGCGGGTCCCCGGCGGGATCTCGCGGAAGTGCAGCTCCGACGCGTCGTTCAACAGCTGTGCGTACGCCACCTTGCCGGCCAGGTCGGGCAGGTGCACGTGCTCGAACGGCCACGCGAACAGGTGCAGGTACAGGCGGTTGCCGTTCTGCGTGTACACGGTGTTGCGCGGCGCGACGAAGGACGACGGCCCGGCGCCGTAGACGGACCGGGCGTGCTGGTGCATCCACGTGCCGATGCCGTCGAGGGTCTGGCGGGAGACCCCGTCGAACTCGCCCCGGCCGGTGGGGCCGATGTTGAGCAGCATGTTCCCGTTGTTCGAGACACCGTCGACGAGCATGCGGACGAGCAGGTCGACGGGCTTGAGGTTCACGTTGTCGCGGTCGTAGCCCCACGAACCGTTGAGTGTCTGGCAGGCCTCCCACGGCACCGGAGCACCGTCGACCTCCATCGGCTTGTCCGGCTGGTACTGCTCCGGGGTGACCAGGTCGCCGGGGATGTCGAGCCGGTCGTTCACGATGATGCCGGGCTGCAGGCGCTTCGTCAGGGCCATGAGCTCCTCGGAGCCCCAGTCGTCCCGACCCTTGCCGCCCCAGATGTCCTCGTGGTCGTTGTCCCGGTACGAGAAGTCGTAGAACAGGTAGTCGACCTGCCCGTAGTCGGTGAGCAGCTCCTCGACCTGACCGTGCAGGTACTCCCGGTAGCGCGACATGTCGCGGCCCTGGTCGAACGCCTCGATCTCCTCGGGCGAGTCGTCGCGCCGGGGGTGCACACCGTCCACGGTGAAGTCGGGGTGGTGCCAGTCGATGAGCGAGTGGTAGAAACCGACCCGCAGCCCCTCGGCCCGGACTGCGTCGACGAACTCGCGCACGATGTCGCGACCGAACGGGGTGTTCGTGGACTTGTAGTCGGTGAGCTTGCTGTCCCAGAGGCAGAAGCCCTCGTGGTGCTTCGTGGTGAGCACGACGTACTTCATGCCGGCTTCGCGAGCACGGCGGGCCCAGTCGGCGGCGTCGAACAGGTCGGGGTCGAAGTGGTCGAAGTACTTCTGGTAGTCGGCGTCGGTGATCCGTTCGCGGTTCTTCACCCACTCGTGCCGTGCCGGCAGGGCGTAGAGCCCCCAGTGGATGAACATGCCGAACCGGTCGTGGGTGAACCACGCGGGGAACCCGGCGGCGTCGGTCGCGGTCTGCGGCTCTGCAGGTGCGGTGATGGTCATGAGGCCAGTGTTCCTTTCAGAGGGGGGAGGGGTGTCACCGGCCGCCGAGGCCGCTGGTGACGATGCCCTTGACGAGGTGCTTCTGCAGCAGGACGAGCAGGATCACGGTGGGCAGCATCGAGATCACCGATGCCGCCATCACGAGGTTCCACTCGGAGCCCTGCTGCCCGAAGAACTGCTGCAGGCCGAGCGGGATGGTGCCCCGGGCCTCGACGTCGTTGACGATGACGAGCGGCCAGAGGAACGAGTTCCAGTACGAGATGAACGAGAACACCGCGAGGACGGCCATCGTCGGCCGGGCGAGCGGGAGCATCACCGAGAAGAAGGTCCGGATGGCACCGGCACCGTCGACCCGGGCGGCGTCGTCGAGTTCCTGCGGCACGGTCAGGAAGAACTGCCGCACCAGGAACGCGCCGAGGGCCGTGAACGCCCACGGGATGATGAGCGCCTGGAACGTGTCGACCCAGCCGAAGCCCTGCATCATCACGTACATCGGGATGACGAGGACGTCCTGCGGGATCATCAGCGTCACGAGGAACAGCAGGAACACCGTGTTCCGGCCGCGCCAACGGAGTCGTGAGAACGCGTACCCGGAGAGCACGGCCACGGCGACGTTGATGGCCGTGCCGACCGCCGCGACGAAGACACCGTTGAGGATGAAGCGGGCGAACGGCAGGTAGGTGAACGCCTGCACGTAGTTCTCCCACTCGAGCGAGCGACCCCAGAGCGTCGGCGGGGTGGTGAACACCTGGTCGGCGGGCTTGAGGCTCGTCGCGACCATGTAGATGAGCGGTGAGACGAACAGGAGGGTGACGAGGCAGAGCAGGGCGTACCCGATCGCGTGCCGGACCCGCCCCGGTCGTGGCGCGGACTTCGTCCTGGCGACGGCACGCGGGTTGACCGTCCGGTTCGACGTGGTGGCAGCGACTTGCCCGCGGACCGCTTCACTCATAGTGCACCCACCGCTTCTGCCCGAGGAACTGGACGGCCGTGATCCCGAGGATGATGACGAACAGCACCCAGGCGCCGGCCGAGGCCAGACCGAGCTGCTGGTTCTGGAAGCCGGTGTTGTAGATGTACTGCACGAGGGTCTCCGTCGCGGTGCCCGGCCCGCCCTTGGTGAGGACGAACGGCTGCACGAACACCTGGAACGAGGTGATCAGCGTCATCATCGTCGCGAAGAACACCGACGGCGAGATGAGCGGGAACTTGATGGCCCAGAAGGTCTGCCAGGCGTTCGCACCGTCGAGCTGCGAGGCCTCGATCTGGTTCTCCGGCACGGCGTCGAGCGCCGCCGAGAAGATCAGCATGTTGTAGCCGAAGCCCTGCCACACGCTCATCGCGACGATGGCGAGCATCGCCCAGTGCTCGTCGGCGAGGAAGTTCGGCGCGTGCACGCCCACGGTGGACTGCAGTGACGCGTCGATCGCCCCTCCGGGCTGGTACAGCATCCGCCACACCACGACGTTCGCGACGATCGGCGTGATGGTCGGGATGAAGAACAGGACGCGGAAGACGTGCCGGCCGGCGATCCGCGGCGTCAGCCAGGCGGCGAGCCCGAGCGACACGACGAGGTTGAGGGGCACGTAGAGCACCACGAACAGCGCCGTGTTGAGGGCCACGGTGCGGAAGACCGGGTCGGCGAAGAGCCGGGTGTAGTTCTCGATGCCGGCCCAGCTGCGCTCGCCGAGCATGGGCCAGTTCATGAAGCTGACGACGAGTGAGGCGATGATCGGGAACGCCGTGAAGACGACGAGTCCGATCGAGTGCGGTGCCGCGAACGCGGCGCCCCACCAGGAGCGGCGCCCCAGCGCGCTCGTGTCCTCGCCGTCCTTCCGCCGCGGGGTGGCGGCTCCGACCGCGATCGCGGTCGCGACCGCGGGGACGGCCGCTTCGGCCGGTGGGTCCTGGATGGTGGTCATGCGACGACCTCCTCGTCGTTCGCGCGGTCCTGAACAGGGGATGGATCGGACGGGAGGCCCGTGGCGGGGCTGCAACGGGCCTCCAGTCCGCTCGTTGGTTCAGCTGGTCACTGCGTGCCGAGCTGGCCGGCGATGGAGGACATCGTCTCCTTGCCGGAGGTCTGCCCGTTCACCGCCTGCAGGGCGTACTGCGTGAACAGCTGGGAGAGCTGGTCGCTCTGCTTGTTCCCGAGGAGCGGCGAGGACTTGGCGAGTCCCGCCTTGAGCGCGGCCTCGGCGCCGTCGATGTCGGCGCTCGAGTACCACGCCGACTGGGCAGCGGTGCGGCCGGGGAAGGCTCGTCCCGCTTCGGCGAGCGACGTCAGGACCTTCTCGCTGGTCATCGTCTGGACGGCCTTGAACGCCTGCTCCGGGTACTTGCACTGCTTCGAGACACCGAAGCCGGACCCGGCGGCGAAGGTCGACGGACCGGACGTCCCCGCGGGGAGCGTCGTGACCCCGAGGTCGAACTTCACCTTGGCCTTCTGGCTGATGAGCGACCACGGACCGTCGGTGTACATCGCGACCTTGCCGGCGGCGAAGTCGTTGCCCGGCGTCGACGCGTCCGACGACGCCTGCGTCGCGTAGCCCTTCTTCACCAGTGTCGAGAGCCAGTCGAGGCCGTCCGCGAACTTCGCGTTCGACGCATCGAACTCGCCGTCGGACGTGATCACCCGGCCACCGTTGTAGCCGTAGACCATCGACTCGAGGTTGAGGTCGCCCACCGTCGAACCGAACATGGTGACGCCCTTCGCCTTGAGCGCGGCGCCCGCCGCCTCGAAGTCGTCGACGGTCCATCCCGGCTCCGGCTCGGCCACGCCAGCCTTCGTGAAGACGTCCTTGTTGTAGAACATCATGATGGGCCCGGTGTCGTAGGGCAGGCCGTAGAGCTTCCCGTCGACCTTCATGCCGTCGAGCGCGGTGCTGTCGAACGCGGACAGGTCGGTGCCGTCCTGCTCCGCGAGGTCGTCGAGCGGCAGCAGCGACGACGTGTAGTTCGCGGTGCGGAGCGACTGCATGCTCACGACGCACTGGGCGCCGCCCGCACTCAACTGCGTGCTGAGCTTCGTGAAGTAGTTCTCGAACGGCGCGCCCTGGATCGTCAGGGTGATGTCGTCCTCGCTCTTCACGGTGTCGGCGACCTTCTGCCAGGCGGCCTTGTCCTCCTTCCCGGCGATCCACATGGACCAGGTCAGGGCGTCCTTCGACTGGCTTCCACCGGCACTGCTGCCGGAGGAGCAGCCGGTGAGCACGAGGGCGGCAGCTGCTGCTGCCGCGAGCCCCGCGGTGAGTCGTCGTCGTTGCATCGGTGTCTCCACTTCGTCGTGGTGATGGGGTGTGTGGGGTGGGTTGCTGGCTTGCTTGCGTGCCGGCTCAGGCGACGCGGACCGCGTCGGGGACCGACTCGGTGTCGACCACGGCCCAGGCCGGGCCGTCCGGGAAGGCGTAGGCGTCGAGGGAGTCGGCGAGCATCTCGGTGCCGGCTCCGGGGGCGGTCGGCGGCCAGTAGCGACCGTCGTGGACGTCCACCGGCGTCACGAAGTGCTCGTGCAGGTGGTCGACGAACTCGATGCAGCGGGTGTCGAGGTCGCCGGACAGCGCGACGGCGTCGAACATCGACAGGTGCTGCACCGCCTCGCACAGGCCGACTCCGCCGGCGTGCGGGCAGACCCGGACGCCGTGCTTCGCGGCGAGGAGCAGGATCGCGAGGTTCTCGTTGACCCCGGCGACGCGGGTCGCGTCGATCTGCAGCACCGACATCGATCGCGCCTGGATGAGCTGCTTCGCGATCACCCGGTTGGCCATGTGCTCACCGGTCGCGACGGGGATCGGGGCGATGCGCCGGGCGATCTCGGCGTGCGCCAGGATGTCGTCGGGGCTCGTCGGCTCCTCGACCCAGGCGATGTCGAAGGGGCGGAGCCGCTCGATCCAGGCGACGGCTTCGTCGACGTCCCACCGCTGGTTGGCGTCGATCGCGATGCGGACGTCGGGGCCGACCGTGGCGCGGGCGATGCCCATCCGGCGGACGTCCTCGTCGACGTCGCCGCCGACCTTGAGCTTGATCTGCTCGAAGCCCTCGTCGACGGCCTCGCGGCAGAGCCGGGCGAGCTTCTCGTCGTCGTAGCCGAGCCAGCCCGGGGTGGTCGTGTACGCCTGGTAGCCCTGCTGCTCGAGCCGAGCCCGACGGGTCGCACGGTGCGGTTCGGCGGCACGGAACAGCTCGAGCGCCTCGGCGGGGGTGATGGCGTCGGTGAGGTACCGGAAGTCGACCAGGTCGACGAGCTCCTCGGGGCTCAGGTCGGCCAGCAGTGCCCAGAGAGGCTGTCCGGCGCGCTTCGCCCGGAGGTCCCAGAGTGCGTTCACGACGGCGCCGATGGCCATGTGCATGACGCCCTTCTCCGGGCCGAGCCACCGCAGTTGCGAGTCGTGGACCATCGCGCGCCATGTGCCGCCCATGTCCGCCAGGACCGCCTCGGTGTCGGCGCCGACGACGTGGCTGCGCAGGGCGGCGATCGCGGCTTCCTGCACCTCGTTGCCGCGGCCGATGGTGAAGACGAAGCCGGTGCCGACGTGTCCGTCCAGGGCGTCGGTCGTGATCTCGACGTAGGCGGCCGAGTAGTCGGGGGCGGGGTTCATGGCGTCGGATCCGTCGTGCTCCCGAGAGGTCGGGAAGCGGATGTCGCGCACGTGCAGACCGGTGATGCGGCTCATTCGTGTCTCCTGCCGTCCGGTCTCCGTCGACCGAACGAGGCAATCAAAACATCGGATGTCTCCGGCGTCAAGAGAACTCTTCGTCACGTTCTGGTCTCGAACGGGGCGAAGTCGTCGGATGGCTGCGCGGCTTGCGGCGGAACCACGGACGGGAGGCGCGGTGCGGGTCGGACCCGTACCGCGCCTCCAGGTCGTGGTCGCGTTTCAGGCGGTGGCGAGCCGGCCCATCTCCGCCACCACGCCGCGGAGGCGGTCCGCCAGCTCGTCGCGCGAGCCGTCGGCGAAGCGGTGTGCCGACTCGATGAGCGCCGCCATGACGAGCGTCACCGCGGTCCGCGCGGAGTCGACGTCGGTGCGCTCGGCGGCGACCGTGAACACGGCGAGCCGGGCCCGCGCCATCCACTGCAGCATCGCGGGCACCATCTCGGGTCGCGCCTGCACGAGTTCCTTCATGCGACGGCGGTCCGCGGGCAGTGTCACCGTCCGGGCGACGAGGTCGCACAGGTCCGACACGAGCGCGCCCTCCGCGGTCAGGAACGCCTGCCGCGCCGCCTCGGGCACCGAGCTCTCGGGGAGCCCGAGTGCCGCGTCGCCCTTCGACGGGAAGTAGTTGAAGAAGGTGCGGGGCGAGACGCCGGCGTCGGCGCAGATCTCCTCGACCGTGACGCCGGCCAGGCCCCGGTCGGAGACCAGCGCCAGTGCGGCATGGTGGATCGCGTGCCGGGTCTGCTGCTTCTTGCGTTCCCGCAGGCCGCTGTCGCCTGCCGGGTGCGATTCGATCGTGCTCACTGCTGCTCCTGCTGCGGGTCGGGGCCTCCCGTCTGGTGACGAGAGGCCCCGGTGGCCGGTCCTACGAGCGGTCCCGCTGCACGGGGATCGATCCGGTGACGGGTGCCGTGGGCGACCCCATCGTGTCGGCTGCCTTGACGGCCTGCACCTCGAGGTCATCAGCGGTCCCGGCCTGGTCGGCCTGCTCCTGCAGGGCCGAGCTCTTGCGGAGCGGCGGTGCCTTGAAGAACCAGCTGAGGACGAACGCGAGCAGGATCACGGCGAAGCCGACCCAGTAGACCGTCACGGCCGACGCGTTGAAGCCGGTCATGAACGGCTTGGTCAGCGCCGGGGTCGCACCGTTGAGGTAGGACGTGTCGCTCGTCTCGCTGCTCGAGCTGCTGGCGTCGCCGGACCCCTCGTCGATCTGCTTCGACAGTTCGGGCGCGAGCTCACCGACCCAGTACGAGCGCTGCGAGGCGTCCGACCAGTCGACCACGAGCTTGCCGTCCTGCACGCTGGCGTGCGCCTTGTCTGCTGCGGCGGTGAGGGCCTGCTGCTGCACGGCCTCCGGCTCACCGGCCGTGGCCGTGGTGACCTGCGCCGTGGCCTGGTCGAGGCCGGACTGCACCTGCGACTTCACCGGGGTGACGATCGGGTTCCAGATCTGCTCCATGACGCCCGCGTTCGCCTCGGCGGTGGCGACGGTCGGGTTCAGGGCGGCGTCGAGCGCACCCGACAGGTTCTTCTGGTCCGCGGTGGCGTGCAGGATGTTCGCCGGCATGATCGAGAACAGGACGCTGAGCAGGACCGCCGTGCCGAGCGTTCCACCGATCTGGCGGAAGAACGTGGCGGACGACGTCGCCACACCCATGTCACGCGGCTGCACGGAGTTCTGCGAGGCCAGGGTGATGCTCTGCATGAGCTGTCCGAGGCCGAGGCCGATCAGGAACATGCCGATCATCAGGAACCAGAGCGGCTTGTCGATCGTCATGAACGTCAGGACGACGTAGCCGACCGAGACCAGGGCCGTGCCGATCACCGGGAAGATCCGGTAGCGACCGGTGCGGGCGACGATCTGTCCTGAGGCGATCGAGGCGATCATCAGACCGCCGATCATCGGCAGGGTCGCGAAGCCGGACTCCGTCGGGGTCAACCCCGTGACGATCTGCAGGTACAGCGGGATGGTCAGCATGGCGCCGAACATCGCGAAGCCGACCAGGAAGCCGAGGATCGTGGCCATCGAGAAGGTGCCCGAGCGGAACAGCTTGAGCGGGATGATCGCGTCGTCCTTCATCAGGGTCTCGATCACCAGGAAGGCGACGAGTCCGAGCGCGCCGATCACGTAGCAGGCGATGGCACCGGCGGATCCCCAACCCCAAGTACGGCCCTGTTCGGCCACGAGCAGGAGCGGGACGAGCGTCGCGATGACCGAGGTGGCACCCCACCAGTCGATGCGCGGCTTCGCCTTGGCGTCACCGAACTTCGGCAGGTGCAGGAAGGCGATGACCATCAGGAGCGCCGCGACGCCGATCGGCACGTTGATCAGGAAGACCCAGCGCCAGCCGGTGACACCGAGGATCGTGCTCGCGCCGGCGAACAGGCCGCCGATGAGCGGGCCGATGACGGACGAGATGCCGAAGACCGCGAGGAAGTAGCCCTGGTACTTCGCGCGCTCACGTGGGGCGAGGATGTCCCCCATGATCGCGAGCGGCAGCGACATCAGCGCACCGGCACCGATGCCCTGGAAGGCGCGGAACGCGGCGAGCATGATCATCGAGGTCGACATCGTCGAGAGCAGCGAGCCGAGGATGAAGACCGCGATGCCGAAGATGTAGAGCGGGCGGCGGCCGAAGACGTCGGAGAGCTTGCCGTAGATCGGCGTCGTGATGGTCGACGCGATCAGGTAGGCGGTCGTGACCCAGGCCTGCTGGTCGAGGCCGTGCAGGTCGTCGCCGATGGTGCGGATCGCGGTGCCGACGATCGTCTGGTCGAGCGACGACAGGAACATGCCGGCCATGAGGCCGTAGATGACGAGCAGGATCTGACGGTGCGACATGATCGGCTTGCCCGGCGTGCTGGCCGGGGAGTCGTGTCGTCCGCGCGACACCTCGACGGGTGCGGTGGCAGTAGACATGCGGGTCCTTCAGGGGTGCGTGGTGGTCGTCGTGCGGGCAAGGGACGCCGGAGCGTGTGTGGCGGGCCGTCGAACGGCGGGTCAACCTTGCAGACGCTGCAACTTTACATCACGAGCACGTTTGCCGCCAACGCAAACTTGCCATCCGTGCACGTTCGTGAACGGCTTCTCAGGTAGCGTCGTCGGGCATGGGGCGAACTGCGTGGACGGACGTGCCGGCGAACCTGCGCGACCGGGTGGAGCAGACCCTCGGCGGAACGGTGACCACCACCGAGTCCCAGGCGGCCGGGTGGTCGCCGGGGAGTGCCGATCGTGTGGTCACGGCCACGGGGCGGCGGGCGTTCGTCAAGACGGTCTCGCGATCGCGGAACGCCGATGCCTTCGACCTGCACCGCCGGGAAGCCCGTGTGGTGGCGCAGCTGCCGTCGACGGTGCAGGCGCCGCGCCTGCTGGACGCCTTCGACGCCACCGTGGACGGCGACGAATGGGTCGTCCTGGTCCTCGACGACATCGAGGGCGAGCACCCCGGGGAATCGCTCGACGGCAGGGACACCGCGGCGGTGCTCGACGCGCTGGACACCCTGCCGCCGGCGACCGGGAATCTCCGTGCCCTCCCCCGGATCGCCGACGACCTGCGCCACGAGTTCAGCGCCTGGGACCGGATGCTCGGTGACCCGACCCTGGCCGACCGGGTGGCCGAGGTCGTGCCGGCACACGTCCTCACCGCCGGACCCGCGATCGCCCGAGCCGCCGACCGAGCAGCGGCACTCGTCGACGGCGAACACCTCGTGCACGCCGACTGCCGTGCCGACAACCTGCTCGTCGACGGTTCCGGGGTCGTCTGGGTCGTGGACTGGCCGTGGGCGAGCATCGGCGCGCACTGGCTCGACCCGCTGACCTACCTGGTCGACACGCTCGTCCGCGGCGAGGACAGCGACGTCGACCACCACCTCGCCACCCACCCGGTGTTCGCCGGCCTGCCCGCCGCGACGGTCGACGCCGTCCTCGCTGGTCTCGCCGGACTGTTCTTCGAGCACGCGCTGCCGCCGGCACCGCCGAACATGCCGACCATCCGCGACTTCCAACGCCGCGAGGGCCTGGCCGCGGCGGAGTGGTTGCTCCGCCGGTGGGACACGACACCGCACTGACGACGGGCGACAGGCGTCGGGTACCCCGTCTGTCCAGCAAGCGCGGCACCACGGAGCGTACGGTCCCCCGCATGACTGATGAGCACCGCACTCCGCGTCCCGAAGACGACGCCGCGCGCCTCGGTCTCGTCGTCGTCGGAGAAGCAGCAGCACTGCACTCCGGTGACGAGGCGGCACTGGACGCGAGCGAGCAGAACATCCGCGACACCATCGACGAGATGGTCGACGAACCCCTGACGGCACGGCAGGAGCAGGTGGTCGAGCGGCTGGCGTCGGCCGGCGGGACCCTGACGGCGGGGCTCAGTGGCGCGCTCGCTGCGCAGACCGGGCGCAGCGTCGACGACGTCCTCGAGGGCGCGGCCCGCAGCGTCGTCTGGCAGCAGCGGCTCGCCGACCAGCGCGATGCCGCCGCCACTGAAGACCCGCGCGACACCGGCCAGCGCAGCGGCGGCCAGCGCGAGGATGCCGGTGGACAGCAGCGCGAGCGCCGCGACGAGAACGGGCGCGACGAGGACTGATCCTCGCCACGCCCGCTCCGGGTACCGCTGACGACTACTCCGTTGGCTCCACGACGCCGGTGGACTGCTCGCGGACGACGGCCCGGGCTGCGGCCTGCCCCGTCGTCGCGCTCTTGACGATGTCGCTCAAGGTGAACCCGGCGGTCGTCCCGAGCAGGGCGTCGACCTCGCTGAACTGGCTCACGACGCTCTTCGACAGCGCGCCGGCGCCGTCGGAGGACACCACGGTCAGCTTGTCGATGTTGCCCATCGGCGCCGCGAGCTCGCGGGCGATGCTCGGCAACGTCTCGATGGCCTTGACACGCAGGACGGCCTCGGAGTGCTGCGCGAGTGCGTCGGCCTGGGCCTTCGTGGCGTCCGCCTCGGCCTGACCCTTGGCACGGATCGCGTCGGCAGCTGCCTCACCCTCGGCACGGGAGGCGTCGGCGGCCAGCTTCCGGGCCTCGGACTCGGCCTTCGCCTCGGCGGCGATCGCCTCGGCCGAGATGCGACGGGCCTCGGCCTGGGCACGAGCGGTCTCGACCTGGGCACCGGCGGCCGCTTCGGCCTCGACACGGGTCTTGCGCGCCTGCGCCTCGGCGACGGCGGAGACCTCGGACTCGAGCTCGGCACGGCGCAGTTCTGCACGCTTCTGCGCGGTGATCTGCTCCTGCTCGACGACGCCCTGCGCCGCACGGGCCTGGGCGAGCGGCCCGGCGGCTGCGGCCTCGGCCGACGCACGGTCGGCGTCGAGCTGCAGCGCGGCACGACGGATCGCCAGGGTGTTCTCGGCTTCGGCGATGGCCTGGTCCGCAGTGGCACGGGCCTCTCGCGCTTCGCGGTCGGCCTGCGCCTCGGCGTTCTCCGCCTCGAGCCGGACGCGGGCGCGCTCGGCACGACCGAGGTCGCTGATGTACTCGTTGCGGTCCGAGATGCCCTTGATCTCGAAGGAGTCGACGTCGAGGCCCTGGCTGTGCAGGGCGTCCTTCGCCACATCGAGCACCGCGACGGTGAGCTGGTCGCGGTTGCGGATGATCGTGGACACGTCGGTCGCACCGATCGACGCACGGAGCGAACCCGACAGGACCTCGCGCGCGAAGTCGTCGATCTTCTTCTCCTGCCCGAGGAAGCGCTGCGCGGCCGCCCGGATCGAGGCGTCGGTCTCGCCGACCTTGACGAGCGCGACCGCTTCGACGTCGATCGTCACGCCGCGGGAGTCCTGCGCGTTGACGTTGATGTCGATCGCCCGCGAGCTGAGCGAGAGCTTCGCGACCTTCTCGAAGAACGGCCGGACCAGGACGCCGGCGCCGAGGACGACCTTGATGCCGGACTCGACGGTCTCGGTGCCGTCGTCGTTCTTGACCTTGCGCGAGCGCTTGCCGGTGATGATGAGTGCTTCGTCGGCGCCGGCGTTGCGGTACACGACCTTCGCGTAGATCAGCGCGATCACGGCGAGGACGATGATCCCCACGATGACCAGCGGGATGGCTCCGAGCGCGAACAGGACTTCCATGACTCCCCCTCCGGACCAGGCGACAGCCTGGATTCCGCATCTGTTGTTCCGTCGGCTCCCATCCTAGGAGACCGCGCGGACGCACAGGAGGCGCGCTGCAGGATCACCTGCAGCGCGCCTCCTGTCGGTTGTCGCGTCGGCGCCTACGCGCCCGCACGCCACCAGTCGTCGAAGGGCGTCGCCGGGACCTGGCGCTTGTGCTCGGTCGCGCGGTAGCGCACCTCGATCGCCTCGGCGACCTCGAGCGGCACGTCGTGCCCCTGCAGGTAGGCGTCGATCTCGGCGTAGGACAGCCCGAGGTTCGCCTCGTCGGTCTGGCCGGGCGTCTCGTCGAGCAGGTCCGCGGTGGGGGCCTTCTCGTACAGCCGGGCTGGGGCGCCGAGGTGCTCGAGCAGCTGCCGCCCCTGGCTCTTCGACAGGCCGGTGAGCGGCGTGAGGTCGACGCCGCCGTCGCCGTACTTCGTGAAGAAGCCGGTCACCGCCTCGGCCGCGTGGTCGGTCCCGACGACGAGCAGCCCGCGCTGGCCGGCGACGGCGTACTGGGCGACCATGCGCATCCGGGCCTTGACGTTGCCCTTCACGAAGTCGCTCAGCTCGACGCCGGAGGCAGCGGTGTCCTGCATGACGCCGTCGACGCCGTGCTCGATGTTGACGGTGATGCCCGGGTCGGCCGCGATGAACTGCAGGGCGAGCTGGGCGTCGTCCTCATCAGCCTGCACGCGGTACGGCATGCGGACGGTGGTGAACTCGGCGGGGTGCCCCTCGGCGCGGAGCGACTCGACGGCGAGCTGGGTCAGGCGCCCGGCGAGCGTGGAGTCCTGGCCGCCGCTGATGGCGAGCAGGAACCCCTTCGCGCCGGTCGTGAGCAGGTAGTCGCGGAGGAACCCGACACGGCGGGCGATCTCCTGCTCCGGCTCGATGGTCGGCTGGACGTTGAGGTCCGCGGCGATGGCGGCTTGGAGTTCACGCACCACCCCAGTATCCCGCTGCACCGACCGGTGCGCACAGTGTTCAGCGGACGGGTTCTGCGTCCACCGGTCGGATCGTGTTGTCGTGGTCGACGCCGATCGCGCAGGTGCAGACGACCCCGAGGGTCTCGGCGGTCTGCGTCAGCCGGAACCGCTCGACGTGCGGCGGGCCGACTCGACGGTCGAGCGGGTGGGTGTCGTGATCGTGCACGGTGACGTCCTGATCCTCGAGTGACTCCCGGCAACGTCGCCGGGACCGACAGGCGGGTGGTGAGTCCGCTCGGGTGCAATTTACTCGCCCGTGAGTATGGACCAGCACACCCGTCCGGGGGCCATTCGCGCGCGGCTGGCATCCGTTGACAGTTAGATATCAAACAGTTAGAGTTCTGATCATGCAGGCACCGGACTTCACCACCCCGCTCGAACTCATGCGGTGGATCGGATGGGCACAGCGCAAGGCGGCCGACGAGTGGGTCCGCGATCGGGACCTCACCCGCGAGCAGAGCTTCGTGCTCGGGTACCTGCAGCAGAACCCCGGGGCGATCCAACGCGACATCGCCGAGATCACCCGGACCAGCGCGGCCAGCGTCTCGAGCCTCCTGCAGGGCCTCGAGCGGCGCGGCCTCGTCGAACGACGCCCCGACGCCACGAACGGCCGGACGAAGACCGTGCACGCCACCCCGGCGGGCACCGACCTCATCGCCGGCTTCACCGACGCGATGGTCGCCCTCGACGACACCCTGCTCGCACCACTCGACCCCGACGAACGGGCCACCCTGCAGCGTCTGCTGCAGAAGGTGACCGCGGAGCTCGCTCCGCCGACGCGGTAGCGCCCCGACCCGGCAGCGTCCCCGACGCGGGAGCGCCGCCCCGGAACCGACGTCACCGGCCCGCTCGACGCGCCACGGGCCTCCCGGCCCCACCCCCGCACGCGACGACATCCCGTCGCGCCCTCCGCCCTGCCCAGAAGGAGGCAGTCATGACCACCACGACCCCCGAGAACACCGCCGCGGCCACGAACCGCTGGTACCTCTCCGCCGCCCCGATCGCCCGGGCCCTCGTGCACCTGTGCGTGCCGATGGCCGCCGCGATGGTCGTCAGCGCCCTGTACAACGTCATCAACGCCGGCTTCATCGGCGCGCAGCACGACACGTCGCTCCTCGCCGCGATCACCTTCGGCACCCCGCTGCTCGGCATCGTCATGGCCGTCGGCGGCGTGTTCGGTGTCGGCGGCAGCGCCCTGATGTCGCGCCTGCTCGGTGCCTCGGAACACGACCCCGCCAAGGCCCAGGACATCAAGCACGTCGCCTCGTTCGCGCTGTGGGGCGCCGTCGTCACCGGCGCGGTCCTGGCCGTCGTCGGGCTCGTGTTCCTGCGACCGCTCGTCGCGGTGCTCGGCGCCGACGCCGCAGCGGTCCCCGCGACGAGCGAGTACGTCGCCGTGATGCTCGCGTTCGTCCCGGTGCTCGCGTCGTCGTTCGCGCTCGAGCAGATCGTCCGCTCCGAGGGTGCTGCGCGCCAGGCGATGATCGGCCTGGTCCTGTCGACCATCGGGAACCTGGTGTTCGACGTGCTGTTCATCCTCGTGCTGCACTGGGGCGTCGGCGGTGCCGCACTGGCCGTCGGACTCGCGAACGTCGTGTCGATCGCCTACTGGGTGACCTGGCTGCAGCGGAACAGCGACAACGTCAGCTTCGCCCCGAAGTGGTTCACCCTCCGTGCCGACGTCCTGAAGCCCGTCTTCGGCATCGGCGTCGGCGAACTGCTGCAGTCGGCCTTCCTGATCGTCACCACACTCGTGCTCAACAACCTCGCCGCCGCGTACGGCGACGACCCGCTCGCCGCCATGGGTGTCGCGGTCCGCATCGCGCAGGTCCCGGAGTTCCTGGTGATGGGCGTCACGATCGGCGTCCTGCCGCTGCTCGCCTACGCGTTCGGCAAGGGCGACGCCGCACGGCTCCGGGCCGCCCTGCGCGGAGCCGCCGTCACGGTCGGCGCGATCGTCCTCGTGTTCTCCGGCGCGGTGTTCACGTTCCGCGAGCAGGTCTTCACGATCTTCTCCGGTGACCACTCCGTGCTCGCGATCGGCCTGACGATCCTGACGGCGCAGCTCGTCGCCGCGATCGTGAACGGGTTCACGGGGCTGCTCACCTCGCTGTTCCAGGCGACCGGCATGGTGCTGCCCGCGATGGTGCTGTCACTGGCGCAGGGCGTGCTGTTCATCCCGATCGTGATCTTCGGCAACGTGTGGTTCGGGCTCGCCGGGATCATCTGGGCGCTCACCGTCACCGAGGTCATCGTGTTCGTGGCCGCCCTCGTGCTGTGGCTGGCATCACGCGGGAAGATCGCGCGTGGCCTGGCCGCCGGCAGCGAGGAGCGGGCGGACGCCGCGCTCGCGGAGGCGCCCGCCGCGTAGCGCGGCGCGCTCACGTTCGCGTTCGCGTTCGCGTTCGCGTTCGCATGGTGAGCAGGAATGGTCGGGTCCCGGAAGGCGACCCGACCATTGCTGCTCACGAAGTGAACGGGGCGCGCTACGCGCGACCGCGGCCGCGGCCGCCGCGGCGCAGGAGGAGCACGACGACGGCACCAGCGGCGAGGACCGTGCCGGCGCCGAGCGCGACCCACACGCCGGGCGCGATCCCGGGCGCGGACTCAGGGGCACCGTCCGAGGCCCCGGTGGCCGTCGCGGACGACGTCGGAGACGGAGACACCGGTTCCGCCGTCGGCGAAGTCGTCACGGACGGTGTCGCGACCGCGGCCCGGTACTCGAACCCGTACGAGCCGTCGATCGGGTGCCCGTCCGGCGACACGTACCGCCAGAGCACCGTGTACGCGCCGTCCTCGAGGTCGACGGCCTTGCCCATCGTCATCCCGGACACGGTCACGTCGCCCGTCGACACGTCGGTGCCGTCGGCGTCGGTGACCTGGATCCGCAGTCCAGCGTCGAGACCCGCCAGCGGAGCCTCTCTGAACGTCAGATCGACCCGGTCGAGCGGCTCGGTGACGACCGCGCCGTCAGCGGGCGTGCTGCTCGTCAACGCCGAGTGCGCCGATGCCGGCTGGACCCCGAGGATCGCGAACAACGCACCGATGACGATCGCGAGGGAAGCTGCCGTCGTTCGTCCTGTCCGCATGCACAGACTCTACAAGCCGTAGAGCAGCGGACCGGACGGGTCAGATCTGTTCGCCGAGGAAGTCGGCGTAGGACGGCTCGCGCCGGGCGTCGCCCGTGGCGGTGGAAGCGTGGCCCGTGCCTTCGAGGCGCTCGGCCACGAGGGCTTCGAGGTCCTCGGGCGACCGGAGACCGTGTCGGTGCCAGTCGTGCTGCATTCTGGCGGTCATGATGACCAGCCCTTCGTCGAGATGATGCGCATCTCGGATTCGTCCGGATCGACCCGCTGTGCCAGACCCCACATCTGTGAGGAGCATCGTGACGACGGGTCCCTGATGACCGATCCGGTACCTCCACGCTAGGGGTTCCGTCCGACATCGTCGAGCGCGATGCGCTTCTCGGCCGACCGCGCGCCGCCGGCCGGTCGGCCGTACCGTCGACGCATGGAGATCCTCTTCGTCCACGGCGCCCTCGTCCGCGACGGTGCCTGGTGGTGGCAGCCCACCGCCGACCTGCTGCACAGCCGCACCGGAATCCGCAGTCGGGCGGTCGCCCTGCCGTCCTGCGGCGAGGGACCGGCGGGACACCCCGAGGGCGGGCTCGCCGAGGACGCAGCCGCCCTGCGCGCCGCCCTCGGCGACAGCGACGGGGCGATCCTCGTCGGACACTCCTACGGCGGCACCGTGATCGCCGAGGCCGGACGCCACGACGCCGTCGCACAGCTGCTGTACGTGTCCTCGTACCTGCCCGACGTCGGCTCCGCGCAGGCCGGCATCATGGCCGACGAGCCCGACCCCGTGTCGATCGGTCCGGCCGGTGACGGAGTCCTGGCCGTCGCCGGTTACGACGCTGCGTCCTTCGGTGCACGCTTCCTGCAGGATGCCGACACGAGCACGCAACGCGCCGCCTGGGCCCGGGTGACCGCTCAGTCGGCGGGGGCGTTCGTGACGCCGACGACGGCAGCCGGGTGGCAGGACGTCGACTCGACCTACCTCGTCTGCACCGAGGACCGCAGCACCACGGTCGGACTACAGCGCGCGCACGCGGCGCGCGCGACGCGCAGCGTCGACGTGCCGACCGGGCACCACCCGTTCATCACGCGGCCCGACCTGGTCGTCGAGCAGCTGGAGCCGCTGCTCGACGCTGCCACCGCCTGAATGGCCGCCAGGACGACGGACGGTCTCGCTCTGGTCAGTCGGTGCCGGAGTCGAAGGCCGCGCCCTCGGAGGCGAGGTCCGTCCGACGACCGAGCGCGTCCTCGGCGTCCGAGGCGATGACGGCGCCGCCGAGGATCTCCTCGGACTCGCCTGCCTCGAGCTCGCCGACGAGCTCGGCCGTCGCACCGCCGATGAGACCGGCGGCCGCGTACTGCTCGAGCCTTGAGCGGGAGTCCGCGATGTCGAGGTTGCGCATCGTCAGCTGACCGATGCGGTCGTCCGGACCGAACGCGGCGTCGCCGACCCGCTCCATCGAGAGCTTGTCGGGGTGGTACGACAGCGCCGGACCCGTGGTGTCGAGGATCGTGTAGTCGTCGCCGCGACGCAGGCGCAGCGTGACCTCGCCGGTGACGGCCGACGCGACCCAGCGCTGCAGGGACTCGCGGAGCATGAGCGACTGCGGGTCGAGCCAACGGCCCTCGTACATCAGGCGCCCGAGCCGGCGACCCTCGTTGTGGTACGACGCGACGGTGTCCTCGTTGTGGATCGCGTTGAGCAGCCGCTCGTACGCGATGTGCAGCAGGGCCATGCCCGGTGCCTCGTAGATGCCGCGGCTCTTCGCCTCGATGATGCGGTTCTCGATCTGGTCAGATGCGCCGAGGCCGTGACGACCGCCGATCGCGTTCGCCTCGTAGACGAGCGCGACGGCGTCCGTGTAGTCCTCGCCGTTGATCGCGACGGGGCGTCCGGCCTCGAAGCGGATGCTCACGATCTCGGTGGCGACCTCGACGTCGTCACGCCAGGCGGCGACGCCCATGATCGGCTCGACGATGTCCAGGCCGCTGGAGAGCTCCTCGAGGCTCTTCGCCTCGTGCGTGGCGCCCCAGATGTTGGCGTCGGTCGAGTACGCCTTCTCGGTGGAGTCGCGGTACGGGAAGCCGCGGGCGACGAGCCACTCGCTCATCTCCTTGCGGCCGCCGAGCTCCTCGACGAACTCGGAGTCGAGCCACGGCTTGTAGACGCGCAGCCGCGGGTTCGCCATCAGGCCGTAGCGGTAGAACCGCTCGATGTCGTTGCCCTTGTAGGTGGAGCCGTCGCCCCAGATGTCGACGCCGTCCTCCTTCATAGCGCGGACGAGCATCGTGCCCGTCACCGCACGACCGAGGGGCGTCGTGTTGAAGTAGGTCTTGCCGCCGGAGCGGATGTGGAAGGCGCCGGTCTGCAGGGCGACGAGGCCTTCTTCCACCAGGGCGCTCTTCGCGTCGACCAGGCGGGCGATCTCGGCGCCGTACTCGTGGGCGCGGCTCGGGACGGCGTCGATGTCCGGCTCGTCGTACTGACCGATGTCAGCCGTGTACGTGCAGGGGATCGCCCCCTTCTCGCGCATCCAGGCAACGGCGCAGGAGGTGTCGAGACCCCCTGAGAACGCGATGCCGACTCGTTCGCCGACGGGGAGACTGCTCAGGACCTTGGACACGGGGTCAATCGTACGGGGAGACCGGGGGTCGCTACCGTCCAGCGCGACGGTTGTGGAGAACTCGCCCGCGAACCGGGAACCGATCCGCTGCGCCCGGACAATACAGGGCATGAACCAGATCACGGGGGACCGAGGCGTGGACGGTCACCGACTCGCGCAACCGCCCACTCGCTGTTGGCTGCCCGAAGTGGTTCTTCCACCTTCTCCTCGTACACGGGGAGCGGCCAGGAGGCAGCTGACTCCTTCCAATGGAGCAGGAAGTCGAGAAGGTTCGTGTAGGTCTCGTCATCAAGCCCTTCCAGGAACGAAATGAACTGCCCACCGAAGGACACACCGTTCGAGGTGAACCCATGGTGGGTTTTCGCTTTGAGCTGGAAGGCGACGAGCGGCTGAGAAGAGAAGTAGTCCCCGTGCGGCGACAGCCGTGACCTGAACCACGGAACGAGCGCGGTGCGCAACCATGATGGGAAGCCCTCGGTCTCAAGGCGCTCGCGGCCCGTAGCGAAGATTGGCTGCCAGACGTCAGTCATGCGTGAAGGCCACACAGCGCGCCAACACTCCTGAGCCGTGTTCAGTTGTGGGAGGCTCACAGCATGGCCCCTCCCTATAAGTGGCAGCGAATGCTGGACGCGTCCAAGGATGAAGCGACGCTCGCCGTGCGCTTGTACAACGACCCGAAAGAAGCTCGTTCCTTGGAGGGGTTCATCGTTCACATGCACATCGCATGGCTCTACCTCTTCCAGGCGAAGTGGATGAAGGCCGGCAAAGAGAAGGCGTATCGCCGTCGAGAGAGCGACAGGCCGTTGCGCTACAAGAAGATTGACGGGGAGTATGAGAACTACCCGTTGGACTGGTTCGTGAAGAGCGAGTACCCCGCCGCAGCGAACCCTGTTCGGGCCAACCTCAACTTCTTCATCAAGCTTCGCAACAAGATCGAGCATCGGCACAACGGGGCCGACGAGGTCTTGCAGTCCATAGTGAGCGGCGAGTGCCACTCGTTGCTATTGAACTACGAGGAAGCTCTTGTGGCCCTGGCTGGCAGCGAACAGTCCCTCGCGCACATCCTGAGGTTCCCCGTGTTCATCGGCGGTTTCACCGACAAGGGGAAGGCGGACTTGCTGCGGATGACGAAGAGCCTGCCAGCAGACCTTCGGACGTTCCTCGCGGAGTACGACAGCAGCCTTGACGATGCAGTGACCCGTGATCCGAAGTACTGCATGCGGCTGACCGTCTTGTTGGAGAGAGGCAACCGCAAGGGTGATATGCCGATCCAGTTCTTCAACATGGATGACCTGACGGACGAGGAACGCGAAGCGGCAGAAAAGCTCGCGCAGCGAGGGATGGTCATCAAGCATGCGAAGGAAGTGGCTGTCTCCAACGCTGGCAACAGCAAGCCAAAGCAAGTCATCGCGGAGGTTGCCTCTGCCATCCCGTTCGTGTTCAACCAACGCCACTTCGTCCTCGTGAACAAGACACAGCACGTTCGCCCATACGGGAACACGAACTCACCAGCTGAGACACGTAAGGAGTGGTGCATCTGGGATGCACCGCATAAGGACTACACCTACACACCCGCGTACACGGCATGGCTTATCAAGCAGTGCAGCACCGAGGACGGTTTCTTGAAGGTTGTCGGCGTTGAACCGACGATCAAGCCTGTGAAGTAGCCGCTCCGTCTGTCGTCACGGGGACGACTACACCACTCCTGAACCACCACACGAGCGTTGCTGCAAGCATCACTGCTGCCCGTGCCTGCTCGATCCCAACGTCCTTGTAGTCGTCAGGTGAGCCGTGACGGGAATCATGGCCGCGGAACAGGGTCCGAAGCATCGCAGCCAATGACTTCGCTCCTGGGGCCTTCTCGGAGTCACGGAGCGTGAGCTGCCACTTCGGGTTGTCAGCTTCAAGGATGGAGAACAGCATGGAGAGTTGTGGTTCGGGGTGGTTCACGGGTATCACAGCGAGAGCCGCGTTCTCCACCGCCACCACCGCGGTGTAGTACGCCACGGATGGACGTGGCTTCGTGCCGAACGCATCGAACCAGGCTTCTTGCAACTTCTTCGATGCTGCGTCCGTACCCGACAGCGCCTCCGTCACCGAGTTCAGCACACCTTCGGGTACCCGCTCAACGAGAACGCTCCTGCCTCCCACGTTCGCAGCTGCCCACTTACTTCCAGCGCTGCTTAGCACCTCCTCAACCACCGCAACGCCCGAGTAACGCGTCCCGTTCTCTGACTCCAACCAGAGCATGAAGTGGAGGAACTGCACGAACGTGTCATCGTCGCACTTCTGCAACCAACCGACGACCGTGGTCGGGAAGTGTGCCTCCTCGGCCGTGAAGCCATGGTCGCTCTGCGTGGCCAACTGGAACGCAAGCAGCTCAGAAGTGTCCATCCAAGACTGACTTGGTGCGAGGTGAGTCCTGAACCACGGGATGAGTGGTTGCCGCACCCAGCCAGGGAATCCTTCCACCAAGGCTCGCTGCGGTGCATGGGCCAGCGGCGACTTCCAGCCGCTCAGATCGTTCATGCTCGCAGGTTACACAGGACGAGCGACACCCCCAAGGGGACAGCAGCCAGGACCCCGTGCCTCGGCTTGGCACCGGGTCCTTAGTCACGCCGTTCTCGCTAGTTGCTCTTCGGCGGCTGCGGTTCCCCAACGACGCCGAGCGAAATCCGTTACCTCCACAAGAGCTTCTTGTGTGTGGGTGCGGGTGTCCTTGCTCATGGTTACTCCATTTCTCTACTCGGGTGAGAACAGTGAAGAGGTGCTTCACTGGTGCAAGCACCACCTCCGTGGGTAGCTGCTCCAAGCAGTGAACTGCGAGGAGGAAGAGCAAACTATTCTCGTCTCTCTTCGATTTATCTGCCGCATGCTGCCAGCAGCAGTAGTTCAATACAAGAAATCTTTGGCCTCTTCAGGTGAACGAAGTGATGTGAATCTGCTCGGGTAGCACGCCATAGCTTGCAAGAGAACACCTCCCTCGTGAGACGGGAGGTGGAGCGGTTGCAGGTGCAGCAGCGCTCGTTGCAGGCCAGCATCGGAAACCTGCTTGCCGCTCTGGAAAGGCAGGGTTCGTCTCGCGTCCAGGAGTTGCTCATGCAGCGAGAGCAGGAGCTGGAACAGGTGCTGACCCGCATCTAAAGCGTTCAGATGACCGATGCGAACGCAGAGGAAGCTCTGCGGCTGTTTGAGCTTGTAGGGCGTGAAATGCGGGTAGTGATGGGCCTCGCCAGCCGAGAGCAGCGAGCGCGCCTCTACGACCGTTTGGGGCTGCGTCTGGACTACTTCCCTGACGAGCAGGCCGTTCGGGTCACTGTTGCCCCCAGCCAGGCTGCTACGCCTGGTTGAGGGGGAGTCAGTGCCCCTGGAGGGACTCGAACCCCCAACCGTTTCCTTAGGACGGAACTGCTCTTCCATTGAGCTACAGAGGCTGGCCCGTCCACTCTAGCGGCGGAACGGCTCCAGGAAGGTCGTGAGCTCGTCGACGTACAGGGCCGGCTGCTCGAACGGCGCGAAGTGTCCCCCGCGCGGCATCATCCGGTACGACACCAGGTTCGTCGTCCGCTCGAGCCACGCCCGTGGCGGCTCCACCAGGTCGCCGGGGAACAGCGAGAACCCGGACGGCACCTCGACCCGGCGGGCCGACTGCTCCGGCGGGATCGCGGCGTTCGCGCGGTACATCCGCATCGCCGAGCCGATCGTGCCGGTGGCCCAGTACTCGGTCAGCAGTGCGAGCACCTCGTCCTGCGTGTACACCGACCACAGGTCGCCGTCGCAGTCACTCCACGACCGGAGCTTCTCGACGATCCACGCGGCGAGTCCGGCGGGTGAGTCGTTCAGGCCGACCGCGACGGTCTGCGGCTTGGTGCGGTGCATCATCGCGTAGGCGCCCTCGGCGTCGCGCCAGCGGGCGGTCGCAGCGACGAACCCGCGTTCCTCCGGCGACAACGTGTCGAGGTCGATGCCCGGCCAGGCGAGCCCGCCGTCGATGCGGTGCACGGCGACGACCCGGTCGGCGTGGTCGAGCGCGAGGTAGCGGGCGACGTGCGTGCCGATGTCCCCGCCGGCGACGGCGAATCGTTCGTGGCCCAGCTCGGTCATCAGCTCGGCCCACATGCCGGCGACCGCGCGGGCGTCGATCGGCTGCGGCGGCGCGTCGGAGAAGCCGTACCCGGGCATGTCCGGCACGACCACGTCGAACCCGGCCTCGACGAGCATCGGCAGGACCTTGCGGTACCGCCACCCGGAGTCGGGCCAGCCGTGCGCGAGCAGGAGCGGCAACGCGTCGGGCGTGCCGGCTCGGACGTGCAGCACGTGGATCCCGGTGCCGTCGATCGTCAGCCGTCGGCTGGGCAGCGCGGCGAGCTGTGCCCGGTGCGCGTCGAAGTCGAAGCCGTCGGCCCAGTACGCGACGAGTGCCCGGAGTTCGTCGACGTCCGCCCCGAGCGACCACCCGGCGCCGGCGGGTGCGTCCGGCCAGCGCGTGGCACGCAGTCGCGCGCGGAGGTCCTCGATGGTCGCGTCGTCGATCTGCGGTGTCTCGCCCATGGCGGCGACGCTACTCAGCGGGACCGACACCCGGACCGCGGGCGCCGTGCGACGTCTTCAGCAGCAGTCGCAGGCGTCGCTCGCACGCTCGCCGGTCAGGGCGCCGACCGGCTGCTTGCAGGCGTCACCGCGCCAGGCCTCGAGCCCCTCGCGCACTGCGAACACGACGACGACCAAGCCGGCCACCGGATCAGCCCACGACCACCCGAACAGCGTGTTCAGGAGCAGACCGACCAGCACCGCGGCGGACAGGTAGCTGCACACCAGGGTCTGCTTCGAGTCCGCGATCGCCGACGCCGAACCGAGTTCCTTCCCGGTACGACGTTCGAGCAGGCTGAGGAACGGCATCACGGCGAGGCTCACCGCCGCCAGCACGATCCCGACGGTGCTGTGTTCCGGCTCGCGCACCCCGGTCAGGGTCAGCGCCGCGTCGACGCTGACGTACAGCGCCAGTGCGAAGAACGACACCGCGATGACCTTGAGCGCGACGCGTTCCCGCTCTTCGGGGTCCGGCCCGGCGAACTGCCACGCGACCGCAGCGGCGGACAGGACCTCGACGACGGAGTCGAGTCCGAAGCCGATCAGGGCGGTCGAGGAGGCCACCGAACCGGCGGCGATCGCGATGACCGCCTCGATGACGTTGTACGTGATCGTCGCGGCGACGATCCACCGGATCCGTCGCTGCAGCACGCGCCGGCGGTCGGGGACGACCGCAGCCGTCACCCCGGTCATGCGCCGGGTCCGCAGCAGAGCGGGACGTCACAGTCCTCGTCGGTGCACGCTTCGCCGTCGTCGACGGCGAGCACGACCTCGAGGAGCGAGCGGATCGCGGCCCCGAGGTGCGGGTCGGCGATCTCGTAGCGGGTGGAGCGCCCCTCGGGTACCGCGACGACGATGCCGCATCCGCGCAGGCAGGCGAGGTGGTTCGAGACGTTGGAGCGGGTGAGCCCCAGGTCGGTGGCGAGCCGGCCCGGGTGGACCGGCGCCTCGAGCATCTCGAGCAGGATCCGGGATCGTGTCCGGTCCGCCATCGCCCGGCCGAGCCGGTGCATGACGTCGAGCCGCGGTGCAGTGGTCAGCATGCACTGACCATACAGCGTTCGCTGACCTGTCGGACCCCCATCGGCAGGCGGACCCGGGATGCGGCAGGCTGAGGCCGTCAGCCACCCACCAGGCACCACACACACCACAGGGGAACCACATGACGGATCAGACGACCGAGAACGCGTGGCAACGCTTCTGGGCACGCGGCGGGTGGTGGCGTTCGATCCTGCTCGCCGCCGTCTACCTGCTCGTGTACCTCGGCATCAGTCAGCTGATCGGCCTGTTCGTGCGGCCGTTCATCGACCTCGACGACCTGTACGGCGACCCCGCGAGCGTGCTCTTGGCCTCGATCCTGCCGATCGGCCTGATGGGACTGCTCCTGCTGCTGTTCGCGCGCTCACTCGGGTGGTTGCCGCACCTGTTCCGCCGGCGCACTGCACGCGCCCCGCGGTGGATGTGGATCGCGGTCCTCATCACCGTCGTCCCGCCGGTGATGAAGCTCGCCGGCACCGACTGGTCCCGGTTCGCCCCCGCACTCGTCCTCGCGATCCTGTTCTTCGGGTTGTGCGTCGGGTTCGCCGAAGAACTCCTCACCCGCGGTCTCACGGTCGAGCTGCTCGAACACCACGGGTACAGCGAGCGTGCGGTCTACGTGCTGTCGTCGGTCGTCTTCGGGTTGATCCACTTGCAGAACCTGCTCGGCGGCGGCAACCCGCTGCTCGTGTTCGCGACGGTCGGCTACGCGATGGGCTTCGGCGCGATGATGTTCCTCGCGCTCCGGGTGAGCCGGTGGCTGATCGTCCCGATGCTCCTGCACGCCCTCACCGACCCCACCACCCTGATGGCGGCGGGCGGGCTCAACGATGCGCACGCCGTCGTGACCGGCGGATCGCACGCGCTGGTCACCTTCGCGTCGCTGTTCAACTTCGTCTACATCGCCTTCGGCATCGTTGCGATCTTCCTGTTGCCGGGCCGCAAGCGCGCGCTCTGAACGCACCCATCTGACGGTCTGGAGGCACGTGGCGGGTTCGCTACGTGCCTCCAGTCCGAACATGGTGAGCGCGGCGGGCCGGCCGCTACGCGGCCACCAGGTACTCGTCCCACTCGGCCTGCGGACGCTCGATGCCGCGCACGACCCACGACGAACCGTGCGGGATCTTCGGACGGAAGCGCAGCCGCCAGCCCATCTCCTGCGGGGTGCGGTCACCCTTTTCGTTGTTGCAGGCCAGGCAGCAGGCCACGAGGTTCTCCCACGAGTCCTGCCCGCCGCGCGACTTCGGCTGCACGTGGTCGATGGTCGTCGCGTGCCGGTCGCAGTACGCGCACCGGTTCGCGTCACGGCGCAGGACGCCTCGCCGCGACACCGGCACGAGTCTCGAGTGCGGGATCCGCACGTACCGGGTGAGGATGATGACGGACGGACGGTCGTAGCTCGACGTCGACCCGGTGACCGGGTGTTCGAGGTCGGCGGCGACGACGGAGGCCTTCTGGTTCATGACCAGCACGAGGGCTCGTCGGAACGAGATCACCGCGAGGGGCTCGTAACCGGCGTTGAGGACGAGAGTGCGCATTGGTTCCCTTCCGACGTGCCTGGACGGCTTCCAGGCGCTGCGGGTGCGTCGGACCGGGGTCCTTCGCAGGTGACCGTCGCTCGCGCACACGTCCCCTGAACCACGAAGAGCACCACCCGGATGGGCAGTGCTCTCGTCATGCAGGGGCGTGCTCGTGCACGCAGGCGGTGGTCGACCGTATGTCGATGCGCGCGCGCCGACCCATGGTTCGGGTCGTGCGGAACATCGACATGGGGTCTCCCTGCTCGGGGCCTTGCGGACCGGTGCAGCGCCAGGCTACGTCAGAAACCGGCCCGGCACGAGGGTGCACGGGCCGGTTCCGGCGATGTTCACGGGATCGATGCCCCGCGGTCGGGTCGGACGCCGCGGCGCCGCAGATGCCTCAGATGCCGAAGCGGACGATGTGGTAGTCGCTGGACCAGATCGGACGGATCGACACGGAGCCACCGGGCTTCGGGGCGTCCATGATCATGCCGTTGCCCATGTAGAAGCCGTCGTGCGCCTCGTTGTTGAAGATGACGACGTCACCGGGCTGCGCCTCGGACTCGGGGATCGTGGTGCCGGCCTGGTCCTGCAGCGGCACGGAGTGTGCGAGGTTGATGCCGTACTGCGCGTACACGAACATGACGTAGCCCGAGCAGTCGAAGCCCGACGGGTCGGCGCCGCCGAAGACGTACGGGGTGCCGATGTACTGCTTGGCGGTCGCGACGACGGCCGGCAGCGAGAACGGCGTGTCCGCGGCGGTCGAGCTGGCCACGTAGTCGGCGGCGGACGGGCCGGTGTACGAGGCGTACTGCTCGGCGGTCTGCGCACGCGCGGCCTGGGTCGCGGACGCCTGCTCCTCGGCGTCGGCCGCGGCCTGCTCCGAGGCCGCGGCCTGGTCGGCCGCTGCCTGCTTCGCCGCTGCGCGGGCGTCGAGCGTCGCGGTCGAGGTCGCGCCGTAGCCGTCGCGGCTCGTGCCGGCCAGGGCCACCGCGTCGGACACCGAGAACTCCTGGCTCTCGGTCGCGCGGACCTGACGCTGGGCGTTCGCCGCGTCGGTGCCGGTGGCGGGCTGCGCGGCGAAGGCCGGTGCGACCGCCACGGTGCCGAACATGCCGGCGGCGACCGTCAGGACGATGGGGGCGAGGAACTTGCGCTTGCGCGACGCCGAACTGGCCTTCGCTGCGGTGGCACTGGCTGCAGCCTGCGCGGCACGACGGCCGCCGGGGAGCGGCGCGGACCGCACGGGGACGACCTTGCGGGTCGGGCGCGCATCGGCCTGGCGGGCGGACCGCCGGGTGAGCGGGGCGTCGGTGGCGTTCTCGGTGTTCGTCGGGTTCGCGGGCGTCTGGTCGTCCGCGGCGGAACCGGTCTGCGTCAAGGGTGTGGTCTCCGGCGTCTCGTCATCACGCTGCCGTGGGTGTCCGGCGACGTGCAACCCCATCCGTTCGTCATCGTTTCCGATCGAGGCAGGAGACGGGTTCGAGACGTCCTGCCACGGGTCTCCGGCTCAGGCGCAGCGCGGGGACTCGACGAGTGTACGGGGCCGTCGTTACCTTGTCGAGATGAAACGGCGCGTTTGTAACGAAACGGTTAAGAAGCCCTGGTCAGAGCAGGGAGATCAGTTCCGCTCGATGTACACGTGCTGCGCCACCTCGACGGGGAGCTCGATGCCCGAGTCCTCGCCCTCGACACGCACGGCGACGTAGGCCCCGGCGCGCTGCACGCCCGCGAGCCGACCGGGCATGACGCCGGCCGTGCGGAGCTGGTGCAGGAGCTCGGGTTCGAACTGCACGGGCTCGCCCAGACGTCGGATCACGCCGGTCGCGACGGCGTCGGTGCCCTCGGTCGCGGCGACGATGTTCTGCACGCCGTCGAGGAACCCGGCGGCGGCGGGGCCGCCGATCTCGGCCAGGCCGGGGATCGGGTTGCCATACGGCGACTCGGTCGGGTTGCCGAGCATCTCGAGCAGGCGGACCTCGACCTGCTCGCTCATGACGTGCTCCCACCGGCAGGCCTCGTCGTGGACGAAGGCCCAGTCGAGCCCGATGACGTCGGCGAGCAGTCGCTCCGCCAGACGGTGCTTGCGCATGACGTGGGTGGCGCGTGAGCGGCCCTCGTCGGTGAGTTCCAGATGGCGGTCGCCGGAGACGACGACCAGGCCGTCGCGCTCCATGCGGGCGATGGTCTGCGAGACCGTCGGGCCCGAGTGACCGAGCCGCTCCGAGATGCGGGCGCGCAGCGGAACGATCGCCTCCTCCTCGAGGTCGAGGATGGTGCGAAGGTACATCTCCGTGGTGTCGACGAGATCGGTCACGGTCCGCCTCTCATGTCTGGGCCCAGCGGCCACCACCCTACTTGTTCGGACCGACGAACTCCGACCGACACTTGCACGGGGCAAGAAGAGCGCCGCGGCCGCACCCCGTCGGGCAACCCCGTCCGGCCGGTACAGGCGCACCAGCACTGGGATCGCGCTCGGTAGGATCGCCGCATGGCAGACATCGTCATCCCCGCCGAACTCCTCCCCACCGACGGCCGCTTCGGCTGCGGACCGTCCAAGATCCGCGGCGCGCAGCTCGAGTCCCTCGTGACGCGCGGGGCCACGATCCTCGGCACGTCCCACCGTCAGAAGCCCGTGAAGGACCTGGTCGGCAGCGTCCGCTCCGGGCTCGCCGACCTGTTCCAGGTCCCCGAGGGCTACGAGGTCGTCCTCGGCAACGGCGGTTCGACCGCCTTCTGGGACGCCGCCGCGTTCGGCCTCATCGAACGCCGTGCGGAGAACCTGTCCTTCGGCGAGTTCGGGTCGAAGTTCGCCAAGGCGGCCGGCGCACCGTGGCTCGAGGCGCCGCACGTCGTCGAGGCCCCCGGCGGATCACTCGCCGCGCTCGAGCCGATCGACGGCGTCGACGTCTACGCCTACCCCCACAACGAGACCTCGACCGGCGTGATGGCCCCGGTCGTCCGCGCCGCCGGTGACGCCGGAGCGCTCACGGTCGTCGACGCCACGAGCGCCGCCGGTGGTGCCGCGTTCGACGTGGACGCCACCGACGTCTACTACTTCGCACCGCAGAAGAACTTCGCCTCCGACGGCGGCCTGTGGCTCGCGCTGTTCTCCCCCGCAGCGATCGAGCGCGTCGAGCGCATCGCGGCGAGCGGTCGGTACATCCCGGAGTTCCTGTCGCTCAAGAACGCCGTCGACAACTCGCGCCTGAACCAGACGCTCAACACCCCGGCGATCTCGACGCTGCTGCTGCTCGACGACCAGGTCCGGTGGATCAACGAGTCCGGCGGCCTGGCGTGGGCGGACACCCGCACGAAGACCTCGTCGTCGACGCTGTACGACTGGGCCGAGTCGGTCGACTACGCGACCCCGTTCGTCACCGATCCCGCAGCCCGCTCGCAGGTCGTCGCCACGATCGACCTCGACGACTCGATCGACGCCAAGGCCGTCGCCGCGACCCTGCGCGCGAACGGCATCGTCGACACCGAGCCGTACCGGAAGCTCGGCCGCAACCAGCTGCGCGTCGCGACGTTCACCGCGATCGACCCGGACGACGTCGCGAAGCTCGTGCAGGCGATCGACTTCACGGTCGACGCCCTGCGCTGACCCCACGCCCCGCCGTCCGGTCGACGGACACCTGGGAAACGACGAAGCACCACGGGAGACCGTGGTGCTTCGTCGTTCTGGTAGCGCGGGTCAGGAGCGGTGGAAGTCCGGGTCGATCTCGCCCGCGTCGAGCTGGTCGACCACGAGGTCGGCGTCCGGGTCGACCGGCCGCACGCGCTGGGCGCGGCGACGGCGGGGCGGCTGCGGAGCCTCGTCGACCGTTTCGTCGTCACCGTCGGAGGCGTCATCGTCGACCTCGGCGAGCGCGTCGACGTCCACACCCTCGATGTCGTCGTCGTCCGACTCGTCCAGGTCGTCCTCGTCGGCGTCGAAGTCGTCGTCGTCATCCGACTCGTCGTCGGCTTCGTCATCGTCCGCGTCGTCGTAGTCGGCGTCCTCGTCCGAGTCGTCGTCCGACTCGTCGTCGAAGTCGTCGTCCTCGTCGTCGTCATCCGAATCGTCGTCGGACTCCTCGTCCGACTCGTGGTCCTGCGCCGCCCGGTACTCGGCCAGTCGCTCGGACCACGGCACCCACTCCGGCGCCACGAGCGAGCCGTCGCCGGGCATCAGCTCGACCTCGAGCACGGTGGGGTCCTCGTCGCCGACCTTCGCGACGCTGACGGTCCAGCGCCAGCCGGGGTACCCCGGCATGCGGTTCGCGAAGAGGACGGAGACGACGCCGTCGCCCTCGTCCACGGTGCCGACGGGCGCGCCGATGCTCGACTCCGGGGTCACCTCGAGCAGCGCGGTCCGCGCCAGGTCGGTGTAGTCAACAGGTACTGCGTCGCTGTCTGTCATGGCGTCACGCCTCCAACTGGTCTGCGACGTGCCGCAGGATGGCGGCGAGTCGATCGCCGTTCTTCGGGTAGCGGCCGTGGCGGAGGTCTCCGCTGATCCGGTCGAGTTCCTTCACCAGGTCCTCGACGATCACGGCCATGTCGTCTGCGGAGCGACGGGTCATCCGCGACAACGACGGCTGCGGGTCGAGGAGCCGCACGGACAGTGCCTGCGACCCCTTCTTCCCCTGCACGACGCCGTACTCGAGCCGGGATCCCGCCTTCACGGTCACGACGCCGTCGGGCAGCGAGGAAGCGTGCAGGAACACCTGGTCGCCGTCGTCTCCGGTGATGAAGCCGAAGCCCTTGTCGTCGTCGTAGAACTTGACCTTGCCGGTGGGCATGCGTGGACTCCTCGAGGTCGTGGTACGGCCGTGGTGCGTCGGATATCCTGGGTCGATGGCCAATCCGACCCGATCAACCGGGAACCCGCAGGATTCCGCAGAACCCCCGGTGACGTTCAATCGTACCGAACGCGCTCTGGCGTTCATGGTCGGTGGCATCTTCATCGCTGCGTTCCTCTGCATGGCGGCGATGATCGTCATGTGGCTGACGGTCCCGAGCGCGCAGGGCTCCATGCCGTGGCCGGTGATCATGGCGATCCCGCTCGTCGGGTTCCCGATCGGCATGGTGCTGGTCTTCACGCTCCTCGGCATCACCTGGACGCGTCGCGCACGAGCCAACCGGACGGCTCGCTGACGTCCGCCCCGGACGCTGGCACCGGACGATGACGACCACCGCCGACCTGGCCGCCCGACTCCGGGCGTTGCCGGACGACTCCCTCGAACGACTCGTCGCTGCGCGGAGCCTGCCCCCGGCCGCCCTCGGCGAGACCGGTCCGCAACGGATCACCGACTTCTTCGACCTGGCCGAGGCGCTCCGCACCGACGACGCCGTCGACGCCGCGGTCGAGCACCTGCCCCGCGCCACCATCCTGGCGCTCCGTGACAGCGGGGACGCCGACAGCCTGGGTCCGGCGATCACGCTCGGCCTGGCCGACGAGGACGGCGCCGTCGACGACGCGGTCGCCGCACGCGTGGCCGCCCACCCCGACCTCGTGGCACTGGAACGGTCAGGAGGCCCGGATCGCCCCGACCGCGCTCCGCACGCCGACGACGTGGCCGGCCGGGACCGCGCACGCACCTCCGGCGCGGAGCAGGCGTTCTCGAGCATGACCGTGCTCGCCGAACTGCTGCGTGCGGTGGACGCCGGCTCGGTCCGCGAACTCGTCAAGGGCGGCATCGGCACGCCACTCGCCAAGGCCCTGGCCGAGCGCACCGGCACCGAGGCGGACGTCGTGCCCGGGAGGCTGGAACTGCTCGACCGCGTGGGCTTCGCGGACCCGGGCTCCGGCCGCTGGACGGTCACCGACGCCGGGCAGGCCTGGCTGGTCACCGACTGGCCGGACCGCTGGGCGACGCTCGTGTCGGCCTGGGCGGACACCCTCGGTACCGCGGTGCACGAGGTCCTCGCGCTCGCAGACGACGACCTGCGCGACCTCGTGGCGCTCGGACGCTGGGCGTACCCCGCGGGCTCCCGTTGGCTCGACGCCCTCCTGCTCGACGCCGCCGGTACCGCCGGGTCGCTCGGACTCGCGGTCGACGGCATCGTCACGAGCACCGGACGGGCGCTCCTGGACGGTGACGCCGGACCCGCGTCGGAGGACCTGCCCGGCACCGTCGACCAGGTGTACCTGCAGCACGACCTGACCGTGATCGCCCCCGGCCCCCTCGCACCGGTCGACGACGCCGCCCTGCGCACGGTCGCCGTGCTCGAAGCCCCCGGGTTGGCCGCCCGGTACCGGATCTCCGAGGACACCCTGCGCGCGGCGTTCCGTGCCGGGCACTCCCGCGACGACGTCCTGGCACTGCTCACCCGACTGTCGTCGACGGGTGTCCCGCAGCCGCTCGCCTACCTGGTCGACCAGGTCGCCGGACGCGACGGCAGCATCGTCGTCGACCGCGGCGAGGGTGGGGTCGGCGCCGTGGTGCGCGGCACCGCGGACCAGCTCGACCTCATCGGTGTCGACGCCGAACTCCGGCAGATGGCGTGGGAGCGCAGCGACCTGACGACGTTGACCACCCGCTACCCGGCGCACGTCGTGCACACCGCGCTCGAGGACCAGCGCTACCCGGCCGTGCTCGCGACCGGCGCCCGCCCCGAGACGCACCACGGGCCTCCCGGTCGGCGCAGCCCCACCGGACGCTCGCCGGAACAGGCGGCGCACGCACTCGTGGAACGACTCCGCCTGACCACCCAGCGTGGTGACGCCGAGCCGGAGCAAGAGTGGCTGGGACGGCAGATCGACCTGGCCGTGCGCGGGCGGACGCCGATCCGGCTCACGGTCCGCATGCCGGACGGGTCCGAGCGGCCGTTCTCGATCATCCCGACCTCCGTCGCGGCCGGCCGCGTCCGCGGCCGTGACACCAGCGTCGACGTCGAACGCACGTTGCCGTTGTCGCTCGTCGTGGCGGTCGAGAGCGACGCCTGAGGGGCGCGGTCACCCGAACGCAGGTGACGACGGCTAGGCTGGCAGGTCATGAACGGACCGCTGATCGTGCAGAGCGACCGCACCGTGCTCCTCGAGGTGGCTCACCCCGATGCCGAGGACGCACGCCACGAGCTCGCGGCCTTCGCCGAACTCGAACGTGCCCCCGAGCACGTGCACACCTACCGCATCACCCGCCTCGGCCTGTGGAACGCACGGGCCGCCGGACACGACGCCGAGGCGATGATCGCCACGCTCGAGCGGTTCGCCAAGTTCCCCGTCCCGCAGAGCGTCACGGTCGACATCCGTGACACGGTGTCGCGCTACGGGCGACTCGTCATCCGGCGGGAGGAGCGCGAGGACGCCCCGGTCATCGCGAACTCCCCCACCGAGGAACTCGAGCGCCTTCCCGTGCTGCTCCTCACCGCCGAGGACCCGTCCGTCCTGGCCGAGGTCATCCGGTCGAAACGGATCAAGCCGTTGCTCGGCGACATGCGGAGTCCCTCCGAGGTCGAGCTGCAGCCGTGGGCTCGCGGGCAGATCAAGCAGGAGCTCGTGAAGCTCGGCTGGCCGGCCGAGGACCTGGCGGGCTACACCCCCGGGCAGCCGCACCCGATCGACCTCGACACCGCCGAGTGGCACATGCGCCCGTACCAGGAGCAGGCCGTCGACACGTTCTTCGCGCAGGGCTCCGGTGTCGTCGTGCTGCCCTGTGGCGCCGGCAAGACCCTGGTCGGCGCCGGTGCGATGGCGACCGTCAAGGCGACCACGCTCATCCTCGTGACGAACACCGTGTCCGCACGGCAGTGGCGCAGCGAGCTCCTGAAGCGGACGACCCTGCAGCCGGAGGACATCGGCGAGTACTCGGGCAGCGTCAAGGAGATCCGGCCGGTCACGATCGCGACGTACCAGATCCTCACCGCCCGCCGGAAGGGCGAGTACACGCACCTGTCGCTGCTCGACGCCCTCGACTGGGGCCTCATCGTGTACGACGAGGTCCACCTGCTGCCGGCACCGGTCTTCAAGCTGACCGCGGACCTGCAGGCACGCCGTCGACTCGGCCTCACGGCGACCCTCGTGCGCGAGGACGGCCGCGAGGGCGACGTCTTCTCGCTCATCGGCCCGAAGCGCTACGACGCTCCGTGGAAAGAGATCGAGGCGCAGGGCTACATCTCCCCTGCCGAGTGCTACGAGGTGCGCATCGACCTGCCGCACCAGGAGCGCCTGGAGTACGCGGCCTCGAGCGACGACGAGCGCTACCGGCTCGCCGCCACCTCGCCCGCGAAGACCCCGGTCGTGCGGGAGCTCATCGAGAAGCACCGCGGAGAGCAGATCCTGGTGATCGGGCAGTACATCGACCAGCTCGACGAACTGGCCGCGTCGCTCGACGCGGCCGAGATCACCGGTGCGACCCCGGTCGACGAACGCGAGCGGCTGTACGACGCGTTCCGAGCCGGCGAGGTGGACGTGCTCGTCGTGTCGAAGGTCGCGAACTTCTCGATCGACCTGCCCGACGCCACCGTCGCGATCCAGGTCTCCGGTTCCTTCGGGTCACGGCAGGAGGAGGCGCAGCGCCTCGGACGACTGCTCCGTCCGAACAAGGACGGCCTGCCCGCGTCGTTCTACACGCTGGTCGCGCGGGACACCGTCGACCAGGACTTCGCGCAGAACCGGCAGCGGTTCCTCGCCGAGCAGGGGTACTCCTACACGATCCTGGATGCCGACCAGGTCCAGGCGCCCGTGGGCTGACGTACGCACCGCTCTCAGGAAACAATTAGGGAACGGTCAGAAGATAGGACCATGAGCGATGGCCCCAAGATCCTGATCGTCGACGACGAACCGAACATCCGCGACCTCCTGACGACCTCGTTGCGCTTCGCCGGGTTCGCCGTCCGTGCCGTCGGCAACGGCGCCCAGGCGATCTCGGCCGTGCTCGAGGAAGAACCCGACCTGATCATCCTCGACGTGATGCTCCCCGACATGAACGGCTTCGGCGTCACCAAGCGCCTCCGCTCGTCGGGCTACACCTCGCCGATCCTGTTCCTCACCGCGAAGGACGACACCGAGGACAAGATCACCGGCCTCACCGTCGGCGGCGACGACTACGTCACCAAGCCGTTCTCCCTCGACGAGATCGTCGCCCGCATCAAGGCCATCCTGCGGCGCACAATGAACGACGAGGAAGACGCGATCATCCGCGCCGGCGAGCTGACGATGGACCAGGACACGCACGAGGTCACCATCGGCGACGCGCAGATCGAGCTGTCGCCCACCGAGTTCAAGCTGCTCCGCTACCTCATGCTCAACCCCAACCGCGTGCTGTCGAAGGCGCAGATCCTCGACCACGTGTGGGAGTACGACTTCAACGGCGACGCCGGCATCGTCGAGTCCTACATCTCGTACCTGCGCCGCAAGCTCGACCAGTACTCGGCCGAGCCCATCATCCAGACCAAGCGCGGCTTCGGGTACATGCTGAAGGCGTCCAAGGCCTCGTAGCGTCCGTTCTTCACGGCGGCCGTCCGGTTTCACCGGGCGGCCGCTGTCTATCGTTGGGGCAGCATGCACACGCGAATGAGCCGCTGGTGGGACGGGATCTCCCTGCGCACCAAGATCACCGGGATCACGGTGCTCCTGGTGGCGCTCGGCCTGCTCGTCGCCGGGCTCGGCACGATGACCGTCCTGTCCACGTACCTGATGGCGCAGCTCGACAACAACGTCAAGGGCACGACGGAGCAACTCGAGGGCCAGAACATCAGCGACGGCGAGCAGTACTGCAAGCTGTCGGTCGTACTGTCGCAGAGCGCCTACGTCGCCGCGTACGACGCCGACGGCGACAAGATCTGCCAAACGAAGGCGTCGAGCCGTCCGGACATCCGCGAACTCGACTTCTCGGCAGCAGCGCAGAACGGCTCGCGCTTCTCGCTCTACGACAGCCAGCACAACCACGAATGGCGTGCCCAGGTCATCCCCGCATCGCTGCAGAACCAGACGAGCGGCTCCACCGAGACCGGCTTCGTGCTCGTCGCGGTGTCGAGCGCCGACACCGACCAGACGATCCTGCGGTTCACCGCGATCTTCCTGAGCTTCGGTGCCTCGGTGATCCTGCTCGGGGCGATGCTCACGCGGCTGCTCGTCACCGCCACGTTCGACCCGTTGCGGGACGTCGAGGACACCGCTGCGCGCTTCGCCGCCGGTGACTTCAACCAGCGCCTCGAAGCGGACACCCCGAACACCGAGGTCGGCCGGCTCAACCGGTCCCTCAACGTCATGCTCGAACGCATCGACACCGCGTTCGAGGACCGCCAGCGCACCATCGACCAGATGCGGCGGTTCGTCGGCGACGCCTCGCACGAACTCCGCACGCCGCTGGTGTCCCTGCGCGGGTACGCCGAGCTGTACCGGATGGGCGCCCTGCGCAAGGAAGAAGACGTCGCCCAGGCGATGGAGCGCATCGAGAAAGAGGCGAAGCGGATGGGTCTGCTCGTGCAGGACCTGCTCCAGCTCGCCCGCATCGACGAGTCGAAGCCGCTCGAGCTCGGGCCGGTCGACCTCGTCGCCATCGCACGCGACTCGGCGCTCGACACCATGGCGTCCAACCCGGACCGCGAGATCCAGGTGCTCGTCGAGGACGCCATGACGGGCGAGAGCGTGCCCCAGGCCGTGCGGCCGCCCTCGTCCTCGTCCTCGTCCTCGTCGTCGCTCTCGTCGGGCTCGTCGTCCGACACGGGCGAGGTCCCCCCGGCGTCGCCCACCTCGGCGAACACCACGGGCCCCATCGCGTTCTCGCGGCAGACGATCGCGCGTCTCCGTGCTCGTCGGACCCGGGCGATGGACATCGAGGCCGGTGCCGCCCCCACCGACGAGACGACACCGCTGCCCACGGTCGTGATGCCCAAGCGCCCGCCGATCGTCCTGGCGGAGGAGAACAAGATCCGCCAGATCGTGACGAACCTGATGGGCAACGCAATGCGGTTCACCGAACACGACGCCCCGATCGAGATCGGCGTCGGCGTGGACGACGACCGCGGCATGGCCCACATCGACGTCATCGACCACGGCGAGGGGATCCCCGCGCAGCTGCGCGACAAGATCTTCCAGCGGTTCTGGCGTGCCGACACCTCGCGCGCGCGGGACACCGGCGGCTCGGGGCTCGGACTCGCCATCGTGTCGGGCATCGTCGCGGCACACCACGGCTCGGTCGAGGTCTTCGACACCGAGGGCGGCGGCGCGACCTTCCGCGTCTGGCTGCCCCTGCTCCCTCGCGACTACGCCGCCTGACGCGGGGCGCGGCGCGGGTGCGCGCGCCGGCGCGCCCGCGCCCGCGCACCCGCGCCCGCGCGCCCGCGCCCGCGCCCGAGGTTCCAAAATCTCGGCATGTCGCGCCCCGTGGCGCTCGAGTTCGGAACCTCGGCGTTCAGCACACGGCGAGTCGTGGAACCCCGGCGCACCGAGTCCGCCGCGGACCCGTTCTGTCCGGAGCCGCGTCACACCGACCGGCGAGGCCGTCCATCGACGAGGAGCGGCACGAAGCCCTCGCCCGGACGGAGCATGCGCACGAGACGCCGGACCCGGCCACGGTCGGACGCAGCGACGGAGAACGACGCTGGACGGGCCTCCAGTCCGAACCGACCGACTCGGCGAGGTTCCACGACATGCCGCGCGTTGATCGCCGAGGTTCCGAACAACGGCGAACCCGGCCCCGAGATGCCGAGATTTCGGAACCTCACGGGGCGAGACGGGACGGGGCGGGACGGGACGGGACGGGCGCCCCACGCCCCCCGCACGCGGAAGGGCCCCGCACGCGCAGCGTGCGGGGCCCTTCCGGAACAGCGGACCTAGAAGTCCATGCCACCCGTCGGGTCGCCGACCGGAGCGGCCGCGGCACGCTCGGGCTTGTCGGCGACGACGACCTCGGTCGTCAGGAACAGACCGGCGATCGACGCAGCGTTCTGCAGCGCCGAGCGCGTGACCTTGGCCGGGTCGATGATGCCCGCGGCGATGAGGTCGACGTACTCGCCGGTCGCAGCGTTGAGGCCCCAGCCCGACTCGAGCTCGCGCACCTTGGCGGCGACGACACCCGGCTCGAGACCGGCGTTCAGCGCGATCTGCTTGAGCGGCGCGTCGATGGCCACGCGGACGATGTTCGCACCGGTCGCCTCGTCACCCTCGAGCTCGAGGGCCTCGAGTGCGACGGCACCGGCCTGGATGAGGGCGACGCCACCACCGGCGACGATGCCCTCTTCGACGGCAGCCTTCGCGTTGCGGACGGCGTCCTCGATGCGGTGCTTGCGCTCCTTGAGCTCGACCTCGGTCGCGGCACCCGCCTTGATGACGGCGACGCCACCGGCGAGCTTCGCCAGGCGCTCCTGGAGCTTCTCGCGGTCGTAGTCGGAGTCGGTCGCCTCGATCTCGGAGCGGATCTGGCGGACACGGCCGGCGATCTGCTCAGCGTCGCCGGCACCCTCGACGATCGTGGTCTCGTCCTTGGTGATGACGACCTTGCGGGCACGACCGAGCAGGTCGAGCGTCGCGTTCTCGAGCTTGAGGCCGACCTCTTCCGAGATGACCTGGCCACCGGTCAGGATCGCGATGTCCTGCAGCATGGCCTTGCGACGGTCGCCGAAGCCCGGGGCCTTGACGGCGACGGACTTGAAGATGCCGCGGATCTTGTTCACGACGAGCGTGGCCAGGGCCTCGCCGTCGACGTCCTCGGCGATGATCAGGAGCTGCTTGCCCGCCTGGATCACCTTGTCGACGACCGGCAGGAGGTCCTTGATGTTCGAGATCTTCGAGTTGACGATCAGGATGTAGGCGTCCTCGAAGACGGCTTCCTGACGCTCGGGGTCGGTGACGAAGTACTGCGACAGGTAGCCCTTGTCGAAGCGCATGCCCTCGGTCAGCTCGAGCTCGGTGCCGAAGGTGTTCGACTCCTCGACGGTGACGACACCTTCCTTGCCGACCTTGTCGATGGCCTCGGCGATGAGCGCGCCGATGGTCGGGTCTGCAGCCGAGATCGACGCGGTCGCGGCGATCTGGTCCTTGGTCTCGATGTCCTTCGCGTTGGCGAGGAGCTGGTCGGAGACGGCGGAGACGGCCTTCTCGATGCCGCGCTTGAGCGACACGGGGTCGGCGCCGGCGGCGACGTTGCGGAGGCCCTCGCGGACGAGTGCCTGGGCGAGGACGGTCGCGGTGGTCGTACCGTCACCGGCGACGTCGTCGGTCTTCTTGGCGACCTCCTTGACGAGCTCCGCACCGATCTTCTCGTACGGGTCGTCGAGCTCGATCTCCTTGGCGATGGAGACACCGTCGTTCGTGATCGTGGGGGCGCCCCACTTCTTCTCGAGGACGACGTTGCGGCCGCGCGGGCCGAGCGTCACCTTCACGGCGTCGGCCAGCTGGTTCAGGCCGCGCTCGAGGCCACGGCGGGCCTCCTCGTCGAAAGCAATGATCTTAGCCATGTGAGTTCTCGTCCCTCCCGGACGTCGTGGGGTCGTGCTGGCACTCAACGTGAGCGAGTGCCAACGCCGATTCTGGCACTCGCCCGGTGCGAGTGCAACACGATCCGGAGGCTCGTCACGTCTTCCCAGCACACGTTGCGCCAACAGCGCACTCCGACCACCGCCGCGGCCGCCCGCCACGCACGCCGAGCGGCGCGGCCCACGCACGACGAACGCGCCGCCCCTGACGGGACGGCGCGTTCACGATGCGTGTCGTGTGGTCAGGCCGGTCGGACTGCCTCCGCCTGCGGGCCCTTCGACCCAGTGCCGACGTCGAACACCACTGCCTGGCCCTCCTCGAGGACCTTGTAACCCGACATGTCGATGGCCGAGTAGTGCACGAACACGTCCTGGCCTCCTCCATCGACGGTGATGAAGCCGAAGCCCTTTTCAGCGTTGAACCACTTCACGGTTCCGTTGGCCATGATCTCTTGCTCCCTGGTACTGCCGTGCGAACGACGTGTTCGTCGTCTGCAAGGGACTCTGCTGGAAGCACGCCGATCAGGCAAGAGGTGTGACGTTGTTTCACGTCGATTCCGACAGAAATCAACGTGCCCGAAACACGACCGTCACAAATGCGGACGGAACGGGCCCGCGGAATGCGGATCAGCCGGTGTAGTCGGCCCCGAGCACGACGCTCACATCGGCGTTCGGGAACGCTGCCGACTGCTGCACGGCGGTGACCCCGAGCTGCTTCGCGATGCCCTGCGCGACGGCCGCCTGCGCGGCCTGCTGGTAGTACACGATCGTCGAGGTCGACCCGGTCGTGCCGGCGTCCCCGGTCGAGGCGACCTGCCAGCCGGCGCCGGTCAGCGTGGCGCTGGCGCGGGCGGCGAGACCGGTGGTCGTCGTGCCGTTCAGGACGACGACGGTCGTGGTCCCCTGCTGCGCCGGCGTGGCCGCGGCCGCTCCGGAACCGGCATCCGCACCGGCCGACGAGGAGGCCGAGGGCTTCGAGGTGGCGGACGCGGACGGCTTCGCCGTGGCCGACGAGCTCGTCGACGCCGAGGGCGAGTCCGACCCGCTGAACGAGTAGCTGCCGTTCAGGAGTGCGAGGACGAGCACGCCGATGCCGACGAGCACGCCGGTGGCGAGTGCCGCCCAGGCGAACGCGATCCAGCCACGGCCGCGGCGCTGGGCACCGCGGTGTGCGCCGACCCGGGGGCCGTCGGCGACGTCGTCGAACCGGTCACGGGGGAATCTGGTGCTCATCGTTCCTCTTCACGTCCTTCGGGAGCGCCGCCGGGCGCGACGAAGCTGCGCGTCGCCCGGGCGCTGGTGCGCGCGTGCCGGAGCCGCTGCAGCCTGGTGACGAGCTGCGGGTCGTACGCGAGTGCCGCGGGCGAGTCGATCACGCGGTTCAGCACCTGGTAGTAGCGCGCCGGCGACATCTCGAACTCGACCCGGATCTCCGCTTCCTTCGTGCGGTCGTGCCGTGCCCGGTCGTGCTCGAACGACAGCACACGCTGTGCGAGCTCGCTGAGCTGGTCAGCGCTGAGCTCGTCAGCGCGGCGCTCGTCGGTGGGGCTGGTCACGGCGGTTCCGATCACGTGTCGGGGAACGGGTCTCGCACATCGTAGGGGCGGAGAGCATCCGGACCCTGGCACGGCGCTGGACTGTCGCGAACACCGGTCACAGGTTCGGGTCGCGGAACCAGCGCACCCGGGTGCCGAACGGGTCCGAGACGGCGACCGCGGTGCCGTCGATCGAGGCCGTGGCGAAGGCGTCCGGATCCGCGGGGTCGACGTCGTCGGGCACCGTCGCCGCGACACCGCTCAGGATCCCGGTGCGTTCGAGCGCGATCCAGTGCACACCGCGTTCGCGGACGCGGTCCACGAACCGCTGGCGCTCGGCACCCGGCACGTAGACCAGGGTCCCGGTGGTCAGGACGACGGGCTCCACGTCGTCCGGCAGGGCGTCCAGTGCACGGTCGAGGTCACCTGGCAGCGTGCCGACGAGCCGGACGGGAGGCGCGGCGAGCGTCGCGCGCGCCGCCTCGCGCATCAGGGCGATCCGGTCCGTCGCCTCGGGCGGGACGGCCTCGACCAACCGGTCGAACGCGCCCGGTGCGGCGAGGTCGATCGGGTTCGGGTCGAGCGCGACCCGCGCGCCGATCGAGATCGGCCTGCTCGCCGGAGCGGGCACGTCGCCGGTGACGTCGACGACCAGTCCGATCGACGGGTCCTCCGGCGCCGTGTGCATCCGGACGAGCTCGGTGCGCACCCCGCCGTGGTCGTCGCGCCCCGAGGAGTCGGGGCGCGACGACCGCACCGGGGCGCGATCCGCCGGCACCCGGGACTCCGACGTCCGGTGGTCGAGGGTCACCCGGTCCGGGATCGAGCAGAGCCCCGCCGCGGCGCCGGCGTCGACCACCCCGAGCGGCCGCGGTGCCCGCTCGGCGAGCGCCGCGAACAGCGGGACGACGGGACCGAGCCGTCGCGGGTCGTTGGCCTGCACCGTGGCGGAGGCGAGGGCCGTGACCAGGGCGGGGCGGGCCTCCCGTCCGATCGCGCGCAGCGCACCGGGGTCCGACGGGTCCGCGCCCAGCCGCCGCGCGACGGCGAAGAACAGCTCCGGCTGCCGCTGCTGCTCGGGGACCTCGGCGAGGAGCGCGACGAGCGCTGGGTCGAGCGACCGTGCCCATGCGGCGTACGTCGGCGAGACCGCCTCGATGCGGTCGGCGTAGGCGGCGTACCGAGCCCGTGTGTCCATCAGCGCCCGGGGCGGTGCATGCCGACGTGGCGGATGCCGGCTTCGTCGTACGGCTCCCCGAACCGGACGAAGCCGTACCGCTCGTACAGGGCCGCGACGTACTCCTGGGCGTGCAGGACGAACGGGTCGTGCCCGTGTCGGTCGAGGACGGCGGCGACGAGCCGTCCGGCCACGCCCTGTCCACGGTGCTCCGGGTGGGTGGCGACCCGGCCGATCACCCACGCCGGCGGTTCGGTGCCGTCCGGGTGGACCTCGTCCGCCGCCGGACGGATGAGGCGCAGGTACCCAACCGCATCGGTGTCGGTACCGAACCACCAGTGCTCGGTCTCGGGCTCGCGGTCACGGCCGTCGAAGTCCTCGGCCGTCACCCGTTGTTCGAGTGCGAAGACGCGGTTCCGGAGCACCACGATGCCGTACAGTTCGTCCGTCGTCAGACGGGTCCAGCGGGCGTGGCGCACGGAATGCTCGGACATCGTCGCGAGTTTACTGAAGTGGTCGGGAGTGCCCGGAAGAACCCGACCGGAAGCAGGAGGAACCAATGGCATACAACGTCGACAAGTCCGACGCCCAGTGGCGCGAGGAGCTCTCCCCGGACCAGTACGCCGTCCTGCGTCAGGCGGGGACCGAGCGGCCGTGGACCGGTGAACTCCTCGACGAGGAGCGTGCCGGCGTCTACACCTGTGCGGCCTGCAACGCAGAGCTGTTCAAGAGCGGCACGAAGTTCGACTCCGGCTGCGGCTGGCCGTCGTTCTACGAGTCGGTGAACCCCGACGCCGTGCAGCTGATCGACGACAAGTCGCTCGGCATGGTGCGCACCGAGGTCCGTTGCGCGAACTGCGGCTCGCACCTGGGCCACGTGTTCCCCGACGGCTTCGGCACCCCCACCGGCGACCGGTACTGCATGAACTCGATCTCGCTGAACTTCTCGGAGAAGTCCGGCGAGTGAGCGTCCGACGCCCTCACCGGTAGGATGAGCGGCGTCAGCCGGCATGGCGCAATTGGTAGCGCACCGTACTTGTAATACGGGGGTTGCGGGTTCAAGTCCCGCTGCCGGCCCCACGACCGCCGTCCGGCGGAGCGATGCCCCGGGTGATCACTCACCCGGGGCATCGGCGCGTGTGGAACACGGATCAGGGAGTGTTCCGGGCGCTCGACGCGGTAACCAGCCGGTCGTGCGACGAGGATGACACCTCACCGAACCGTGCGTCCACACCCGGACCCCACATCAGCGCGAATCCGCACGAACGTGCACGGATCTTCAGCGTCCGCCGGTGATCTTGCGCTCCCGCTGAGCGACGCCGGCGGTGCCGTACGGGTAGTCGTCGATGCGTGGTGCGCTGGCGTCGGTGAGCTGCGTGAGCTCCGCCTCGGTCAGCACGAGGTCGGCCGCACCGAGGTTGTCCTCGAGCTGCGACACCGTCCGGGCGCCGAGGATCACGCTCGTCACCGCCGGCCGGGCGAGCAGCCAGGCGAGGGCGACCTGCGACCGTGAGGCGCCGTGCGCATCGGCGACCGCGGACACCGCGTCGAGGACGGCCCAGGTGCGCTCGTCGCCGTTCCGCGCTTCCCACGCCTCCATGCCGCGCGACGGGTTCTCGCCGAGTCGGGTGGAGCCGGTGGGTGCTTCGTCGCGCTGGTACTTGCCGGACAGCCAGCCGCCGGCCAGGGGCGACCAGGGCAGCAGACCGATCCCGGCGTCGAGGCTGGCGGGGACGATCTCGTGCTCGATGTCGCGGACGAGCAGGTTGTACTGCGGCTGCAGGGTGACCGGCGGCGCCCAGCCGTGCGCCTTCGCCTCGTAGACGGCCTTGGTGATCTGGTAGCCGAGGTAGTTCGAGAACCCGTAGGACCCGATCTTGCCCGCGGAGACGGCGTCGTCGAGGAAGCGCAGGGTCTCCTCGATCGGCGTCAGGGCGTCCCACGCGTGCATCTGGTACAGGTCGATGTGGTCGACCCCGAGGCGCTCGAGCGAGGCGTCGAGGGCGACCCGGAGGTGCCGGCGCGACAGGCCGACGTCGTTCGGGCCGCCCCCCTGCGGGAAGCGGCCCTTGGTGGCGAGGACGACCTGCTGCGCCTCGGTGGGGTGTGCCGCCAGCCAGCGACCGATGATCCGCTCGGACTCGTTGCCCGAGTAGACGTCGGCCGTGTCGATCAGGGTGCCGCCGGCCGCGACGAACGTGTCGATGATGGTGTGGGAGGTGGGTTCGTCGGCTTCACTGCCGAACGTCATGGTGCCGAGGGTCAGCGTCGACACCGATGTCCCGCTGTTGCCGAGGAGTCTGTAGTCCATGGCCGGGACGGTACGCGCGACGCCCTCCGTCAGCGAGGACCTGGCAGTACCCGTCAGCGCGACGCGGACAACGCGCGCCGGTCAGGAACGCAGGAACGCCAGCGCCGCTTCGCGGAACGCCCGCGAGGTCGGCGCGTTGAAGTGGTTGCGCCCGGGGATCTCGAAGAACGACGCGTCCGGAGCTGCCTGCGCCAACCGCACGGCGCTGTCGCGGATGCCGTCCTCGCTGCCGGCCGCCATCAGGATCGGCTGCGCGGGGGCGTTGTCGGGAGTGGGCTCGATGCTGTTCCGCATCCCCTCGACCATCGCCACGAGCGCTGCGAGGTCGTTCCCCTCGACGTTGCCGGCCATGGTCAGGTAGCCGTTCGTCACGCGGTCCTCGATCGGCGTGCCGTCCGCCAGGTTCGCCTTCGCCTGGTCGACCCGCACGCGGCGCATCGGGTCGGCGTCCGGGATGCCGTCGAACACCGCGCGGGTGATGCGGTCCGGCAACCGTTCGGCGGTGTGCCAGCCGACGCGTGCGCCGAGCGAGTACCCGAGGAACGCGACCTCGTCGAGCAGGTACGTGTCGATGACGGTGGTGACGTCCGCGACGAGCAGGTCCATCGAGTACGCGCCGGGGTCGCGCGGCTTCGCGCTCGCACCGTGCCCGCGCTGGTCGAACGCCAGCACGCGGTAGCCGGCGCGGACGAGGTCGCGGGTCCAGCCGGAGGCGTGCCAGTTCAGCACCGCGCCGGAGGCGAACCCGTGCACCGCGACGACGGCGGGGGCGTCGGGATCGCCGAAGTCGTAGGTCGCGAGCCGGAGGCCGTCGGGCGACATCACGATGCGGGGACGGGGCGCTTCGGGGACGAGTGACATGTCCCCTCCAGGGTAGCGGGGCACTGTGGTCGCCATGGACGGCTACGGCGGTGACCAGATCCGAGCGGCGGAGCGGCCGCACCTCGACGCGGGCGAGCCGCTGATGCAGCGGGCGGCCGACGGGCTGGCACGCATCGTCGGCGACCTGCTCGACGACCCGGCCGTCCGGCCGGGCGACGGACCAGGGTCCGTCCTGCTGCTGGTGGGCAGTGGCGACAACGGCGGTGACGCCCTGTTCGCGGGTGCACGGCTGGCGGCTGCCGGGAGGCACGTGGCGGTCCTGCGCGTCGGCTCACGAGTGCACGATGCGGGCCTGGCAGCGGCGCTGGACGGCGGAGCGCGCCTGCTGGACGGTCCGTCCGGTCCACGTGCCGGCGGTGTGCCGGCGCACGACGGCGACCGCCTGGCCGCGGTCGCGACCGACGCGGCGCTCGAGGCCGACCTGGTGCTGGACGCGATCCTCGGGATCGGGGTGCAGGGGCCGGCAGCGCTCCGCTCCCCCGCCCGCGAGGTCGTCGACGCGATCCGCGAGCTCGCCCGCGACCAGCGCGCACCGTTCGTCGTCGCCGTCGACGTGCCGAGCGGCATCGACGTCGACACCGGCGGGATCGCGGACGACCACGTGCTGCACGCCGACGTCACCGCCACGTTCGGCGGGGTGAAGGCCGGGTTGCTGATGGGGCCGGCCGCCACCCTCGCTGGACGGATCGAGCTCGTGGACGTCGGGATCGGCACGGACCTGGCGACGGTGGAGCCGCTGGTCCGCACCTGATCCCGATCCGATCAGTGGTGCTGGTAGAGCACCGGCTCCGGCAGGCCGTGCTCGGCGCGGATGCTGCGCGCGATGCCCTCGATGGCGATGAGGGCGTCGACCACGAGCTCCGGCGTGACCGGGAACGGCATGTTGTGGATGGTCTCGCCCTCCACCGTCGCGGCCTCGGCCACGGCGCGGAGCTCCGTCGTGTCGTCGACGGTCAGACCGATCTCGGTGAGGGTGTTCGGCAGACCGACCTTCGTGGTGAAGACGACGAAGTCCTCGATCTCCTCGGCGGGCGCGCCCTCGAGCACGAGCTGCGCGATCGTGCCGATGTTGACCTTCTGGCCGTGCGCCAGGCCGTGCGCCTGCGGAGCCGCGGTCAGTCCGTTGTGGATGGCGTGCGCCGCCGCGAGCCCGCCGGACTCGAACCCGAGGCCCGACAGCAGGGTGTTCGCCTCGACGACCTTCTCGAGCGCGGGCGTGACGACCTTGGCCTGCACTGCCTCGATGGCCTGCAGGGCGTTCTCGTGCAGCAGCTTCCAGGACAGCTCGGCGAGCGCGACGCCGGTCTCGGTCTGCAGGCCGCCGGCCATGGTGTCGGCGTTCGCACGCTTGGCGGCGCGGGCCTCGACCCAGGTGGCCAGGGCGTCGCCGATGCCGGCGACCAGGAACTGGACGGGCGCGTTCGCGACGAGCTTCGTGTCGATGAGCACGAGGTCGGGGTTGTGGGGGAAGAACCGGTACTCGATGAACTCGCCGGCCTCGGAGTAGATCACCGCGAGGGCCGACGTCGGGGCATCGGTCGACGCCGCGGTCGGCACACTGGCCCAGCGGATGCCGGCGAGGTGCCCGGAGGCCTTGGCTGCGTCGATCGCGGATCCGCCGCCGAGTCCGACGATGACGTCGGCGTCCGTCGAGCGGATCTGCTCGACCAGGGCGTCGACCGCCTCCGGGGTGGCGAACCGGCCGAACCCGACACGCTCGACCCGCAGGTCCGCGGTCCGGAAGCTCTCCGTCACCGCGGACTCGACGATGCCCCACACCACGTCGTCGGCGACGATCAGGGGGCGCTTGCCGATGGGGGCGACGAACTCGCCGACGCGGGTGATCGCGTCCTTGCCCTGCACGTAGCGGGCGGGGCTCATCACGGTGCTGATGGGAGTGGCCATGGTTGCGGTTCCTTCCGGTTGTACGACACGTGTCGGGGTCGCCGACGTCCTCGACGGTACGCGCGGGGCATGCGTGCGGCGTGCGAGTCCCGCGGGCCGTACATTCGGGGGCATGACGTTCAACGACGACTCGCGACTCTCCGGCGGCCGAGTGAAGCGCCGGGGCCGGACCGCCGCGGTCGGCGGAGGCGCGGTCGGCGTCACGGCCATCGTCGTGTTCCTGATCGCCCAGTTCACGGGCTTCGACCTGAGCGGGTTCGTCGGCGGGGACGGCACGACACAGATCCAGCAGCAGGGCGAGACGGTCGACGCCGCGCCGGAGTGCCGCACCGGCCGTGACGCCAACCTGCAGGTCGAGTGCCGGATGGAGGGGGCTGCCGAGTCCCTCGACGGCTACTGGACCGCCGAGGCCCGGACGCTCGGCATCTCGTACACGGCACCGGACTTCTTCCTCTTCGACGGCTCGACCGACACGTCGTGCGGCCAGGCGTCGGCCGCCACCGGACCCTTCTACTGCCCGCCGGACCGCGCGATCTACCTCGACACCGCCTTCTACGACGACCTGCAGTCGACGTACGGGTCGTCGGGCGGGCCGCTCGCGCAGATGTACGTCGTCGCGCACGAGTGGGGCCACCACATCCAGCAGCTGCAGGGCGCGTTCGCCAGCACGGACCGCTCGGGCACCGGGGCGTCGTCCGGCAGTGTCCGCGTCGAGCTGCAGGCGGATTGCTACGCCGGCGCCTGGGTCGGCGACGCGGCGAACACCGAGGACGCGGACGGCGAGACCTTCTTCGAACCGATCAGCCGGGCCGAGATCGCCGATGCGCTGTCCGCCGCGAGTGCCGTGGGCGACGACAGCATCCAGGAGCGCTCGAGCGGCCGGGTCGACCCGGACTCGTTCACGCACGGTTCGAGCGAGCAGCGTCAGCGCTGGTTCGTCCGCGGCTACCAGCAGGGCGCGACGAGCTGCGACACGTTGAGCGTCCCCGGTTCGTCCCTGTAGGCAGTGGACTCGACCACGGACGAAACGGGAGGCCCGGTGCCAGCTGGCACCGGGCCTCCCGTCCGTCGGTCAGCGCGTCAGCGCTTGGTCGGTGTGGGCGTCGGCGTCGCACTCCGCGTGCGCGAGGGCGTCGCGCTCGGCGTGGGGGTCGGGGTGGGCGTCGCCTCGGTGGCACCGGCGGCGGTGACCACGAAGGTGCGGAAGTCGTCGTTCGTGATCGGCGACGTGAGCTCGTACTGCTGCCCGTTGACGAGCACCAGCGGCGTGCCGGGGAACTCGCTCAGCGACGAACCGGGGATGTCGCCGCCGGACACCGCGGTCGTCTGCTCGTCGACCCACTTGCTGTAGTCCTGGTCGGCGATGCAGCTCGTGACGGCCCTGCGGTCCTGCAGACCGGAGACCCCGGTGACGACCTTGGTGAGCTGCGCATCGGTGAGGCCGGGTGTGCCCTCTTCCGGCTGCTCGGCGTAGAGCGCCTTGTTGACCGCGTAGAACTGGTCCGGCGAGTGCTCGGCGACGCAGGCGGCGGCGTTCGCGGCGCGCAGCGAGTACTTCGTGCCCTGCGACCGGTTCGACAGGATCGCGAGGGGGTGGATGTCGACGGTGGCGGCGCCGGAGTCGACCAGGCTCTCGATGTAGTCGCCGTTGGCCTGCTCGAACGCGCCGCACGTCGGGCAGAGGTAGTCGACGTACAGCGTGATGCGCACCGTGCCGGCACCGGCAGTCGCCGAAGCACTCGGCGACGCGCTGCTCGACGCGGTCACCGGCTTCAGGCCCTCGCCGAGGGTGATGCCACCCTGCGACATGGTCGACGGCCCGGGGCCTGCGGGCTTCACGGAGTCCACCAGGACGAGCGTGACGATGGTGGCCGCTGCGAGCAGCACCACACCGAGTCCGATCTGGAGTCCGAGCCTGGTCCCGCGCTGGCGGCGCTTCTGCTGTGTCCTGTGGCGCTGCGCTCGCTGTCGGGCGGCTTCGCGGCGCTCGTTCCGCGCGGCGCGGGCGTCACCCTCGGGGCGGTTGGTCATCGGTGCGTCGTCCTCCTGATCGGCGTCCGCACGACCTACCCCCGCTCGGCGGACGGACCCGGCGATTGTAGTGGGCCGCTCTGGGAACCACCCAACCACGCTCTGGGAACCGACCGGCCAGGTGGAAAACAGTGGCGCACCCGCGAGAACTCGTGTTGTATGAACCTCGATGGTCGACGACGACCATCCGGGGCCCTCGCGGGCTGACCGCTTCACTCGGATCGTCCGGCACGTACCTGCCGGTGAAGAAAGGACCGAACGCTCATGGCGTCCGTCACCTATGACAAGGCAACCCGTCTCTACCCCGGAGGCACCCGCCCCGCGGTCGACTCCCTCGACCTGGACGTCGCCGACGGCGAGTTCCTCGTCCTCGTCGGCCCCTCGGGTTGCGGCAAGTCCACCTCGCTCCGCATGCTGGCCGGCCTCGAAGAGGTCAACTCCGGTCAGATCCGCATCGGCGACCGCGACGTCACGGACGTCCCGCCGAAGGACCGCGACATCGCGATGGTGTTCCAGAACTACGCGCTCTACCCGCACATGACCGTCGCCGAGAACATGGGCTTCGCGCTCAAGATCGCCGGTGTCGGCAAGGACGAGCGCGCCACCCGCGTGCAGGAAGCCGCCAAGCTCCTCGACCTCGAGGACTACCTCGGCCGCAAGCCGAAGGCGCTCTCCGGTGGTCAGCGTCAGCGCGTCGCGATGGGCCGTGCGATCGTCCGTCAGCCGCAGGTGTTCCTCATGGACGAGCCGCTGTCGAACCTCGACGCCAAGCTCCGCGTCCAGACCCGTACGCAGATCGCGTCGCTCCAGCGTCGTCTCGGTGTCACCACGGTCTACGTCACGCACGACCAGACCGAGGCGCTGACCATGGGCGACCGCATCGCGGTCCTCAAGGACGGCATCCTGCAGCAGGTCGGCACGCCCCGCGACCTGTACGAGAAGCCGAACAACGTCTTCGTCGCGGGCTTCATCGGCTCGCCGGCGATGAACCTGCTGCCGGCCGACGTCGTCGAGGGCGGCATCAAGTTCGGCACGCTCAACCACGCGATCGACCGCGACACGCTCTCCAACGCGCGTTCCGGCCAGATCACGGTGGGCATCCGCCCCGAGGACGTCGTCGTGGCGCAGTCGGGCGAGGGCCTGCCCGTCACGGTCGACGTGGTCGAGGAACTCGGCGCCGACGGCTACCTCTACGGTCACGCCGACGTCAAGGGCACGCGCGTCGACATCGTCGCCCGCGTGGACGGCCGTTCGCACCCGTCGATCGGCGACACCATCGTGGTGACGCCGAAGTCGGGCCACGTGCACGCCTTCGACACCGAGTCGGGCGAGCGCCTGGACGACAAGGCCGTCGTCAGCGCGTAACCGAAGCGCACTCCCCGAGAGCCCGCGCCGCCTCACAAGGGCGGGTCGCGGGCTCTCGGCTGTCCCCCACGACACCGAAGGATCCACCGTGCCCGACTCGATGTCCATCACCGCAGCCACCGTCGACCCCGGCCTGCTCGACCTGCCGTGGGACCTGCCGCTGGCGGACTGGCCGGACGAGACCATCGTCGCCCTGCCGAAGGGCATCTCCCGGCACCTCGTGCGCTTCGTGCACCTGAGCGGCTACGTCGCCGCCGTGAAGGAGACCGGCGAAGAGGTCGCCCGTGCCGAGTACGACATGCTCCGCACGCTGCAGCGGATGGACGTGCCGTGCGTGGACCCCGTGGCGGTCATCACGAACCGGGTGGACGCCGACGGCGAGCAGCTGCACCCCGTGCTCGTGACGCGCCACCTGCGCTTCTCGCTGCCGTACCGCGCGCTGTACTCGCAGACCCTGCGCCCGGAGACCGCCACCCGACTCGTCGACGCCCTCGCCCTGCTGCTCGTGCGGCTGCACATCATCGGCTTCTACTGGGGCGACGTGTCGCTCTCGAACACACTGTTCCGTCGCGACGCGGGCTCGTTCGCCGCGTACCTGGTCGATGCCGAGACCGGCAAGCTCTACCCCGGCGGCCTGTCGAACGGGCAGCGCGAGAACGACCTCGAGGTGGCGCGCGTGAACATCGCCGGCGAACTCCTCGACCTCGAAGCGGGTGGGCGTCTCGACGAGAACGCCGACCCCGTCGACGTCTCCAACCGCATCGTGGCGCAGTACCGGACGCTCTGGACCGAGCTCACGGGCACCGAGCAGTTCGACATCAAGGAGCGCTGGCGCATCAACGACCGCGTCGAGCGGCTCAACGAACTCGGCTTCGACATCGAGGAGCTCTCGATCCACACGACCGAGGGCGGTTCGCAGGTGCGGATCCAGCCGAAGGTCGTCGACGCCGGGCACCACCAGCGACGCCTGCTGCGGTTGACCGGCCTGGACGCCGGCGAGAACCAGGCCCGACGTCTGCTCAACGACCTCGACTCGTACCGGGCGCGCAACGGCCGCGACGAACTCGACGAGGAGATGGTGGCGCACGAGTGGGTCTCGCGGGTCTTCGAGCCCGTCGTCCGTTCGATCCCCCGCGACCTGCGCGGCCGACTCGAACCCGCCGAGGTCTTCCACGAGCTGCTCGAGCACCGCTGGTTCATGTCCCAGCAGGAAGAGCGTTCGGTCTCACTGCCCGAGGCCACGACCGCCTACATCAACGACGTGCTGCGCCACCGCCGTGACGAGCGCCTGCTCATCAACCCGCCGACGTCGTCGATGACGCTGCCCATCCCCGTGGTCGACGACGCCGAGCCCGCGGGCGACGAGTCCGACGACGTCGAGGACTGGCGCGCCACCGTCTGACCGCGCCCGCGCCCGCGCCCGCGCGCGCGCGCCCGTTCCCGTTCCGTCGAGGTTCCGAGATCTCGGAACCTCGGCGCGCGAAACGGCCGTCTGTGGAACCTCGGCAGGACGCGGGCGGCGAGTCGCGGAACCTCGGCAGGACGCGCACGGCGAGTCGTGGAACCCCACGGACGCACTGGAGGCCCGGTGCCGGTCTCGTGGACCGGCACCGGGCCTCCAGGGGGTGACGTCGACGGCCCGCAGCGGCCGGGCCGACGCCGGTGCGGCTACTCGGCGCGACGGCGCCGGGCGACCTCCCACAGGGTGACGCTCGCGGCGATGCCGGCGTTGAGGGACTCGGTCGCACTCGAGATCGGGATCGACACGATCGCGTCGCAGGTCTCGGTGACCAGGCGCGACAGGCCCTTGCCCTCGGAACCGACGACGATCACGATCGGACGGTCGGCGAGCGCGAGGCCGTCGAGCTCCACGTCGCCGTCGCCGTCGAGACCGAGGACGAACAGGCCCATCGACTTCAGGGACTTCAGCGTCTGCGTGAGGTTCGGGGCCATCGCGACGGGGGTGCGGGCCGCGGCACCGGCCGAGGTCTTCCACGCCGACGCCGTCACGCCGACCGAACGACGCTGCGGCACGATGACGCCGTGTCCGCCGAAGGCCGCGGTCGAGCGGATGATCGCACCGAGGTTGCGGGGATCGGTGATGCCGTCCAGCGCGACGAGGAGCGGCACCTGGTCGCGCGAGAAGGCCTGCTCGACGATGTCCTCGGACACGGCGTACTGGTACGCCGGCACCTTGAGCGCGACGCCCTGGTGCACGCTGTCGTGGCCGGTGATGCGGTCGAGCTCGGGACGCATGAGCTCGATGATCGGCACGCCGCGGTGGTTGGCGAGCGCGAGGATCTCCTTGACGCGGTCGTCGACCTCGATGCGCGACGCGATGTAGAGCGTCGACGACGGGGTCTTCGTGCGGAGCGCCTCGAGCACGGAGTTGCGTCCGGTCACGAGCTCGGAGTCGTCGGTCTTCCGGGCCGGCGGACGACCCGTGCGCCCCTGCGGGGTGCTCGAGGAACCGTGACGACCCTTGGCGGCCTCGAAACGGTCCTTCGCGGCCTTCCGCTTGCCGGCGGGGTGGTACGGGCGGTCCTCGGCCTTCGGGGTCGGCTTGCGACCCTCGAGCGCCTGGGCACCCTGTCCGCCGGATCCGACCTGCTTGTTGCCCTTGCGACCGGTGCGGACGGCGCCGGGCCGACCCTTCTTGCTTCCCGAGACGTTCTTCATGCGTAGCTCCTGTTCGGCACTGCCGTGTTCAGGCGATGCTCCAGCGTGTTCCGACCGGAATGGTCTGCGGTGGCTTCGATCATGCGATGCTCCAGCGTGTTCCGGACGGGGTGTCCTCGATCGTGATGCCCGCGGCGGCGAGGTCGTCGCGCACGCGGTCGGCCGCGGCGAAGTCCCGTGCTGCCCTGGCGTCCGCGCGCTCCTGCACGAGGCGTTCGACGAGGGCGGCGAGCGGGCCTGCCGAGGTGTCCTGGCCGCCCCCCGACCAGTGGGCGGCTCGCGGGTCGATGCCGAGGACCTCCACCATCGCGGCCACCTGATGGTACGCGACCCCGAGCGTTTCCGCATCGTCGGCGTCCAGGGCGGCGTTGCCGGTCCGCACGGTCTCGTGCAGGACGGCCAGCGCCTGGGGCACCGCGAGGTCGTCGTCCATCGCGGCGGCGAAGGCGTCCGGCACCGCGGGGGCGTCGGCGAGGTGCACCCCTTCGAGCCGTACCTCGGCCCGCTGCAGGAACCCGTCGATGCGGTCGTAGGCGGCTTCGGCCTCCGCCAACGAGCCGTCGTGGTGGTCGATCGAGGAGCGGTAGTGCGCCGCCCCCAAGAAGTACCGCACCACGGCGGGGCGGGCAGCGGCGAGGAAGTCGGCGGCGAAGATCGAGTTGCCGAGCGACTTCGACATCTTCTGGCCCTCGACCGTGACGAGTCCGTTGTGCAGCCAGTAGGACGCGAACGGGTCCCCAGCGGCGGTGGACTGCGCGAGCTCGTTCTCGTGGTGCGGGAACCGCAGGTCGAGCCCGCCGCCGTGGATGTCGAACGCCGGGCCGAGGTACCGCCGCGACATGGCGGAGCACTCGATGTGCCAGCCCGGGCGACCGGGGCCCCACGGGGAGTCCCACGCCGCGGTCGACGGCTCACCCGGCTTCGCACCCTTCCAGAGTGCGAAGTCGCGGGCGTCGCGCTTGCCGCGGGGGTCGGCGTCGGTGGCCTCGACCATGTCCTCGCGGCGCTGCCGGGTCAGGGCACCGTACGACGGCCAGCTGCCGGTGTCGAAGTAGACGTCACCGGAGTCGTCGGCGGCGACGTAGGCGTGGCCGCGGTCGATGAGCTTCGTGATGATGTCGTGCATCTGCGGCACGCTCGCGGTGGCGCGGGGCTCGTACGTCGGCGGCAGGATGCCGAGGGCGTTGTACGCTGCGGTGAACTCGAGCTCGACGCGGTAGGCCCGGGCGAACCAGGCTTCGTCGGTGCCGGCGGCCAGGTCGAGCACCTTGTCGTCGATGTCGGTGACGTTCCGCACGAGGGTGACGCGCAGACCACGGTAGGTCAGCCAGCGGCGCCAGATGTCGTAGACCAGGGCGGAGCGCAGGTGCCCGATGTGCGGCGACGACTGCACCGTCGGACCGCAGACGTAGACGCTGACCTGTCCGTCGACCAGGGGGACGAGGTCGACGACGGCTGCGGCGCGGGAGTCGTAGAGGCGAACGGTCACGCCCCAAGCCTAGGACGTCAGGCCGGTCGGACGAGGGCTGTTGCGATCGCGGCGAGCCCTTCGCCCCGACCGGTGAAGCCGAGGCCGTCGGTCGTCGTACCGGACACCGCGACGGGGGCACCGACGACGGCGGACAGGGCGTCCTGCATCTCGACCCGACGTGCACCGATGCGCGGTCGGTTCCCGATCACCTGGACCGTGACCGAGGCGGGGGCGAGGCCGGCGTCGAGGAGCATCGCCACCGCGCCACGGACGAAGACGTCGCCGGCCGCGCCGGCGTAGGCGGGGTCCGCGGTGCCGAACGTCCCGCCGATGTCGCCGAGTCCGCCGGCGGACAGCAGCGCGTCGCACACCGCGTGCGCCACCGTGTCGCCGTCGCTGTGTCCGGAGAGCCCGGGTTCGCCGGGGAAGTCGAGCAGGCCGACGCGGCACGGCGACGCCGCGTCGAACGCGTGCACGTCGACCCCGAGGCCGAGCCGGACCGCCGAGGCATCGGGCACACCCGGCACCGAGGCCCGCGACCGGACGATCGACTCCGCCCGCCCGAGGTCCCACGGCGTCGTGATCTTGAAGGCATCGGCGTCGCCCGGGACGAAGCGCACCGTGCCACCGGCCGCCTGGAACACGCCGGCGTCGTCGGTCTCGGACTGCGTCGACACCGCGTACGCCCGGCGGAGCGCGTCGAGCGGGAAGCCCTGCGGCGTCTGGACCCCGACGAGCGCGGACCGGTCGACGGTCTCGACGACGACGTCACCGGCGACCCGCTTGATCGTGTCCGTGACGGGCAGCGCGGGGACGTACCCCGCACCAGCACCCGAAGCGACCGCGTCGAACACCCGGTCGAACTGCGCAGCGGGTGTGAGGCACCGAGCCGCGTCGTGCACCAGCACAGCGGTGACGGAGTCCGGCAGCACGGCCAGGCCGGCCTGGACCGAACCATGGCGATCCGTGCCTCCTGGGACGACCGCCGTGTAGGCGACCGCAGCGCCCGCGGCCGTGGCGACCACCCGGCGGCAGTCGTCGAGCAGCGCCGACGGCGCGACGACGACGACGAGCGTCGGGGACGACGACGTGAACAGCGGCTCAAGCGCGCGCGCGAGCATCAGCTGCCCGGCCACGGGCACGAGCGCCTTCGCGGTGCCGATGCCGAGTCGGGTGCCGAACCCGGCTGCAACGACGACGACCGCCCGGTCCACCCCTTCGGGGAACCGTGCGGTCGTCGTGGTGTTCAGTGCTGCTGCGCTCAGTGGTTCGACGCGCTCAGGACGCGAGGACCTCGTCGAGGACGGTCGATGCCTTGTCCTCGTCGGTCTTCTCGGCCAGGGCCAGCTCGGAGATCAGGATCTGCCGCGCCTTGGCCAGCATCCGCTTCTCACCCGCGGACAGGCCGCGGTCCTGGTCGCGACGCCAGAGGTCGCGGACGACCTCGGACACCTTGATGACGTCCCCGGAAGCGAGCTTCTCGAGGTTCGCCTTGTACCGGCGCGACCAGTTGGTGGGTTCTTCCGTGAACGGTGCCCGGAGGACCTCGAACACCTTGTCGAGTCCTTCCTTGCCGATCACGTCGCGGACTCCGACCAGGTCGACGTTGTCCGCCGGTACCTCGATCGTCAGGTCACCCTGCGTGACCCGCAGTTTCAGGTAGACCTTTTCCTCGCCCTTGATGACGCGCGTCTTGACTTCAGAGATGGTTGCCGCCCCGTGGTGGGGGTAGACGACGGTCTCGCCGACCTCGAATTGCATGTATCAGGCTCCGTTCCCAGACTTCCAGTTTACCACAAGGGGTGTTCGGGTAAGGGGACCCTCAGCACTGGGGCTTCCCGGTGATCGCTAGGATGGAGCGGGACCGTCCGGTCCTCATCGACTTACGGAGGAATCTCTTGCGAGCTCGGGTACTCGTGTCCGTCGCCGTTGCGGCAACCATCGCGCTGGGCGCCACCGGGTGCGAGTTCATGTCGCCTGCGCACACCGTCGACATCAAGCAGATCACCGACGGCGTGAACGTCTCGACCGGCAAGGTCGACGTCCGCAACGCCATCCTGATCTCGGACGACGGCGAGGGCGCGCGCTTCATCGGCACGCTCGTGAACAACTCCGACACCGACGGCATCACCGTCTCGGTCGAGATCGGTGGCGACACCGAGACCGTGCTGGTGCCGGCGAACTCGCACGTCGACCTGGCGAACGACTCGCAGCACGACACCCTCGACTTCGACAGCGCGGACGCCGAGCCCGGTTCGCTCGTCAAGGTGTACTTCTCCTACCCCGACGCCGAGGGCGTCTCGGCCAACGTGCCGGTGCTGACCACCTCGCAAGAGGAGTACGCCACCCTCGCGCCGACCTCGACCCCCGAGCCGACCGGTCAGGTCACGCTGCCGGTCGAGACCCCGTCGGCCACGCCGACGGACGGCGAGTAGCCGCGCCGCGCAGGCGCCACCGTCGCAGCGCGCAAGCGCCACGCTTCGCACAGGAGGCCCGGTGCTGGCCTCAGGGACCAGCACCGGGCCTCCTGTCCGTCCGTCTCAGGCCTCGATGCGGTACCCGAGACCGCGGACCGTCACCAGGATCTCCGGGGTGGACGGCACGCGCTCGATCTTCGAGCGGATGCGCTTGATGTGCACGTCGAGCGTCTTCGTGTCGCCGAAGTAGTCGGAGCCCCACACCCGGTCGATCAGCTGGCCACGGGTGAGCACCCGCCCGGCGTTCCGGAGCAGGAGCTCGAGCAGCTCGAACTCCTTGAGGGGCATCGCCGTCTCCGAGCCGTCCACCGACACCGTGTGCCGCTCGACGTCCATCCGGATGCCGCCGACCTGCAGGATCCCGCTGTCCGCCGGGTCGTCCTCGGTGCGGCGCCGCAGGACCGCGCGGATGCGGGCCAGCAGCTCGCGGGTCGAGTACGGCTTCGTCACGTAGTCGTCCGCGCCGAGCTCGAGCCCGACGACGATGTCGACCTCGGAGTCCTTCGCCGTCAGCATGATGATCGGGGCGTTCGACCGGGTGCGGATCTGCCGGCAGACCTCGGTGCCCGACAACCCGGGCAGCATGAGGTCGAGGAGCACCAGGTCCGGGTTCTCCGAGTCGAACTTCGACAGCGCGGTCACGCCGTCGGCAGCGACGGAGGTCTCGTACCCCTCACGCTGCAGCAGGAACTCCAGGGGCTCGCTCAGGGCCGGCTCGTCGTCGACGATGAGGATCTTGGTCACGATGGCTGCTCTTCCAGTTGCTCTTCGAGTGCGGTGGTCAGTTCGGTGTCCGCCTCGGGCAGGCGGATGGTGAAGGTCGAACCCTTGCCGGGTTGCGACCAGACACGGACGTCGCCGCCGTGGTTGCCCACGACGTGCTTGACGATCGCCAGGCCGAGGCCGGTGCCGCCGGTGGCGCGCGACCGGGCGGGGTCGACGCGGTAGAAGCGTTCGAACACCCGGTCGAGGTCGGCCTCGGGGATCCCGACGCCCTGGTCGGTGATCGCGATCTCGACGAAGCCCTTCGCGGACCGGACGCCGACCCCGACGCGGGTACCGTCGGGTGAGTACTTCACCGCGTTGGCGATGAGGTTCGACACCGCGACCTGCAGCAGGCCGGGGTCGCCCATCACCCGGAGCTTCGACTTCTTCGCCCGGATGATCTCGATCGACCGGGCACGCGCGACGACCTCGTTCGCGTCGATCGCGGCCTGCACGATCTTGTCGACACCGGTCTCCTCGCTGTTCTCCAGCGCGTCGACCGACTGCAGCCGGGACAGCTCGATGATGTCCTTCGTCAGGGCGCCGAGCCGTTCGGACTCGGTGATGAGCTGCGCGGCGAACTTCTTCACGTGCGCGGGGTCGTCGGCCGCGAGGACGAGCGTCTCGGACAGCAGGCCGATGGCACCGATCGGGGTCTTCAGCTCGTGCGAGATGTTGGCGACGAAGTCACGGCGGACCTCGTCGATGCGCCGGCTCTCGGTCAGGTCGTCCGCGGTGATCAGCACGTACCGGTTGCCGAGCTGGGCGGCACGGAAGCTGAGGTACCCGATGAGCTCCCCGTGGCGTCCGCGCGGGAGCTCGAGGTCCTCCGCACCCATCTCACCGCTCTTGCGCACCCGGTCGACCAGGTCGAGGAGCTCCTGGTGCACGAGCCGTCGCCGGACGACGAGCCCGACGGTCAGCGCCTGGGGCGACGCGGCGACGACGGTGTTCGACGGGTCGATGACGACCGCCGGGTTGTGCATCGTCGCGATCACTGCTGCGACGCCGTCGGGCAGGGTCCGCTCCGCCACGTCGGCAGCACGTGCCGTGCGCTCGGCGGTGATGATCAGCACCACGACGCCCGCGCCGAAGACCCCGCCGAGGAGCATCGACAGTGGCACGAGCCACGCGTTGTCCATGTCGCCAGTGTAGGGATGGTCACGCGGGGTTCCGGTACCGTTCACCCGCCCCGGAAGGCCGGAACGCGAAGCGTTCAGCCCCACGTCACCGTTCGTTCACCTGGGCTGACGACACTCGACCGGTACGCAGAGAGAGGTACTCCCCCATGCGCGAAGTCTTCCAGCAGGAACTCCAGGACGTCCAGGAGCGACTGACCGAGATCGCCGGACTCGTCGAGTCCGCCATCACCCGGGCCACCCAGGCCTTCAGCGACTCCGACGTCGCCCTCGCCGAGGAGGTGATCGCCGACGACCAGAAGATCGACGAGGCCGCCAACAGCCTCGACGAGATCGCCATCGACATCCTGGCCCGCCAGGCACCGGTCGCCCGCGACCTGCGGGTCGTCGTCACCGCCCTGCGCGTGAGCTCCTCGCTCGAGCGCATGGGTGACATGGCCGAGCACATCGCGCAGCTCGCCCGTCAGCGCTTCCCGGAGAAGGTCGTGCCGAAGGGTCTCCGCGGCACCTTCAAGGAGATGGGCAAGCACGACGTCGCGATGTCGCAGAAGCTCACGCGGCTGCTCGCGACTGAAGACATCGCCCTGGCTGCGGAGATCCGCGACGAGGACGACGCCGTCGACGAACTGCACGCGAGCGTCTTCGACTTCGTCCTCGGCGAGGCGTGGAAGGGCGGGCCGATCGACACCGTCGACGCCACCCTGGCCTCGCGCTACCACGAGCGCTTCGCCGACCACGCGGTCTCCATCGCGAAGAAGGTCGAGTACCTGGCGACCGGCGACTGGACCGGCGCGTCCACCTCGACCGCCGCGGTCTGACCCGGTTCGGTTCCGTTCCGCGGCGCTCGGCACCCGCTCGGTTCTGCGAGGATCGACGCATGGCTCAGGTCGCGATCATCGTCAACGGCATGCCCGGTTCCGGCAAGAGCACGATCGGCGCGGCGCTGGCCGAGGTGCTCGGCTGCCCGTTCCTGTCGAAGGACCGCATCAAGGAGCCCCTCGCCGACATCGTCGGGCCGATGATCGCGTCGCGTCCGCTCGGCGGGATCGCGATGGACACGATGTGGTTCATGGCGCGGGCCGTCGAGAACGGGGTCGTCCTCGACGCCGTCTGGCTGCCGTCGCGTGACCGGGACCGCCTGGAGGCCGGGCTCACGTCCGCCGGGTCGCCGCGCGCCGTCGAAGTGTGGTGCGACACGGACCGGCCCAGCGCCGAAGACCGGCTGCGCGACCGGTACGACCCGGGCACCGTGCCGGTGCGGCACGAGGTGCACGGCGACCTCGACGAGGTGCTGGCCTTCTGGGACGAACACGAGGACGACGCTCGACCCGTCGGGCTGCCGGGCGTCCCGGTGATCCGGCTCGACACGACGAAGCCGTACGACGTCGGCGCCCTCGTGCAGGAGATCGCGTCGCACTTCGTCTGACCGGCCGCACGACGAACGCCCCGCCCGGACTCCGGACGGGGCGTTCGTCTGTGCCGAGCTACTTCTTGGCGCCCTGGGCGGCCACGGCGGCAGCGCCGGCGGCAGCGGCCTCGGGGTCGAGGTAGTACGCCGGCTTCGTCGGACGGAAGTCGTCGTCGAGCTCGTACACCAGCGGGATGCCGGTCGGGATGTTCAGCCCGGCGATGTCGTCGTCGGAGATGTCGTCGAGGTGCTTGACGAGCGCGCGGAGCGAGTTGCCGTGCGCGGTGACCAGCACGGTCTTGCCCTCGCCCAGGTCCTTCGTGATGTCGGATTCCCAGTAGGGCAGCAGGCGGTCGATCACGAGCTTGAGCGACTCGGTGCGGGGCAGCTCGTCGCCGAGGTCGGCGTAGCGACGGTCGCCGGCCTGCGACCACTCGGCGCCGTCGGCGATGGGGGGCGGCGGGACGTCGAACGAACGGCGCCACTCCATGAACTGCTGCTCGCCGTACTCGGCCAGCGTCTGGGCCTTGTCCTTGCCCTGCAGGTCGCCGTAGTGGCGCTCGTTGAGGCGCCAGTCGCGCTTGACCGGCAGCCACGCCAGGTCGGCCTGGAGCAGCGCGATGTCGGCCGTCTGGATCGCACGGGTGAGGAGCGAGGTGTACAGGACGTCGGGGACGATGCCCGACTCGGCGATGAGGTCGCCGGCGCGCTTCGCCTCCTTCTCGCCCAGCTCGCTGAGCCGGACGTCGACCCAACCGGTGAACAGGTTCTTCTGGTTCCAGTCACTGTTTCCGTGACGGAGCAGGACGAGCGTGGAGGTCATGCTGCCGAGTCTACCGAGCGTCAGCAGGCCCGTACCCTTGACGGCATGCCCATCGGGAACGTGACGCGCGGGACGACCGGGTACAACCGGCTCCGTCGTGTCGACCGGTGGATCGCGTCGTTGCCCGCGCTCCGCAGGGCCGACGACCCGCTGGTCGCCGACGTCGGGTACGGGGCCTCGCCGACGACGACGCTCGAGCTGCGCGACCGTCTGTCCCTGGTGCGTCCGGACGTCGAGGTCACCGGCATCGAGATCGAACCGGCACGCGTGGCGTTCGCGAACGCCGGCACCCGCGACGGCGTGACGTTCCGGCTCGGCGGCTTCGAGACCCCCACGCCCGGACAGCGCCGACCGGCCGTGATCCGGGCGTTCAACGTGCTGCGGCAGTACGACGAATCCGCCGTGATCGGCTCGTGGCGGATCATGCAGGACCGCCTGCAGCCCGGCGGAGCGCTCGTCGAGGGGACCTGCAACGAGGTCGGCCGGGTGGCCTCGTGGGTGACGCTCGACGACGTCGCGCCGCACACGTTCACGGTGTCGCTCCGGCTCGCCGGGCTCGACGTACCGAGCATCGTGGCGGAACGGCTGCCGAAGGCCCTGATCCACCGGAACGTGCCCGGCGAGCGGGTGCACGCGTTCCTGCGCGACCTCGACCTGTCGTGGGATGTCGCGGCTCCGCTCGGTACGTACGGGCCTCGGCAGCGGTGGATCGCCACGGTGCGGGGCATGCGGGACCGCGGGTGGCCGGTCCTGCACGGGCCGACGCGGTGGCGGCTCGGCGAGCTCAGCGTGCCGTGGTCCGCGGTCGAGCCCGCCTGACGACGACCGCTCGACGGCTCCGACGGCGACGACCCCTAGGAGCGCTTGACGGCTCCGAGCCGGGGCAGCCGCGGGACGTTCGCCGTGGCGCCGGCCTCCGGCGGGACGATGGTCTCCTGCGCCGCCGTCACCACGACGTCGTCGGCGGTGAGCGTCAGGGTCGCGGTGGGGTCGAGGGAGCGTTTGACCACAGCGAGACCGATCGGCCCGAGTTCGTGGTGGACCGCCGAGGCGGCCAGCCGTCCGACTTCCTTGTCGCCGAGCACCACGGGAGTCCCCGGAGCCGGCAGGACCGCGTCGGAGCCGTCGAGGTGCAGCTGCACGATCCGACGCGGCGGGTGGCCCAGGTTGTGCACCTTCGCGACGGTCTCCTGCCCGCGGTAGCAGCCCTTCGTCAGGTGCACGGCGGAGCGGAGCCAGTCGAGCTCGTGCGGGATGGTGCGCTCGTCGGCATCGGACAGCGTCGGGCGCCAGGCGGCGATCCGCAGTGCCTCGAACGCCAGCAGCCCGGCGACGGGCCGGTCGGACGCTGCCAGACCGGTCGCGGCCCCTGGCGTGAGCACCGCGATCCGGAGGGTCCAGTCGGAGCCGGGATGGGCCTCCAGGCTGGCGTAGCTCCACCCACCGGGCGTGACGGCCGCCCACGGGTCGACCCACTCGACGACCGCGTCGGCGACGGCACCGGCGTCGGTGAAGGAGCCGACGGTGACGAAGTCGGCACTGCGGTCCGCGACCTCGACCTGGAGCATGAAGCGCATCGAGTCGAGCCAGGCGGCGAGCGGTGCCGCGTCCTGGGGCTCGGTGAGGAGCCACGCGACCGAACCGTCGTCGACCACGCGGGCGGCGTGCTCGACGCGGCCGGACTGGTCGAGCACGAGGGTCTCGGTGCTGACGCCGGTCGGCAGGCCGGTCAGCTGCTGCGAGGTGATCGAGTTGAGCCACGACAGGCGATCCGGACCGGCGACGGTGACGACGCCGAGGCCGAGCTCGACGACGGCCGAGCCACGTTCGAGCAGCCGCTGCTCACCGATGGGGTTGCCGAAGTGCGCGGCGGGCGCGCCGAGCGCACCGGATGACGCGACGAACCCGTCGCGCACCGCGAACGCCGACATCAGTCGACCTTCGCGAGCTGCCCCGAGGCGTGCGAGGTGAGTTCGCGACCGAGCGCGGCGATGTCCCACGCCCAGAAGAGCTTTCCCTCGACCAGGCCGTATAGGCGGGTCGCGGCGGAGTAGTCCTTCGCGTTCGGCGAGCGCATCACGGCGTCGGTGGCCAGGTCGATCCGGCCCTTGAGCACCCGGCCGACGTAGAGCTCGTTGACACCCGTCGGGTGGACGATCGCGGCTTCGACGTCGAAGCCGTCCGTGGTGTTGCGCAGCGCCTCGACGCTCTCGACGGTGCTGAACGGGGTCGGCCCCTCGCCCAGGAGCATCGCGGGGCCGCGGTCACCGGGTTCGGTCGGACGGTCGATCCGCCAGTAGCCCATCTCGGCGGCGAGCGGGGTGTGGTCGTCGTCGAGCAGCCACGTGGTGGACGAGTAGTTGAGGTACGGCAGGCCGTCGTGGCTGAAGCTCACGCGCTGGCCGAACTCGTAGGTACGGGGTGCGTCTTCGTCACCGACGGGGTACTCCACCACGCCGGTGCCCTCCCAGACGCCGACGAGCCACGACAACGGGACCAGTTCGGGCGCCAGGCCCTCGGGGAGCTCGATCAACGCTGGCCCTTGAACAGCTTCACGACGACGACCACCGAGATGAACGCGATCGCGAGCGACGCCAGGCCGAGGAGGCCCACGTAGAACAGCTCGAGCGCAAGCAGCGAATCCATGCCCCGGAGTCTACGCGGCTCGGCTCAACGCGCCAGGAGCACCACCGCGGTGACGAGCACCACGACGAAGGCACCGGAGGACGCGATGCTGATCCGCTCGACCAGTCCGTCCTTCGTCGCGGTGATGAGCTGGAGCACGAAGCTCACCATCACGCAGGCGACGAACACGAGCAGCAGCCAGGCGAAGGCGTCGCGCTCGGCGAGCGTCAGGACGAGCACCGCCCCGACGACGGCCAGGATCCAGACCGGCAGGACGGACGTCAGCGTGAGACGCCGCTGGTCGGTGGGCTGCACTGGCTGGGTCACGCGTTCCATCATGACAGGGGTCGCGCCCGGTGCGCAGGCGCAGCGCGGCCGTGCAGCGCAGCGGTGCGCCGCGGTGCGCTGCGTGTCCGCTTGCGGGTTCCCGCGCAAACCGTCCGGCCGGATGAGGACTTCCCGAGCATCACTAGGATGTGTCCACGACGTCATCCACCTGCGGAGGTCCTGTGGCACAGCTCCTGGTACTCACCTCGACCGCGCCCGGCGACGTCCTGCCGAGCCTGGGTCTCCTGAGCCACCGGATCCGTCACGTGCCGGCCGAGGCCGCGCAGCTGGTCAACGCGCCGCAGAGCGACCTGATGTTCGTGGATGCCCGCACCGACCTGGTCAGTGCGAAGGCCCTGTGCAAGATCCTCGCCTCGTCCGGATCGACGACACCCATCGTGCTCGTGGTCACCGAGGGCGGGCTCACCGCCGTCAACAGCGACTGGAACGTCGACGACGTGGTGCTCGAGAGCGCCGGCCCCGCCGAGATCGACGCCCGCATCCGGCTGTCCGCGGGCCGTGCGGCCAAGGGGCAGTCCAGCTCGAAGATCCAGGCGTCCGGTGTCGTCATCGACGAGGCGAGCTACTCGGCGAAGGTCCGCGGCCGGCCGCTCGACCTGACGTTCAAGGAGTTCGAGCTCCTCCGCTTCTTCGCCACGCACCCGTCGCGCGTCTTCACCCGCGAGCAGCTGCTCAGCGAGGTCTGGGGCTACGACTACTTCGGTGGCACCCGAACGGTCGACGTGCACGTCCGTCGACTCCGCGCGAAGCTCGGCGACCTCGAATCGCTCATCGGCACGGTCCGCAACGTCGGGTACCGCTTCAACGTCTACGACGACGAGGCCGAGCGCCTGATGGGCCAGTAGTGCCGGACCTCGCACGGTTCGTCGTCCCCGGCGAGGCGCCGCCGTTCTCCGACCAGACCCTGGTCGACGTCCGCGCGGGGCGCGCGACGGTCCTCGAGGCCGACGACGGGGTCGCCGTGGTCCGCGACGCCGAGCTGGAACTCGTCGTCGACCGGGAGGCCCGTGGGCACGGCACCGGGACCGCCCTCGTCACGCAGGCGCTCGCGCTGGGCGGCGGGGCCGCTCCCGTGCTCGCCTGGGCACACGGGGACCACCCGGCAGCGCGCGCACTGGCCGATCGGTTCGGCTGGCGCGCCGTCCGGACCCTGCTGCAGCTCCGAGCGCCGATCGACGAGGCCGACACCCCGTCCGTCGACGTGCCGGCCGGGTACAGCCTGTCCGCGTTCCGACCCGGCACCGAGGACGAGGCCGACTGGCTCACCCTGAACGCCGCGGCCTTCGCGCACCACCCCGAGCAGGGGCGGATGACGCTCGACGACCTGCACGCCCGCGAGTCGGACGCCTGGTTCTCCGGCGACGACCTGCTGCTGCTGCGCGACGCCTCCGGGCAGCTCGCCGGCTCGTGCTGGCTCAAGGTCGAGGACGGCATCGGCGAGTTCTACGCCGTCGCCGTCCGGCCCGACCTGCAGGGGCAGCGGCTCGGCGGGGTGCTCATGCGCGCGGGGACCGCTCGGCTCGGCGGCCGTGGGCTGACCGCCGCCGCACTGTACGTCGAGGGGGACAACGAGCCGGCGCTCGCGCTGTACCGGCGGTCCGGGTTCACGCAGCACGCGATCGACGTGCAGTACGCCGCGCCGGAACACGCGGAGGCTCCGACCGGCCGGTAACATTGCGTGGTCGGCGAGGGGTCGGCCAGTGGGGGAATCGGGAAGTCGGGGACGCAGTGGCGCAGTACGGTCAGGGTGAACCGCTCGGTGCGTCGTACCGGTTGGTCGAGCTGCTCGGGACCGGTGCCACCGGCGAGGTCTGGCGCACCGAGCACACCGCGACCGGCGAGCACGTCGCCGCGAAGCTGCTCCGTGCCGAGCTCGCCGCCGACCCGCAGATCGTCGAACGCTTCGTCCGCGAGCGCTCGGTGCTCCTCGCCCTGCAGCACCCGTCCATCGTGCGTGTCCGCGACCTGGTCGTCGAGGGCGACCGGCTCGCGATCGTCATGGACCTGGTGCCGGGTGGGTCCGCGCGCGATCTGCTCGCATCGAACGGTCCGCTGGCACCACGGGACGCCCTGACCATCACCGCCGAGACGCTCGACGCCCTCGCGGCCGCACACGAGCGCGACGTGACCCACCGCGACGTCAAGCCCGACAACGTGCTGCTCCAGACCCCGTGGGTCCGCGGTGCGACCGGTGACGTCCGGGTCACCGACTTCGGCATCGCGTCCGTCGTCGCCGAGCGCGAGCGCACCACCACCGGGCTCCTCGGCACGCCGCAGTACATGGCGCCCGAGTCGATCAGCCACGGCCGCGCGGGCCCCGCCGCGGACGTCTACGGCGCCGGGGTCATGCTCTACGAGCTGCTCTCCGGTCGCACGCCCTTCGCCGGACCGGGCACGGACTTCGCCGTGGCGTACCGGCACGTCACGTCGAACCCGCCGCCGCTCGACGTGCCCGATGCGCTGTGGTCTGCGGTGTCCGGCCTGCTGACGAAGGACCCGAACAGCCGTCCTGCAGCAGCGGACGCCGCGGCGACCCTGCGCCGGCTCGCCCGGTCCCTCGCCACGGCCCCCGCGCTGGCCGCGACGAGCGACCCGGACGCGTTCGACGAGGTCGAGCGGCCCGCCACCGTGGTCCGCGGGGTCCGTCCGGAGCACGACGCCGACCGGGGCGACACCGGGACGCCCGCGGACGAAGCCGTGGCCGGCCCGGCGCCGGAACTCGGCCCCGCCGGTTCCCAGACCGTCATCCGGCCGATGGCACGACAGCCGCTGCCGGCCGCGCCCGCTGCCGAGCCCGCACCGGCGCGACGGTTCACCCGCCCCGAGTGGCTGACGAACCGTGCGCTCCTGTTCGGCGGTGTGGGCGTCGTGCTCGTGGCCGCGCTCGTCGTCGGCGGGGTCGTCTGGCTGCCCGGTGCGCTGCGGAAGACGCCGGGCGCCGGCACCGCGACCGCGCAGGCCGCCAACGCCTACCAGCAGGACCGCCCACTGCCCACGGGTCTCGCCACCACCCGCCGCGCGACCATCGACCCCGCGAAGGGCACCGTGGACCTGCACGTCACGTACGCGGCGCAGGCGTCGGCCCTGACCGGTCCGTTCCTCGAGGTCGTCCCCGGTGCCCGCTCGGGTGCCTCGTGCCCCGCCGTCACCTGGACCGGCGAGGGCATCTCGGCGAAGCGCAACCAGCCCTCACTGACCGGTGTCGACACCGCGTGCGCCTGGGCCCTGTCCGGCGTCGAGGTCCCCGCCGGCGGCGACGTCACGGTCGAGGCCTCGGTGCCGCTCGCCTCCGTCACGGACGGCGCGGCGCTGCAGACGTGGCTCGACGGCGTCGGCGAGGCGACCACAGCTGCCGTGACCGACGACTCGGTACGCGGGACCGCCTACCCGGTGCAGCGGTTGCAGGGCATCGAGGTCCGGACGCCCGACCGCACGGTCAGTCAGACGGCCCTGCCGGTCACCCTGGTACCGGTGTGGCCGAACGGCGCCGACGAGCTCAACCCGCTCTACCGCAGTCCCGCCACGGGACGCCCGTCGCAGATGCTCGTCGACGTGGCCGGCGGAGAGTCCGGCGTGCGGTTCGCCGACGGCTGCTCGGGGGCACTGGCGGTGTCGTCCGACGGGCTGGTCGTCACGGCCCTGTCGGTCGCACCGTCGTGCACGGTGCGGGCGACGGTGGGGAACTTCACGAACCTCGAGAGCTCGCCCTTCGGGATCACGACGCGCGACTGAGCGCGCTGTCCACGCGACCAGATGGCGGACGGGAGGCCCGTGGCGGGCACGGCCACGGGCCTCCCGTCCGACGGTCTCGGCGTCGCCGTCAGCTGCCGGCGGACGCGGTCTGCACGAGACGGACGGCCCCGCCTGATGCGGCGTAGCCGCGACCGACGGTGAGCGCGACGGGCGCGCGACGCGGCAGCGTGACGCCGAGGAGCTCGCCGTCGTAGTCGACGTCCGGCTGCAGCAGCACACCACACCGGGACTTCCGGACCGAACGGGTCCAGTGGCTGTACATCGACCGGAGGTCAGCGGACCGGCCGGCCGCCACGACGCACAGTCCGGGGCGCTCGGTCGTGAGCAGCGTCGCGATGGCCTGGTCGCCGTCCTCGAACCGCTCCGCGTCGTCGATCAACAGCAGCACCGGACCGCGTTCGAGCCGGAGCCCGGCCAACAGGGCCGGGACCTCGTCAGGGCCGACGGCGATGCGGTCGAAGGAACCGGAGGCGAGCGGGGAACGGCGGTCACAGATCGCCCACACGGCCGGACGCACGCCCTCGGCTGTCCGCGCGAGCTCGGCGACGGCGAGGAGCACGCTCGACTTGCCGGACCGGGCCGGGCCGGCGATCAGCACGTGTTCGCCGTCGTAGACCTCGATCGACGCCGGCTGCAGGTCGTCCTCCGCGATGCCGATGGGGATCCGCCAGGGCTCACCCGCGAACACCGCTCCGGCGCCGAGCTCGTCCACGAGCACGGCATCGGGCAGCCGACCGACGGCACTCGCCTTCCGGCTGCTGCCCGGACGGGTCTCCGCGATCCGGGTGACGGCCTCGGCGAGCGGGACGTCCGGGGTCGCGACGTGCGACTGCAACCGCATGGTCGAGTCGATGAAGCGGCCGGGTACCGGCGGCGGGACGTCCTTGGGGCGGACCCCGATGGACGCGTAGTCGTAGGGGTCCGCGAGGCGGAACATCCACTTCTGCGTGGTGACCTCGTCCATCGCCGACGGCACGGCCTTCGCGCGCGTCGTCGAGACCGCGAAGGAGATGCCGAGCGCGGGGCCCTCGGCGTACACCCGGTAGAGCGCGTCGAGCAGCTGCTGCCCCTCGAAGTCCTGGTACTCGTCGCGCAGGGCGGCGAGGCCGTCGATGAGCACCACGGCACGGCGACCACCGGGTGCCGCACGACGACGCTCGAGCTCGACGCGGAGGTGCCGCAGGAACCGCGTCTGCAGCTCCCCCGCACCCGCACCGGAGCCAACGTAGGCCGTCGTGTGCGGCAACTGCGCGAGCGGAGCGAGGTCCCCCGGACCCATGTCGAGCACCAGCAGGTCGAGCTCGTCGGGGCTCGACGCTGCGGCGAGCTGCAGCGCGATCGTGGCGAGCGCGGTGCTCGTCCCGCTGCCCGGGATGCCCATGAGCATGAGGTTGCCCTCGTCCAGATCCCATCCGGTGGTGACCTGACGCTGGTGGTCGGGGTCGTCGGCCAGGGCGACGGGGACGGTTCCGGACCGTAGGTCGGTGCCCGGGCCTGACTCGGTGAGGGCCGCCAGTTCGACGCGGTCGCCGAGCGCCTCGGGCCAGATCGGACGCGGCGGGGCGTACCCGGCTGCCGTGTTGGCCTTCCCGATCGCCTCGATCAGCTGGTCGAGGTCGGTGACGTCCGACGCGGTCGGCGCCGGTGCCGGCATCGGCGCGGGGACACCGAACACGTCGGTCGGCCGGACCGAGACCGGCTGCTCGGCACGCTCGTCACGGGCTCGGCCGGTGATGAGGGCGGTCTGCACCGGGGTGATGTCGTCCTGCCCGAGCTTGACGTAGGCGCGACCGGTCTGCTGTCGACCGATCCCGGCGGCGGCGGGGACACCGATGACGTTCGTCGAGTCCTCGCGGCTCTGCACCCGCAGGGCGACCCGCATGTTCGTGTTCGCGAGGATGTCCTCGCTCACCACGCCGGCCGGCCGCTGGGTGGCGAGGATCATGTGGACGCCGAGTGTGCGGCCGACGGCGGCGATGCTGACGAGCGACGTCAGGACGTCCGGGAAGTCCTTCGCGAGCATCGCGAACTCGTCGACGACCAGCAGCAGTCGCGGCATCGGCTCGACCGGCTTCGTCGCCAGGTAGGCGTCGAGGTTGTCGATGTCGGCTCCGGCCGCGGCGAACACCCGCTGGCGGCGCTCGAGCTCGGCCTCGAGCGCACGGATCGCTCGGTCGGCGAGCTGCTCGTCGAGGTTGCTGATCGTGCCGATGGTGTGCGGCAGTCGCTCGCAGGCGGCGAACGCGGCCCCGCCCTTGAAGTCGACGAGCAGGAAGTTGAGGCGCGTCGGGTCGTTGCGTGCAGCGAGCCCGGCGACGAGCGACCGCAGGAACTCGCTCTTGCCCGAACCCGTCGTTCCGCCGACCAGACCGTGGGGGCCGTCGCGCACCAGGTCGATCTCGAGCACACCGCTCTCCGACGAGCCGATCGGGGTCGAGAAGCCCGTGCGCGTGTCCCACGCCGTGCGGATCCCGTCGCCCGACAACAGCTCCGGCAGGCGGACGAGCGCGGGCAAGGACGCCCCCGGCACGAGCAGTTCGGGATCGTCGAAGTGCGCCACGCTGCGGGCGCTGCGCTCCGCGGTCTCGACGCTGAGGCCGGCGAGCACGACGTCCTCGACACGGGTCCGGTCCTCCGGCCGGTAGACCGTGGCGGCGGCGTCGGCACCGACCGTGATGATCGACGTGCACGCGGCGGGGAGCTGCTGCTCGTTCGTCGCGATGACGATGCCGCTCACCCGGCGCGGTCGCTCCCCCGGGCGCAGGGACTGCCCGGGCACCGTGCGGCCCTGGCCGAGCAGGTTGCGGGCAGGGGCATCCCGTCCCTCGGTGAGTACCTCGGAATCGACCACGACGAGCAGGTTCGGCGTCGGCAGCTCGTCGATCGACTCCCGCAGGCCACGGAGCATCGCCGCGCTCTGGTCGCGTTGTGCCGACATCCACCGGGCGCCGGTGCTGCTCCCCGCCACACGCGCGTGCGGCAGCCAGGAGGCCCACCCCCAGTCGTCCGCGCGCCCCGCGTCACAGAAGACGCCCACCGTCAGGTCCGCGGGACCACAGTGCACGGTGGCCTGCGTGAGCAGGCTGCGCGCCAGGGCGAGGGCGCCCTGGCGATCGCCGACGATCCCGACGACGCCGGCGTCGGACAGGTCGGCCACCACCGGGGCGGCCGTCAGGCGACTGTCGGCGATGGCGGCCTTCGCCTCGTCCTCGAGCTTCGCGGTCGCTGCACGCTGATCGACCTCGGGCCGCCAGGGAGCGTCCCCGGTGCCGGCGTGCAGGCTCAGGAAGTCCTCGTCGTCCGAGCGGCGCTGCCACAGCAGGGTGGTCGGCAGCTCGGCTCGCCGCACCACGGTCGCCGGATCGGGCACGAGCTCCTGGCGGCGGGCAGCCTCGACGGCCGCGGCTTCGGAGATCTCACCGCGGAAGGACTCCACGGCCTCGGCGAATCGGGTGTCCTCCTCCTTCAGGTTCTTCGCGCGGCGGTGCTTCTGCTCGAACCACATGCCGATCGCGGTGACCGGGGAGAGCAGGGCGAACAGCGCGAACCGCGCGTCGCCGAGCAGGAGCACCATCGCACCGGCGAGCACCAGGGGTGCCGCGACGGTGATCCAGCTGAACTTCGAGGCCGGCGGCACGTCCTTGCGTCCGGGCGGCACGACCGTCTCGGCGTCGGAGGTCCGGCCGGCGCGTGGTGGGCGGTTGAACGGTGCCGTCGCCGCCGGGGTCAGGTTCGCCATCGAGCCGGCCGCGGGCACGGGGACCTCGTCGAGCGCCGGCCGGACGAGCAGCACGGCGCCGCCCACGATGACGCTCGTCGTCCCGGTGAGCAGGACGCCCTCGGCGTCGATGCGCTCCCCGGCGATGACGGTGCCGTTCGTCGACCCCGCATCACGCACCCGCACACCGTCGTCCTCGCGCTCGACGGTGCAGTGCTCCCACGACGCGCTCTCGGTGGGGAGCACGACGTCGGCCTGCGGCGCCCGGCCGACCACGAGCTTCCGCCCGCGCGGGACCGGCACCACGAGGCCGGCTTCGAGCCCGCCGGCGAGCGTGACGGTCCAGCCGTCGGTGCCGAGCGGCCGTTCGTCGGGGGTTCGTCCGATGCGGGATCCCTCGAGCAGCACGAGGTCACGGAGCGGGGTGTCGACGCTGGTGCGGTGCCCGTCGACCGCCAGGGTGGTGCCGGGTTCGAGCGTGAGGCCGATGGCCGCGGACACGAGGTCCCCGAGCGAGGATGCGCCGGACCACCCGTCGACCTCGACCGCATCACGTCGGTCGTCGAGCTCGATCAACAGCCGCATGCTCGCGTTCCTCTTCCGGGTCGGTGCGTGGGTGGGTCAGTCCGTGCTGGAGTCGTCGAACCAGACGAGCGACGCGGTTCGGGCAGCGTCGCTTCCGCTCCCGGTGCCGTCGCCGGACGCCGTGCTGGCCGGACGGAGACCGAGCTGCTGCGCCGACGCCGCGAGCACCGTCGCGGGCGTCCCGAGTGCCTGCTGCCGCGTGAAGTCGAGTGCCGGACCGGCGATGCCCGCATCGGCGTCGAGGTCGAGCGTGGCGAGGGCATCGGTGACGTCCGCCGGCTCGACGCTCCGCGCCGAACCGACGGCGCGGACCAGGGCGATGACGGCGTCGTGGCTGCGCGAGTCCGCTGCGCCCGCGACCGCCGAGAACGGCTGGTCACCGGTCAGGTTCTCGGCGTCCTGGTCACCGGCGAGCACCCGGACACCGCCGAGGAAGGCGGACATCGCGCGGCCCCCGGCGTCGGAGGCGAGCGCTCGGGCGTCGTCGGTGGCGACACCCACGGTCCGGAAGGCGCCGCTCAGGCTGCCGCCGGCTTCGACGAGCGCTGCGCCGAACGCCGGACTCGTCGCATCCGGGGTGAGGACGACCGGCACCGTGACGTTCTCGGCCTGGAGCGCGGCGACGAAGGCACCCTGGCGCTGCGCGGAGCCACTGACGACGACCGCGTCGGAGTCCGGCGTCACCGTCTTCGCGTCGGCATCGGCATCTTCCTCGTTGCTCGTCGCGCCGGTGCGTTCGGCGACGGTCGTGGCCAGCGCTGCAGCGTCTGCGGTGTCGTCCCCGTCCAGGACGTGTGCGACCCGCAGACCCGCCGGAGCACCGCCGCCCAGGTCGACCAGCAGTGGCGCGTCGGCGTCGCCGAGTGCCGTGGTCATCGCCGTGCTGATCGAGCCAGCCGCCGGCGCCGTCGACCAGGAGTCCTTCTCCGCCGGAGCGTAGGGCAGGACGACCGGGATGCCCTTCGCCGCAGCAGCAGTGAGGGCGCCGGACACGTGGCTGCCCGACGAGGCGACGACGATGCCCGCGACCCCGCTCTTCGCGAGGGACTCGACCGCGGCCGTGCCGCCGGCAGCGGTCCCGCCGTCGTTCTTCGTGACGAGCGCGACGTCGGTGCCACCGAGTGCGAGCCGACGCTCCGCCACCAGCGCACCCTGCGCCGCTTCGTTCCACTCGGATCCCTCGCCGTCGCCGAGGGTGACGATGACGCCGATCGTCGTCTTCGCGGGGACGTGCGCCACCGTGACCTCCACCGGCACGGTCGCCGAGACCGCTTCGGCCGGGGTGCTGCTGCCGAACGCCCGGAACGTCAGGACGGCGGCGACCACCGCCGCCACCAGGAGCACCGCGATGCCGACGAAGAGCAGCGGACGGCGGCTGCGCGGACGCGTCCCGTCGGCGCTCTCCGTTGCCGTGGCTTCGGTCGTCTGTTCGCTCATCGGTCCGCCCCGATCCGGAAGGTGTACAGCGTGGTCGACGTCGCGCTGGCGGGGACCTTCAGCTGGAACGCCGGCAGCGTCGTCGCCGCATCGAGCGACGCACGGAACTGCTCCTGTTGGAGCAGGATGCCGGCGACGTCCTCGGCGCGGACGTTCGCGTATCCCGCGGCGTTCTGCGACGCCAGGGCGAGCTGGTAGTCGGCGGAGTCGGACTTGGCCGCGCTCGTGGCCATGGCGCCGAGGATGCCGGAGCCGTTCACCTTGCGGTCGCCGAGGTCGAGCATCACCCGGTTGAGGTCGCCGGTCAGCAGCGTCGAAGCACCCTGCACGTCGCGCGTCGAGGCGCTCGTGCTGGCCGTGATGCGCTCGAGGCTGGACGCCGTCTGCCGGTCGACCGCCGAGGAGAGCTCCGAGCCTTCTTGCTCGAGCGTGCTCTTCTGCTCGTCGATCGTGCCCTTCGAGTCCTTCGTGACCTCGTCAGCGGTGGACTGCAGGCCCGAGATCGACTTGTCGAAGGCGTCGCGGACGGCCTGGTTGCTCTCGGACGCCGTGGTCGACACCTTCCGCACCTGTGCGTCGATGGCCTTCTTGAAGGTCTCCGACGACTGGTCGGAAGCGTCCTCGAAGGTCTTCTGGACCTCCGCAGCGAGGTCGATCTGCGTCTGGCGGACGGTCGCGAGCTGTGTGGCGATGACCATCTGCGACCGGTCGGCATCCGAGACCGCTGCGCGAAGGCGTTCGATCGTGGAACCCACGTCGTCGCTCCCACCACGGACAGCATCACGGACAGCGCGGATGCTGTCGTCGAGCGCGGTCAGATCGGTCCGCAGGCCGGCGACCGCGCTGCCGATGGACCCCTCGGTCGTCGCGTCGGCACTGGTCGAGTCGACGACTTCCTGCCAGCGCGCCGTCTGGTCGTCCAGTCGTTCGTCCATCGGGTCGGTGAAGCCGAGGCCGGGCTGCAGCACGGTTCCCTCGGGCGCACCGGCGCAGGGCTCGGCCGTCAGGTAGCCGCGGAGGCGATCAGCATCGGCCTGGTCGAGCTGTCCGAGCGTCGCGAGGGCACAGAGCTGGTCCGCGACCGCCGAGTTCTGGCGCTGCATCGACAGCGGGAACCCTGCACCGTCGACCAGGTCACGTGCCGCCTCGGCACGGTCGTGCGTGGTCTGCACGGCCGTCGCCAGTGCGTCGATTCGCGTGCCGATCTGGTCCGCGCTCGCCGACAGCGCGCGCAGTGCGTCACCGGTGCCGCCGTCCCCACCGTCCTCGTACTCGTCCAGTGCGTCGGAGATGCGGGTGAGCTGCGTGTCGAGGCCGGCAGCGCTCGCGATCGCGGCGTCCACCGTCTCCGGCTGCAGCCGCGCGGCGAGTGCCTGCCCGGTGCTCACCAGGCCGATCAGCGAACCGTTGATCGCGGTGGACGACTCGTAGAGCGTGCAGGTCAGCGAGTCTCGCGCGTCCGTCGCGGCGCAGGTCGTCGCGTCCGGAGCCTTCGGGCCGACGGCAGCGGCGAGCTGCGCACTCACCTGCTGCTTGCACGCCTCGCTCGCATCGGCGTAGCCCTTGAGCTGCGACGAGACACTGAGCAGGTTGCCGTAGACGCTGCCGCCCGCGGTCGAGGTCTTGGGCGTCGCCGCGCATCCGTTCCCGTCGAGGACCGGAGCGGGCGCCGTCGCCGAGGTGTCGCCGAGCAGGCTGTCGAGACTCGTGGTGGTCTGCTGGAGCTGCTGCAGCACGGTGGACTGTGTCGCCTTGACGGTCGTGCCGAGATCGCCGTTCAGGGAACCGAGCTCGCCGGACAGGGACCGCATGGTGCCCGCCAGGGACGAGCCGCTCTCCTTGAGCCGCTCGGCCGTGCTGACGCCGAGGGTCTTCGACGTGGTCTCGAGGTTCGACCGGACCTCGGTGATCGTGCCGCCCGCTCGTGCGAGCACCTCGTTCACCTGCGAGATGAGGTCGATGGTGCGGCGCTGGAGCGCGAGTTCGGAGTCACTGTCGGACCCGAACGCGGCGTTCACCACCCCGGTCGAGGACAGGTCCGTGGACAGCCCGGGCTGCGCGGCGACGTCGAACGTGGGCGCCGTGAAGTCCTTGACGTCGGCGACGAGGTGCAGCGTGCTGCTCGCGCCGGACGTCGGCGGGGCAAGCAAGCGGCCCCACTGGACGACCGCGTCGCCGTCCTCGTTGGTGCTGACGACGCCGTCGGTGGACGAACTGGAGTCGGCGGCATCCGTGACGATGCGGTCGGCCGCGGTGCCGGTGAGGACGGTCGAGGCCGCGACGCTGAAGGGCGCGCCCACCAGCGCCGGCGTCGAGCGAGAGGTCCCGGCGACGTCGTAGGTCAGGTTCTTCGACGTGACCGTGAGGTTCTCGATCGTCAGGTCGATCGCGATCCTGCCCGAGTACCCGTCGAGGTCAGCGAGGTCGGTACCGGTCTTCTTCGACGTCGAGTACTGCGTCGTGATGCGGAGCGGGAGGTCACCAGCCGCCTTCGCGGGGTCGTGGTCGGTCGTCGCCGACGAGGAGTCCTTGCCCGCGACCGAGATCGCGGTGTCGGAGATCGACGTGATCGAGCCGTCCGCGGCCAGACGCGTGTCGACGGTCTGCAGGATCCGTGACGGGTCAGCCACCGGCTTGTCGTCGAACGTGCACCCGGCGAGCACCAGCGCGGCGACGCCGGTGACGGCGACCGCCCCCACGAGTCGGCGAGTGGTGCTTCGTGCTCCGGTGTTCCCGGCACGCTGGTTGATCACGGTCTTCCCCCCAAGAGAATCGTCGAGCACATCGATGCTAGTTGCTCGATGACGTCGGGTCCGCGTCGATCGGCCTCCCTGGCCGCCCCCGTTCGGGCCACACGCCCCGACTGGCATACAACGTATCGCATCCGGAGCGTCGCGCGATCGCTGTCCACAGCCGCGCTGGTACTCTGCACGCATGATCCAGGGGGGCCAGGGCTTCGGGCCCATCGAACGACGACGTCCGTACGCACGACCGGGGGCAGATCGGTGACACTCAACCTCTCGCCGGTCCTCATCGCGCTGATCGCGATGATCGCGATCCCGGCCGCCGTCAGCGCGCTCGTCCACCGGAGCGATCGCAAGCGACCACCGTCCACCGTCGTGGGCGACGAGGCGTACGGCGTGCTCTTCACCGTCCGCGCACGCCGGTGGAGCTACCTCTTGCTCCGGATCATCGGGATCGTGTTCATCGTCATGGGAGGGTTCTTCTTCCTCGCCACGCTCACGCTGCTCGACGACCCTGACGCGATCGGGATGCTCATCACTGCTGTCGCCATGGTGCTGTTCGGGATCCTGTTCGTCTACCTCGGCGTCGGGCAGAAGCGCCGTCGCGTCGAGGCGTACGACGACCAGCTCATCGTCACACCGATGTTCCGCGCCGCCGGCGCCGTCGGCCCAGGCGCGATCACCCGCATCAGTCCGACCACCAACCGGTTCGGCGGGCTGGACATCAGGGCGAAGGGCCGGCGAGGCGTGATCAGCGTCCTGGCGATCGATGCCGCCTACCCCGAGCTGTGTGCCTGGCTCGAGCAGCGGGCTCCGGGACCGTGGGGTGAGTTCGTGCGGGTCTTCGGACGCTGACAGCGCGCCACCGACCGACAGTTGGCGCAAATCGGAGCTATTCACCATCGTGTGTCGCACACACAGCGCTGTGTTGCGGTCCCGCCCAGAACCGTCGCCCCGTTCGTGCGTCGGCAAAAGCGACGCTCGCCCCGTTCTTCCGCCGACGATCTACGCGCTATCCGGGCACTCTGTGTAGTGGTAGATCGACGGAACCACTTTCACCAGCTTGAGTATGTTCCGCAACTTGAACGAGCCGGCGCCAAGTTCGAAACGGTATTCTGCACCCGCATTCACTGCGGACGCTACATCGTTCATGTTCGAGCGATCCACACCAACCCAAAGCAGATTCCCACAGTCGGTGTCGAAGTTCACTTGGGGCTGCGAACCGCCTCTGGACGAATGAACTTCCGCAGCAATGGACCGGACGCGACAGACAACGTTCACACGGTGCTCATCGTCATATTGCCCTAATACCCACGGGCCGACACCGAATGCCAGGACAGGGACCACCACGACACCCGTGAGAACGACGATCGCGCTAGCGCGGTCACGAAGAACACGACCACGGGTACTTCTTATGTGCCGCGCGGTCCGTCGGCCATACTCCCTGCTGCGTTCTACACGTCGACGGCGTCGCACCATTACTCCTGGCTCATCCACTCGCATCCGGAAAGGATCGAGAACTGTAAGATATTCGCCGCGCCGCAAGCTTCACCGGACCATGCGGACCGCTTTTCCTCCCTCGAGGCAAGTTCGACGCAACCTGTTCGTACAGAGGAGAACCAGCCCAGCGATCGCAACGACGGAGGACACCCCGATGCTGAATTGCCGACCCCACCGACCTGCTGCTGCCATTCGCGTATCCGATCAAAGATGATTCAAGTCTTGCCGTCAGCCGAGGCCGATCTAGCTTCCGATCCAGCTCGCTGACTCGACAGTCGCTCCGCCCGATCCGGCCAAACGCCACCGCGCAGCTGGTTTGTCGAGCGATAAGTCAGAAGCTCACGGCATCCTGCCGACTCGTCGCAGCAGCCGACGCAGGATCTCCCCTCGCGCAACGATAGGCGATGTAGATGCTGCAAGAACTAGGAGAAGGAAAGCGAACTCATCGCTCGTAATCGAATGCCGTTGGGTATCGATTTATCACGTGGAGCGCACTCCGGAACCACCATGACCCTTTGCCTACAGAAAACCGCGTCTCCCCACCAGTCGCTAAGTCCCGTGCGACCTGTTCTTGTACTGTCTTCTTGACACCCTGCAAGATGAGTACACCACAATCTTGCGTCTCGACTTTCACGTATGAGAACGGGGCACCCAAGCCGGTCCGGCTCACCGTGGACCCTGCATACACTTCTGCATCAGAAACATCGCAGGCCATGGTCCTCCGGTGCGTTTCGTCGTACGCGCTCATCCAATTGGGCCACACAAGCAGAATCACGAGCGATGCCACGACGCCGAAAGCCCAAACAGCCAGGATGACCCAGGCCCTTCGATTCCCCTTCGCCTGGGTGGCCGGGGTGGCAGCTGGCTCGCTCAATCAGTACACCTCTCGTCACGGAGCCACGTGCTGCGGCACGTGCGCCGCCGTCGGGCCCTCGGCACCTGACAGGATACCGTTCAGCGCGGTAGTTCCGAAGTTTCCCTGAAGGTCGCCACCTGGTCGAATCGCTTCGTTGGTGACCGCGGAGAATCCCCCCATGAGGTGATTGGTCGTCTGCCCGATCACTTCGTTAGCACCGGTTGCGAAGGGCGTCATTGCCGCATGAGCATTCGAGCTCGGCGTCCCGAAGTTGCCGGGTACCTTGACGACCGAGCTCAGCCCCCGGGAGAGGGCACTGCCTCCGTACCCGGTACCAAAACCGGTCCCGAACGCTTGCAAGCCTCCTGCAAAGGACTTGTCTTGGATGTTCGCGTTCGTCGCGTAGTCCATGGTGTTCGAGGCAGCCTGCTGCGTGCCGGCGCCGAGTGCAGCCTGGCCGCCCTTACCGATGGCAGCGGTGGCAACGCGCTCGGCCGCGCCGCTGATCCCAGCCGCTCTCGATGCGGCCATGCGACTGGTAACCGATGACGCAATGCGGGTAGCACCTGGCGCGAGCTTTCCAGCGACCCCAGCAACACCACCGCCGATGGCGCCGGATACACCACCGATGACCATCTGGCGCCCCACGTCTCCCCAGTTCACTTTTCCGCTGTCGGGACCTTGCTGAATGATCGAGATCCCGCCGGCCATGAGCGCACCCGACCCGGCCGCGGCCAACGCCATCACTGCGATGTTCACTCCAGGAACGAACATGAGGGCCACAGCCCCGACGATCATCGCGGTCGCCAGGATCGCTTCTTTGTGGTCGGCGATCCACTTGCCGGCGCCAGCGATCGCACCCTGGTTCGCATCCCGGTACGCCTGCAGGTCCTTGTCCGTCGCCGGCCGCAACCCGAGCGGGTCGACCGCTTGCAACGGATCATTGCCGGCGTATGAGTACGGGTTCCCCGACCACGCCGCACCCAGGATCGGCGCGAGCGGATCGACCGACAGGAAGCCTCGCGCCGCAGGGTCGTACACACGTGCCCCGAGCCACTCCAACCCGGCGACGGACACCCCGCCCGAGCCGGTCAGCGCCACCCCCGCGGGCAGGCCGACGTCCGTGACGGCAGCGAGCGCCGCCCACGGATCCGCAGCATCGGTGGCGCGCGCGCTGCGCCACGCGGGCTGCGTAACAGCATCGCCGATCGCGGTGACACCACCGGGCAAGTCGAGCAGCAACGTGTCGGCGATGCTGATCAGCGACGGCACGACCGCGGCGGAGTCCCACCACGCGGCGACCCCACCCACCTCGGCGAGTTCACCGAGGGCATCGACCCAGACGTCGAGCCGGGCGGTCTCGACGTACGAGGCGTCGCGGTCGACGACGGCAGCGAGGTACCCGAGGTCCGACCACGCGTACTCGGTGGTGGATCCGTCAGCGGCGGTCCGTCGGATGCGTCGACCGAGACCGTCGTGGACGTACTCGATACGGCCGGCTTCGGTGATCGTCGCGACCAGCTGACCGGCAGCGTCGTACTCGTGGCGTGTCTCGGCCCCGCCGACGGTCTCGGCGACGAGCCGCCCACGGTCGTCGTAGGTCCACGTCGAGTCCCCGGCGCGGACGAGCTGGCCGGCGGCGTCGTACTCGTACGACACCGTTCCGGACGGTCCGTCGATCGCGGTGATCCGCGCGTCGGCATCGCGCTCGATGCGCGTGGTGGTGGCACTGTCGAGCGTCGTCGAGGTGTGCGCGACGAGTGCGCCACCCTCGTACGACCACGACTGCACCAGGTCGCCGGTGGCCGCCTGGACGATCCGACCCGAGGCGTCGTACGAGAACGTGCCGGCAGGGGCGCCGTCCCGTTCCACCCCGACGACGCGGCCGACGACATCGCGACGGTAGGTGGTCCGGGTGCCGTTCGGGTCGACCCGAGCCGTGCGGTTGCCGTCGGCGTCGTACTCCCACGCGACGGACCGGTCGCCTCGGGCACGGCGGACGAGCAGGCCACGGCGGTCGTGCTGGAGCTCGTGCTCGATCGTCCGACCGGCACCACGGGTGTGGTCCGACACGACGACAGTTCGGTTGACGGCGTCGCGGGTGATCTCCGACTGCACCGCACCGTCGACGATCACGGCTCGCTGTCGGCCAGCCGCGTCGTGTGTCCACTCCGTCGTGCGGCCGTCGGGATCCGTCTGGCTGATCTGGCGCCCGGCGGGGTCGTAGGCCGCGGTGGTGGTGCGGCCGAGCGGGTCGGTGACGGCGATCAGACGGTCGGCGGCGTCGTACTCGCGTCGAGTGGTCCCGCCGGCAGGGTCGGTGATCGTCACCAGCCTTCCCCGGTCGTCGTACTCGAACGAGGTGACCCCGTCGAGACCGTTGACGACCTGGATCAGCTGCCCGGCTGCGTCGTAGCGGAACCGACGACGGCCGAAGCGTGCGTCCTGACTGGAGACGAGCCTCCCGGCCTGGTCGTACCGGAACCGCGCGGTGCCGGAACCCGGAGTCGTCTGCGTGACCACGCGTCCGACGGCGTCGTACGTGACCTGCTCGACCTCGCCGGTGGGCAGGGTGCGGGCTACGACGCGGGAGTCCGCGTCGTAGGTGAGCGTCGTCCTCGCCCCCGCGGCGTCGGTTGCCGCGGCGGGACGACCGCAGGCGTCGTACTCGTAGGTCGAGCGCGCTCCCGAGGGGGCGACCAACGCCACGACACGGCCGGCGAGGTCGCGCTCGAGTCGGGTCAGGCCGCCTTCGCCGTCGACGAGTTCGACGGGGCGACCGGCAGCGTCGTAGGTGATGAGTTCGGAACCGGTCTCGTCAGACGTGGACTCGACGGGTCGGCCGCACTCATCGAACCGGACGGTCGCGGTGTCGAAGGCGTCGCGCAGGGTCGCGACGCCCGTCGCGACGTCGTCCGAGAACTCCTGACGGACGCCCGTCGGGTCGACGGTCGCCGTCAGCTCGCCGACGACGTCGTACTCGCGACGCCAGGTCGCGCCGGCGGGGTCGGTGACGGCCTGGAGGCGCGACAAGGCGTCGTGCGCGAACGTCCAGACCGCGCCGCCCGGCAATGCGAGCTCCGCCAGGTTCCCCTGGTCGTCGAACGTCCGCGAGACACGCCGACCCAGCGGGTCGGTGGTCGTCGCGAGCTCGCCGTTCGGGGCGTAGTCGAACGTGGTGCGTGCTCCGAGTGGATCCACGACCGCTGCGATGCGTGAGCCGGCGCCGTACTCGAAGCGCCAGACGGCGCCGTCGGCGTCCCGCCGTTCGACGAGGAGCCCCGCTGCGTCGTAGCGGTACTCGCTCCGGGCGCCGGACGGGCTGACAGCGGCGACCGGGCGACCGGCGGCGTCGCGCTCGATCCGAGCGGTGGCGCCGACGGCGTTCGTGGTCGCGACGAGCTCGCCGAACGTGTCGTGGTCGAAGGTCAGGACCACGCCGGTCGGGTCGACGACGTGGGTGAGCACGCCGTCTCGCCAGGTCAGCTCAGTCCGGCCGCCGACCGGGTCGGTGATCACCGACGGGTCGCGGTCGTCGCCCACGTACTCGTAGGAGACGACGGCGCCGGCCTCGGTGACGACGGTCGTGACGCGGTCCTGCTCGTCGTACCCGTAGGTCAGGTCACCGCCGGACGGCGTGACGGTGCGGGTCTTCCGGCCGCGGTCGTCGTACGCGTGCACGGTGACGGACCCGTCGCGCTCGGTCGCCGACACCAGGTTGCCGTGCCGGTCGTAGCTCATCGACTGGCGGCGGTCGTCGGAGTCGATGACCCCGACGAGACGCCCCTTGGCGTCGGCGATGTAGGAGTTCGACCGCGAGCCGTCGTGGTCCGACACCACCGTGACACGACCGGGCAGGTAGGCGAAGCGCACGGTGCGGCCGTGCGGGCTGACCTGCTCGACGACGCGGCGCTGGTCGTCGTAGGTGTTGTCGACCTCGACGACACCGGCCGCGCTCGTGACCGTCATGATCAGGTCGTCGTCGTTCCAGCCGTAGGTCCGGGTGCCGACGGCATCGGTCACCGTGACGAGGCGGCCCCGGTCGTCGTACCCGTACTCGACCCGGCGGCCGTCGGACGCGCGGAGCACCGCGACCCGGCCGTCGACGTGGTCGACGTCGATCGAGCGGCCTCGCTCGTGCACCAGGCGGACGACGACGTCGTCGCTGTTCCGTTCGATGCGGACCGCTGTGCCGGCTCCGCCGCGCTGTCCGAGCCACTGCCCCGACGGCGAGAAGTCGATGCGCTCGCCCTGGTTGTCGCGGACGACGAGCCGGTCGCCCTCGACCGCGAGCCAGCGGTTCTCGCCGACTCCGCGCGCCCAGCCCTCGCCGTCGCGCAGGAACCGGACCTGGCGGCCGTCAGCACCGACGAACGACGCGCCCTCGTCGTCGATGAGCAGCCGGGTCTCGAGGATCGACGCCCACCCCGGACCGAAGAGCCCGACGTGCTGGTCGAGGGAGTTGTACATGCGGGTGATCTGCAGCGCCGCGGATGCACCGGTGAACCCGAGGTCGAGCTCCGGTTCGAGGAAGTTGCCCGTCGTGGTGTTGACCGGGTCCATCGAGTACCCGGTGGTCGGCTGGGCGCCGTAGGCCGATGGCGGATCGAACTGCAGGTCGGTGCGGGACTGCGAGACGCCGGCGGCCGTCAGGGCCGCGGCGAGCGCGGCATCCGAGACGGTGGAGACGGCGCCTTCGCCGCCGGCTGCCGCGAACGCGTCGGCGATGGTGTTCGCCCACGTGACGTCCTGGCCGTTGGCGGTGCTCCACTGCTCGAAGGCGTTCACGAGGCTCGTCGCGTCGATGTGCCCCCAGGAGCACTTCGACGCGAAGTCGGCGAGCTTGCCGCGCAGGCCAGCCGGCTTGCCGTCGAGCGACTGGTTCAGTGTCGACGACCCGGTGGCGAACGAGCGGAGGTCGGCGGGCTTGGCGGACGACGTCCCACCGCCACCCCCGCCACCGGACCCGGGGTTCGGCGTCTGGCGCGGAGTGCTCGGTCCGGTCGCCTGGTCGAAGGTCGGTGCGTCCTCGTGGTGGACGGTGGGCGGCACGGGAGCCCCGGCGACCTTGTCGTGCACCCACTCGAAGAAGTTCCGGTCGCCGTACTCCGCTTCCCAGTCGCGGGCTTCCTTGCGACGAGCGTTCTCCCGCTCGGCGGCGGCCTGCATCTTGTCGACCCACCCCGCGACGGTGCGGAGGTTCGCGGCGATCGTCGAACCGTCGGACGCTGCCGTCGACGCGTTCTGCGCGAAGAGCTCGGAGAAGTGCCCGCGGAACTCCTGCGACGCGGTGGTGACGTAGGACTGCCGTGAGCCGGCCTGTCCCTCGATCGACTCGGCCGCGCCGTTCAGTGCCGAGCTGAGTGCGTCGGCCGTAGCGTTGTCGAACTCGACCGGATCGTTGCCGTGCAGGTCAGCCATGGTTCTTCCCCCGAAGTCGTACTGGTCGTACTGGTCGTGCTGGTCACGCGGCCCCACCGACCGCGAACGCCCGGACCGCCGCGAGCGCGACGGTCCGGGCGGAACGAGTGGCTGCTTACGCGCCGCCACCCGCGGTGAAGATGTCCTGCGAGATCTTGTCGAGCTGCGTGCGGAGCTGCTCGAGCTCGGTCTTCGCCTTGTCGAGGGCGGCCTTGGTTTCCGGCCAGGTCGACCCACGGAACGTCGCCGCGAGCGGGCCGTCCCAGACGTTCGAGTCGGACAGGATCCGGCCCTGGGCGTCGAGCTGCGAGATCTGGTCGGTGAAACCACCGTTGATGATCGACTGGACCTGACGGATGGCGGTCTTGGCCTGCTCGGTCGAAAGGACACGCGACATGATGAACCTCTTTCATTCGTAGCTGCACCCCCGCGCAGTGGAATCCCCCCGGAGGCTCTGACGGGACCCACCATACCCACAAACCGGCGCAGATGTCACCGTTCGTATATCGTGACCGTTCCTTCACAAACGGTCCGTTCACCGCGGGTTTCCACAGCGTCCACCGGAGCCCCTCCGACCGTGGTGCCCTGGTGGCAGGATGTGGACATGGACACCGAACCGCAGCTCGACGGCGAATCCGTCGCACCCGACCTCGACGACTTCGACGAGGTCGTCGAGATCGAGCACGAGTCGCTGCCGTCGGACCGCTACTTCGACCGTGAGCTCAGCTGGTTGCGCTTCAACCAGCGGGTGCTCGAACTGGGCGAGGACCGCACGCAGCCCCTGCTCGAGCGTGCGAACTTCCTGGCGATCTTCGCGTCCAACCTCGACGAGTTCTTCATGGTCCGGGTGGCCGGCCTGAAGCGCCGCATCGACACCGGCATCGCCGTCCCGACCAACGTCGGCCGTGCACCGAGCGACGTCCTGCGCGACATCGCGAAGAAGGCCCACGAACTGCAGGACCGCCACGCCCAGGCGTTCATCGGCTCGCTCAAGCCCGACCTCGACGCCGCCGGCATCCACATCGAGCACTGGTCCGACCTGGACGAGGCCGACCGGCTGCGGATGCGCGAGTACTTCAACGAGCAGATCTTCCCGGTCCTCATGCCCCTGGCGGTCGACCCGGCGCACCCGTTCCCCTACATCTCCGGACTCTCGCTCAACCTGGCGGTCCGGGTCCGCAACCCGAAGTCACAGCGGCAGGAGTTCGCGCGCCTGAAGGTGCCGCAGAACTTCTCCCGCTTCATCAAGCTGCCGGACGACAACTCCGGGCGGATGCGGTTCATCCCCCTCGAAGACCTCATCGCGAACCACCTCGACGACCTGTTCCCGGGGATGGAGGTGCTCGAGCACCACGTGTTCCGGGTCACCCGCAACGAGGACGTCGAGATCGAGGAGGACGAGGCCGAGAACCTCATCCAGGCCCTCGAGCGCGAACTGCTGCGTCGCCGGTTCGGTCCGCCCATCCGCCTCGAGATCACCGAGGACATGGACCCGGTGACCCTCGACCTGCTCGTGCGCGAGCTCGACATCACCGAGCAGGAGGTCTTCCGGCTGCCGTCGCCCCTCGACCTCGGCGGCCTGTTCGAGATCTCGAAGATCAACCGTCCGGACCTGCACTACCCGAAGCACGTGCCGACGACCCCGGTGCAGTTCCAGCCGGGCGAACCGAACACGAAGCCCGACCTGTTCCGCGCCATCAAGGCGAACGACGTCCTCGTGCACCACCCGTACGAGTCCTTCGCGACGAGCGTGCAGGCGTTCCTCGAGCAGGCCGCGGCCGACCCGCACGTGCTCGCCATCAAGCAGACGCTGTACCGCACCTCTGGTGACAGCCCCATCGTCGAGGCCCTGATCGACGCCGCCGCCGCGGGCAAGCAGGTCCTGGCGCTCGTCGAGATCAAGGCGCGCTTCGACGAGCAGAACAACATCACGTGGGCCCGCAAGCTCGAGAAGGCCGGCGTGCACGTCGTCTACGGCCTGGTCGGGCTGAAGACGCACTCGAAGCTCGTGCTCGTCATCCGGCAAGAGGGCGGCACGCTCAAGCACTACAGCCACATCGGCACGGGCAACTACAACCCGAAGACCTCGCGCATCTACGAGGACATGGGCCTGTTCACCGCGGACGACACCGTGGGCAAGGACCTGACGCGCCTGTTCAACGAGCTGTCCGGCTACGCGATCGAGAAGAAGTTCAAGCGGCTGCTCGTCGCACCGCTGCACCTGCGCAAGGGGCTGCTCAAGCGCATCCAGACCGAGGCGGACAACGCGCGCGCCGGCAAGCCGTCCGGCATCCGGATCAAGGTCAACTCGATGGTCGACGAGCAGATCATCGACGCCCTCTACCTGGCCAGCCAGGCCGGTGTGCCGGTCGACGTCTGGGTGCGCGGCATCTGCTCGCTCAAGCCGGGGATGGAAGGGGTGAGCGACACCATCCGGGTGCGGAGCATCGTCGGCCGGTACCTCGAGCACTCCCGCGCGTTCGCGTTCCACAACGAGGGCGACCCGGCCGTGTTCATCGGCAGCGCCGACATGATGCACCGCAACCTCGACCGCCGGGTCGAGGCCCTCGTGCGGTTGACGGCGCCGGACCACATCAACGAGGTGCTCGAGATGTTCGACCTGGCGATGGCCGACACCGCGAGCTCGTGGCACCTCGAGTCCGACGGCGAGTGGACGCGGCACTCGACCGACGATGACGGTCGTCCGCTCGAAGACGTGCAGAATGTGACCATGCGGAAGATCTCGGCTCGGAAGCGCTCCACTCGGTGAGCGGCGGTCCCTCGGGCCCCGTCCTCGCCGCCGGCGCAGTCGTCTGGCGCGAACAGGACGGCACGCCCCTCGTGCTGCTCATCCACCGCGACCACCACAAGGACGTCTCCCTGCCCAAGGGCAAGGTCGATCCGGGTGAGGCCGTCCCGACGACCGCCGTACGCGAGATCGACGAGGAGACGGGCTACCGCGTGCACCTCGGCGCCCCGCTCGGCACCGCCGAGTACGTGCTGCCGAACGGCCGCGACAAGGTCGTGCACTACTGGGCCGCGCGCGTCTCGGCGAAGGAGTACGCCCGTGCCGGCGACTTCACCCCGAACCACGAGGTCGCCGCACTCGAGTGGGTCACGATCGACGACGCCCGCAACCGCCTGACGTACGAGCGCGACGTGGCGATCCTCGACCGGTTCGCCGAGCGCGCCGCCGCGGGCCACCACCGCACGTTCGCCCTGATCGCGCTGCGGCACGCGAAGACCGTGCCCGGCTCCGACTGGAACGGCCCGGACGCCACCCGTCCGCTCCTGCCCGTCGGCCGCTCGCAGGCGAAGGCCGCGGCGTCGCCGGTCGCCGCGTTCGGTCCGAAGAAGATCGTGAGCAGCACGGCAGCACGGTGCCTCGCCACCGTCGAACCGCTGTCGGCCACCACGAAGCTCGGGGTCTCGAGCAGCTCCGACATCAGCCAGGACGCCCACGACCGCGGCGCCGCCGACGTCAAGGGCGTCGTCCGTCGACGGCTCGACAAGGGCAAGACCGCGGTGCTGTGCTCGCACGGGCCGGTGCTGCCGGACATCATCGCGCGGATCGCCACCGCGACCGCCGACGACTCCGGCCGGTTCGACCTGCGCCGTGCCGCGATGCTGTCGGTCGGCGACTTCTCGGTGATGCACATCGCCGGTGAGACCCTCGTCGCCGTCGAGACCCACCGCAACACGATCCCGGCGTAGCGACCACACGCTCTGCACCCGGCCGCGCGCCGGGCGTGTGCCGTGCCCGGGCACGTGATCCGGGCCTCCCGTCCAGCGCCCTGCAGAACATGCGTCTGCATCTTCCGCGCGCACGCACGACGTCCCGATCCTGCTCCCGGCGCGGCGGCGCCGCACGCCGCCCCGACCGGGACAACCCCTCGTTCACCTTCCGTTCACCAACGCGCGTGATCCCCGTCACCTCGCGTCCCTACAGTCGCTCTCGGGTCGGCACCGGCCCAGGGACCGCAGTGGTCCCACTGCACCCCATCCCCGAAGGGACCCCTGTGAACATCAAGCGAATCGGTTCGATCGCAGCAATCGCGATCGCCGGCGCAGTCGTGCTCTCCTCCTGCGCGGCGAACGAGGACGCGGGCAGCACCGAGTCCTCCTCCAGCAACAGCGACTACTCGAGCCTCTCCGGCACCCTGACCGGCTCCGGCTCGTCCGCCCAGCAGACCGCGCAGGCCACCTGGGCCGCCGGTTTCCAGGACCAGGCCTCGGGCGTCACGGTCAACTACTCGCCCGACGGTTCGGGCGCCGGTCGCAAGAACTTCGTCGCGGGGGCCGCGGACTTCGCCGGCTCCGACGCAGCACTGAACGACGAGGAGCTCTCGGGCTCCTTCGACCTGTGCAAGGCCGACACCAAGGCCATCGACATCCCGGTCTACATCTCCCCGATCGCGATCGCCTACAAGGTCGACGGCGTCAGCGACCTGACCCTCGACGCGAAGACCATCGCGGGCATCTTCTCGGGCAAGATCACCAAGTGGAACGACTCGCAGATCGCCGACCTGAACGACGGCGTCGACCTGCCGGACGCGAACATCACGGTCGTCCACCGCTCCGACGACTCGGGCACCACGCAGAACTTCTCGGAGTACGTCTCCGCGAACGCCGGCGACGTCTGGACCGAAGAGCCGAGCCAGACCTTCCCGTACTCGGTCGGTGACAGCGCGAAGGGCACCTCCGGTGTCGCCTCCGCGATGGGCAGCGCCACCAACGCGATCACCTACATCGACGACTCCGGCGCGGGCGACCTCGACAAGGCGAAGCTGATGGTCGGCGACAAGGCCACCGAGATCTCGGCCGACGGCGCCGCGCAGGTCGTCGCCGACTCGAAGGTCGCCACAGGCCGCGAGGACAACGACCTCGCGATCGACATCGACCGCAAGGACACCGCTGACGGCGCCTGGCCGCTCGTCCTCGTCTCCTACGCCATCGCGTGCCAGGAGTACAAGGACTCCGACAAGGCCGACCTGGTCAAGGGCTTCCTGAGCTACGTCGTCACCGGCGACGCGCAGGACGCCGCGGCGAAGGAGGCCAAGTCGGCCGCCCTGTCGTCCGACCTGGCCGAGAAGGCCGCTGCCGCGGTCGACTCCATCAAGTAACACCCCCAAGCGCCCGGACGCCGGTCCCACCCACCTGACCGGCGTCCGGGCCCTTGCCCGTCGCGACGCGAGCAGCCCGGCCCGACAGCCAGCGCCCGTCCGACCGGCACCTCCGCACCACGTACGTCCCCCGAACCCGTCGCCTCCCCCGGCGTACCTCCGACAGGAGCCCCATGACGACCGCACCGGCCCAGCCAGGGGCCACCGTCACCCCCGAGAAGCCGAAGGCCGTCGTGCGCGTCGGTGACCGGGTGTTCTCCGCCGCCTCGGTCATCGCCGGCGGCCTCATCCTGTTCGTGCTCGTGCTCGTCGCCGCGTTCCTCGTCTGGCAGAGCATCCCGGCGTTCTCCGCCAAGGTCGGCGAACTGCCGAACAACGCCACGAACTTCTGGGACTACGTCGGCCCACTGGTGTTCGGCACCGTCTGGTCCGCGCTCATCGCGCTCGTGATCTCGGTCCCGCTCGCCCTCGGGATCGCACTCTTCATCTCCCACTACGCACCGCGGCGGCTCGCCCCGGTGCTCGGCTACGTCATCGACCTGCTCGCCGCCGTGCCGTCGGTCGTCTACGGCCTCTGGGGCATCGTCGTGCTGGCGCCGTTCGTGAAGCCGTTCTACGCCTTCCTGAACGAGTACCTCGGGTGGTTCCCGCTCTTCTCCGGTCAGGTGTCCGGCACCGGCCGCACCATCCTGACCGCGTCGATCGTCCTCGCCGTGATGGCGATCCCGATCATGACGGCCGTCATGCGCGAGATCTTCCTGCAGGCCCCCACGCTCAACGAGGAAGCCGCCCTGGCCCTCGGTGCGACGCGCTGGGAGATGATCCGCCTGTCCGTGCTGCCGTTCGCCAAGTCCGGCATCGTGTCCGCGATCATGCTCGGGCTCGGTCGGGCCCTGGGCGAGACGATGGCGATCGCCCTGGTGCTGTCGGTCTCGACGAACGTCACCTTCCAGATGCTGACCTCGCAGAACCCCTCGACGATCGCCGCGAACATCGCGCTGCAGTTCGCCGAGGCATCGGGGACCGCCCTGAACGCCCTGATCGCGTCGGGTCTGATCCTGTTCGTCATCACCCTGGTCATCAACATGCTCGCGCGGTACATCGTCCGCACGCGGGTCAGCTGAGAGGTCGCACCCGATGTCCCTCGCGCTCCGTCAGACCGGCACCGCCGGCAACGTCTACGCCAACGGCAAGCTGCACCGCTCGGTGCCGTGGCTGCTGCTGGTCGGCAGCTGGGTCGCCCTGGTGGCCGTGTTCGCCCTGCTCAACGCCGGCGGTGCGGTCAAGGACTTCAACGTCGTCGCCGCACTGTTCCTCGGCACCGTCCTGTTCGACGTCCTCATCGTGGTCGTCTCGCGCATCGTCGAGGGCGGCCGTCAAGCCGTCAACCGGCTGATCACCTCGCTGGTCATCACGGCCTTCGTCATCGCGGTCCTGCCGCTGGTGTCCCTGCTCTGGACCGTCGTCGCCGACGGCCTGGCCCGCTTCGACGCGAACTTCTTCTCGTACTCGATGCGCGGCGTGATCTCCGAGGGCGGCGGCGCGATCCACGCACTGATCGGCACGCTCGAGATCACCCTGTTCGCGGCGCTCATCTCGGTGCCGATCGGTCTGCTCACCTCGATCTACCTGGTCGAGTACGGCCGCGGCGCGCTGGCGAAGGGCATCACGTTCTTCGTCGACGTCATGACGGGCATCCCGTCGATCGTCGCCGGTCTGTTCGCCTACTCGCTGTTCGCACTGTTCCTCGGCCCGGGCGCCCGCTTCGGCCTCGTCGGCTCCGTCGCCCTGTCGGTGCTGATGATCCCGATCGTCGTGCGCTCCACCGAGGAGGTGCTGAAGATCGTGCCGATGGAGCTCCGCGAAGCGTCCTACGCCCTCGGCGTCCCGAAGTACCTCACGATCCTCAAGGTGGTCCTGCCGACGTCGCTCGCCGGCATCACCACCGGCGTCATGCTCTCGATCGCCCGCGTCATCGGCGAGACGGCCCCGCTGCTCGTCACCGCCGGCTTCACCGCGAGCATGAACTACGACCTGTTCAAGGACCCGATGATGACCCTGCCGGTGTACGCGTACACGCAGTACTCGCAGCAGGGCGCCAACCCGCAACCGTTCGTCGACCGTGCCTGGACCGCCGCACTGGTGCTCATCCTCATCGTGATGGCGCTCAACCTGCTCGCCCGGTTCGTCACCCGACTCTTCGCCCCCAAGCTCTCGCGCTAGCGAACCCACTTCCCCACCCACCAGAAGGATCAACGTGTCCAAGCGCATCGAGGTCGACGGCCTCAACGTCTACTACTCGAAGTTCAAGGCGGTCGAGGGTGTCGACATCACCATCGAGCCCCGCACCGTCACCGCCTTCATCGGCCCGTCCGGCTGCGGCAAGTCCACCTTCCTCCGCACCCTGAACCGCATGCACGAGGTCATCCCCGGCGCCTGGGTCGAGGGCTCGGTCAAGATCGACGGCGACGACCTGTACGGCCCCGGGGTCGACCCGGTGCTCGTCCGTCGCCAGGTCGGCATGGTCTTCCAGCGTCCGAACCCGTTCCCCACCATGTCGATCAAGGACAACGTGCTGGCCGGCGTGAAGCTCAACAACAAGCGCGTCTCGAAGTCCGAGGCCGACGACATCGTCGAGCGCTCGCTGCAGGGCGCGAACCTGTGGAACGAGGTCAAGGACCGCCTCGACAAGCCCGGCATGGGCCTGTCCGGCGGTCAGCAGCAGCGTCTCTGCATCGCCCGCGCCATCGCGGTGCAACCCGACGTGCTGCTGATGGACGAGCCCTGCTCGGCGCTCGACCCGATCTCCACCCTGGCCATCGAGGACCTGATCGAGGAGCTCAAGAAGGAGTTCACGATCGTCATCGTGACCCACAACATGCAGCAGGCGTCGCGCGTCAGCGACAAGACCGCGTTCTTCAACATCGCCGGGACCGGTGCGCCGGGCAAGCTCATCGAGTTCGACGACACCGCGACGATGTTCTCGAATCCGTCCGTCCAGGCCACCGAGGACTACGTCTCGGGTCGCTTCGGTTGATCGACGTCCGTCCGTCGTGCTGACGGACGACCGGGAGGCCCGGTGCACGTCCGCCACGGACGCGCACCGGGCCTTCGTGGTTGCGCTGGGTGCGAGGTGGCGTGGCGTGGCGACGCAGAACGACACCCTCGATGTCGTGCGACGTCAAGGGTGTCGTTCTGGGTCGATCTTCTGGGAGGGTCAGGCCGACGTGGTCGGGACCGCCATGATCGGCGTCGTGGTCGGCTGCTCGGAACCACCGGCCGGCTCGACCGTCATGCCGATCGTCGCACCGTCGGACATCGAGCCCTTGAGCACGGCCGAGTGCACGCCGTCGGCGACACCGTCGACCAGGCCAGCTGACTTGATCGTGCCGCCCTGCTCCTCGGAGCCGATGTACCAGAGCTCGTACGTCTTGCCCTTCGGCGCCTGCTCGACACCGTCGAGGATCACCGCGGACTTGCCGAGGTCGTTCGACCACACGACCGTGGCCGTGCCGCCGCCCTCGACCTTGGTGGTGCTGCGCTGGAAGTCCGACGCGGCGTAGATGCGGTCGAGGCCGCTCGAGGCCTGCGTGGTGCCGGTCCCCGGTCCGTCGGACGGACCGTTCGCGACACCGACACCCAGGCCGACGCCGAGGAACACCACGGCGACCGCAGCGGCACTGGTGAGCATGGCTGCCGGACGCTGGAACCAGCGGCGGCGGGCCTCGGAGGACGCCCGGCCACCGGTGGTGGAACCGTCGGCGATCGAGGCGACGTGCCTGGCGGGCTCGGGACGGGCCTCCTGGGCGGAGGTGGTCTCGGTGACCGGGGTCTGGTCGACCGCCGTGTCGGCCAGTGGTGCGGCCTGCGGAGTCGTCGCGATCTGTGCCAGCAGCGACGCCTTCAGCGACGTCGGCGGCTCGATCGGCGCAGCGGCGAAGGCGAGCTGCAGCGCGGTCTCGCGCAGCGAGTCGGCTTCGGCCTGGAGTTCGGGCGACGTCGAGAGGACGTCCTCCAGGAGCATGCGCTCATCGTCGGACAGCGCGTCGAGTGCGTAGGAACCCGTCAGCAGGGCGGGGTCGTCGTGTCGTTCGGTCATGAGGTCACCCCCATCTCGTCTCGGAGTCGGATCATCCCGTCACGGAGACGGGTCTTGACGGTGCCGATGGGGACACCGAGGTGTTCGGCCATCTCGCTGTGCGAGAAGCCTCCGTAGTACGCGAGCTGCACGGCCTGCCGCTGGAACTCGGTCAGCTTGGCCAGGGCCCGCCCGACACGCTCGTGTTCGATGCGGATCTCGACCGACTCGGAGACCTGGTCGAAACCGGCCTCGAGGTCGCGGATGCCGATCTTCGTGTCCCGGTCGTGCGACGCCTGCGAGGCACGGACCCGGTCCACCGCTCGGCGGTGTGCCATGGTCAGGACCCAGCTGGAGGCGGTTCCGCGCTTCCGGTCGAACCGGGTGGCCTGCTGCCAGACTTCGAGGAAGACCTCTTGGGTGACCTCTTCGGACTGGGCGCGGTCCCGGAGGAGGCGCGTCACGAGCCCGAGGACCCGGCCGGAGAGGACGTCGTAGAGGTCCGCGAAGGCGGCTTGGTCACCGGAGGCAACCCGAGCCAGGAGGTCGTCCGGCGATGCCTGGGCTGGCTCTGACGAGCTCCAGCGTTCGGTGTCGCTATCCACGAGGGCAAGCATTGCAGGTTTCCCTCCTCTCGGGTGCGTCGGCGGCCGGTTGTGGCCGTTCTGTCAGGGCGTGCTGCGTGTGCGTGGTGCTGGTGGTGCTGTGCTGCGGCCCACCCGGGTAGGGCGAAGCCGCCGCGTCGTGCGGTCGAGACGAGAGGCCAGCGTGACCCACAGGGAATTGACCGGCGGATACCGGTCCGGGTCACGCTGGGCCTCTCGCGTTCGTGACGGTCATCAAGTCCGTCACGCTGATGATTCGGCGCGGTGCCCGTGGTGGATTGGATCGGTTGCCGAGAAGTTGTGGAGAGGCCGCGTCCGGGGCGTCTGCCGGGCACGCCCGGGTCGGGATCTGTCCACCGAGAGTGAACAGGGCAGCGGACACAGCCCACGCGTCGTAGAGTTGGTGTCGCCGGGCCGCAGCAAGCCCCGGGCTCCAAAATTCGCCGCTTCGAGCGGCCTCGCGCCGAGAGGCGCTTCTGCGGCCCGGTTTTCCTCTGCCCGGTTCGTCTCGGCCCGGTGTTTCTCTGCCCGGTTCGTCTCTGCCTCGTCGCGGCTGTCGCCGTCCGACCGGGAGGCCCGGTGCCGGTCCGGCGGGTCTGCTCGCTAGTCCAGGCTGTCGCGACGCCAGAGCGCCGCCGCCTCGGTCAGGTCGGCCGCCAGCTCCGTCAGACGGAGCGCACGCGTCGTCAACTCGCTCGCGCGGGCCTCGGCCGTCAGGTCGGAGTCGTCCGCCACCGCCGTCGCGCCCGCCGCCGTCAGCCGGCAGAACGCCGCACCCCGGTCCAGCGCCACCGCGAAGTCGCCGGTGTACAGCCCGTGCAGGATGCGATCCGCCAGAGTGAGGATCTCGGCAGGACCCGTCGGCTGCTCAGCGCCCGCGACGGCCTGGTCGATCGTGCCGATGCGCTCCGTACCGCGCGCGAACAGGAAGGCGATCTCCTCCGGGTTCTGCCGGATCACGGTCCGGACGAGGTACACCCTCCAGAGGGCTCCCGGCAGCGTGTGTGCGCCGACACGTGCCCAGAGTTCGGCGATCGCGTCGATGCCGTGCACGTCCGTGTAGGTCACGAGCCGCTCGACCACCGCGGGGTCCGGGTCCTGCCGCACCCGGTGCAGCAGCGCGTTCGCGGTCTCGTGCGCGACACGGTTCACGACGGCCGGGTCCTCGCCGCCCTGGATCGCAGCGAACTCGGCATCGGTGAAGTGGACAGGACGGTGGTGATCGCGAGGCACCGCGTCAGTGTAGGCACGGCCGGTGACACGCCCGCCCCCCGTTCGCCCAGAACGCAACGGCAGCGCCGCGGGTACGGTGTCTCGTCGGGAGGCGCTCCTCCCGACCGTGAAGGAGAGGACTCCCCCATGAACCCCCTGCTCATCATCCTGGCCGTCATCGCGGTCATCCTGCTGTTCGTCGGTGGCTTCACCGCGAGCCTCAAGTTCCTGCTGTGGGTCGGCATCGTGCTGCTCATCGTGGCCGTCGTCCTGTGGCTGCTGCGCACGCTCACCGGGCGGCGCGGCTGACCCTCGACACCAGGTTCTTCCCAGAGGCCCTCACCCGCTAGCCTTGCGGGTGAGGGCCTCTAGCTCAGTTGGTAGAGCACCGGACTTTTAATCCGAGGGTCGTGGGTTCGAGCCCCACGGGGCCCACCTCCGCTGCTGTTCCAGCCCCGTTGTCTAAGATGTGGCGGGTGGCACGACGACTCCTCCCCGGCATCGCGCTCGGAGCAATGGCTCTCGGCGTGAGCGGGCTGCTCGTCATCCTGCCGACCGTGTCGAGTGCCTGCCAGCCCGTCACGACGTCGTCGAGCGTGTCCTCCGCACAGGTCGCCGACGCGATCGCCCCCGGCTCGCACGTGCTCATCGTCGGTGACTCGTACACCTCCGGCCGCGGCTCGACCAACGGTGTCGACGGGTGGGCACAGGACCTCGTGGCCGACCGGCACTGGGACGCCACCATCGACGGCTACCCGGGTACGGGCTACGTCGACACCGGTCGCACCGGGTCCTCGCACTACACGTTCGGCCCTCGCTTGGAACGGCATGCCGAGGACGTCGATCCGCAGCTCGTCATCGTGCAGGGCAGTCAGAACGACTGGCTCGTCGACTCGTCGACGCTGCAGGACCGGGTCGAGAAGACCCTCCGCGACGCGGAGCAGACCTGGCCGGACGCCGTCGTCGTCGCGCTCGGGCCGTCTGCGCCGCTGCCGTGGGCGAAGTCGACCGTCGGGGTTGCCGCCTCGGTCTCCGCGGGGGCGGCGGCAGCAGGCGTGCCGTACATCGACGCGCTCGCCGGGCAGTGGTTCACCGCGGCGAACAGCCCGGGCTACGCGGCGATCGACGGCGGACACCTGAACGACGCCGGCTACCAGTACCTGGCGGACCGGGTGTCGGAGTCCCTCGACGCGCTCGCGGCACCCGGCGACGAGCGCTGCGCCTGACCACCAGACCGGGGTACAAGTCGTCCCCAGCTGGCTCATGGCGGATCCCCTGCTCACATCAGCCTGCGCACAGCCGACTGTTGGGCCGCCGCCGATAGTGTCGTTCCCGGATCCGATCACCGGGTCCTGCAGCACCGCACCACCACGAACGAACGGGGTACACCGTGATCGAGCCCATCGAAGCCACGCAGACCAGCAGCACTGGGGACGCGCGCCGCATCGTCGAGCTCGCCGCAGCGACCAACACGACGATGAGCAACGAGCTCCTGCTCGACACGCTCCGCCGCAACGCGCAGGTCACGACCCGGCACATCCGCAAGGACTTCATCGAGGTCGCCACGGCCACCGCGGTCCTCGGCTACGTCTGCCGGCAGCGCAAGGACTTCATCGCCCTGCGCGGGGACGACCCGGCCTGGGCGCACGAGGTCGGCCGCTACGCCAGCGAGTCGCTCGCGGTCGAGGCACTCCGCATGCGCCGCGGCTGACCACCAGCTCCCCGACACGAACGCAGAAAGCCCCGCCGGCCGTCCGGCGGGGCTTTCTCAGTGCACGAAGGCGATCAGGACCAGACGCGGCGGATGCCCCAGGAGCCGGTCCAGGTCTCATCGGGCTCGAGCCAGCGCAGACCCTCGCCGGAGTTCAGTGCGTTGGCCGGAGCGGTCATCGGCTCGACCGCCACCGCGAGGCCCTTGCCGTCGCCGCGGGGGTACTCGCGTGAGGTGAACACCTGCACGTACGGGAACGAGGCGTCCTGCCAGAGCTGCACGCCGTCGCCCTCGGGGCCGTGCAGCGTGGTGTGGCGGACCCCGTCGGCGTCGGGCGTGATGTCCGAGTACGCGGTGTCGAGGTCCGAGTCGCCCGCTCGGCGGCCCTGACGCAGGTCGAGCGGCGTTCCCTCGACCGGCGCCGACCCGTTCGGCACCTTCTGCTCGTCCGTGGTGAACGCAGTTGTGGCGTCGAGCGTGACGACGAGGTCCTCGGCCGGGGTGTCGCCGGCGCGCAGGTACGGGTGCGCACCCACGGCGAACGGTGCGCGGACACCGGAACGGTTCGTGATCTCGTGCGTCACCCGGATGCCGTCGTCCACGAGTTCGTGGTGCACGCGGGTCTCGAAGGTGAACGGCCAGCCGTGCTGCGGGTGGATCGTGGCCTCCTGCACGATTCCGGACTCGGTCTGCGACACCACGCGGTACGGCGCGAAGCGGAGCAGGCCGTGCGACGCGTTGCCGTACTTCGGCTCCGAGATGTCCAGCTGCTGCCGCTTGCCGTCGAGCTCCCAGACCCCTCCGGCGACGCGGTTCGGCCACGGCACGAGCACGATGCCGTTGGCGCCGGGCGGCTGCTCGGAGACGGGGAACGGCTCGGTCAGGTCGAAGCCGGCGACGCGGAGTTCACGGATGCCGGCGGCGACCTCGGTCACGACGGCCTCGACGACGCCGTCCGGTCCGGCGTGGTGCAGGCGGTACTGTCCACCGGTGGGTGCTGCGGTCATGGGGTGTGGTTCCTTCCGGGTGTGTCCTCGCCGTCCGCGACGACGACCTCGACGCCGGCCGCCCGGATCGTGGCGACCGCGTCGGCTTCGGCCTCGGCGGTGACGACGACGTCGATGTCCTCGAGCGCGCGGACGACCCCGATGTGGGCCCGGCCGAACTTCGACCCGTCCGCGACGACGACGGTACGCCGAGCGGTGGCCGCGAGCATCCGCTTCGCCTCGGTCTCGGGCAGGTTGACGTTGGTCAGACCGTGCGCGACGTCGATGCCGGTGCCACCGAGGAACACGACGTCAGCGGCGATCACCGGCAGCAGTGTGTTGTTGAACGGCGCGACGAGCGAGTGCTGCAGCGGCCTGAGCGTGCCGCCGGTGACGATCACGGTGAACCGTGGCACGGCCCGCTCGAGGGTCAGGGCAGTGGTCAGCGAGTTCGTGACGACGGTGACGTCGACCAGCTCCGTTCGGGCGACGAGCGCCTCGGCGACGGCGGCCGGGGTGGTGCCGACGTCGAGCACGACGCATTCACCGGACCGCACGAGCGCAGCGGCCGCGCGGCCGATGGCGGCCTTGGCCACCTGGTGCTCGACGGCGGTCTCCTCGAAGGGGCGCTCGGTGGACCCGGCCCCGAGGCGGACCGCGCCCCCGTGCACCCGACGGATCCGGGCCTCCTGGTCGAGGACGGCGAGGTCCTGCCGGACCGTCACCTCACTCGTGCCGAGCGACGCGGCCAGCGCGGCGGTCCGGACCATGCCGGGTGCACCCTCGACGATCGAGACGATGCGGTCCTGCCGGAGGGGTGCTGGCAGCGATCCGGCCAGGAAGGAGAGGTCGTCGTCGGTCACGGGTCCAGTTTCGCTTGCTTCCGAAGACTTTCGCAATGCTTCGGATCGGCGCTAGGCTGTTCCGGTGATCACCAAGCGCGCGACGAAGCTCGCGGACGGCCGCGACCTGTTCTACTTCGACGATGCGGACAGCACCCTGCCCGCTGAGCGTGCCATCGACGAGCGTGCGCTCGACCCTCGGCCCGAGACCGCGCGGATGCGCCAGGACGTCCTGACCGGCGAGTGGGTCTCCATCGCCGCGAGCCGTCAGAACCGCGCGTTCCTGCCGCCGGCCGACCAGGATCCGCTCGCGCCGCAGACACCGCAGAACCCGTCCGAGATCCCGAGCACCTACGACGTCGCCGTGTTCGAGAACCGGTCACCGTCGTTCGGTCCCCTGCTCGAGGCCGATGACGCCCCGTCCTCGCTGCAGTCCCTGTCCGACGTCGGCCTGAACCGGCAGCTCCGCAGCGTCGGCCGGTGCGAGGTCGTGTGCTTCTCCCCCGCGACCGAAGGGTCCTTCGCATCGATCTCCGAGTCGCGCGCCCGCACGGTGGTCGAGGCCTGGGCGGACCGCACCGCCGCGCTCTCCGCGATGCCCGGCATCCAGCAGGTGTTCCCGTTCGAGAACCGCGGTGAGGCGATCGGCGTCACGCTGCACCACCCGCACGGGCAGATCTACTCGTACCCGTACATCACGCCCCGCACGCAGCGCCTGCTCGACTCCATCGAGCGCTTCGGGCCGGACCTGTTCGAGCAGCACCTCGCGAACGAGCGCGCCTCGGACCGGGTCGTGCTGCAGGGCGAGCACTTCACCGCCTTCGTGCCGTTCGCCGCGCGGTGGCCCATCGAGATCCACATGCTGCCGCACCGCCACGTCCCCGACTTCGCCGGCCTGACCGAGGCCGAGAAGGACGAGCTGGCCCACATGCACCTGCGTCTGACGCGGGGCATCGACAAGCTCTACGACGACCCGACCCCGTACATCGCCGCGTGGCACCAGGCACCGGTGCACGTCGGGCGGGACACCGTGCGGCTCATGCTGCAGATCACCTCGCCGCGTCGAGCGGCGGACAAGTTGAAGTTCCTGGCCGGCAGTGAGGCCGCCATGGGCGCTTGGATCGGGGACCTCGTGCCCGAGAAGGCGGCCGAGTTCATCCGACGAGGAGTCGAGCGAGCATGACGTTCCAGCAGGCCTACGGGTACGAGCCGACCGTGCGGTACTCCGCCCCGGGTCGCGTCAACCTGATCGGTGAGCACACCGACTACAACGACGGGTACGTCCTGCCGTTCGCGATCGACCGCCGCACCACCGCGTCGATCGCTCCGCGGCCGGACCGTCTGCTGCGTGTCTCGTCCGCGTTCGACGCCGGTACCGTGATCGAGCTGTCGCTCGACGACCTCGACCCGTCGAACATGACCGGCTGGTCGGCGTACGTCTTCGGCATCGCCTGGGCCCTCCGCGAGCAGGCCGGCGCGGACCTGTCGGACAAGAACGGGTTCGACGTCTTCATCGAGTCCGACGTCCCCGTTGGCGCGGGCCTGTCCTCCAGCGCAGCGATCGAGTGCGGCGTCGCGCTCGCCTTCAACGACCTGTGGGAGCTCGGGCTCGACCGCAAGACCCTCGCCCGCGTGGGGCAGTACTCCGAGAACCACGCCGTCGGCGCCCCGACGGGCATCATGGACCAGTCCGCGTCCCTGCTCGGCGAGCAGGACGCGGTCGTGTTCCTCGACTGCCGCACGCTCGACACCGCCGTGGTCGACCTGGCGCTCGAGGCGAACGGGCTCGAGGTCCTGGTCATCGACACCCGGGTCGAGCACGCCCACGCCACCGGCGGGTACGCGGCTCGTCGTGCCTCGTGCGAGAAGGGTGCGCAGGTGCTCGGTGTCGAGGCCCTGCGTGACGTGAGCGTCGACGACCTGCCCCGTGCGCAGGAGCTGCTCGACGACGAGACCTTCCGCCGCGTGCGCCACGTCGTGACCGAGGACCAGCGCGTCCTCGACACCGTCCGGACGCTGCGTGAGCAGGGGCCGCGCGCGATCGGTTCGCTGCTCGTCGCGTCGCACGAATCGATGCGCGACGACTTCGAGATCTCCGTGCCGGAACTCGACCTGGCCGTCGCGACGGCGATCGAGCACGGTGCCGTCGGTGCGCGGATGACGGGTGGTGGGTTCGGTGGCGCTGCGATCGCGCTCGTCGACCAGGAGTCGCGCGGTGCGATCGCCGACGCAGTCGCCGCTGCCTTCGCCGCCGCCGGCTACCGCGAGCCGAACGTCTTCACGGTGCACGCTGCGCAGGGCGCCCGCCGCGACTGAGCCCGACCGGCGCAGTTAGCGGGTCCCGTGGCCCGTGGTGACCGTGACGCCACCCCACGGGAAGCCGTGGGGGTGCAGTACCTCGTGCTGGAGCTGGTCCGTCACGACGTGACCCTGCCACACGCTGTAGACCAGGACTCCGGCGATGATGCACACCGGAACCGCCAGGTACGCCGAGTACCGCACGATGTCGCCGAGGGTGCGGTGCCCGTACCGCGCGAGCGTTGGCGGCAGGACGATCCCGACGACGACCACGAGCAGCAGCGCCGCGAGGGCGGCTGGCGCGACGTGCGCTTCGACCTGCACCGTGATCGGTGCGGTCTCCAGGACCTTGCCGCCGTTGTCGATCCAGTTGTCGTCGGCGTCGACCCCGCCGTAGCCCGTCGACGTGCTCCAGAGCACCAGGTTCGGTGACAGCACCAGTGCGACGACCCCGATGAGCGCGAGGCCCCACGCACGCGGACGAAGCTGTTTGCCGGTGGCCGCCATCACGGGCGCGGTCTGGACGTTCTCCCCCATGCGGTGACCGTAGCACTGGGGCTGAGACTCGCACCATCAGCGGCACATCTCGGGGTGAGCGACACTTCTCGCGGCGCCGGTCCCGAGAAGTGTCGCTCAGCCCGAGTCTCGGGGCAGCGCAACGCCGCCGCCCTACTTCAGGTGGCGCTCCGCGGCCTCGACCACGTTCTTCATGAGCATCGCGCGGGTCATCGGGCCGACGCCGCCGGGCACCGGCGACATGAAGCCCGCGACGGACGCGACCGCGGGGTCGACGTCGCCGTGCAGCTTGGCCTTCCCCGTCTCGTCGTTCACCACGCGGGTGATGCCCACGTCGATCACGGCCGCACCGGGCTGCACCCAGTCCGGCTTGACGAGCCCGGCGACCCCGGCGGCCGCGACGACGATGTCGGCGCGACGGCACTCCGCGGCGACGTCGGCCGTCAGGGAGTGGGTCAGGGTGGCGGTGGCCTCGAGGCGGGTGAGCAGCAGACCGAGCGGCCGACCGACCGTCAGCCCCTGCCCGATGATCGTGACGTGCGCGCCCCGGATCGGGATGTCGTACGCCTCGAGCATCGCGACGATGCCCCGCGGGGTGCAGGGCAGGGGCGCGTCGATCGTGCCGGCACCACCGGGCACGGCGAGCACGAGCTCACCGAGGTTCGTCGGGTGCAGGCCGTCGGCGTCCTTCGACGGGTCCATCAGCTCGAGCATCGGCGTCGGGTCGATGCCCTCCGGCAGCGGCAACTGAACGATGAACGCGGTGACCCGGGGGTCGTCGTTCATCTGCAGGATCGCTGCTCGGATGTCCGCAGCACTCGCGGACGACGGCAGGTCGATGCGGTGCGAGTCGAGCCCGATCTGCGCCGAGTCACGGTGCTTGCCCGCGACGTACGACATCGAACCGGGGTTCGACCCGACCAGGATCGTGCCGAGCCCCGGACGGATGCCGTGCTCGTGCAGCCGGTCGATGCGGACCCGCAGTTCCTCGAGGGTCCGGGCGGCGAGGGCGGTGCCGTCGATGCGGACGGCAGTGCCCTCCCCCGCCCATCGTTCGACGGGCAGGGGAGTCAGGGCGTCGCTCACGCGTAGAGGGGGAACGCGTCGGTCAGGGTCTTGACCCGGGCCGAGAGCGCTGCGATGTCCGGGTTCGGCATGAGGGTCAGCGCGATGATGTCCGCGACCTCGGTGAACTCGGCGTCGCCGAAGCCACGCGTGGCGAGCGCCGACGTGCCGATGCGGACACCCGAGGTGACCATCGGCGGACGCGGGTCGAACGGCACGGAGTTGCGGTTCACGGTGATGCCGACCTCGTGCAGCAGGTCTTCGGCCTGCTTGCCGTCGACCTCGGACGTGCGCAGGTCGACCAGCACCAGGTGCACGTCGGTGCCACCGGTCAGGACGTCGATGCCGGCCGCGCGGGCGTCCGGCTGCGTGAGCCGGTCCGCGAGCAAGCGGGCGCCCCGGATGGTGCGCTCCTGGCGGGCCTTGAACTCGGGGGTGCCGGCGAGCAGGAACGCGGTGGCCTTGGCGGCGATCACGTGCATGAGCGGGCCGCCCTGCTGGCCCGGGAAGACCGCGGAGTTCAGCTTCTTGAACAGCGTCTCGTCGTTGGACAGGATGATGCCCGAGCGGGGGCCGCCGAGGGTCTTGTGCACCGTCGACGAGACGACGTGGGCGTGCGGGACCGGGGACGGGTGCAGACCGGCGGCGACGAGGCCGGCGAAGTGCGCCATGTCGACCCAGAGCTTCGCGCCGACCTCGTCCGCGATCTCGCGGAACTTCGCGAAGTCGAGCTGGCGCGGGTAGGCGGACCAGCCGGCGATGAGGACCTTCGGCTGGTGCTCGATGGCCTTCGCGCGGATGTCGTCGTAGTCGACCTCGAACGTCTCGGGGTCGACGCCGTACGCCACGGCGTTGTAGATGCGGCCGGAGAAGTTGAGCTTCATGCCGTGGGTCAGGTGACCGCCGTGCGCGAGCTCGAGGCCGAGGATCGTGTCACCGGCACTGGCGATGGCGTGCAGGACCGCGGCGTTCGCCGTGGCGCCCGAGTGCGGCTGCACGTTCGCGTAGGAAGCCCCGAACAGCGCCTTGGCACGGTCGATGGCGAGCTGCTCGGCGACGTCGACGTACTCGCAGCCGCCGTAGTAGCGCTTGCCGGGGTAGCCCTCGGCGTACTTGTTGGTGAGGACGGAGCCCTGGGACTCGAGCACGGCACGCGGCACGAAGTTCTCGGACGCGATCATCTCGAGGGTGTCGCGCTGACGGCCGAGCTCCTGCTGCAGGACGGCGGCGATCTCGGGGTCGACCTCGGTGAGCGGGGCGTTGAAGGCTGCGCGGTCGGTGTCGACGGAGCCGTCGACGGCGGGCAGATCGGTGATGGACACGGTTCTCCTACGTGGGTTGGCGACGGCCGGGAGGTCGCGCACGGACGATCGGTCGGTGCAGCCCAGGCGTACGGCCGCGCACCGTGTCAGGTGTCGCTCCCCGATGGTGACCCATCCAACGCCAGTCGCGACCTCACGATCGTACCGAGCCGCCCGCCCTGTGTCACCCTGGATGCATGACGCTGACCTCGCCCGACGTGGACGAACGGACCACCCCGGACGAACGCACCAATGCCCGCGCGGACACCCCGTGGGTCACCGTCGTGTGGGACGACCCGGTGAACCTGATGTCCTACGTCACCTACGTCTTCCAGCGGCACTTCGGCTTCGGACGCGAGCAGGCGGAGCGGCTCATGCACCAGGTGGACACCGAGGGGCGGGCCATCGTGGCGACGGGGCCGCGCGAGGCGATGGAGGCCCACGTCCAGTCGATGCACGGCTACGGCCTGCAGGCGACCGTCGACAAGGCCCCCGAAGCGTGATCCCCTTCGTCCGCCGAGCCGACGGCGTCCACCTCGGCATGTCCTCCGGCGAGCGCGGGCTGCTCACGTCCCTGACCGAGCAGCTGCGCCAGGTGCTCGACGGCGATCTGACGGCGGACCCGGTGGCCGAGCGGATGTTCCCGGACGCCTACCCGGACGACGACGACGCCAGCGCGGAGTTCCGGAAGTACACGCAGTCCGACCTGCTGGCGCAGAAGACCACGAACGCGACGACCGTGCACGAGTGGCTGACGGGTACCCGCGACGGCGCCCTTGCCCCCGAGGACGAGCAGGCCTGGCTCCGCACCCTGACCGACCTGCGGCTGACGATCGCCGACCGTCTCGGGATCGTCGACGCCGACGCCGAGGAGCGTTCGGTCGAGGCCGACGCGGGCGTCGGCCTGCGCGACGTCTACGACTGGCTCGGGTACGTGCAGGAGCACCTGATCACGACGATGACCGACCCGCGGTGACGGTCGCCTTCCGCGCGGCCTCCGAGGACGACCGGGAGGCCCTGCTCGCGTTCTCGACGTCGGAACCGGTCACGTGGATCGGTCCGGACCGGTACCGCGCCGTGGCCGGCGAGCCGAAGGTGGTCGGCACGACGGACGCGGCGAACACCCCGATGCGCCGGGCGTTCGAGCGGGCCGGCTTCGCGGTGACGAAGCGCCGGATCGTGTTCGAGCGCTGAGCCTGCGTCACCCGAGCAGGTCATTGCGGTGCGCCCGCGCCCAGTCGGCCAGGCCCCGGGGCGCTGCACCCGTGATCCGCAGCACGTCGTCACGCATCACGTCCACGCCGTCGAGGCCGTGTCGCACCACCCGGCCGAACTGCTGCCGGAGTCCCTCGGCCTGCCACGCCGGCACGCCGCTCAGTCGCAGCACGCCGGCGTACAGCCGGCTCGGCAGGTGGAGTGCCCGCACCGGACGCCCGAGGCCGGCGGCGAGCGCGGCGGCGACCCCGCGAGCGTCGAGCAGGTCCGGGCCGGTGAGTACGGGCTCGGTACCGTCGTGGCCGTCGCTCGTCAGCACACGCGCAGCCGACCGGGCGATGTCCTCGGTGTCGATCCAGCCGATCACGCCACGCCCCGTCGTGTGCGGGAACCACCCGCGGCGGATCGCGGGCGCTGACGGGGTCACGTTCGTCATGAACGACGACGGGTGCAGGATCGTCCACGCCAGACCACTGTCGCGTACCGAGCGGTCGGTGTGCCAGGCAGCGCTGGCCCACGGCATCGGCGAGTGCTCGGCGGCGTCCCCGCCGGACAGGTGCACGATGCGGCGGACGCCAGCTCGTTGCGCCGCTCGGACCCCGACTGCGCCCTGCTCCGCCTGCTGCGGGCTGACCGGGGTGACGAGGAAGAACCGGTCGACCCCGTCGAGCGCGACGGTCAGGGCGGCCACGTCGTCGAGGTCGGCGCGGCGCGCGTCGATCCCCCGGGCACGGAGCGCCGTGACCTGCTCCGGGCGGCGGACGATCGCGCGCACCGGAACGCCCATCCGCCGGAGTTCGTCCACCGTCTTGCCACCGACGTCTCCGGTCACCCCGGTCACCGCCACGATCTCGCTCATGCGTACTCTTCCGTCAGTATCAGCTTTCTGATACCTGACCCTACGCCGGTACGATCACCTCGTGTCCCAGGAACCCACAGCTCCACGCGCCGACGTCGACGGGATCGTGGCGTGGACCGTGATCCGCGCGGCCCGGACGCTCTCACGGAGACTGGCGGTCGACCTGGCACCACTCGGACTCACGCCCGTCGAGTTCGGGGTGCTCATCCAGCTCGCCGCCGCGGACGAGCTCAACCAGGCCGACCTCGCCCGCGCCGTCGGCGTGCGCCCGCAGAGCATGACGACGCTCGTCGGCGGCTTGTCGACGCGGGGACTCGTCGAGCGGGGCGCCGCACCGGGCCGGGGGCGGGCCTCCCGGATGCACCTGACGCCGGAAGGCGACGCGCTGCTGGCGCGCGCCCATCCCGTGGTCTCCGCGAGCAACGCGTGGTTCGGGCACCTCGGCGACCAGGTCAACGAGGCGCTGCACCCGCTGCTCGGCCCAGGAGACCAGAGCGATGACGGCGCAGCCGTCCCCTGACGAAGACCAGAAGGACAACTTGCAAGTTGCCCTGGTGAGGCGTAGCGTCACCGCGTGACCGACGCCTCCGAGACCGATGCGACCGACCTGGCCGACGCCGTCCTCACGATGCACGGCCGACTCCGACGGTCGCTGCTCGCTTCGAAGGCCGACGAGGTCACCGCGTCGCAGACCGCCGCACTCGGCCGGTTGCTGCGCTACGGCCCCGCCACCGTGGCCGACCTCGCGCGCGCCGAGGGCGTCCGACCGCAGTCGATGGGCGCGACCGTGCAGGCCCTCGTCGACCTCGGTCTCGCCGAGCGCCAGGCGGACCCGACCGACGGGCGCCGGTCGATCGTCAGCGCGACCGACGCCGGTGCCGCAGCACGACAGGCCACCTGGGCCACCCGGAACCGTGAGCTCGCCGATCGGCTGGCCACGCTGTCCGAAGCGGACCGCCGCGTCGTCGCACGCGCGATGGCGGTGCTCGGGCCGATCGTCGACCCCTGAACCGAGAGAGAAGACTCACCACGTCCACCACCGCCCCCCAGCCCACGATCGACGACACCACCAGCGGCTTCGGCCCGAAGCTCCTCATCCCGGTGCTGGTCGGACCGCTGCTCAACCCGATCAACACCACGATGGTGTCCGTCGCACTCACACCGATCTCCCGCGACCTGGGGATCGGTGCGGCGCAGGCGATCTGGCTCGTCGCGGCCCTGTACCTGGCGAGTGCGATCGCGCAGCCGACGATGGGCAAGCTCGCTGACCGCTTCGGCCCGAAGAAGGTGTTCCTGACCGGGCTCGTGATCGTCGGTGTCGCCGGGGTGGTGCCCGAGTTCCTGACCGGCTTCGGCGGCGCGGTGTTCGCCCGTGTCCTCATCGGCATCGGGACCTCGTCCGCGTACCCGGCGGCCCTCACCACCCTGCGGCAGCACTCGGCGCGGATCGGGAAGCCGACCCCGCCGCTCGTGCTCGGGGCACTGTCGATCACCTCGCTCGTGTCCGCGGCGGCCGGGCCGCCCCTCGGCGGCGCGCTCATCGCCGCGTTCGGCTGGCACGCGATCTTCCTGGTGAACGTGCCCCTGGCGGCGTTCGGCATCGTCGTGGCGTCGATGTGGCTGCCGTCCGACCGTCTCCGTCCGCGAGACGACGAGGACCTGCCCGTCCTCCAGGCGCTCGACCCGCTCGGCATGGTGCTCATGACGGGCACCGTCTCGGCGCTGCTCGTGTTCCTGCTCGACCTGTCCGCCGGGCTGTGGTGGCTGCTCGCGGTCGCGATCGTGCTGCTCGTCGCGCTGGTGCTCTGGGAGCTGCGGGCGGTCCGGCCGTTCGTCGACGTCCGGATGCTCGCGCGGAACGGCGCGCTGTCCCGCACCTACGTGCGGCTGTTCCTGACCTACCTGCTCGCGTACACGATGACCTACGGGTTCTCGCAGTGGGTGCAGGACGTCGCCGGGTACTCGAGCGACGTCGCCGGGTACATCCAGCTGCCGGCAGCGATCGTGGCCGGGATCGCGTCGTTCGTCGTCGCGCGGAAGACCGCCGTGCGCGGACCCCTGATCATCGCGGCCGTCGTGCCGATCGTGGGCGGGGCACTCCTGCTCTTCCTGCACACCGGGTCGCCGGTCGTGCTGCTCGCCCTCGCGCCGGCGCTGTTCGGCGTCCCGCAGGCGCTTGCGTCGGTGTCGAACCAGGCGGCGCTGTACCGGCTCGTGCCCGCGGCGTACATCGGCACCGCGGCTGGGCTGTCCCGCACGGCGGTGTACATCGGGGCGATCGGGGCCTCGTCGCTCATCGGTGGCGTGTTCGGCCAGGCCCCGACCACACCGGACCTGCACGTGCTGGCGTGGGTGATCCTCGGCGTCGCGGTGCTCCTGACGGTCCTGACCCTGGCCGACCGCCGCCTCCGCACTACGGCCGCGATGCCCGCTTCGTGAGCAGAAATGGTCGGGTCAGGTGAAGGCGCTCGACCATTTCTGCTCACGAAGCACCAGCATCGCCGCGCCCGGTACCCTGATCCGGTGACCGACCCGACCCCCACGCACTGGACCCTGACGCTCGTCTGCGACGACCAGCCCGGGATCGTGCACGCCGTCTCCGGAGCGGTCGTCGCCGCGGACGGCAACATCACCGAGTCGCAGCAGTTCTCGAGCGTCGACACGAACACGTTCTTCATGCGCCTGCAGGTCATGGCACCGGTGGACCGCGCGACCTTCGAGGCGGCCCTCGCCCCCGTCGCCGCCCGCTACGACGCCCGCGTCCAGCTCGACGTCGTCGGCCGCCCCCTGCGCACCCTCGTGCTCGTGTCGAAGGCCGGCCACTGCCTCAACGACCTGCTCTACCGCCAGCGCGGCGGGCAGCTGCCGATCGAGGTCCCCCTCGTGCTGTCCAACCACCCGGACCTGTCCGAGCTCGCGTCGTTCTACTCGGTGCCGTTCGAGCACCGCCCGGTCACCGACGCGGACAGCAAGGCGGCCATGGAGCGCCGTGTGCTGGAAGCGGTCGAGGAGCACGACATCGAACTCGTCGTCCTCGCCCGCTACATGCAGATCCTGTCGCCGGAGCTCTGCGCCGCGCTCCAGGGCCGTGCGGTCAACATCCACCACTCGTTCCTGCCCGGCTTCAAGGGCGCGAACCCCTACCGCCAGGCCCACGCACGCGGTGTGAAGCTCATCGGCGCGACGGCCCACTTCGTCACGAGCGACCTGGACGAGGGCCCGATCATCGAGCAGAACGTCGTGCGCGTCGACCACACGAAGGACCCCGCCGAGCTGGTCTCCATCGGCCAGGACGAAGAATCCCGCACCCTCACCCAGGCGGTGCGCTGGATCGCCGAGGACCGTGTCCTGCTCGACGGCGCCCGCACCATCATCTTCAAGTAGGCAGCACCATGACGAACGCCCCGCAGTCCCCCGTCGATTGGGAAGCGGTCCCCGACCCCGCTCCGGCCCGCCAGCAGCGACGCACGTTCGACGCCTGGCGCGTGCTCCGCATCCTGGTCTGCGCGTTCGGCCTGCTCTCCCTGGCGTTCTGGGGGTACTGGTCGTGGCAGCTCCCCCTGCCCGGCTACCTGTTCGTGGTCGGCGCCCCGCTGTTCGCGGCCGTCGTCTGGTACTTCTTCCGCTCGCCGGCCTCGCCGATCGAGACCGACATCGTCGGCAAGACGATCGTCGAGGTCGCCCTGGTCATCGCCGCAGGCGCGACCTGGATCTCCATCGGCCTGCCCATCGTGGGCTTCGTCTTCATCGTGATCGCCGCCCTGAGCGGCGTGATCGCGTTCCGCAGGGAGACCGCGTGACCGCCACGGGCCTCCAGACCGGCCGGGAGGCCCAGCGCACCCTGGTGCGCGCATCCCGCGTCGTCGACGTGGCCGGCTCCACGGCGGACGGCTGGGTCCTGCTCACCGGTGACGTGGTGCACGCGGTCGGCTCCGGCCCCGAAGCCCCCACGGCGGACCAGGTCGTCGACCTGGGCGACGCGGTCCTGACGCCCGGGTTCATCGACCTGCACGGGCACGGCGGGGCCACCGAGTCGTACGAGGACGACTCCTTCGCCGGGTCGCTGGCCGTGCACCGTGCGCACGGCACGACCCGCTCGGTCCTGTCGCTCGTCGCCAACCCGGTCCCCGTGCTCGCGGACTCGCTCGCGCGGATCCGTTCCGTGATGGCCGCGGACCCGCTCGTGCTCGGTGCGCACCTGGAGGGGCCGTTCCTGTCCCCGCACAACAAGGGCGCCCACAACGAGTCGTTCCTCATCGACCCCTCACCGGCAGCGGTCGAGGCACTGCTCGAAGCCGGCGAGGGCGTCATCCGCCAGGTCACCATCGCCCCGGAACTCCGCGGCGCGCTCGACGCCGTCCGCCGGTTCGTCGCCGCCGGGGTCACCGTCGCCGTCGGGCACACCGTCGGCACCTACGACCAGGCCCGTGCCGCGTTCGACGCCGGTGCGACGCTGCTGACCCACGCGTACAACGCGATGCCGGGGCTGCACCACCGTGCACCGGGACCGATCGGTGCCGCCGTGTCCGACGACCGGGTCACGCTCGAGCTCATCCTCGACGCCGTGCACGTGCACCCCGTCGTCGCGGACACACTGCTCCGGGCTGCTCCGGGCCGGGTGGCGCTCATCACCGATGCCATGGGTGCTGCTGGAGCGGCCGACGGGTCCTACCGGCTGGGATCGCTCGACGTCACCGTGACGGACGGCATCGCGCACGTCGCCGGGACCGACACCATCGCGGGGTCGACGTTGACGCAGGACGTGGCGTTGCGGAACGCGGTCTCGCTCGCCGGACGGACGCTGCCCGAGGCCGTGGCGGCCCTGACGAGTGTGCCGGCTGCGGCGCTGGGGCTCGGCGACCGGCTGGGGCGGCTCGCGCCGGGGTACGCGGCCGACCTCGTGGCGCTGTCTCCGGCGCTCGAGGTGCAGCGGGTGTGGGCCGGCGGGCGCGAGCTGCGCTGACCCGGTCAGCGCCGGGCGAGCGCTCCCGCGACGAGCCGGAGCAGCAGGGCGACCGCGCCGACCACGGCGACGGCGCACCCGATGACGACGACGATCACGAGTCGGGCGAGGGCGTGCGCCTCGGTCTCGTCCTCGCGGACGCCGAGGTACGACGCGCCCACGAACACGAAGACCGCCGCGACGAGCAGCAGCACGCCGATCCAGGTCGTGGCGCGGAGCGCGGCCGGTGCTGGTACCCGGTTCCGCTCGTCCGGCGACGCTGGTCGGGCCTTGGCGCCCTCGGTCTCCCAGTCGGCGAGTTCGGTCATCGTGGTCCCCCTCTGTCGGGTCGATCGTAGGGCCTGCATGTCAGCTCCAGATCATCCGGCCATCGTGCTGGCCGTTCCGTCGACGCTCTCTGAGCGATCAGGGAGCACCGTACCCTGGTTCCCGTGGCAGGGGGAAGCACGAAGGCGAAGCCGGGACGACGCGGACGACGACCGCGGAAGCGCCGCCCTCGCGAGCCGCTGACCTGGGCCCGGTTCTGGCGAGGCCTCCGGACGTACGCACGCGACACCTGGTCGCGGTGGTTCACGATCATCGGCGGCCTCGCCATCCTGCTGACGGTGTTCCATCTGCCCGGCGACGTGTCCTCACTCCGGCAGAACGCCGACCTGCAGCAGCGCGGGCGAACGGCGCAGGCGGTCGTCGTCGAGGTCAGGCACGAGCACCACAGCGGGTACCGGGGTGGGTCCTGGGACGAGTACTGGCCGGTGACCGAGCAGACCGTCGACGGCGACGTGTTCACGGCTTCGCTGCGCCGGTACTCCACGCGCGATCCCGATCTCTACGAGCGTGGGCGCCGCATCGAGGTGCTCTACGATCCCGACCACCACTGGACGGTCGCGCTTGCAGGAGATGATGCTCGCGCCGCCCTGGAGCGACAGGTGCGGAGCGCGAGCACGGTCGGAGCGGTCGGCCTCACCCTCGTGGCCGTCGGCCTGCCGGTCGAACTGCGCCGCGCGCGACGGAAGCGTCGGCGCGCGGAGACCGCGCGGCCACTCGGCACCGCGCGGCGCAGACCCCGCCGCTGACCGCACCGCCGAAGGACGAGCCTCACCCCCGGGTCAGCGGTCGATCGGACGCCCTTGCTGCCCGGTCGCCCACGTCGTGTCCGCGGTGTCCCCGACCCGCAGCGACAGCGTCCCACCGCGCGTCACGAAGGACGCCGGCACCCACGACTTCTCGAGGGTTCGCCCGTTCAACCGCGCATCGTGCACGTACGGCTCGGTCCCCGAAGACCGGATCACGAGCCGCTCGCCACTGGAGCGCCGGATGTCGACCGTGCTGAACGTGGGGCTGCCGATGAGCATCTCCGCCCGCCCCGGCGTCTGCGGGAACAACCCGATCGACGCGAAGACGTACCAGGCGCTCATCGTGCCCAGGTCGTCGTTGCCCGGCAGCCCACTCGGCCCCGTCGAGTACGCGTCGTCGACGACCCGGCGCACGGTCTCCTGCGTCTTCCACGGCTTGCCGAGCGCGTTGTACATCCACGGCGTGTGGATGTCGGGCTCGTTGGTCGGGTCGAACTTCGTGGCGTCGCCGCCGGTCACCGCGAACGCACCAGTGCTGTCGTGGAAGAACGCGTCGAGTCGCGCGACCGCCGCGTCGTCGCCACCCAGCGCGGCCGACAGCCCCTGCACGTCCTGCGGCACGAGCCAGGTGTACTGCGCGCTCGTCCCCTGCGCGAACCCGGTGCCGGTCGAGGGCGACCAGTCGGGCGTCCACGATCCATCGGCCTGGCGAGCGGCCTGGTAGCCGACGGCGGAGTTGAAGGTGTTCTTCCAGTAGCCACCACGGGCGCTGAACATCCGGGCGTCGGAGCGCAGCCCCAGGGAACCCGCCCAGTACCCGAGCGCACTGTCGGAGATCGAGTCCTCGAGCGTCTCGGCAGCGCCGCCCCAGCACGAGCAGTCGTCGTTCGCGGCGTACTGGCGCTGCAGGTACTCGTCGAGCGCCGGACGTTGCGCCAGGCACTGGCCCGGGCACCCGATGTCGCTCTCGGCGTCGGCGTTCTCGACGGTCGCCTGGTGCTTCAGCGAGGCGTAGGCGGCTCGCACGTCGAAGTTCCGGACCCCCATCGCGTACCAGGTGGCGAGCGTCGCAGCCGAGGGGTCACCCGTCATCACGTGCGTCGGCGCTCCGAGGTGGAGCCACCGGTCCCACACCCCGCCGTTCTGCTGGGCGAACCGCAGCATCGACTGCGCCATGTCCCCGGCGACGTCCGGCCGCAGCAGTGCGAGCAGTTGGATCTGCGCCCGGTACTGGTCCCACCCGGAGTACGTGCCGTAGACAGCCCGGTGTCCCCGGTCCATCCGGTGCACCCGCTGGTCCGGCCCCAGGTAGCGGCCGTCGCGGTCGTTCAACGTGTTCGGCTGCATGAGTGCGTGGTAGACGGACGTGTACAGCTGGGTGGTGCGGTCCGCGGTGCCGCCTCCGACGCGTAGACGCGACAGTTCGCGGTTCCAGGAGGCCCGGGTGCCGGCCGCCACGCTGGCGACGGTCGAGCGCTGGGTCACCTCGCCGTCGCGGTTCGCGATCGCTCCTGCGGCACTCACGTACGATATGCCGATCTTCGCGTGCACCGTCGCACCGCGACGTGCGTCGAACCCGACCCACGCGCCGGAGCCGCGTCCGGCACGGTCGGCGCCGGTGAGGTAGCCCTCCCCACCGGAGGAGGACGTGCCTCCCGGTCGGACCGTGCCGTCCTGCCAGGTGCCGGTGCTCGTGAACGCCTTGTCGAAGGTGGCTGTGAAGAACAGCCGGTAGTAGCTGCGCCGGTCGGGGTTGGTGGCCCCGCCGCCGTTGGCGCGGCGGCTGCAGAAGCCGCCGGTCAGGACGCTGCCGCTCACCGTGCGGGTGCGGGCGTCGACGCGGGTGGTAGCGGCATCGCTGCCGTTGATCGAGTTCGAGGTGCGGAAGAGCAGGTTCGCGGCCTTCCCGGCGGGGAACGCGAACTCGCCGATCCCGGCACGGGTGGTGACGGCGAGGTCGGCGCGGACGCCGTTGTCGAGCGCGACGCCGTAGCGCCCGGGGCTCGCAGACTCGTCGTCGTGCGAGTAGCCGGCGGCGTAGACCGCGTCGGTGCTGTCGGCCGACGGCGACGTCGTGATCGGGGTCGTGACCGGCATGATCGGCACGTCACCCGCGGCCCCAGGTGCGCAGCCGGCGCCGTTCAGGTGCGTCAGGCTGAAGCCGCGCAGCCGGTTCACGTCGTACGAGTAGCCGTTCGCGACCGGGGTCGAGGTCTGGTCGCCTGCGGTGCCGGTGGGGCTCCACTGCATCATGCCGAACGGGGCAGTGGCTCCGGGCCAGGTGTTGCCGTCGCCGCTCGTGCCGATGAACGGGTCGACGTACCGAGCCGGGTCGGAGACGGTCCGCCCCGCATGCGTCGCCTGCCCTGACGGTGAGGCGACGGCCGGCGCGGCGACGACCCCCGTCCCGAGCAGCGCGGCGATCGTGGCCACCGCGGCGAGCGGGAGCGGGCGGACGAGCGGGCGACGGTGCACGCGGGAACGGTTCACGTCGGCGACGCTAGCCCCCTCGGACGGGGGACGCGCGGTCCGTCACCGAGCGCTCTCCTGCTGTTCACCACAGTCGACGTGTTCGGGACTCACCGGCAGGTCCCATCGCCGCTGGTAGCGTCCGGGCATGGTGTCGACGACCGACGAACCGGCCCGAGAACGTGTGCGAGAACTGCTCGGGCTGCCGTCCCCTGACGAACTCCGTCCGGTCGCAGTCCGTCTGGAACCGCTCGGTCGCGACGGGTTGGTCCAGTGGGCACGCATCGAGCTGGACACCGCCGACGGCGACACCATCCCGTGCTTTGTCCTGACACCGGACCACGGCACCGGAACAGACGTCATCGCCGTCCACCAGCACGCGGGCGACTTCGCGTCCGGGAAGAGCGAGGCCGCCGGACGAGTCGGGGACCCGAGCCTCGCTTACGGCGCGATGCTCGCTCGCGGCGGAGCACGCGTGGTCATCCCCGATCTGATCGGCTTCGAGGAACGCCGACGCGACTGGACGGACGACCCGGCGGCCGACGAACGTCTCGACGCGCTCTTCCGTGTGGCGAACGGCAGCAGCTTGCAGGCGAAGCACTCGCACGACATCGCCACGGTGACGTCCTGGATGATCGATACGAGCGCCGCAGACACCGAATTCGGCGTCATCGGGCACTCCCTCGGCGGTCAGGTGGCACTGTTCGCACTCGCCGTGGACGCCCGGTTCACGCGGGGCGTGGTGAGCTGCGGGCTCGGGACGCTGGCCTCGTTCGAGGCCGCTCGGATCCACCACAACCCAGCGTGGTTCGTCCCGGGGCTGACCGCCGCCGGCGACGTCCCCCTGGTCGCGTCTGCCGTCCGTCAACCGGTGCTCGTCACGGCGGGACGGGACGACGGACTGTTCCCCCTCGCCGGCGTGCAGCGCGCCCTCGACGCGTTCCGTCCAGGCGTCGCGAAGACCGAGTTGTTCGACGGCGGCCACGCGATGCCGCCGCGCATCGCGCAAGCGGCAGTCCGGCACCTCCTGTCCACGTGAACTGATGATCAGGCTCCGGCGCGCACCGCGACCTGGTCGACGAACGCCCGGACCCGCGCGCGGAACGCCGGGTCCGCCGCCGGGCCCTTCACCGGCACGACGTGCAGTCGCCGGTCACCCCGACGGAGGGCCGGTCCGACGAACACCCCCTCGGTGACGTCCGGGGCGGTGGCTGCCCAGAGGGTCGAGCGAGCGCCGTCCGCCGCGGTCCGGGCCATGCTGCGGGCGACCATACCGCCGAGGCGCTGCGTCAGGGTCTCCGCCTGGTCGTTCATCCCCGTCGCCGCGATGCCGGGGTGCGCGATCACCGACCGGATGTCCGAACCGGCAGCACGGAGTCGTTCGCCGAGGTCGACGCTCAGCGCTGCGGCCGCGGTCTTCGAGTCGGTGTACACACCGAACTGCGAGTAGTCGTCCGGACCGTCCACCCCGCCGGGCCCGGGTACGCGGCGGGTGCGCTGCGACAGGTTCGAGCCGACGAGCACGATACGGGGCGACGGCCCGCCGAGCAGCGGGAGCATCGCCTCGGCGAGCACGGCCGGTCCGACGACGTTCGTCGCCCAGGTGCGCTCGATGCCCTCGTCGGTGCGCCCGAACGTGCCGAGGGTCGCACCGGCGTTGTTGACGAGGGCATCCACGACGATGCCGTCCGCGCCGAGCTGCCGGGCGAACGCCGTGACGGACGCGACGGAGGACGTGTCGACGAGCCGCGCCTCCAGGTCGAGACCTGCGGGGAGGACGCGAGCCGCCTTGTCGAGGTCGCGCACCCCGGCGACGACGCGGGCGCCGGCCGAGGCGAGGGTCGTGGCGACGACGAGGCCGAGCCCACCGGTCGCGCCCGTGACCACCACGGTCCTGCCGTGCTGGTCGGGCATCGCTGCCGGTTCCCACTCGAAGCGGTCCATCGTCGTCTCCTGCTCGCTCGCCGTACCGAATCGGATGATTCATCCGGAACGGTAGCACAACCGGATAGAGTGTCCACATGACGATCGCGATGGCCCGGCCCGAGGCGCTGCGCTCCGATGCCCAGCGCAACCGGACGGCGCTGCTCGACGTCGCCCGCACCTTCGTCGACCGGGGAGAACCCGCCCTGCTCAACGCCGTCGCGCACGAGGCCGGAGTCGGGGTCGGGACGGCCTACCGGCACTTCCCGAGCCAGCAGCACCTGCTCGAAGCGCTCGCGATCGACGCGCTCGAGGACATGCTCGACCAGGTCCGCGACGCCGTCGTGCTGCCGGACGCGGCCGATGCGCTCCGCGGGGTCGTCACCGCCGCGTTCCGGAGCATGGTGGACGACGCAGCGCTCGGCGACCTGCTGACGAACGGCGGGTTCTCCTGCGCGGACACCGCTGCCCTCGCCGGCGACCTGGTGGTGTCCGTCGACGCGCTGCTCGTCCGGGGACGCACCGAGGGGATCGTCCGGACCGACGTCGACGCCGACGACCTCCGCCGACTGCTGTGCGGGCTGCGCGAAGCGGCGGTCGCGGGCGGCACCCGGGTCAGCGATCCGGAGCGCTACGTCGAGATCCTGCTCGCCGGGCTCCGTCCAGCCTGAGGACCGGAACCGCCACGAACCGGCGGGCACTGTCAGGATGGGCGCATGAGCGTCATGGTCTCCGTGTTCGATGCGCACCGCAGCCGTACGAGCGAGAAGTACACGGCGTACCCGCCGGACGTCCTGCCGATGTTCGTCGCCGAGATGGACTCGATGCTCGCGGAGCCTGTGCGTGAGGCCCTCGTCGCCGCGGTCACCAACGGCGACACCGGGTACGTCGGCCACGGTCGGGCGCTGCCCGAGGCGTTCGCGGACTTCGCCGAGAGCCGGTGGGCCTGGCGGGTCGACCCCGACCTCGTCCGCACCACCACCGACGTGTCGGTCGCCGCGGTGGAGATGCTGCGGCGGATCATCGAGCCCGGCGACCAGGTCGTCATCATGCCGCCCGTGTACCCGCCGTTCTGGGAGTACGTGTCCGAGGCCGGCGGCACCGTGACCGAGGTCCCGCTGCTCGCACCCGACGGCCCCGCCGACCCGTTCGACACCACCGCCGGCTGGCGGATGGACCTGGACGGCCTCACGCAGGCGTTCGCCGACGGGGCCCGCACGGTGCTGCTCTGCAACCCGCACAACCCCCTCGGGCTGGTACACGACCGCGCGTCGCTCGTCGCACTCGCGAAGCTGGCCGCCGAGTGGGACGCCGTCGTCGTCTCGGACGAGATCCACGCGCCGCTCGTGCACGCCGACGCGGTCTTCACGCCGTTCCTGGAGTCCTGTCCGGAGGCAGCCGCGTTCGGCGTCTCGTTGACGAGTGCGAGCAAGGCCTGGAACCTCGCGGGGACGAAGTGCGCGCTCATCGTCGGCGCCTCGGAGCGGGCCCGTGCGTGGTTCGACGCCCTGCCGACCGAGGTCGTCGAGCGCACCGGCATCCTCGGCTACACCGCGAGCGTCGCCGCGTTCAGCGAGGGAGAGCCGTGGCTCGCGTCACTGCTCACCGAGCTCGCCGCCAATCGCCGCACCGCTGGCCGAGCGGATCGGCGACGTCCTGCCCGGTGCCGAGTACCGGCAACCGCAGGCGTCCTACCTGGCGTGGCTGGACCTGCGCGCCCTGCCGTGGGGCGACGACCCCGCGGCGCTGCTGCTCGACGAGGCGAAGGTGGCACTGGCCTCGGGCCCGGCGTTCGGACGCCAGGGTCGGGGGTTCGCGCGGCTGAACTTCGGGTGCTCGGCCGAGACCCTGGACGACGGTCTCAGCCGCCTGCACACCGCGTTCCGGCAGCGCGCAGACGGCTGATCGTCGGTCCTACTCGAACACCTGCCAGGCCGGCTTGTTCGCGTACGTGTAGCGGTAGTAGTCGGCGAGCTGCAGGCCGGCCGCGGCTTCCTCGTCGACGACGACCGTCGCGTGCTCGTGCAGCTGCAGGGCCGACCCGGGGACGAACGAGCTGAGCGGCCCCTCGACCGCGGCGGCGACCGCGTCGGCCTTGGCGGAGCCCTGCGCGACGAGGACGAGCTGCTGGGCCTCGAGGATGGTGCCGAGGCCCTGCGTCATGCAGTGCGTCGGGACCTGCTCGGGAGAGTCGAAGAACCGCGCGTTGGCGTCACGGGTGGAGGGCGCCAGGGTCTTGATCCGGGTGCGCGAGGCGAAGGACGACGTCGGCTCGTTGAACCCGATGTGCCCGTTCGCGCCGATGCCGAGGATCTGCACGTCGATCCCGCCGGCGGCACGGATCGCGGCGTCGTACTCCTTCGCGGCGAACTCCAGGTCGTCGGCACGACCGTCGGGCACCCGCACCCGCGAGGGGTCGAACCCGAGCGGCGCCACGACGTCGCGCGCGATGACGCTGGCGTACGACTCCGGGTGCTCGAGCGGGATGCCGACGTACTCGTCGAGGGCGAACCCGCGAGCCTCGGCGAACGAGATCTCGCCGGCACCGACCCGACGCTGCAGGTCGGTGTAGATGCCCTGCGGGCTGGATCCGGTGGCGAGACCGATGACGGCGGACGGCTTCTTGGCGACGACGGACGCGATCTTGGCCGCGGCGACGCGACCGACCTCAGCCGGCGTGGGCAGGATGATGATCTCCACGCCCCCATGCTACTGGTCATGACCAGTCTCCGACAGGGCGGGATCGGTAGCGTGGGCCCATGCCCACCCCCGACTTCGTCCTGTCCCTCCGCTCGAAGATCGGTACCGATCCGCTGTGGCTGACGGGCGTCACCGCCGTGGTCACGCGGGGTTCCGGTGCCGACCAGGAGCTGCTCGTGGTCCGCCGAGCCGACAACGGCTCCTTCACCCCGGTCACCGGCATCATCGACCCGGGTGAGGAACCCGCCGTCGCCGCCGAGCGCGAGGTCCTGGAAGAGGCCGACGTCGTCGCCGTCGCGGAACGGCTGGCGTGGGTGCAGGTGCTGCCGGAGCTGACGTACGCGAACGGCGACCGGGCGCAGTACCTCGACCTGGTGTTCGCCTGTCGCTACGTGTCCGGCACCCCGAACCCCGCCGACGGCGAGAACACCGAGGCGTTCTGGGCACGACTCGACGACCTGCCCGAGATGCACCCGAACATGCGTGCCCGCATCACGGCAGCGTTGGCCGACGAGCGCGAGGCGCGCTTCCAGCGCTGACCCACCCAGCCCGAGACTCGCGGTGAGCGACAGTTCTCGCCGGGTTCGTCGCGAATACTGTCGCCCCAGCCGAGTCTCGGGGCGCACGGAGCCGCGACCTACGCGAGCGGGGCGACCGCCACGGGTGCGCCGAGCAGCCGGACGGCGACTGGCTCGCCCGCGGCACGACGGTCGCCGACCTCGTGCTGCACGGTCACGACGGTGTCGTCGTCGAGGCGGACGGTGGTGCGGCGGATCGACCCGAGGAAGCTCGACGACACGACGGTGCCGGTGATGCCCTCCGGGGCGAAGGCGACGTCCTCCGGTCGGACGTAGGCGAGCACGGGCCCGTCCGGGACCGAGGCGTCGAGCGCGGGCACGCGGAACCCGTACACGAACACGTCGCCGCCACGCAGGTCGCCCTGCAGGCGGTTGGACTGCCCGACGAAGTCGGCCGTGAACGCCGACGACGGGGAACGGTAGAGCTCCTCCGGCGTGCCGATCTGCTCGATGTCGCCGGCGTTCATCACGGCGATGCGGTCGGAGACGGCGAGCGCCTCTTCCTGGTCGTGGGTGACGAACACGGTGGTGATGCCGAGGTCGCTCTGGATCCGGCGGATCTCGTCGCGCAGCGAGACCCGGACCTTGGCGTCGAGGGCGGACAGCGGCTCGTCGAGCAGGAGGACGCGGGGCCGCGTGACCAGGGCGCGGGCGAGGGCGACGCGCTGCTGCTGGCCGCCGGACAGCTGGTGCGGGTAGCGCTCGGCGAACTCGCCCAGGTGCACCATGTCGAGTGCCTCGACCACGCGGCTCCGGCGCTCGGCGGCCGGGACACGGCGCATCTCGAGGCCGAACGCGACGTTCTGCCGCACCGTCATGTGCGGGAACAACGAGTACTGCTGGAACACCATCCCGATGTCGCGCTTGTTCACCGGGGTGGCGGCGACGTCCTGACCGTCGATGCGGATGGCGCCGGCGTCGATGGCCTCGAGGCCTGCGAGTGCTCGGAGCGCCGTCGTCTTGCCGCAGCCCGACGGGCCGAGCAGGGACACGAACTCGCCCGGTTCGACGCGGAGCGACAGTCCGGCCAGGGCCCGGTGTGTGCCGTAGTGCTTCTCGACGGCCTCGAGCTCGACGACGGCGCCGGTGGTGGCGAGGGACGCCGGGGCTGCCGGTGCGGTGACGGTCATGCGGGCTCCTTGACGGGGGTGCTGCGGACGGCGCGGACACGGCCGGCACGACGGCCCGTCCCGATGCGGCCGATGACGACGAGCAGGACGAACCCGAACACGAGGGCGGCGACCGAGAAGATCGCGGCGACGTACGGGTCGGTCTGCTGCACGAGGACGAGCGCGGTCTGGAAGGTGGTGCGGGACAGGAACGCCGCGAGCGTGTACTCGCCGAGGACCACCGTGATGGTGAGGAAGCACGCGGCGGTGATGCCCCGGCGGAGGTTCGGCAGGAGCACCCGCCAGGTGACCGTCCACCACGAGGCCCCGAGCGACCGGGCAGCCTCGGAGAGCACCGTCATGTCCGTCGCGGTGATGGCGGCGGCGATCGGGCGGAACGCGAACGGCAGTGTGACGATGCCGATCGCGAAGGCCAGCGTCCACGCCCCGGACCCGAAGACCCGCGAGACCACCTGGTAGACGGGGATGAAGCCGACGACGAGCACCACGACGGGGACGGTGATCGGCACGATGCAGACGAACTCGAGCACGCGGCGGAGCCTCGGGTAGCGCAGCGCCGTGGTGATCTGGGCGGGCAGCAGGACGAACAGCACGATGCCGACGGTGATCACCGCGATCAGCAGCGACGCCCGGAGCCCGTCGAACACCGGCTGGTAGGTGAACGCGTTGACGGGATCGGTGACGGCTGTCCAGTGCGCGAGCGTCAGGCCGCCGTCGGTCCCCTGCCGGAAGGTGAACTGCACCAGGGCGACCAGCGGGACGGCGAACGCGAGCCCGACCACCGTGAGCACGGCCGTGGCGGTGACCCGCGACGGGGCCGTACCGAAGCGGCCGACGCGGGCCGCGCCTCCCGTCCGACCGGACGCGACCGACGTCGGACGCGACGGCCCCATCGGCGCTGCCGCGCTCATCGCTGCCACCTGGCGGCCCGACGCTGCAGCAGTGCGTACGCACCCATCACGACCGCCATCACGACGACCATCCCGAACGCGAGCACCCCGGCGACGTTCTGCAGGCCGATGAGCGTCTCGCTGGTGAGCTGCGTGCGGATCGTGAGCGGCACGATGCCGCCCTGCGAGATGAGTGCCGCGGCGGTCGCGAACGACGAGAACCCGTTCGCGAAGAGCAGGAGCAACGAACCCCAGAAGGCCGGCGCGAGCACGGGCAGGGCGATCCGGCGCCAGTACGTGGCGCGGGAGGCGCCGAGGGTGGCGGCGGCCTCGCCCCACTGGGCCTTGACGCCCTCGAGCGCGGGCATGAACGTGAGGACCATCAGCGGCACCTGGAAGTAGACGTAGGGGATGACGAGCCCGGGCACCGTGTACAGGAAGGCGCCGTCCGCGTTGAGGTCGACGTGGAAGGCGGCGACGAGCCACGTGGTGACGAGCCCCTGCGCGCCGATCGTGGCGATGAACGCGAACGCGAGCATGACGCCGCCGAACTGGGCGAGGACGCTCGCGGCCGAGTCGATCATCGACCGGACGAGCCCGTCGGGCCGCAGTGCCGACAGCGCCCAGCAGACGAGCGCTCCGATGACGGCGCCGATCACGGCGGACACCGCAGAGAGGCCGAACGAGCCGCCGAAGGCCCGCAGGACCGACGGATCGGCGAACGCGGCGAGGTTCGTGAGGGTGAACGCGCCGTCGTCGGTGAAGAACCCGCTGCCGACCGCGATGACCGCGGGGACGGCGAGGAAGAGCAGGACGTACGCGGCGAACGGGGTGAGGCCGAGCCAGGCCAGGCCGACGCGGCGCCGGACACGGGGTCCGGTGCCACGTCGGACGGCATCGGCGGACGCTCGTGCGGACGTCGGGAGCACGGGGCTCGTCACGCTCGTCGCCGGTGCGCTCGCCGCTGGCGCGGGCGCGCCCGCCGATGCGGTGGTCATGCTGGTCAGGAACCCATCGTGGCGGACCACTTGGCCGACAGCACCTTCGCGGCGTCGGCGACCTGCGCGTCGGTCAGCTCGACGTAGTCCTTCGGCGCGCCACCGGCGGCATCGAGGGCGTCCTGGTCGACCTTGCCCGACTTCTCCATCGCGGAGAGCGTCGCGGGGAAGGCACCGGCCTGCAGGTACAGGTTCTGGGCCTCCGGGCTGGCGATGTACTCCTGCCACAGGCGGGCGGCCGCAGGGTGCGGGGCGTCCTTGGTGATGGCCTGCGAGTAGTACGAGCCGAGCGCTTGACCCTCGGGCACGACGGTCTTCCAGTTCTTGTTGCCGCTCGCACCCGCTGCGGGGCCCCACGCGAGGTTGTTGTACGACCACTGGATGACGACCGGGGTCTCACCCGACGCCACCGTGGCCTGCGTGGGCAACACGTTCTGGAAGTTGCCGGCCTTCTTGAGGTCACCGAAGTAGTCGACGCCCTTCGTGATGTCGTCGGCCGAGCCGCCGTTCTCGAGGGCCGCCAGGTAGACCGCGGACGCAGCCTGGTTCGCCTGGGTCGGGTCGCCGGCGATCGAGACCTTGCCCTTGTACTCGGAGCCGAGCAGGTCCGTCAGGTCCTTCGGGGCATCGGAGATCTTCGACGAGTCGTACCCGATCGACATCAGGCCGGTGTAATCGCGGGTCCAGGCACCGTCCTCGTCCTTCAGGTCGGCGGGGATGTCGCCCCAGTTCGCGACCTTGTAGTCGGTGAGCAGGCCGAGGTTCTCCTGCAGCACGGCGTTGCCGAGGTCGAGCACGTCGGGCGCGGTGGACTGGCCCTTCTGTGACTTCACGGCGGCGACCTCGTCGGCGCTCGAGCCGTTCGGGTTCGCGGAGTTGACCGTGATGTCGTACTTCTTCGTGAAGCCGTCGATGATCTTGCCGTAGTTGGCCCACGACGGCGGCAGCGCGATGACGTTGAGCTGCCCCTCGGCCTTCGCGGCCTTCACGAGGGCGTCCATGCCACCGGATGCCTCGGCGCTCGTGGCGGTCTTCCAGTTCGTGTCGTCCTTCGTCGTGCTGGCCGAGCTCGTGGCCGAGCATCCGGCGAGGGTGACGATCGCTGCGGCGGCCAGGGCGATGCCGGCGAGGGTGCGCTTGTGCTGCACGGGAGGTGCCTTTCGGGTGGGTGCTGCGGGTGCTGCGGGTGGGTGCTGCGGGTGCTTCAGGTGGGGCCGCTGTTCTCGGCCCGGGACGATCGTGGAGGCGGCCGGTTTCCGGCCCGTGCTGCGCCGGTGAACGGCTGCGGAACAGCGGGTGCGGCTGTACGATCTCGCCTGGCGGCACGCTCGGTGCGTGCTCCGGTTCACGGCCTGGAGGCAGGGATGCAGTTCACGACGACGGTCCTGCTGGCGAGGAAGACGGCCACCGGGCTCCCGGTCCCGTCGTCCGTGATCGATGCGCTCGGCTCGGGGAAGCGCCCGCCCGTGGTCGTCACGATCAACGGCGGCTACACCTACCGGTCCACCGTCGGGGTCATGGACGAGCAGTTCCTGGTGCCGCTGTCGGCCGAGCACCGCGAGGCAGCCGGGATCGCTGCCGGGGACACCGTCGAGGTCACGCTCGTCGTCGACACGCAGCCCCGGGTCATCGACCTGCCCGACGACCTGGCGGCGGCGCTGCAGGACGCCGGGGTGCGTGCAGCGTTCGACACCCTGTCGAACTCGCGGCAGCGGGCGCTCGCCGACCCGGTGTCGCAGGCGAAGGCGCCGGAGACCCGAGCCCGGCGCATCGCGAAGGCCGTGGAGGCGCTGCAGGGCTGAGCGGGGGCGCGGCGGCGGGGCGGGGCTGGCGGGACGGGCGGGACGGGCGGCGTACCTGGTCGATTCGGGCGTACCTGGTCGGAAGTTCCTGGCAGGTACGCCCGAAAGCGTGAGGTAACGCGAGCGTTCTGGGAAAGAAGGGGCGCGGTCAGGCGCCGAGCTCGACGAGCACCCGTGGGATCTCGGTCACGAGTTCGCTCGCCAAGTAGCCGAGCGGCCCGACCTGCACCGCGAGACGGTCCCCCGCGGCAGCGTGCACGTACGACGCCCACGCAACCGCCTGCGCCGGTTCCGCGCCACGAGCTAGCAGGCCCGTGACGGCACCCGACAGGACGTCGCCGCTCCCGCTGGTCCCGAGTCCTCCGGAGCCGGTGCCCTTGATCCAGGATCGCCCCTTCGGTGTCGCGATGGCGTCCCCCAGGGCAACGACCGCACCGAACCGCTGGGCGATCGCCATCGCGTCGGCCACGTCGTCATCGCTGCCCTCCCGACCGAGGAGCCGTTCGGCTTCGCCCGAGTTGGGCGTCATCACCAGCCGGCCCCGGAGCGGTTCCAGCTGCTCTCGGACGTCGGCCGCCACCCCGAGGGCGAACGCATCGAGCACGATCGTGGTCTGCGGTCCGACGACGCCGGCGAGACCGGCCACGAGGTCACGGGTACCGTCGGGGTCGTCGAGTCCCGGGCCGACCAACACCGTGTCCGCGCTCGCGGCCGAGTCCGCGATCCCCTCGATCGCGCCGACGGCGACGTGACCGTCCGCGTCCTCGTCGAGCGGCTCGACACCGGACTCGGGCACGGCGACGGCGACCTCGTTCGCGATGCTCCGTCCCACTGCGAGGGTGAGCCGCCCTGCTCCCACCCGCAGTGCGGCGAGCGCCGAGAGCATCGCGGCTCCCGGTGTCCGCGCGGCGCCGCCGACGACGAGTACCTGCCCACGCCCGTACTTGCCGGCACCGGCATCGGGGAGTGGCCAGTCACGCAGGAAGTTCGGGGTGATGGGTTCAGCGGGCATGCTCGTCGTCCTTCCGTCCGGTGTGCGCGGTGACTTCGTCGTCGTCGAGGTGGCCGACGGAGGAGAACTCCTCGAGCACCCACGGTGCACCCGCACGGTCGCGGCGGAGCCGGGTGAGGGAGGCATTTGCGACCGCGTGCGTCCGGGCGAACTCCATGAGCGTCGGCTCGTCGAGGTCCAGGCACACCGCCACGACCAGCATCACGACGGCGTCGTGGGCCGCGACGACGAGCCGTTCGGTGCCCTCGATCCGTTCGACGTCGCTCAGTGCCGACCGGAGCCGGAGCATCACGTCGGCCCAGGACTCGCCGCCCGCAGGCCGGTGGTAGTACTTGCCGAGCCACTGCCGGCGACGATCCTCGTCGGGGTGTCGGTTCCGGACACCCTGCAGGGTCAGCAGGTCGAGGACTCCGAGTTCGCGGTCGCGGAGCCGCTCGTCCACCCGCTTCTCCGGCTCGGCCAGCCCGCCGGCCCCGAGCGCGATCTCGATGGTCTGCTGCGCGCGCAGGTACGGCGAGACCCACAGCGCCACGGGCACGTCGTCGATGCCGCGGTCGGCGAGTTCCTGTCCGAGCGACCGCGACTGGGCCTCACCGAGCGGGCTGAGCGGGACGTCGGCGTCGCGGTACTCGACGTCGATGACGTCGTCGCCCGCGGCCTCGGCCCGGGCGGCGGCGACGTTCGCGAGCGATTCACCGTGGCGGACGAGCCAGATCTCCTGCACTGCCATGCCGCCACGCTAACCAGCCCGCGCTGAGCCGGCTCACTGACGCCCACCGACCGCGGTGGACCGAGCGCTCCGGACCGGGCGGAGCGCGCACGGCAGCCCGGCGGCGCGGAGTCGCAGCGCCAGCGCATCGAGGTCGAACAGGTCACGCCACTCGAGCCGGATGATCGTCCGGACACCCGGCACCGTGAGCAGCCTGGCATGACGACGTTTCTCGTCGAGGAACACCTCGGTCTGGCTCCGGCCGCCGAGGTAGCGCTCCTGCGTGTACTTCGCGCGTCCGTCGATCTCGACGACGACGCCTTCGGTCGGGAACCAGAAGTCGACGGCGGACCGGCGACCGTCGACGACGAACTCCTGCTGCAGCACGGGAGCGGGCAGCCCGAGCTCGCGGAAGACCACGCGCGCGAGTGACTCCGCCGGGGAACCCGAACGCCCGTCGGCCAGGTCGAGCACCTGTGCGGCCCGAGCACGCCCGCGAGCACTCGGGTGCACCGCTCGCCACAGCTCGTCCGCGGCGATCCCGCTGCGCAGCGCGGCGTCTGCCACGACGACCCCGGTCCGCAAGTCGCCGGCCATCGCGATGTCGATCACCGTCCGTGGGACCGCCGTCACTGCGAGGTCGCCGACCCGTACCCGTTCGGCGCCGGACACCGGTCGCGTGTGCAGGACCAGCTCGGCGTTCCTGCCCCGGTACATCGACTCCGGCACGGTCGCGTGTACCGGGACGCTCCACCCGCCGAGCGCCGGCAGCCCGTGCACCGCGGCCGCGGAGTCGTGCGACGCCGTCGCGCGGGTGCCGAGCCGACCGAGCCGCGCGTGCACACGGGTCACGTACCGCTGCCGTGGCCCAGCCGCATCCCACGCCGCCCCGTCCACGAACGCGTTCGGCCCTGCCCGGACGAGTCTGCCCGGACCGTGGAGCCGGGTCCGGCGGCGCAGGGTGGTGGCGTCGAGTCCGGCCTCACGCGTGGGCGAGGCCCGGAGGATGGGCAGCGGTTCGTTCATGGTGGAGACGATGCCCGACCGGCCACGCGCCCAGTCGGCCGACGTCGAGGTCTGTGGACGGGCCTCCAGGCCTGCCCGCCTGTGGAGGGAGGACGTTCCTTCCCAGCACGGACGCGATGCCAAGCGGAATCGGGCGTACCTGGTCGGAATTTCCGACCGGGTACGCCCGAAACGACCACCTACACCCGAACCCACCAGCCACCCCCCACACGCAACACGGCGCCGGACGGAACGCACCCGTGTCCCGTCCGGCGCCGCGGTCTCTCCCCCGAGGGGGACCGAGGGCCCCGCTGCCTCAGGCCCGGCGCACCCGCAGGGTGACGATCTCGAAGGGCCGGAGCGTGAGCACGACCGGCTCCCCCGACTCCCACGAGTCCCCCAGCCCACGTTCGAGCAGGTCGACGGCCGTCACGGACGCGACGTCGAACCCGAACGACACCCCGACGTCGGTCGCCCGACCGCCGGACGCCTCGTACAGCCGCACGATCACGTCTCCGGAGCGGTCCTCGGCGAGCTTCACGGCCTCGACGAACACCTGCGGCGACGACACCGAGACCAGCGGCGAAACCGTGGTCGAACCCGCGACCGTCCGCACCGGCAGGTTCAGCCGGTAGCCGGAGTCGGCGGCGTCGAGCACCGACGCCCCCACCCGCAGCACCGTCCGGAACACGTGGTGCCCCTGGTCGGCGTTGGGGTCCGGGAACGTCGGCCCGCGCAGCAGCGACTCGCGCACGAGCGTCGTGGTCCCGCCGTCGGCCCGCGTGGAACGTGTGATGTCGTGCCCGTAGGTGGAGTCGTTCGCCACCGCGACACCGAACCCGGGCTCCGCCACGTGGACCCAGCGGTGCGCCGACGTCTCGAAACGGGCGTGGTCCCACGAGGTGTTCTGGTGGGTGGGCCGGTCGATGTGCCCGAACTGGATCTCGCTCGAGGCCGCCGCGGCACGCACGTCGACGGGGAACGCGAGCTTCAGCAGCTTCTGGTGCTCGTGCCAGTCGACCTCGGTCTCGATCACCAGCTCTGCGAGCCCGGCGACCGCCGAGTACCGGGTCGTGAGCGTCGACGACCCGAAGGACCGTTCCACCACGAGCGAGGAGCCGTCGATCGCGACCGACGAGGCCGTCAGCACGGTGCCGTTGCGCTGGTACGCACGGTCGACGTCCCACGCCTCCCACTGGTTCGGGGTGTCGCGGAACACGGTGTACTCGGCAGCGGCCGCACCCGGTGCGATCGCGTCGCGGCCGCTGGCGCGGTCGACGAGCGACACGACGTGGCCGGCTGCGTCGATGGTCGCCGTGACGACGCCCGTGTCGAACACGAAGTGGTCGCCGGAGCGGACGGGAGGCACGGGTCGCGGCGCCGAGCCGAGCGAACCACCCAGGGCGGTTGCGTCTCCCGCCGCGACCGGCGAGGCGTTGAAGCGCACGACGTTGCCGGACGAGCCGCTGCCACCGACGGCGTCGGAGCCGGTCGGCGCATCGAGCAAGCCGCTGCCGCCCGCAGCCGTCGACGACGACGCACCGACCCCGGCGAGCGCCGCAGCGCCCCCGTTCGCGAGCGCGGTCGTCGCGTTGCCGATCAGCCCCTCGAGGACCTCGGCGATCTGCGCGTAGTTCTCCTCGGCGTTCTCGTAGACCCAGGCGATCGAGGACCCGGGCAGGATGTCGTGGAACTGCTGCAGCAGGACGGTGTGCCAGGCGCGCTCGAGTTCCTCGTAGGGGTAGTCGAGTCCGAGGCGCACGGCTGCGGTCGACGCCCAGAGCTCGGCCTCGCGCAGCAGGTGCTCGGAGCGGCGGTTGCCCTGCTTCGTGCGGATCTGCGACGTGTAGGTGCCGCGGTGGAACTCGAGGTACATCTCACCGGACCACACGCCGGGGGTCGGCAGCACCCGTTCGAGCTCTTCGAAGACCTGGGCCGGGGTGCCGAGCTGCACGCGCGGCGAGCCGTCCAGGTCGTGCTGGCGTCGGGCTGCGGCGACCATCTCGCGGGTGGGGCCGCCGCCGCCGTCGCCGAAACCGTAGAGCAGCATCGAGGTGTTCGCGACGCCGCGCTCCTTGTTGTTCCGCTCACCGCGGTGCAGGTCGGCGGCGGAGACGTCGGAGTTGTAGGTGTCGGCCGGCGGCAGGTGCGTCAGGATGCGGGAGCCGTCGATGCCCTCCCAGTGGAAGGACGTGTGCGGGATGACGTTCGTCTCGTTCCACGACGGCTTCTGCGTGACGAACCACTTCGAGCCGGCCGCTCGGACGATCTGCGGCAGCGCCCCGGAGTAGCCGAACGAGTCGGGGAGCCAGGCCTCGGGGGTGTCGATGCCGAACTCCTCGAGGAAGAACCGCTTGCCGGCGACGAACTGTCGTGCCAGTGCTTCGCCACCGGGCAGGTTGGTGTCGGACTCGACCCACATGCCACCGACGGGGATCCACCGGCCCTCGGCGACGCGCTGCTTGATCCGGGCCCAGATCGACGGGTAGCCGTCGCGGATCCACGCGTACTGCTGCGCGGACGAGCAGGCGAACGTGAAGTCGGGGTCGCGGTCCATCAGGTCGAGCACGTTCGAGAAGGTGCGGGCGCACTTGCGGATCGTCTCGCGCACCGGCCAGAGCCAGGCGGAGTCGATGTGCGCGTGGCCGACGGCGATCGCCCGGTGTGCGGCGGCGCTGGCGGGGACGGCCAACACGGGAGCGAGGACCTCGCGGGCGTCGGCGGCGGTGCCGGCGACGTCGTCGGGGTCGAGGGCGTCCGCGGCGAGCTCGAGGGCGTGCAGGATGTCGGCGCCCCGTGTGCCGTCCGTGGGCAGCTCCGCCATCAGGCCGCGCAGGACCCAGAAGTCCTGCTGCAGCTCCCACACGGTGTCGTCGCGCTCCACGAGTTCGAGGGCGCGCACACGGTAGATCGGCTTCTCGCCTGCGGTCGACCGCGACCCGAGCGGCGTCGCACCCTGGAACGAGTCGCCGCCGATGTCCGGGTTCGCACCGGCCTCGACGTACAGCTCGAAGGACTCCCCGGGCCCGACCTCGACGGGCACGGTGTCGTTCCGCGGCTCGATGCCCTTGATCGTGGAGCCGTCGGTGCGGTACGCCAGTCCCTCGGCCTGGAACCCCGGGTGCCGCTTCGTGAACCCGAGGTCGACGAGCAGCTCCGCGGTGGTCCCGGGCGCGGTACCGAAGTCCGTCGGCACGGTGCCGGTGATCCGGAACCAGGTGGTCCCCCACGGCCGGCCACCCCAGGCGCTGCCCACGGTGAACGGTTCGTACGCCTGCTGGACGGCGGAGTCGAACGGCACCGGCTCACCCGGCACCTCCCACGCCTCGATCGTGACCGGCGCCGAGCGGCGGTGGACGGCGGGGTCGACACGGTCGCGGACGAGGCGGGCGATCCGGGCCTCGACGAGCGGTTCGTCCTGGTGCATGTGGTTCCTTTCGAGTGAGCCGGCCGGGGCCAGCAGATCAGCCCTTGATGCCGCCGGCGAGGGCGTTGCCGCCGCCGAGGCCTCGGGACACGATCACGTAGAGGGCGATGACGGGCACGGAGTAGACGATGGAGAACGCGGCGAGCTGTCCGTACGCGACCGCCCCGTTCTGTCCGAAGAAGTTGAAGATGCTCACCGCGGCGGGCACCTTCTCGGGCGAGAGCAGCAGGACGAACGGGACGAAGAAGTTCCCCCACGCCTGGATGAACACGAAGATGAACACCACCGCGATGCCCGGCCGCATGAGCGGGATGACGATCCGCGTCAGGGTGGTCATCATCGAGGCGCCGTCGGTCCACGCTGCTTCTTCGAGCGAGATCGGCACCGAGTCCATGAAGTTCTTCGCCATCCAGATCGCCATCGGCAGGCTGGTCGCGGCGAGGAAGAAGATGCAGCCCCACACGTTGTCGATCAGGTTGAGCGACACGAACAGCGCGTAGACGGGCACCATCATCGCGGTGATCGGCAGGCCGGTCCCGAACAGGATGCTGTACAGGAACGGCTTGTTGACCCGCATCTTGTAGCGGGACAGCGGGTAGGCGGCCAGCAGTGCGAAGACCACGGTGACGATCGCCGTCCCGCCGGAGAGCAGCAGGCTGTTCGCGAGCGGGATGAACGACAGCTCGGGCGTGAGCACCTTCGCGAAGTTGTCGAGCGTGAACTGCGTCGGCAGCTTCACCGACAGCGACGCCTGGGTGTCGACCGAGGCGAGGACGAGCCAGAGCAGCGGGACCGCGAAGCACACCGCGATGACAAGCAGCACGACGTTCGCCACCCACCGCATCGTGCGGCCGCGCGGTGACGTCATGTGCAGTGAACCGGGAGCGGTCACCGCACGGGTCGTGGTCGGGTCGAGGGACGGGGCAGTGATGGCCATCAGTCCACCTCCGGCTTGAGCGCGCGGATGTAGATGATCGAGAAGACCGCCCCCACCACGAGCAGGATGGTCGCGATCGCGGTCCCGAAGCCGAGCTGCGAGAACTTGAACGCCTCCTGGTACGCCAGGATCGGCAGGGTCGACGAGTTCGTGCCCGGTCCGCCACCGGTCATCACGAAGATGAGGGTGAACACCGACAACGTCTGCAGCGTCGTCAGCATGAGGTTCGTCGAGATGCTCCGCCGGATCACCGGGAGCGTGATGTACACGAGACGCTGCCATCCGGTCGCGCCGTCGACCTCCGCCGATTCGGTGATCTCCTCGGGGACCTCCTGCACGGCGGCCGAGTAGACGAGCATCGAGAAGGCGGTCCCGCGCCAGATGTTCGCCAGGATCACGGCGAACATCGGGAACGTGTAGAGCCAGTTCGGACCGCTGATGCCGATCGACGCCAGGAAGCTGTTGAGCGTGCCCTCGTCGTTGAAGAACGCGTACGCGGCGAACGAGGCGACGATCTCGGGCAGGACCCAGGCGGCGACGACGAAGGTGCCGACGATCGCCCGGACGGCCTTGTTGGCGGACCGCATCAGGAGCGCGAGGCCGAGCCCGAGCACGTTCTGGCCCACCACTGCCGAGGCGAGCAGGAACACGATGGTCAGGACGACGGACTTCGGGAAGTCCGGGTCCTGGAAGAGTTCGACGTAGTTCTGGAAGCCGACGAACTGCTGGTCGGCAGCGCCCGCGCCGGTGAGCGCGGAGTTCGTGAACGACCCGTAGAACGACGAGATGACGGGGCCGAGCAGGAAGATGACGAGCAGGACGAGGGCGGGCAGGAGCGGGACCGCTCGGCCGACGTTCCGCAGCGGTCGCCGCTTGCGCGGCACGGGTGGATCGGTGCGCTTCGGCGCACCGGGCGCCGACAGCGTCGGCGCGAGGGGGGTGCTGGACACGATGGGTGCCTTCCGGGTGCGGAGGGGTTCCGAAGGTGGGGAAGGACGGACCGGGAGGCGCGGTGCGGGACCGCCCCGCGCCTCCCGGCCGTCAGTGGGTGACGTCCGTCAACCAGCGGAGACGGTGTTCTCCTTGCCGACCACCTGCGTGACGGCCTTGTCGTACGCCGCAGCCGCCTGCTTCGGCGTCTGCTGCCCGGTCATGACCGCTTCCATCGCGACCTGGATCGCGTTGGACACCTGCGAGTAGTCGCTCGTCGCCGGGCGGAAGTTCGTGTTCTCCACCAGCCCGGAGAAGAACTTGAACGTCGGGTTGGCGTCGGTGTAGGCGGTGTCGTCCGCGACGTCCTTACGGACGGCGATCTGGCTGTTCTCGGTGTCGTACTTCAGCGAGCCGTCCTTGTCGAGGAAGCTCGTGATGAAGTCGAACGCCGCCTGCGGGTTCTTCGACTTCGCGCCGACCGCCAGGGTCCAGCCGCCGGACATCGAGTTGTAGCCCGGGTCCTGACCGTTCTGCGTCGGCATCGGCGCCTGACCCATCACGTCGTTCCACTCGGCCCACGGCGCGGTGCCGGACTTGAGCCACGTGCCGGACTGCCACGAACCGTCGAGGTCGATCGCGAGCTTGCCCTTCGGCAGCCACGTCTGGGCGATGGTCGTGCCGACGTTCGTGTCGAGCGCCTGCTGCGGTGTCGGGCCGAGGCCGCCCTGGTAGACGTCCTTCACGAACTGCAGCGAGTCGACGAACTGCTCCGAGCCCGTGACCCACTTCTTGTCCTTGTAGAGGGTGTTGCCGGGGCCGTCCGCCCCGTACAGGAGCATCTCGAAGCCCTGCATGGTCGACGCCTCGCCCTGCGCCTTGCCCGAGTAGATGTTGAACGGGATGAGGTCGGGCTTCTCGTCCTTGATCGTCTTCGCCGCGGCGAGCACGTCGTCCCAGGTCTTCGGCTCCCACGGCACGGGCAGTCCGACGGACTTGAAGATGTCCTTGTTGTACCAGAGGGCTCGGGTGTCGGTGCCCATCGGGACGCCGTAGATCTTGCCGTCGTCACCCTGGCCGGCCTGCTTGGCGTTGTCGAAGAACTGGTCCCACTCGTCCCACTTGTCCGTGTACTTGTCGAGTGGCAGCAGGTAGCCGGCCTCGGCGTCGGCCTTGACGAGGAACGTGTCCTCGTACATGACGTCGGGAGCCGTCGCAGGCGCCTTGTTCATGAGCGCGAGCTTCGTGTAGTAGTCGTTGCCCTGGGCCTGGATCGGGACGAGCGTGACCTTCTTGCCCGGGTTGTCCTTCTCGTACTCCTTCTTGACGACCTTCATCTGGGCGTCGAGCTGCTGGAAGGCGCCGAACTTCTGGTACGCGATCTTGATCGTGTCGCTCGAGGCGGACCCCGAGGCTGAGCAGCCTGCCAGGCCGACCGCGGCGACGGCCACGGCTGCGAGTCCGGCGATGATGCGGGTGCGTTTCATCGGTGCTCCTTTGCACGGGTGACGTCCGCGGGCTCCATCGCCCGCGCGCAGGATTAGTCCAGCGTATGGACTTATCCGTGTCAAGGAGTTTCTCGCGCTGGTTCGGGCGTACCTTGCCGAATCGGGCGTACCTGGTCGGAAGTTTCGACCAGGTACGCCCGATTCGGCATTCCATCCCGCGCGCTGCGGCTCAGGAGATCGGTGTCGCGCTCCCCGTCACGGTGATCCCGCCGGACTCCGGCACGTCCACGAGCAGCAGGCTCGGACGACCGACGTGGCGCCCCTGCCGGATCGTGACGCGGTCCCCCGGCTCGACGGCACCGACCTCGCGCAGGTACGCCCCGGTCGAGGCCGCCGCCGAGCCCGTCGCCGGGTCCTCGGTGATGCGCCCGGCGGGGAACAGGTTGCGCGCCTCGTACTCACGCTCCCCGGTCCGGTGCAGCACCGTCACCGTCCCCCGCCAGCCGGCCTCGCGCTTGAGCTCGGCGAGGGGCCCGGGTGCGAAGCGGAACTGGTGGAAGAACTCGCGGTCGTGCAGCACGAGCACCGGGTGCCAGTTGCCGGCGAAGGACTCGAGCACCGGGAACCCCGGCGCGATGTCCGCGGCCTCGAGCCCGAGCAGGTCGAACAGCCGCACCAGCAGGTCCGGATCGATGTCCCGCGTCGCCGGTTCGACGCTCGTCATCGCGACCTGCACCGCCCCGTCCGGACCGGTGGTGGCGTCGAGGGCGACCTCGCCGGCGGCCGTCGTGAACACGCGGCGACCGAGCCCGTCACGTTCGGCGAGCACCACCGCGAGCGCCACCGTCGCGTGCCCGCAGAACGGCACCTCGGCGGCCGGCGAGAAGTAGCGCACCTGCAGGCCCGTCGCCGTCGCGCCGACGACGAACGCGGTCTCGGGGTAGCCGACCTCGCGGGCGACGGCGAGCATGTCGTCGTCGGACAGTCCGGCCGCGTCGAGCACGAGCCCGGCGGGGTTGCCACCCCCGGGCTCGGCGGCGAACGCGGTGTACCGGAGGACGTCGATGCTCACGCTCCGACGCTACTGCGGTGCCGTGGCCGTCCGCGCGGGCCGAACGGCGACGGGTGGCCCGGTGGTCCATCGAGTAGGGGTAACCCCCGCACGACTCCGGGTGTGCACGTGATGTTTCAGCCGGCGATCCGTCACGAGACTTGCTGCATGAGCATCGACACGCGCCCCACCACCGCCCGCCGGACCCTCCGCATCGCCCTCGCCTCGACCGCCGCGCTCTCCGCGCTCCTGCTGACCGCGGGGTGCAGCGTGCTCGAGGACATCGTCCCGAACAAGACCCCGCAGAAGCACTTCGCCACGTACTCCGACGCGCCGCGCTCCGGCGAGTCGGACGACATGGCGTTCTTCATGCCGGAGTGGGTGCCGGAGGACGCGAAGGACATCGACGTGCGTCTCAACGCCTCGGCACCCGGGTACGTCATCGGGTTCGCCTCGAAGGACGGCGTCGATGTGGACGACTGCACCCCGCTCGACGAGTCGTACGGCGGCACCGCGATGACCGCCGACTTCCTGCCCGAGGAGCTCCCGACGAAGGGCCTCGTCACCTGCGGCGACGGCCGCGCGGTCACCGAGATCGACGGCCGCTGGTACGGCTGGACCACGAAGGACGCCATCCCCGGTCAGGACGACTCGAACACGTTGCGCACCGACGGCTGACGCACCCACAGGCGGACGGGAGGCCCGTGGCGCCCCCGCCACGCGCCTCCCGTCCGCCCCGCGGTCGCGCCCACCGCACATGGTGAGCAGGAATGGTCGGGTCCGCTGTGCGAACCCGACCATTCCTGCTCACGAACTGCGCCCGCGGCGACTGGGGACTACTCCGCAGCCACAGCCGCGGGTCGGCGGCGGACGGCCAGGACGCCGACTCCCGCCGCGAGCAGCAGGAACGCGATGAGTGCGCCGGCACCGAGGCCCTCGGCACCCGTGAACGCGAGCTGCCCGTCAGCGGTGATCGTGATCGGGGTCCAGCCCAGCACCGTGCCGTCGGTGGCCGTCACCACGATGCGGTGCTCGCCGGCCGGAGCATCGGCCGGGATCGTGACGCGCACCGTGCCGTCGGCGGCGACCGTCACCGTGCCGAGCAGCGTCGGGGTCGAGTACAGCCACACGTTCACCCGGTCGCCGGCGTACTGCGTGCCCACCGTGACCGTGATGGTCTCCCCCGCGCGGGCGGACGACGGGGCCGAGACGCTTCCACGATTCGTGTCCGTCAGGCCGGTCTCCGACGGGACCACCGGGGCGATCGGAGCGGCCGGCGACGGGGTCGGCGTCGATCCACCGGTCCCGGGGGTCGGCGCGGGCGTGGACCCGCCGGTCCCGGGAGTCGGCGCGGGCGTCGATCCACCGCCACCAGGAGCGGGCGTCGGCGTCGGCGTCGGGTCCGTGCCCGGGTCGGTGTCGCCACCCTCGCACGGGTACGTCCCCGTCCGGAGCGAGAACCCGTCCGTGTCGTTGTCGTCGGCGTAGAACGTTGCCCGCTTCCCGTCGGTGCAGACGCCGGAGACCGCGAAGCCCTCGTTGGCGAGGTTCCGGTCGGCGTTCGACGGTGCCTCGAAGACCTTCGCGGCGGTGAAGGCACCGTCGGTCAGCTCGTACAGCGCGGTGCGTCCGGCGCAGGCGTCGTCGCACACCACCCAGAGCGCGTCGAGGGTCGGGTCGAACTGCACGTCGGCGACGACGGCGAAGGGCGTACCGATGGTGGCCACGCGCTGGAACGAGCCGTCCGCCATCAGCGCGTACGCGTACACGCTCGCGGTGCCTTCGACCCCGACGAAGAACAGACCCTCACCGTGTCCGGCGTAGCTCGACGGTGCGTAGGCCGCGCCGGTGTGCTCGTCGGCGAAGCCGTGCTCGGTGAGCCACGAGTCCGGGATCCAGGTGACGCCCTCGAGGCCGGCGTTCGCACCGAGCCCGGGGAAGTCCGCGGCGAGGTTCCACTCGTCGGTGGCCCGCAGGGTGCCCTCGGAGCCGTCGGTGGTGGCGTAGCGCAGGACCGACGGGCGGCTGGTCTTCGACACGTCGTTGTCCCGCTCGGTCGACACGTAGACGGCGCCGGGGTCGTCGCTCGTGACGGTGACGCCCTCGGCGTCCGGGGTCCCCGTGCCGTCGGCGTACCGCAGGTCCGTGCCCGCCGCGTTCGACGGTGCCCAGCCGCCCCGGCCGTCCGAGGTCAGGTGGTAGAGCAGGCCGTCGCCGTTCTGCACGGCCCAGAGCTGGCCGTCCTCGGACGTGCTGGAGGCGGTCCAGTCGATGCCGCTCAGGTCACCGGTGAAGGTGTCCTCGTCGTCGAGCACGGTCTCGTCCGGGCCGCCGGGCCAGGGCTCGGCGGTGACGACGCCGGCGAACCGGTTCGCGGTGCCCTTCGTCGGCTCGGCGGTGTCGGCGAAGTCGCCGGTGCCGTCCGGGCTGCGGCCGTACGTGGCGGCAGCGTGGGCCGTCCACGAGTACGAGTCGACCAGCGCACCCCGCGGATCGACGACCCGGGCGGAGTCGGCCTTGCCGAGTCCGAAGCCGAAGTCCGCCTCGTCGAGGACGGTGAAGCCACCGGCCGCGACGGTCGTACCGGCGGGGATCGTGTACGCGTGGTCGTCCTCACTGTCCTGCAGGACGTACCCACCCAGGTCGACCGTGGCGCTGCCGACGTTGGTCAGCTCCACCCAGTCGCCGGGGGTGCCGTCCTGCGACTCGACCTCGTTGATGCGCACGGGGGAGGAGCAGTCGTTGGCGGTGCCCTTCGTCGACGTGGTGGTGTCGACGAGCGCACCGGTCCCGTCGGCGCACCGGCCGTACGTGACGACCGCGTGGCTCGTCCACGAGTACCGGAGCACCAGGTCGCCAGCGGGGTCGTACACCCGCGCGGTGTCGGCGCCGCCGAGCCCGAAGTCGAACCCGGGTGCGGTGGCCGAGAGCTGGTCGATGACGAAGTACCCGCCGGGGGCGATCGTCGAGCCGGCGGGCAGGACGGAGGCGTCGTGGGAGCTGTCGTCGTCGAGGAACGCGTAGCCGGTCAGGTCGATCGACGCCGTCGACGTGTTCTGCAGCTCGACCCAGTCGGTGTCGTCGCCGTTCGACTCGACCTCGTTGACGACGAGGCCGTTCGCGGCGGCGGCACCGACGCTCGGGTCGTCGTCACCGACGGCGGCGAGGGCCGGGCTGGCCGTGACGATGCCGGCACCGACGGCCAGCACGGTGACGACCGCGGCACCGAGCCGCAGGGAGTGGGGGTGCAGGGCAGGAGTGCGCATGCAGGTCCTTCTCGGGAGGGGAGGGGAGACCTGCACGACTGTTCAGCACCTGCGCGTCCGACCGATGGCCGGACGGTGAACGACAGGTGTCGCGCGACGGCCCAGCGCCGCGACCCCTCAGTGCCCGCAACCCCTCAGCGACCGCGATGGCTCAGCGCGCGCAACGCTCAGCCCTGCGCGACCCCGGAGAAGTCCGGCGACCCGTCGGGCAGCGCCGGCAGCGGCGTGCCGTCGACGTACCGCGGCCACGCCAGGGCACGCGACGACGCCGGACGCGGCTCGTACCGGTACCGGTGCCCGCTGACCGGACCGACGGCCGTGGCAGCCGTCGGGGCGTCCGGCACCGGGGTGGCACCCCACGTCGCGATGGGCGCCGCGGGCGCGATCGGGGGCGCTGCCGGCTGCGCTTCCGGTGTCGGCCACGAACCGACCGCCGGCGCCGAGGCGGTGCCCCGCGGGCGGAAGAGCGCGTTGCTGAGCGGCACGACGACCGTTCCGAGCAGGTCGAGGATGACCACCACCCACACGAGTCGCCAGTACCCCCGCGCGTAGTCCACGTCGGGTGCGAGCAGCGGGATCGACAGCAGGAGCGCGAGCAGGGCGATGACGCCGACGGTGGCCTTGGCGACGACCTGGAGCGCCGGGGTCGGGTACCGGCGGTGGATGACGAGCAGCAGGTGCACGTGCAGGAGCGCCACCCGGGCGACGCCGACGAGCCAGATCCAGTGCCAGAACCGCTCGGCGACGAGCCAGAGGTCGTCCCCACCGGACGGGTTCGTCGGGGCGAGCCAGACCTTGTACAGCCCGGCGACGAGCAGGTACATCGAGGTCACGATGCTGGCGAACGCGAACGTGCCCGATCGCCGCGACGACACGTCGGCGTCGTACCAGGACAGCAGCGCGAAGACGACGACCACGACGATCGTCAGGAGCAGCTGCACCGCGACCCGTCCGAAGTCACCGAGCAGCACGGCCACGATCCCGACGAGCCCGGCCGCGACGACGGCGCCGATGATCGTGCGGAAGACGAGCGGTCGCACCTTCGCCCAGCGTCGGTCGATCGTGCCGTCGGTCCCGTTGTCCGTCATCTGTCCCCCGTCGTTCGCCGCGCACCTGGCGGATCCGTCGGTTCGCAGCGTAGCGGGAGGTGGCGGAGATCCTCGACCGTGGTCAGCGACGGATGAGCAGCCCGCTCGCCCGCGGGGACAACGCTGCGTCGAGCACCAGGCACGCGGCACCCACCGCGGCGACGTCGGCACCGCGGTCGCTCTCGACCACGTCGACGGGGTGCTTCGGGACGAGCAACGGTGATCCGACGATCGCGGCGCGGGCGGCCGGCAACGCCGCACTCGCGATGCGCGACCAGAAGGGTCCGCCGAAGACGACCCGGTCGATGTCGAGCAGGTTCACGATGACGACCGCTGCGTCGCCCATCACGGTGCCGGCCTCGGCGGCGAGCGCGACGGCGGCCTCGTCCCCGGCGTCGATGGCCTCGGCCAGTTCGTCCCAGGCCCGGTCCACCGCGTCGAGCGATCCCTCGGACCCGGCGGTCAACGCCACACCCCGCTCCCGCGCGATCCGCACCAGCCGGTCCGGCGCCACGGCGGCGCCGACCTCGCCCCGGGTGCCGGACCCGTCCGGGGTGCCGGCGAGCGACCGCTGGTCGACCATGATGTGCCCGGCGTCCCCGGCGTTCGACCCGACCCCGCGCACGGGTTCGTGGTCGACGACGAGCCCGACGCCGAAGCCGGTGCCGAAGTACACGAACGCGAAGTTCCGGGCCGAGGACTCCCCCGCCAGGAACATCTCGCCGACCGCTGCGGCCGTGACGTCCTTCTCGAGCAGCACCGGGTGGCCCGTGGCTTCGGCGAGCGCGTCGCGCAGTGGCACGTCCCGCCACCGGGGCAGGAACGGCGGGTCGACCACGATGCCGGCGTCGACGTCGATGGGGCCGGGGCTGGCGATCCCGACGCCGAGCACCCCGTCGACGTCCACGCCCGCGTCGGCGATGAGGCCGTCGACGGCGGAGCCGATGGTGCGGACGACCTCGGACGGGTCGTCAGCGGTCGGGGTCGAGGTGGTGGACGAGGCGACGACGGTACCCGCCAGGTCGAGCAGCACGTAGGTGACCACGGCCGGGTCGACGTGCACGCCGACGGCGTAGCGGCTGCCCGGTTCGAGCCGCAGGATGGTGCGCGGCTTGCCCCGACCGGCGACGACGGTGCCGGACTCGACGATCATGCCGGCCTCGATCAGGAACCGGGTGACGTTCGACACGGTCTGCGCGCTCAGGCCGGTGCGCGAGGCGAGTTCGACGCGGCTCAGGCCGTCCGGCGAGCGTCGGACGGCATCGAGCACGACCGTGCGGTTGAACCCGCCGATCGACGGGAGGTTCGCTCCACGCCGATGTTCTGCCATTCCGCGACCATACCGCGGCAACGGTGCGGTCTCGGTCTCCGGTCCGCGCTGGCCCCCGCACGGGTCGCACCGTTACCCTGGCCGCATGGCCGACCTGCGTCTCGAACCGCTCTCCGCGAAGACCGCTGCCGCGGCGAACTCCCTGACGCTCAAGCCGGGTCAGGAACAGTTCGTGCAGCCGACCACCTACGGGGTCGCCGAGTCCGACGTCAAGCCGAGTTCCGCGTGGACCCGGGTGGTCCTCGACGGCGACGAGGTCCTGGGCCTCATCATCGGTTCGTTCGACGCCGACAATGCGCAGGAAGAGCTGCGCAGCGCCATCTGGCGGGTCAACGTCGCGGGCTCCGCGCAGGGTCGCGGCGTCGGCCGCTTCGCCGTGCACGGCCTGGCGGACGAGGCACGCAGCCGTGGCCAGGAACGCCTGACGGTCGTCTACGAGCCCGGTGGCGACGACAGCCCCGAGGCGTTCTTCCGCGCCGTGGGCTTCGAGGTCGTCCGCGAGACCCAGTACGGCGACCACTTCGCGGTCCTGACGCTGTAGTGCTGGTCGACGGCGACGTCCCCGCACCCGAGCACGACTTCGGGGCGGCGGTGGCCGAGGTCGTCCGGATGATCCCGCCGGGTCACGTCATGACGTACGGCGACGTCGCCGCAGCGCTCGGTTCGCGCGCGTCCCGTGCGGTCGGCAAGGTGATGGCCCACGAGGGTGCGGACCTGCCGTGGTGGCGCGTGGTGCGCGCGGGTGGGCACCCGCCGCTGCACCACGAGGCCCGGGCGCTGGAACACTACCGCGCGGAGGGCACGCCGCTCGTGCAGGGGACGGCGGCCTGGAGGCTCGACATGCGCCGTGCGCGCTGGTCGCCGTCCACGGACGGAGACCCCACCGCCGATGCGGACGACCCGGGGTTCCCCCGGGATCCGTTCTGACGGAGCCCGGGGGCGAGGGTCACTTGTAGGCGTTGACGGCGCCCGCGTCCATCCGCACCGTGCCGTCGGCGTCGATCACCGGTCGCTTCTCCGACCGCGGCTTCGAGTACGTCTCGAGCTTCTCGATGCGCACCTGGTCGCCGTTCGTGATCACGCCGGGGACGCACGTGTACACGTTGTCGTTCGCGTCGGCGTCGCGCGCAGCGATCTCGACGACGTCGCCGGCACCGTTGTCGATCGTCATGCCGACCTGGTAGCGCCGGAACGACCCGGTGCCGTTCGACTGCGCCGAGTAGACGATCGGCACGATGCGCGCGATGGCGGGGTTCAAGGTGATCTCGACGACCTCGTCCGCCAGGGTCGTCGTGCCGGTGCCGCGCCGCTGGTCGCCGAGGTGCACCACCGCGCCGTCCGTGGTCGAAGCCGTGAAGCGCTGGTCGGTCTTGGTGCCGAACTGCGAGACCGTCTCGACGTGGCCGTCCACGTACTGCACCAGCGCGTAGACGTCGTAGTCGGTGCTGTTCGGCCACGAGATGGTGACCGTGATCTTCGCCGTCTTGGTGAGGCTGATGACCTGCCGCTTCTCGAGGCTGATGCGCCCCTTCGCGAGTCCCAGGTCGGCAGCCGGTGCCTGGTCGGCCGGCGGCTCCGTCACCGGTGCCGCCGGAGCAGTCTCCGTCGTCGTGGTCGCGTTCTTCTTGCCGAAACCGAACATCTCGTCCCCCTGGTCATCTACTGGTCGTGTACCCGACCATCTTGCCCGACGACAGTGCGGTGCCGTCAGGCGTCGAAGCGTGCGCCCTTCGGGCTGGTCGGGATCAGGCACAGCAGGTACAGGACGAGCGAGCCGATGCCCGGCACGACGTGCAGGAACTGCCAGAAGCCGGACAGGCCGGCGTCGTGCAGCCGTCGGGCGCCGAGGGCGAGCGAACCGACCAGGGTCGCGAGGCCCCAGAGCACGAAGAGGTAGGACCCGACGGGGTTCTCGAACAGCGCGGTGTCCGGCGTGAACGCCTGCGGGGCGAGCTGCAGCACGAGGCCGATCGCGAGCGACGTCAGCCACCACCACCAGAACTCGGCACGCGAGGCCCGACCGGTGAACACGGTGTACTTCCGCCAGAACCGCCGGACGGCCTCGGTGAAGGGTGCGCCGTAGAAGGGGTCGCGGAGGGCGACGCCGCCGGGCTGCACGCTGTCGTTGCTCATGGAGCAAGCCAACCACGTGGCGCAGCCCGGCCGCGTCCTACACGAGCGAGTCGCGCCAGGCCGCGTGCAGCTGGGCGAACCGCCCGGTGCCGGCGATGAGGTCGGCGGGGGTGCCGTCCTCGACGATCGTGCCGTGCTCCATGACGAGCACGCGGTGGGCGATCGCGACGGTGGACAGGCGGTGCGCGATGATCACCGCGGTCCGGTCGGCGAGCAGGGTCTCGAGCCCTTCCTGCACGAGCCGCTCCGAGGGGATGTCGAGCGACGCCGTGGCCTCGTCGAGGATGAGCACCTTCGGGTCCGCGATGAACGCCCGTGCGAACGAGAGCAGCTGTCGCTGCCCCGCCGAGACACGACCGCCGCGCTTGTTCACGTCGGTGTCGTACCCGTCGGGGAGCGCCATGATGAACTCGTGCGCCCCGACCGCCTTGGCGGACGCCTCGATCTCGGCGCGGGAGGCCCCCGGCTTGCCGAGCGCGATGTTGTCCGCGACGGTGCCGGAGAACAGGTACGCCTCCTGCGTGACCATCACGATCGCGCGGCGCATGTCCTTGGTGTCGAGGTCGCGCAGGTCCACGCCGTCGAGCCGCACCGTGCCCTGCGACGGGTCGTAGAAGCGCGCCATGAGCTTGGCGAGCGTCGACTTCCCCGCCCCCGTCGACCCCACCAGGGCGATGGTCTGCCCCGCCGGGATGTGCAGGTCGAACTCCGGCAGCACGACCTTGCCCGCGTTGTACGCGAACACGACGTCGTCGAAGTCCATCTTCCCCGTGGCGTCGGCCAGCTTCGTCGGCTTCACGGGGTCCGGCACGCTCGGCCGCTCCTCGAGGACGCCGGAGATCTTCTCCATCGCCGCCGAGGCCGACTGGTACCCGTTGTAGAACATCGCGAGTTCCTGCGCCGGGTCGAAGAAGCGCTTGGCGTACAGCGCGACCGCGAGCAGCGCGCCGACCTCGAGCGTCCCGCCGACGATCCGGAAGCCGCCGACGATGACGACCGCCGCGAGTGTCAGGTTGCCGATGAGCACGAGCACCGGGTCGAACGTGCCGAACAGGTTGAACACCTTGGTGTTCGCGACCCGGTAGCTCTCGACGTAGCCGCCGTACTCGTCGCGGTTGCGGGACTCCTTGCGGAAGGCCTGCACCGCGCGGATGCCCGTCATCGTCTCGACGAAGTGCACGATCACGCGCGCCGAGGTGGTGCGGGTGGACCGGAACAGGGTCTGCGAGTTCTTCTGGAACCAGCGGATCAGGAACCAGAGCGGCACGAGCGAGACCGCGAGCACGAGCCCCGAGGTCGGATCGAGCACCACCAGCGCCACTCCGGTGAACACCATGTAGAGCACACCCTGGATGAGCTGGTTCAGGCCGGAGTCGAGCAGCTCGCGGATCGAGTCGAGGTCGCTCGTCTGGCGGGAGATGATCCGACCGGACGTGTAGGTCTCGTGGAACTCGAGGGACAGCCGTTGCGTGTGCAGGAACACCCGCTTGCGCAGGTCGAACAGGATGGCCTGGCTGATCCGCGCTGCGAGCACGGTGTACCAGGCGGTCAGCACCGCACCGAGGACGGCCACGACGACGTACGTCCCGACGACCGCGAACGCGGGCACCCAGTCGTTCTGGTCGAGCACCGCCGGCAGGGCGTTGTCGATGCCCCACGCGATGAGCGCCGGCCCCGCCACAGTGCCCGCCGTGGAGACCACGACGACGATCCCGAGCAGCACCAGTCGGAGCTTCAGCGGGGCCGCGAGTGACCCGAGCAGCGCGAGGGAGCGACGCCGCAGGCGTTTGCTCTCCGCCTTCGTGAAGTCGTCGCGCTCCTCGCCGCGCACGCCCAGGGTGGTGATCGAGGCGGTGATCGGTGCGGCAGCCTGCGTGCCCGCAGCGTCGTCGGTGACCGGTGCCGCGCCTCCCAGCCGGTTCTGGTCCGTCTGCTGGCTCATGCCATCGCCTCCTGTCGTGCGGTCGCGTCATCGTCGTCGAGTGACGAGATGACGTAGCGGTAGTGCTCGTTGGTGGCCATCAGCTCCGAGTGGGTGCCGACCGCCGTGATCCTGCCGTTCTCCATGAGCGCGACGCGGTCCGCGAGGGTCACCGTCGACGGACGGTGCGCCACGATGAGCGACGTCGTGTCGGCCAGGACGCGGCGCAGGCCGGCCTCGACCCGGGCCTCGGTGTCGACGTCGAGTGCCGACAGCGGGTCGTCGAGCACCAGCACCGACGGTCGCGCCGCGATCGCACGGGCCAGCGCGAGCCGCTGGCGCTGGCCGCCGGAGAGCGAGAGTCCCTCTTCGCCGACACGGGTGTCGACGCCGTCCGGCAGGTCGTCCACGAAGGACGCCTGCGCGATGTCGAGGGCCTCGCGCATGAGCGCTTCGGCCTCGTCGCCCTCGACGTCCGGACGGCCGAGCAGCACGTTCTGCCGCACCGTCGTCGAGAACAGGGTGGCGTCCTCGAAGGCGACGGCGACGTGGCGGCGCAGTTCCTCGCGCGTGAGGTCGCGGACGTCGACACCGTCGATCGTCACGGATCCGCCGGTCACGTCGTAGAGCCGCGGCACGAGCGAGAGCAGCGTGGTCTTGCCGCTGCCGGTGAGCCCGACGAGTGCCATGGTCTCGCCCGGTTCCAGCTGCAGCTCGATCCCGTTGACGAGGTCGGGGTACTGCGGCGCGGAGTCCTGGTACCGGAAGTGCACGCCGTTGAACGACAGGGCACCGTGCGGCTCGGCGATGGTCTTCGGGTGCGCCGGATCCGTGATCGTGTTCTCGGAGTCCATCACCTCGAAGAACCGGTCGACCGCCGTGCGGGTGTCGAACGTCATCGACAGGAAGAAGCCGATCGACTCGATCGGGAACCGCAGGACCGTCGCCGTCGCGAAGAACGCGAACAGCTGCCCGACGGTCATCTCGCCCTGCGACGCCAGCCAGATGCCGGCGAGCAGGCACAGCGCGAACGCGACGTCCGGCACGAGCAACAGCCACAGCCAGATGCTCGCGATGGCCTTCGCCTTCTTGATCTCGGTGCCGCGCAGGGCCTCCGCCTGCTCGCTGAACTCCTCGAGCTTGGCGCCGCCACGACCGAACGCCTTGAGGACGCGGATGCCGTGCACCGACTGCTCGACACTCGTGGCGAGGTCACCGACCTGGTCCTGGCTGCGGCGCGCGACGACGGAGTAGCGACGCTCGAACAGCAGCCCGTTGATCCACAGCGGGATCGACGCGACGAGGAAGATGAGCCCGAGCAGCCACCCGAAGGTGAACAGGACGACGAACCCGACGACGATCGTGACGATGTTGACCACGAGCAGGACGACACCGAATGCGAGCCACCTGCGGATGAGCGACAGGTCCGACACCGATCGGGAGAGCAGCTGCCCCGACTCCCAGCGGTCGTGGAAGGCGACGGGCAGGTCCTGCAGCTTCGCGTACAGGGCGTTCCGCATGCTGGTCTCGATGCGGGTCGACGGGCGCATCACCATGCGGCGGCGCGAGGCGATGAAGAACGCCTCGAGCACACCGAGGGCGAGCACGGCGAGACCGGCGGGCCAGATCTGTGCGGAGTCGCGCGTCGACAGCGGACCGTCGACGAGCCACTGCAGGACGTAGGGGATGGCGAGCGCCACCAGGGAGGCACCCAACGCCGCGGCCATGCCGGCGATGAGGCGGCCCTGGTAGGGCTTCACGTAGGGGTGGATCCGCGCGATCGCGCGGAAGGTGGACGGGCGCGCCGTGGTGGGCGACTTGGACATGCGTTGCGTCCTCATGCGTCTGCCGGGTCCCCGGGTCGCGCTGCGCGGTACCGCCTGCTGCGTGCGTACTTGCGTGCGGCGGGCGTGCGGTGCGTGCGCGGCCTCGACCTGGAGGCTCGGTGTGGCGTTGCGTGGTGATCATCGGCCGGGCGCGTGGTCGCGCCTCCGCCGTCACTCGCGTGACGTCGGTCGGGCCGGAGGGCACCGGGAGACACTCGTCCCCCGGGTTCAGGCGGGTGGTTCGCGGACGCTGGTCGTGCGGCGCCGCGAGGCCGTGGGAACGGCCTGGCTAGACGGCGGCCGCGACGCGCGGTCGCGGTGCGATCAGGGATCGCCGTGCGGGAGTGGTCCCCACGACGGACACGAGACCTGCGCGGGCGGCCGTCGCCACGGTTCCGGTCATGTTGTCCATCGTCACTCCAGTCGTCGTCTTCGTCACCGTTGTGTCCGCGGTGCCACCGGTCCCGAGGGATCGTCGGCTGCCTGTCGCGGAGCCTTACAGACTATTCACAGTGACTCGCAGCGCGCAATAGGGTGCCACGATTTGTTCACGTCAGTGGAAGAACTGGCGCTCGCCTCAGTGGAAGAAGTGGCGCTCGCCCGTGAAGTACATCGCGACCCCGGCGGCCTTCGCTGCGGCGATGACCTCGTCGTCGCGGACGCTGCCACCGGGCTGGGCCACCGCGCGCACACCGGCGTCGAGCAGCACCTGCAGGCCGTCGGCGAACGGGAAGAACGCGTCGGACGCTGCGACACTGCCGCTCGCACGGTCACCGGCACGGTTCACCGCCAGGTGGCACGAGTCCACCCGGTTGACCTGGCCCATGCCCACCCCGACGCTCGCGCCCTGGTTCGCCAGCAGGATGCCGTTCGACTTGACCGAACGGCTCGCCTTCCACGCGAACGCCAGGTCGGCGAGGGTCTGGTCGTCGGCGGGCTCACCGGCGACGAGGGTCCAGGTCGACTGGTCGAACGCCGTGAAGCGGTCGGCGTCCTGCACCAGGAAGCCGCCGGAGATCTGCTTGACCTCACGCGGAGCCAGGGCGAAGTCGGCCGGCAGCGTGAGCAGGCGGATGTTCTTCTTGCGCGACAGGATCTCGAGCGCCTCGGGGTCGAAGCCGGGCGCGACGACGACCTCGGTGAAGATGTCCTTGACGGTCTCCGCCATGGCCACGGTGACGGGACGGTTCGCGGCGATGACCCCGCCGAAGGCGGACAGCGGGTCGCAGGCGTGTGCGGCGGCGTGGGCGGAGGCGATCGGGTCGGCGGCGTCGGCCGGGGCGATCGCGATGCCGCACGGGTTGGCGTGCTTGATGATCGCGACGGCGGGGGTGTCGAAGTCGAACGCCGCACGGACGGCGGCGTCGGCGTCGACGTAGTTGTTGTACGACATCTCCTTGCCGTGCAGCTGCGTCGCCTGCGCGATGCCGGTGCCGTCCGTGCTCGTGTAGAGCGCGGCAGCCTGGTGCGCGTTCTCGCCGTAGCGGAGCGTGGCGGACAGGTCGGCGGTGACGCTGAGGTGCTCGTCGAACACGCCGGGCGTCGCGATGTCCCCGCTGGTCGTCGGCGCTGCCGCCGCCGCGACGACGTCGCTGGCGAAGTAGGACGCCACCGCGCTGTCGTACGCCGCGGTGTGCGCGAAGGCCTGGGCGGCCAGACGCTTGCGGAGCTCGAGGGAGGTACCACCGGCGCGGACCGCCTCGACGACCTCGGCGTAGGACGACGGCGCCACGACGATCGCCACGTTCGGGTGGTTCTTCGCCGAGGCGCGGACCATCGCGGGGCCGCCGATGTCGACGTTCTCGACCACGGTCGCGGTGTCGGCACCCGACGCCACGGTCTCGACGAACGGGTACAGGTTCACGACGACGAGCTCGAAGGCCGCGATCCCGAGGTCGGCGAGCTGCTGCTCGTGCGACTCGAGGCGCAGGTCGGCGAGCAGGCCCGCGTGCACCGACGGGTGCAGGGTCTTGACCCGGCCGTCGAGCGACTCCGGGAACCCGGTGACGCTCGCGACGTCGGTGACGGCGAAGCCCGCGTCGCGGATGGTCTGGGCGGTGGAGCCCGTCGACACGATCTCGACACCCGACTCGGCGAGGGCGCCGGCGAGCTCGAGCAGGCCGGACTTGTCGCTCACCGAGATGAGTGCGCGGCGGACCGGCACCACGTCACGGTCGCGGTAGAGGCTGGGGTCGGCTGCGTGCACGCTCATGCGCTCGGGGTGCCCTTCAGGTCGGTGGTGCCGTTGGCGATGTCGAGGATGGTCTGGATGAGCAGGCGGCGCTCGACCGGCTTGATGCGGTCGTGCAGCGTCGACTCGGAGTCGCCGGGGAGCACGGGGACGCGCTCCTGGGCGAGGATCGGGCCGGTGTCCACGCCGTCGTCGACCGCGATGACGCTCGCACCGGTCTCCGTGACGCCAGCCGCGAGGGCGTCCCGCACGCCGTGGGCGCCGGGGAACTCGGGCAGGTACGCCGGGTGGGTGTTGATGATGGCCGGGGCGAACTCGGACACCACGGCCGGGGGCAGCAGGCGCATGAGGCCGGACAGCACGAGCAGGTCGGGCGACCACGGGCGGATCTGCTCGGCGAGGGACTGCCCCCACTCGGCGCGGGTCTCGTAGCGCGAGAACGGCACCGTGAAGGTCGGGATCGAGAACTCCTCGCCCAGACCGAGGCCCTCGGCGTCGCGGTCGGCACCGATGGCGACGACACGGGCGGGGTACTCGGCGTCGAAGGTCGCTTCGAGCAGGGCTCGGAGGTTCGACCCGGTACCGGAGATCAGGACGACCAGTTCGAGCACGGCACCAACCCTACCGGGACCCGCGCGTCGTGACGTCGGCGCTAGTGGTCGTCCTTCGGACGGCGCCACCAGGGCAGCTCCTCGTCGGGGATCTGGTCGGTGACGTCCCAGTTCGTCGGACGGGCCGACCGGGCGGGAGCGGCGGCGGGAGCCTCGGGTCCTGCTGGTTCGTCGTCCACGTCGTCCCGTCCGGCGACGAACTCCTCGGTGCTCCAGGGGAACGCCGGCTGCGCGTCGGTGTGGGCGGCTGCGGTCGTCGGCGCGGGAGTCTCCGCCGCTGGCCGTTCCGGAGCGGGTGCGGGGCGCTGCTGCTCGGCGTCGGCACCGGTCACGCGGTCGCGGAGTCCTCCGGCTCGCTCACGGAGTCCACCAGCGCGCTCGCGCACACCGTCGGCGGCATCGTGCAGTCGATCGCGCAGGGCACCGATCGCGGCACGGCCCGACGAGCGGGGCTCGGTCGGACCCTCGTCGGCCAGGCGCTCCGAGGCGACGGCGTCGGTCTTCGCCCATGCCGGCAGTTCCACGTCGTGGTCGGGATCGCGCGGGGGTGTCCGAGGCGTTCCGCTGAGCGCCGGCACGACCGTCTCGTCGGCGATCGGTTCCGTCGGGCTGTCGACCGTGGCGCGCGGGCGGGCAGCGGTCGAGCCGTCGTGGGACTCCTCGACCACGAACCGGTGCACGTCGGTGGTCCGTCCCGCGCCGGCCTGGTCGAGCGCGGCGAGCAGCGATCCCGTCCCGGCCTCGGCCCCGCTGCGGTCCGCGTCGTCGTCCGCCTCGGTCCAGCGCTCCCGTGTCCAGCCGCGGTCGGGCAGGCGGACGAGGTCGCTGCCCGCGGCGAGGGCGATGACCGCCGGCAGGCCGATCTCGAGCGCGGCGAAACCACCGACCACCAGGGCGTGGGGTCCGACGTCGGCCAGTCGTCCGGGGCCGAACGATCCGGATGACACCCAGGCGATCAGCCCGGTCAGGACCCCGGCCACGATGCCCGTCGCGACACCGGCGAGCGCTCGGTGGAGTGCGGAGTCGGCGTTCCCCAGCGCACGCACGAGTCGCGGGCGCATCGAGCCGCCGATCGCGAAGCCGGCGATCACCGGCACCAGGATCCAGACGAGCCCGAACGTGTGGCCCGAGGTCGGCAGTGCGCCGAACACCGGCAGGCCGGGGATCGGGCCGAGGGTCGTGGCGATCGGGGACACGCTCGACCCGGTGCCGATGGCGAACCCGGGGCCGATCAGCCACGAGGTCGCCCACCCGACGAAGTCCGGCAGGAACGCGAGCTGCCCGACGGTGAGGGCGATCCCGCCGATCACACCGGCGTGGGACTGCTCGTACAGCGTGATGACCTCGGCGAACGAGGTGAAGAGCAGGAGCCCGACGACGACTCCGGCGCACGCGACGACGACAGCGGTCGCGGCGGTGCCGGCGCGGAGCCCGAACCCGGCGACGGTCCGCCAGAGCACGGGCACCCGGTCGAGCAGGTCGATGACGCGTTGTGTGGCGGGGTCCGCCGGCAGGTCGCGCCGTCGTCGGCAGACCTCCGAGCTGATGAGCGCCGGGATCCCGAACCACAGGGCGGGCAGGACCACGGACTGCCAGATGGTCGGCTGCGTGGCGGCGGAGGTCGACGACAGTGCGACGCCGAGGCCGAGCACCGCGACGACCGCCGTCCCGACCAGCAGGCCGGTGGTGCGGTGCTCCGTCTCGGCGAACCGACGACCGGCTCGGGCACCGAGCCAGGCGGTCACGACCGCGAAGCCGAGCGCCGCGAGCGTCACGTCGATGGGGTCGGCGGCACCGCTGACCCCGGAGCTCTTCGCCACCGCCGACCCGAGCAGGAACGAGACGTCGACGCCGTGGCCGACGAGCCAGACGCTGCCGGTCGCCTTCCAGAACACGTCCCAGTCGACCTGCAGGCCGTACTCGAACCCCCAGAGCAGGGTGAGCGGGACCAGGGCGATCCCGATGCCGACGCCGACCGTCACGACCGCCTCGATCGCGGCGAGCAGAGCGGTTCCCAGGCGGTTCATCGCAGCGAGGATACGTGAGCCGACCCCGGAACGACGGGAGGCTCGGCGCGGAACCCGCACCGAGCCTCCCGGCTTCGTCCCGGCCGTCTGCCGGGCAGTGGTCGCTAGCGGGCGGCGACGACCTCGCGCAGCAGCGCGGCGGTCTCGGACGGTGTCTTGCCGACCTTGACGCCGGCGGCCTCGAGCGCCTGCTGCTTCGCCTCGGCGGTGCCGGCGGAACCGGACACGATCGCTCCGGCGTGGCCCATCGTCTTGCCCTCGGGGGCGGTGAAGCCCGCGACGTAGCCGACGACCGGCTTGGTGACGTGCGCCTTGATGAACTCGGCTGCGCGCTCCTCGGCGTCGCCGCCGATCTCACCGATCATCACGATGGCCTCGGTCTCGGGGTCGGCCTCGAACGCGGCGAGCGCGTCGATGTGCGTCGTGCCGATGACCGGGTCGCCGCCGATGCCGATGGCGGTCGAGAAGCCCAGGTCGCGCAGCTCGTACATCATCTGGTAGGTCAGGGTGCCCGACTTCGAGACGAGGCCGATCGGGCCCTTGCCGGTGATCGTCGCCGGGGTGATGCCGACGAGCGACTCACCGGGCGTGATGATGCCGGGGCAGTTCGGGCCGATGATGCGGGTCGTGCCGCCCTTCGCCTTGGCGTGCGCCCAGAACTCGGCGGCGTCCTGCACGGGGATGCCCTCGGTGATGACGACGACGAGCGGGATCTCGGCGTCGATGGCCTCGAGCACGGCGTCCTTGGCGAAGGCCGGCGGCACGAAGACGATGGAGACGTCCGCACCGGTGGTGTCGATGGCCTCGCGCACGGTGCCGAAGACGGGCAGCGACACGTCGCCGTGGGTGACGGTGGTGCCGGCCTTGCGCGCGTTGACGCCGCCGACGACCTGGGTGCCGGCCTTGAGCATCAGTGCGGTGTGCTTGGTGCCCTCGCCGCCGGTGATGCCCTGGACGATGACCTTGGAGTCCTTGTTGAGGAAGATCGACATGGTCAGTCCCTTCAGGCCGCTGCGGCGGCGAGTTCGGCGGCCTGCTCGGCCGCGTCGTCCATGGTCGCGGCGACGGTGACGAGCGGGTGCGCTGCCTCCGCCAGGATCCGACGACCCTCTTCCACGTTGTTGCCGTCCAGGCGCACGACGAGCGGCTTGGTGGCCGCGTCACCGAGGATGCCGAGTGCGGCGACGATGCCGTTCGCGACGGCGTCGCAGGCGGTGATGCCGCCGAAGACGTTCACGAAGACGCTCTTCACCTGCGGGTCGCCGAGGATGACGTCGAGGCCGTTGGCCATGACCTCGGCCGAGGCGCCGCCGCCGATGTCGAGGAAGTTCGCGGGCTTCACACCGCCGTGGCGCTCACCGGCGTAGGCGACGACGTCGAGCGTCGACATGACGAGGCCCGCACCGTTGCCGATGACACCGACCTGGCCGTCGAGCTTGACGTAGTTCAGGCCGTGGGCCTTCGCCTTGGCCTCGAGCGGGTCCTCGCTGGCGGAGTCCTCGAGGTCCTTGTGCGCGGGGTGCCGGAAGTCGGCGTTCTCGTCGAGCGAGACCTTGCCGTCGAGCGCCAGGATCTGGCCGTCGCCCGTGCGGACGAGGGGGTTCACCTCGACGAGCGTCGCGTCCTCGCCCTTGTAGACGTCGTAGAGCTTCGAGAAGACGTCGGCCACCTGGTCGACGAGTTCCGCCGGGAACCCGGCCTGCTCGGCGATCGCGCGACCGGCGGCCGCGTCGATCCCGGTGAGCGGGTCGACCTCGACGCGGGCGAGGGCCTCGGGCTTCTCGACCGCGAGCTGCTCGATCTCCATGCCGCCCTCGACGCTGGTGAGCGAGAGGTAGGACCGGTTGGCCCGGTCGAGCAGCACGGAGAAGTAGAACTCCTCGGCGATGTCCGCCCCCTGCGCGATCATGACGCGCTCGACGGTGTGGCCCTTGATGTCGAGGCCGAGGATGGCCTGCGCGTGCTCGAACGCCTCGTCAGGGGTCTTCGCCACCTTCACGCCGCCGGCCTTGCCGCGCCCACCGACCTTCACCTGGGCCTTGACGACGACGACGCCACCGATCTGCTCGGCCGCCGCTCGCGCCGCTTCCGGGGTGTCGGCGATGATCCCCTGCAGCACGGGGACGCCGTAGGACTCGAAGAGGTCCCTGGCCTGATACTCGAAAAGATCCACGCTGTTCTTCTTCCCGCACGGTTCGTGCGATCGGCATCGGTTTCCCGGTCGCGCACTCCACATCGAGGGTCGCTCGATGTCGAGACAACGGCCGGGAGCCAGCCTAGCGCCGGACCGTGGACGTCCGGTGCGCGCTGTCCCGGCCCGTTCCCCAGCGAGCTCCCGGCACGGTGGATCGGTGAACGCTGCACTCCGTACCCGCACCGCCGACGTGTTCGGCTGGCACCTCCGCCCCGACCAGGAATCCGTCATCGACGCCGTGCTCGACGGGCGCGACGCGCTCGCCGTGATGCCGACCGGATCGGGGAAGTCGGCGATCTACCAGGTCGCCGGCCTCGAGCTGGAGGGCGTCGTCATCGTCGTCTCGCCCCTCGTGGCGCTGCAGGAGGACCAGGTCGTCGGACTCGAGCACCACGTGGACGCTCCCCGCGCGGTCGCGATGAACGCCACGAGGAAGGCCCGGGACGTCGCCGAGGCCTGGGACGCGGTCGCGGCGGGCGAGGTCGGCTACGTGTTCCTGGCACCCGAACAGCTCGTGAAGGACGACGTGCTCGAGCGACTCCGCGACGCCGGTGTCGCGCTCGTCGCCGTCGACGAGGCGCACTGCATCTCGTCCTGGGGGCACGACTTCCGACCGGACTACCTGGCGCTCGGCGAGGTCGTGGAACGCCTCGGCCGGCCGCCGGTGCTCGCACTGACCGCGACGGGCTCCGCTCCCGTGCGGGACGACATCGTCGAACGGCTCGGCATGCGTGACCCGTTCGTGCTCGCCTCGGGGTTCGACCGCCCCGGCATCCGGCTCGAGGTGGTCCGGCACGCCGAGGACGCCGAGAAGCGCGCGGCCGTGGTCGACCAGGTCGTCGGACTCGACGGGGCCACCGTCGTCTACGTCGCCACCCGCGCCGCGACGACGGAGTACGCCGACGCGATGGCCGCCCGCGGTCGTCGCGCGCGGCCGTACCACGCCGGCATGCGGGTGACGGAGCGCGAGGCGGTCCACACGGGGTTCCTCGACGGCGACGTCGACGTCGTGGTCGCCACGAGCGCGTTCGGCATGGGCATCGACAAACCCGACGTCCGCTTCGTCGTGCACGCCGACGTCCCCGAGTCGGTCGACGCCTACTACCAGGAGATCGGGCGGGCCGGCCGCGATGCCGAGCCGGCCGGCGCGACCCTGCACTACCGGGCCGAGGACTTCGGCCTGCGCACGTTCTTCGCGTCCGGTTCGCCCCGACCCGCGTCGGTCCGCGCCGTGTTCGACGCGGTCCCGGCCACCGGCCCGATCGCCCGGTCGGCGCTCGCGGAGGCCTCCGGTCTGTCGTCCCGCACCGCCGGCCGTGCCCTCAACGCCCTGCTCGACGCCGGCGTCCTGCGCGACGACGTCGACGGGGTCACGCGGGTGCCGGACGGCCCGGCGACCGCGGCCCACGCGGCCCGCGCGACGGCGGACCGCGCGGCGGAGCGCGAACGGGTCGAGGAGTCGCGGATCGCGATGATGCGCCAACTCGCCGAGACGACCGGCTGCCGACGGCAGTTCCTGCTCGGCTACTTCGGCGACGAGCTCCCGGAGCCGTGCGGCAACTGCGACACCTGTTCCTCGGGGACGGCCTTCGACGGCGGAGCCCACGTGGCCGACGGCGCGAACGACGACGTCTGGCCGCCGGATGCCCGCGTCGAGCACGCCGAGTGGGGCACCGGCGTGGTGATGAGCACGGAGGAGGACCGCATCACCGTCTTCTTCGAGTCGGCCGGGTACCGCACGCTCGCGTTGGCGGACATCGCCGAGCGGGATCTGCTCGAGCGGGTCTGATCCGCCCCCCGCGACCCACGGGGGAAGGCGCGGTCGCTCGACCACCCGTCGGCGACCGCGCTCCACTCCCCCGAGCACCGGCAGTGTGCACGTCCCTCGTGACGAGCAGGTGACGTCGAGGTGAACTCCCCCGGCGTCCCGGGTCGTCCCAGGGGGACCGGCGTACACCGGAAGACCCCGACGGAAGGACCCCGCATGACCGCGGAACAGAACCAGCAGGCGCAGGAGCGACTCGGCGAGATCCTGGAGGCGCGCGCCTTCGACCGCTTCCCCGAGGTCTGGGCCGACGACGTCGTGGACCACGACCCCGCGCCCGACCAGCAGCCCGGCCTCGCGGGGATCGTCGACTTCTGGACCGAGTTCACCACCGCGTTCCCGGACCTCACGCTCGAGCCCGACCCGCTCGTCGTCACGGACGACTACATCACCGCGGTGTTCACGATCCGCGGCACCCACACCGGTCCGTTCCAGGGCCACGCGCCGACGGGTCGCACCTTCGAGGTCCGCGGCATCCAGGTCTCGAAGTTCCGTGACGGCAAGATCGCCGAGCGCTGGGGCGCGACCGACGAGAAGGGTCTGGCGGAACAGCTCGCGCTCGGCTCCGGCGACGTCCACTTCGTCAGCGCCTGAACACCATCCGACACCCGGCACCACCCACACCCAGGAGGACACCATGAGCGATCCCGGCATCAGCCCCGTCGACGACTTCGAGGCCCAGCAGCGCCGCGACGACGACATCGACCGCGAGCACGTCGGCCCCGACGAGGTGGACGAGTCCGAGGAGTCCCTCGAGACCGTGACGAACGACGCCGTCGCGGGTGAGACGGTCGAGCCACAGCCCGGTGACGGCACCGACGACGGTCCGACCGGCGGCTCCCCGCGTGAGGGGTCGCCCGACCTGTGGGAGCACGACGCCGACGAGGACCGCCCGGACCTGGGCAACGACCTCGGCACCAAGCCGCTCTGACCAGCGGTCCCCAGGGACCCGCGGAACACGGCCCGTAGCATCGGGCCGTGTTCCGTCGTGTCCGTGCCAGCGTCCGCAGCACGCCGTCGGCCGCCCGTCTGGTGGCGATCGCGGCGATGCTGCTCGTCGCGGCCTCGGCGCACCTCGCCGCGCGTTCGGAGCCCGCGGGACGATGGGTCCCGCTCCTCGCGGTCGCGGTGGTCGGAGCCGTCGTCACCGGAGCACCGAGCCACCGCTGGCCGCTCCCCGCGATCTGGCTCGTCGCCACCCTGCTCGCCCTGACGGGTGACGTCCGGGTCGACGGCACGTACCTGGTGATCGCCCTCGCGACCGGTGCGGTCGCGCTCCTCGCGGCGATCGCCGCTGATCTCGTCCCCGTGCTGCGGGCGCGACGCCGACGGGGTACGTCGTGACCACCCCACGGCCTGGAGGCCCGGCGCCGGGTCCGCCACGTCCCTCCAGTCACGGCCGTCACCCCGCTGGCGCGGTGCGCCGGAACCGGCTGGTGGGGCCCACCTCCCGTCCGTCGTCCGGTCACGTTGCGGAACGCGACCTGCGTCGGTTCCTCGCCGACAGCACACCCGTGGCCGCGGGCGGCCGCGCCATCCTGCTGCAGATCGCCGACCCGGTCGTCGCGGCAGGGGTCCGCCGGCACTCGGACTTCGCCCGTCGACCGCAGCAGCGGCTGGCCCACACCCTGATGTTCGTGTACGCCGTCGTCTCCGGCACGGAGCAGGACGCCGCGATCGCCGCCGGCTTCGTGAACCGGGCCCACGTCCCCGTGACGGGCGCGGACGACGTCGACCGGCAGCTGTGGGTGGCCGCGACCCTGTTCGACTCGGCACGTCGGGCGCACGACCTGTTCGGTGCGCCCGTCACGGCGGAGCGGGCGGAGGACGTCCTCGCCGCCTACGCCCCGATCGCGACGACGTTGCGGGTGCCCGCCGATCGCTGGCCGACGTCGGTGGCGGCGTTCGACCGGTACTGGGCGGACACGCTCGACCGGCTCGAGGTCACCGATGACGCCCGCGGGGTGGTGCGGGACCTGCTGCACCCGCGGTTCGCGCCGCTCTGGGTGCGCGCTGCGATGCCCCTGGTCAGGGTCGTCACGGTGGGGATGCTGCCGGAGCAGCTGCGCGCCGCGTACGGGTTCGCGTGGGGGCCGCGCGAGCAGCGTCGGTTCCAGCGGACGGTCGCCGTGGTCGGGGGTGTGCGGTCGGTCCTGCCCGGGGCCCTGCTGCGGCTGCCGGGGCCGCTGCTGTTGCGGGCGATGCGCCGGACGGCCGGGCGACACGCCACTGCTGCTGGCACTGCTGCTGCTCAGCCGGCGAGTACCCGCACGGCGTAGTCCCCCACCATCACGACGTCACCGGGCCGGGCGATGACCTGCGCACCGCCCACGCTGGGTTCCTGGGCACCGGAGGCGCGGACGACCACCGTGCCGTTCGACGATCCGAGGTCCTCGACCACCAGGCCGCCGTCACCCGTCGGCCGCATGGCCGCGTGCTCGCGCGACACCGACTTCCCCGGGTCGTCGAGCAGGACCGCTCGTCGCCCCGGCGCGGTCGGGACGCGTCGTCCCAGGATGACCGGCTGGTCGAGGGGCACGACGTTGCCCGGCGCGACCTCGAGCACGAGTCGCGGCACGATGCCGATCGTCGGCAGCGGCTGCTCGGTCCGGACGACGGCGTCCGGCTCGTCGTCCGACACCGGTGCCGCGGGCAGCACCCAGGCCCGGGACAGGTACCCCGCCTGCCGGTCGCGCTCGACGTCGGCACGCGTGACCACCGGGCGCTTCGGAGTGTCGTCGTCCTTCCGGCGTCGAGCCACCGTGTACCCCTCGTTATGGTGATTGTTCAGAAGTGGTGCGAGATGCAATGCGATCAAGTATCGTCGAACCGCGCCGGGGGTCGCCCGGTACTTCACATACGCATCGGGAGGGCATGCGCCATGGCCAATGTCAACGTCACCTACGACGATCTTCGCAACCAGGCTTCGCAGCTTCGCAACGGCCAGAAGGCCATCGAAGACCAGCTGAGCCAGCTCAAGAGCCAGATCGACAACCTCGTCTCGTCGGGGTACGTCACCGACAAGTCCTCGAAGGCCTTCGACTCGACGTACTCGGAGTTCAACTCCGGCGCGACGCAGACGATCCAGGCCATCGACGGCATGGCCGGGTTCCTCGAGAGCGCGGCGAACACCCTCGAGTCGACCGACGAGCAGCTCGCGTCCAGCATCGGCTGAGACCGGCTCGCAACGGTGGTGGCCGGCGTCCTCGGGCGTCGGCCACCGCTCTCGCTGCTGCGGCAGCACACACTTCGAACAACGACTGGACCAACGGGGGGACCGTGGGCGGCAGCATCAACCTCGATCTCGACCTGATCGGGAATCTCGCATCCGACCTGTCGAGACTGCACAGCGACTTCGACCACGTTGCGGCGACCGCCGACGACTACAAGACCGGTGTCGGTTCATCGACGATCACGAGTGCGATCGCCGAGTTCGGCAGCAACTGGGACATCCGACGAGGACGTCTGATGGAGTCGATCAAGGCGGTGGCCGAGATGGCCGAGTCCGCGCACGAGGGGTTCACCCAGACCGAGATGGACCTGGCGAACAAGATCCTCGGGAAGGACAGCTGATGGCGCGGCCCGTCGACTGGAGCGCTCTCGACCTGCCCACCGACCCTGTCCCCGGGGACACCGCTGAGATCCGGCAGTCCGCGACCAACGCCCGATCCGTCGAGCAGGCGATCGACGAGCAGGTGACCCGTCTCCAGCGCCTCGGGGACGGTCACGGGTGGGAAAGCGAGTCCGGGACGAAGTTCCGCGACTCCGCCAGCGACCTCGCCGGTGCGATCGCGAAGGCCAAGGGCCGCTACACCGAACTGGCCGCGGCGCTCGACGAGTGGGCCGCCGGCCTCGACGGCATCCAGCGAGAGGCGGACGCCGCACTCCTGGCCGCGCAGGACGCCCAGGCTGCGCACCAGGCCGCAGCGAGCCAGACGATCACCGCCGAAGTAGACACGCCCGAACACCAGGACCAGGTCGACGCGCAGGACCGGGCGGTGGAGTCGGCCCAGGGCGACATCGACGCCGCAAAGGCGACCATCCGTCGACTCGCGGGTGCGTTGGGCGAAGGCGGCGAGTACGGCGACCTCGCCGACCGTGTGGCGAACCGCATCCGGAACGGTGCCGACGACGGCATGAAGGACGGCTGGTTCGACCACGTCAAGCAGGCGATCCACGACGCGAAGGGCGTCCTCGAGGTCATCAAGAGTGTGCTGAACGCTGTGGCGCTCGTCCTCGTCGTGGCCGCCGTGATCGTCGCGTTGGCGATCCCGGGGGTCAATCTCATCGCGTTCGCCGTGGCGGGACTGATCGTGTCGAGCTTGGTCTTCGGCATCACGGCAGCACAGGCAGCAGCCGGAGACGCGACCACGTCCGATGTCATCTGGGCGGCGGTCGGAGTGGCTGCTTCCGCGGTCGGACTCGGGGCAGCACGGGCTGCGTCGTCCGCACTGCCTGCGCTGACACGGTCGACGGCACAATCCGGAGCGCGTTCAGCAGCGAACACCGCACGTGCTGCCGGTGTGGCCGAGGGGCCGGTCTACTCGGCGAAGTACGCCGAGATCCAGGCGAGGGCAGCGGAGGTCAGCGGCAAGGCATGGGTGACCATCGTCGACAACTCCGTCACGAACGGAGCCATCGCACCGGTCTTGATCCGGCAACTCGCCAACGGAGGACCGGTCGCACAGCAGGCGCTGCCCAAGATCCTCGTGCCCGCGGTCACCGCATCGGTGCTCGGCGCAAAGGGTCTCTGGGACGGTGTCAACGATTTCGCGGGGGACGTCCACGATCTCTGGACCGGGGAGTACTGGAAGAACGCGACGTCGGTCCAGGTCGGGTCGTTGTGACCGGGTACCGCCTGCAGCTCCCGACAGGGTGGGTGCGGACGCGCCTCACCGGAGACCTCGACCGCGCGGTCGGAGAAGTCGTCGAACGCACGCTTCCGCGGGGGGAGTTCAGCGACTCGGACGGGGCCGCCGCTCGGTGGCGGCTGCGCGACGAGCTCCGGAAGTCGTTCGCGGCCGCTGCGGACGCCGGCGGCGTCGACATGTACTCGTTCGAGGGCGAGGTGGAAGGCATCCGCCTCCCGATGAGCTTCTCCGTGTCGGTCGCTCACCTCGGGGCGTCCGTCGGGACCCTGCCGCTCGAGACGTTCGCCGCGGGCATCAGCACCTCCGGCGACACACAGGTCGTCGACTTTCCTGCGGGCAAGATGATCCGGACGGAACGGCGGTCGCTCGAACCAGTGGGCGCCGCTCTGCACCGCGCAGGAGCAGTCGCCAACGACGTCAGCCCACTGTCGGCTGCGAACCAGGCGGCGGTGCGGGCGCTCCACCGTTTCACCACCGTCCACGCCGACGTCGAGGTGACGCAGACGACGGTGGACTACCTCGTTCCCATCCCGGACGAGGTCGGCACCTTCGTCGTGGTCTCCCTGGTCGCGCCGGGAGCGTCGGACGTCGAAGCGCGCGTCGGCCACTTCGACGTGCTCATGGCTGGGTTCGGTTGGACAGGATGACCGAACTGCACGTCCCGGTCACGAATGCGATGTCCCGGCTCGACGTCCGATCCGACCGCATCGAGATCGGAGGGGACACGGCACCGCGCGACCGTGAGGACCTGCTGGAGCTCGGCCGATTGCTCGCGGCGCGCGGGGCGGACGCCGCATGGGCGATCCTCGACGGGTCGGATGCATCGATCGCATCCTGGGTGGCCCTGACCGTCGTTCCACTCCTCGGCACGACGCCTGGTGTCCTGCGTCGCGGAGCGCGCCACGACGATCCGATCGAGGTCGACGAGGACATGCGGGACACGGCGCTCGGACCGGCCCTCCGCCTTCGGCAACGCATCGCCGTACCAGCGCCGACGGCGCAGGACGCCGCGGGCCTGATCGTGAGCGAGAGTCTCGACTGGTCGTGGGTCCTGCCCGGGGACATGATGTTGTCCGTGAACGCGAACACCACACAGCTCGTCTACGCCGACTGGGTCGCCGACCAGGTCGATCGGGTGGCGCTCGGCATCGACCTTGTCCGCTGAGCTGGTCGTCCGCGCTGCGACGGTGAGTGGTCGCGCGGCTGCGACCGGGCAACGGGTCGGACTGGTCGTCGTCGACGGGTCCGTGCGGGCTGTCGCCACGGATGGTCGGAGCCAGGTGGTGTGCGCCGACGTGCGATCCATCGCGTGGGCGCCCTGGTCAGCGCTCCCCAAGGAGCTCGGTGTGGTGAACTCGTCCGGAGCGGCAGTGCTCACCACCCGCGACACAGTCCACGTGTTCCCCATCGATGCGTGGTGGATGGAACCGGCTCCGCCGGCGACGCCTCGACAGGCAGTCGCCTCGAGCGGTTTCGAGGACCTGGCTGAACGACTCGGCCTGGCGATCTCCTACGACCCGGACTCCACGGCCGGACTCAGCACGGCGTCGAACGCAACCGCCCACGTGCCGCTCTCGACCGACGCGATGGTGCGATCCCGACGGGCCACGACCGCGGTCGCGCTCTTCCTCGCCGCCGCCCTGCTCCCACTCCCCCTCATCCTGACCGTCTTCGCCAGGGGATGGTCGGACGGACTGGTCGTCATGGGATGGGTGTGCGTGGCAGCGTCGGCGACGGCGCTCGTCAACGTCGTCCTCGGCGTCCTCGGGCGGAGGCCCCGTCCGACGACCTTCGGGGAGCGAGTCCTGCGTCCCACGGACGGCCCGCCTTGGTTCCGACGGAATGCCCACATCGACGTCGACCACGGGATGATCGCCATCAACGACGGGCGGTGGAGGACGATCCTCCTCGCCACTCCTCTGGCGACCGGAGCTGCTTCAGCAGTCGTGCGCGCTCGCGTGGTACGTGGACGCAAACCCCGGATCGTCCTGATCGACGGCGCCGACGTCGTGCGAGCCGAGCTCCCCTTGCGGTTCTGGTCCGAGCAGCACCTCGACGCGCTGCTGACGGAACTGTCGATCCTCCGTGACGGTTCGGCAGAGCGTCGATCTTCCGGTGCCGTCCGCTTCGACACGAACCGCGGTGCCGGCGTTCCGGGAGCGTCGCTCGTCACGTGGACCTCCCTCGGCGTCGTCCCGCTGCTTCCCCTCGCGCTCGCCACCGTGCTCCAGCTGATGGTTTCGGTCTTCGCCCGGATCGGGGGAGCGTCCACACAGGCCATCGCGCTGACGCTCGGCTTCGCGTCGATCGCGGTGTTGCTCACCGTCGTCGGCGCCGAGCTCGGTCGGCGTCTTCCGTGGGCCGAACCACGCCCGCACGGATTCCGACCGTCACGGGTCTTCGCGTCGGTGGTCGGATGGTTCGTCCTCTTCGCAGCCGTCTGTGCGATCCTCGTCTCGTTCGACGAACCGGGGGCCGCCTGGTACGCGGCGGTGCTCGCCATCGCGAGTACCCCGTTCCAGTGGTGTCTCTACCGCCATCGCGCCATCCGCGCTCAGCGCGGCGTACTGGACATGTTCTCCTGGCTCCGGAACGGATGCCGATCCACCGATCAGACGATCAGGAAGGCGACGTGATGGCACTCGAATTCGACCACGTGAACGCTTGGACGAAGTTCGTCGACGGAGGCCCGGAGACAGTCGGTCGAGCGGCTGCGGTGAACGCGATCGGGCATGCGCGCCATCCGGTCCCGAAGCGGGCGGCTGCCTCGGTCGAGACGACGATGATCGAACTGGCGCGTCTGCGCGATGCGTTGGACGCCCATGACTTTTTCGTCCTCACCACCGATGCGCCGACAGTCGAAGTGGTCGCCTACACGATCGTTCAGTACGAGCGCGGTCTCGCGGCGGCTGATCGTGCCGTCGACGAGGCGCTGGCGCCCCTTCCCAACCGGATGGGACAGCCGGACGTGTCGACGGTGACGACGGCGCTCGGAACAGCGACACGGATCCTCGACCGGACGGAGACACCAGCACCTTCGCGTTACCGCCGCGCGACCCCTTCCACGACGATCCGGTGGGTCCAGCCCATCGCGCAGCTCACCGAGCCCGTCACCGCGGTCATGACGACCGTCATCCCGAAGCGCGCGGATGAGTCGTTCGCGGCTCCGCTGGTCGATCAGTTCGCCCTCGGGCTCGTGGTGACCCCGGGCGCAGAGTGACAGCCCCCGGCGCACTCGCCTGATGAGCTGATGAACGCAACTCATCGTGGTCAGGACCGCGCTGAACGTCGTCACCGGGCGCAGGGTCACCGGTGTCGCTCTGACCCGCGACCTCCGGAAGCGAATCGAACAGGTAGGGGCGACTGAATTGAAGATCGTGGCCCAAGGAGTCGACGGGGTGTGGCTGCCGGTGCCGAGCGACCTCGGCGATGCCCCTGTCAAGAAGATCGTGAAGTGGGCGCAACCCGCGGCGCGGGAGGTCCTGCCGCGGAGGGCCTTCAGCCCGCATCCGAAGCTGATGTTCCTCCAGACGCTCTTCGGTGCGGTGGCACAGGCGACCCGACCGAACGAGCAGTACTTCATCCATCGGGCAGCGCTCCCGGCGGAGGTCCTCGTGGTCCGCGTCCGGTGGGAACCGGCCGAGCCGGACCTGACAGCGCAGCTCCAGCGCCTCGTCGGGCCCGGGGACAGCCACGACGTCGAGGTCGGCGGTGCTTCGCCGGTGGTCATCGTTCCGGGCATCGAAGGTTGGCGAGCCGGACTCCATCGCAGTGACGAGGTCGTCGGTCACGTCACGGCGTTCGAGCGTGGGGGCCTGTCGGTGCAGGTCCGCGTCGACCTCCCCCCGGAGTGGCTCGTGCCGCTGCAGCCCGACACGCACACATCGGCAGGTCCGCTCCGGGCGGGTCGAGGTTCGCAGGCTCGTCGACTGCCGCCGCCTCCCGACGAGCGGATCCGCACTGGTGCTCACCCCGGACTCCGAAGGACGTTGAGGACAACGATCGCACCACCGAGGAAGCCCACACGCCCGGACGCCGCTGGGTCGCATTCGCCTGCGACACGATGATCGTGCTCGCGATCGTCCGGTACATCGTGGGCGTTCGCGCTGGTGGTCGGTGTCAGCATCGGCAGCCGGCATGTGCAGGCATCCGATCAAGCGCGGAGCAGACGCTGACGAGCCGTCCGGGACGGATGTTCCCGCTTGCTGCGCGGGTTGGTGTCACCCCATCGGGAAGATGACCCCGAACACGACGATGACCCCAATGAGCGCCAAGGAACATCCCGCCATGACGAGGGTGAACAGCTTCACAGGCGACCGCTCCCAGTAGCGGGTAGCACCCGGCACCAGTTGCTCGATCTTCTTCGCCTTGCTCGGCAATCGTGTCCGAGCACGCAGTACCCCACTGATCTCGCGGATCCTCGGCGTGGTCCAGTTCCAGGAGTCGATCCTGATCCGACGCCTCCGGCTTCCGCCGTGGACGATGAAGAGGACCTCGTTGGCGGGCCAGTTGTGAACGCCGACCGAAGGCGGCACAGGCGCTCGTCCCGCGGGAGGAACCGTCTCCGGACGATTCCTCGGAACTCGACCGAATCATCGGCGATTCGGATCGTCGCGACCCGGCGGTGCCAGGTGGCGAGCGCGATGGTCGGCCACGCCATGATCGCGGAGAGCGCCGCGAAGTATGCCCATGCGAATGCGGATCCGCGAGCGCCAGGGAAGAGCACGACGACTCCGCCGATCAGCGAGGAGAGCGCTGTCGGCCCCAGCCCGCCGAAGATGATCCGCCACTTGGAGAACTGCTTGGGACGGAACTCAAGGATCTCCGGTGGGGCCTCGTTCACAGCACGAAGGGTAGCGACTCGCCACGTCCAGACCGCCTCCGTGTGCATGGGTGAGCCGACACCGCTTCCCCGCACCGCACCTCCCCTGTCCGACCGCCCGTCCACAAGCCAGGCGCAACCCGGCCTGCGCGTCGCAGGAACCTGCGAGAATCGACCCATGAGCGGCAGCATGACGCTGCGGGGGGCCTCGTCCGACCACCGCGCTGCGACCACGACGACCACGATCTCCGGTGCGGGGCGCCACACGTGCGCCTGACGTTCACCGCGAGCCACCTTCCGTCGAGCGCCTCCGCCGACTTCGTGGTGGAGTGCGACGAGGACACCCTGCTCGGCGAGATCGTCGAGGTCGTCGCCAAGCGGCTCGGGCAAGGGGCCACGTCGATCGTCGACGTCGCGGTCGACTCCGTCCCGACCACCCCGCACGCACGCATCGGTGATGGTGTGCTGCTCGAGGGCGCTCGGCTGACGTTCGGCGCACCCGCACCGGTCCTGCCCCTGCCCGGTGACCTGCCGAGCGTGCGGATCGTCGGCGGACCGGGTGCCGGCACCGTGGTGGTGCTCGAGGCGGGCATCGCCCACGTCGGTTCGGCGCCCGACGCGACGGTGCCCCTGCCGGACCGGAGCGCACCGGAGTACGCCGCGATCCTTCGGCTCGACCTCAACCGTCGGTTCACGATCACGCCGACCGAAGGCTCCACGGTGCTGGTGGACCGCTCCGAGGTCGACGACGAGACCCCGGTCGAGCCGGGCAGCATCGTCACGATCGGCGACACCCTGCTGTCGGTCGCGGTGCCGGACGCCGACCGAGCGGCGATCACCCTGACCGCTGGCGGCGGCTCGCTCGACTACACGCGGCCGCCGCGGCTCCTGCCCGAGGACCACCCGTCCGTGTTCAAGCTGCCGGCCGTGCCGGCGCAGCAGTCACGTCGGTCCATCCCGATCATCGCGGCGCTCGCGCCGCTCGGCATGGCCGCCGTGATGATCTCGATCTTCCACAACGTCGCGTACCTCGCGTTCGGTCTGATGTCGCCGATCATCATGTTCGGCAACGCCTGGTGGGACCGTCGGAACGGCAAGAAGACCCACAAGCAGCGCGTTGCCGAGTACGAAGAGACCAAGAAGGCGGTCGAGGCCGACGCCCTGGAGGCAGTGGTCCGGTACCAGCGCGAGCTGCGGACGAGCGCACCAGACCCGGCAACCGTGCTCGACGTCGCGTTGCGGCGTCGCGCTCGCCTGTGGGAGCGACGCCGGACCGATCCCGACTACCTGACGCTCCGCGTCGGGACCGCTGACGTCCCGTCCGGCGTCGTGCTCGAGGACCCGTCGGCGCTCGAGCACCGTCGCGCGGTCGACAAGCTGGCCGAGGACGTGCCGGTGATCGTCGACCTCGGCGTGCAGGGCGTCGTCGGCGTCGCGGGCCGAGACGAGCACACGCGGCACCTGACGTCGTGGTTCGTGGCGCAGCTCGCGGTGCTCCAGAGCCCGCGTGACACGCAGTTCGTCGTGCTGACGGACGCCCGGTCGGCCGATGAGTGGGCGTGGTTGCGGTGGATCCCGCAGGCTCGACCGGGCTTCGGGCAGGACGCCGTGATCGCGATCGGCAACGACGCCGAGACGCTCGGCGCCCGGGTTGCCGAGGTCGGTCAGCTGATCGATGCGCGACAGCGGGCCGTGCGTGAGTCCAACACGCGCGGGATCCCCGGTCCGGACATCGTCGTCGTGCTCGACGGTGCTCGGCGGCTCCGCGCGCTGCCCGGTCTGATCCGCATCCTCAAGGAAGGGCCGGCGGTCGGCGTCCGGGCGATCTGCATCGAGGAAGAGGCACGGCTGCTGCCCGAGGAGTGCTCCGTCGTCGTCACCGTCGGGCCGGAACGCATCCGGGTCGCCGCGCAGCGCCAGGCGACGGTCACCGACGTGCGGCCCGACCGGATCCCGGACGGCTGGTTCGAGACGGTCGCCCGGGCGGTGGCGCCGATGGTGGACGCCGATGACGAGAGCGACGCCGGCGGACTGCCCACGTCGTCGCGGTTGCTCGACGTCATGCTGCTCGAACCGCCGACGGCCCGGGCGATCACCGGGAAGTGGTCGGTGCGCCCACGCACCACCGAGGTCGTCGTGGGCGAGAGCCTTGACGGCCCGTTCGCGTTCGACCTGCGGAAGGACGGCCCCCACGGCCTCGTCGCCGGCACGACGGGTTCAGGCAAGTCCGAGCTCCTGCAGACGATCGTCGCGTCGCTCGCGGCCACGAACACCCCGGAGGGCATGAACTTCGTCCTCATCGACTACAAGGGCGGGGCTGCCTTCCGCGACTTCGCGCCGCTGCCGCACACCGTCGGCATGGTGACCGACCTCGACACGCACCTGGTGGAGCGAGCGCTCGAGTCCCTGGGTGCCGAACTCCGTCGTCGCGAGCACCTGTTGGCCGATGCGGCGGCGAAGGACATCGAGGACTACCTCGACCGCCTCGGTCGTGGTGAACCGCTGCCGCCGATGCCGCGGCTGCTCATCGTCATCGACGAGTTCGCGAGCCTGGTGCGGGAGCTGCCCGACTTCGTCACCGGCCTGGTGAACGTCGCCCAGCGCGGTCGATCCCTCGGCATCCACCTCATCCTCGCCACGCAGCGTCCGACCGGTGTCGTCTCGAGCGACATCCGCGCGAACACGAACCTGCGGATCGCGCTGCGGGTCACCGACTCGAGCGAGAGCACCGACGTGATCGACGCCGGCGACGCGGCCCAGATCCAGAAGAGCACCCCCGGCCGCGGGTACATCCGTCTGGGCGCCGGGGCCCTGCTGCCGTTCCAGTCGGGTCGCGTCGGCGGCCGTCGCCCCGGACAGTCGACCCAGCGCAAGCAGGTCTGGGCCGGTGCCGTCTCGTGGTCGGCGCTCGGTACCGCACCGCCCGCACCACCGAAGTCCGAGGTGCAGCACACCGACGAGCGAACCGACCTGCAGGAGCTCGTCGGCGCCGTGACCGAGGCCGCGGCGGAGCTCGGCGGTCCGGCTCCGTACCGTCCCTGGCTCGATGCCCTGCCGGAGACGCTGCTCTTCACCGACCTCAACGACCGCGCGTGGGAACTCGACGACAGCTCCGCCACGGATGCCCGGGTCGGGCCGCTGCCGTTCGCGCTGCAGGACTTCCCCGGTGAGCAGGCGCAGCGGGTGCGCAGCCTCGACCTCGACTCCGACGGGCACCTCTACGTCGTCGGTGCCCCGCGGAGCGGCCGGTCGCAGGTGCTCAGGACCCTCGCGGCAGCCATCGCCCGGAACACCTCGGCGGCCGACGTCCACGTGTACGCACTCGACTGCGGCAACGGTGCGCTGCTGCCGATCCAGGCACTCCCGCACGCCGGCGCCGTCGTCCAGCGTGTCCAGACCGAACGAGCCCAGCGGCTGCTCACCAAGCTGGCCCAGGAGCTCGCCCGGCGCCAGCAGGTGCTGGCTGACGGCGGTTTCGCCAGCATCGTCGAGCAGCGTGCCGCTGCCGTCGTGCCGGCGGAACGCCTGCCGCACATCGTCTTCATGCTCGACCGCTGGGAGGGCTTCGTCGGCTCACTCGGCGAGCTCGACCACGGCGCTCCGACCGACCAGGTGATGACGTTGCTCCGCGAAGGTGCCAGCGTCGGCATCCACCTGGTCGTCACCGGAGACCGACAGCTGCTCTCGAGTCGGATGGCCACCCTGGTGGAGGACAAGCTCGTCCTCCGGCTGTCGGACCGGGGCGACTACGGGCTGGCGTCGCTCAACCCGCGCAAGCTCCCGGAGCAGGTCTCCGACGGACGTGCGTTCGCCTCCGATTCCGCGACGGAGACACAGATCGCGCTGCTCGCCGCGGCCGGCACCGGGCAGTCGCAGGCAGCCGCCATCACGGCTCTCGCCACCTTCGCGACGGAACGCGACCGGGCCGTCGAACGCAGCCGACGTCCCTTCCGCGTCGACCAGCTGTCCGGCCCGGTGCCGTTCGAGCGCGCGTGGGAGATGCGCGACGACGACGCCGGCCTGTTCGGCCTGGTCGGCATCGGCGGCGACGACCTCACCGCGATCGGGCCTGACCTGGCCACGGCCGGTTCGTTCGTCGTCGGGGGGCCCGCGAAGTCCGGACGCAGCGCCGTCCTGCTCTCGATGACCCGCTCGGTCCTGCGCGAGGGTGGCGAGGTCGTGCTCGTGACCCCGCGCCAGTCCCCGCTCCGGGGGCTGGCCGCGGAACCGGGTGTCCTGGCGGCGCACGAGGGTGCCGATCTGACCGAGGACGACCTCGCACCCCTGTTCGACGGGCAGCCCGGTCGACGCGTCCTGGTGATCGACGACGCCGAACTCGTCAAGGACGCCCCGGCGAAGAGCTGGCTGCAGGGGTTCGTCAAGCGTGCGGCCGACAACGGTCAGGCGATCGTCGCAGCTGGACTGACCGCCGAGTTCGGTGTCGGGTTCACCGGCTGGCAGGTCGACATGAAGCGCAACCGCTCGGGAGCGCTGCTCAGCCCCCAGGCGATCACCGAGGGCGACCTGCTCGGCATGCGTCTGCCGCGGAGCAGCATCGTCGAGCGCGTCCAGGTCGGTTCCGCGATCGTGCACCTGGGTGACGGCGAACTGGTCTCCGTCCAGGTCCCGACGCCCTGAGGGCGGGGAGTCGAGACGGTTTCTTGTCACACTGACAAGTACCGTGGTACGGTCGAGTCATGGCAGTCGAACTCAGCACCTGGGACGTCCAGGGCAACCAGACGACACCGACGTTCTCCACCATGCGGTTCCCCGCCGGTGAAGCCCACGTCAAGGTCGCGAACGACACCGCCGAGCCGGGGGGCCTCACCGAGATCGCGACCCTGCGCGGCACGAACGGCGACGACCTCCTCATGCTCGGCATGTGGGCGGACGCCGTGCGGCAGCGTGGATCGAGGTCCGTCGCACTCGTCCCCTACCTGCCCGGTGCGCGGCAGGACCGCGGCCTGCCGTTCGGCGCGAAGGTCTACGCCGACGTCCTCAACGGCTTCCACCTCGACCAGGTCATCGCGTTCGACCCGCACTCGCCGGTCATCGTCGGACTCGTCGACAACCTGACCGTCGTCACGAGCGAGCAGGTCGTCCGCGACGCGGTGGTCGGAACCCCCGAGCTGGACGGCGAGTCCGCGTACACCGGCATCATCGCCCCCGACAAGGGCGCAGTGCCCCGTGCCACCGCGGTCGCCGAGGCGTGCGGGCTGCCGCTCTACCGGGCCGAGAAGCACCGCAACCCCGACACCGGCAAGCTCGACGGCTTCACCTGCGAACCACTGCCCGACACCGGCCGGTTCCTGGTGGTCGACGACATCTGCGACGGCGGCGGCACGTTCATGGGCCTCGCGGGCTCGACGGGCCTGCCCAAGGAACGCCTCGGCCTCTGGGTCTCGCACGGCGTCTTCTCCGGCCGGGCAGCACAGCTCGCCGACCACTTCGGCGAGCTCGTCACCACCGACTCGTACCCCGCGCAGAACGCCATCGACGGCCTGCGCACGATCGCACTCACCCCCTACCTGACGGAGCAGATCCGATGACGCAGACCACGAGCACCACGACCGCCGACAGCCCCCGCACGACCACGGGGATCGAGCCGCGCATCACCACGGCGAGTCCGATCGCGCCCCTGCTGGCCGTCGACGGCTACAAGCACTCGCACCGGCAGGTCTACCCGGCCGGCACCACCCGCATCCTGATCAACTGGACGAACCGGTCGAACGCGCACATGCCCGAGTCGACGCACGCCGTGGTCTTCGGGCTGCAGGCGTTCATCCAGCGCTCGCTCGTCGAAGCCTGGGCGCCGTTCTTCGCCGCCGACGAAGACGAGGTCGTCCGGCTGTTCGACGAAGCGCTGCAGAGCTACTTCGGCCCGAACCACATCGGCACCGACCACGTCCGGGCCCTGCACCGCCTCGGCTACCTGCCCCTCGAGATCCGTGCGCTGCCCGAGGGCACCCTCGCGCCGATCGGCGTCGCGACCCTGACCGTCGAGAACACCATCGACGAGTTCTACTGGCTGCCCAACTACATCGAGACCGCACTGTCGGCCTCGATCTGGCACCCGTCGACGGTCGCCACGAAGGCGCTCGAGTACCGCGACCTGATGGAGGACTGGGCTGCCCGCACCGGCGCGGTCCCGGCCGGCATCGACTTCGCCGCGCACGACTTCTCGTTCCGTGGGCAGTCGAGCATCGAGTCGGCGGCCGCCGGCGGCGCCGGCCACCTCCTGTCGTTCCTCGGCACCGACTCGATGCCGTCGCTCGACTTCATCGACCGCTACTACCCGGGCGACAACGGTTGGGTGGCCGCGAGCGTGCCCGCCACCGAGCACAGCGTGATGTGCGTCCGCGGCGCCGACGGGGAGCTGGCGACCTTCGAACAGATCCTCGACGTGTACCCGACGGGCATCGTCTCGGCGGTCAGTGACGGCTTCGACCTGTTCAAGGTCATCACCGAGACCCTGCCGCAGCTGAAGGACCGCATCACCGGTCGCGACGGCAAGCTCGTCATCCGCCCCGACTCGGGCGACCCGGTCGACATCGTCACCGGCACCGTGCACGGTGTCGACGAGGCCGAACTGTTCGCCACCGACCGCAGCCACGAGCAGAAGGGCGTCGTCGAACTGCTCGACGAGATCTTCGGGCACACCGTGAACGAGCAGGGCTTCAAGGTCCTCGACCAGCACATCGGCGTCATCTACGGCGACAGCATCACGCTCGACCGTGCCCGTCGCATCTACGAGCGCTTGGCCGCCAAGGGGTACTCGAGCGACAACATCGTGCTCGGCATCGGTTCGTACACGTACCAGTACATGACCCGCGACAACCTCGGCAGCGCGGTCAAGGCCACGTGGGCACTCGTCGACGGCGAGCCCGTCGACATCCAGAAGGACCCGAAGACCGGCAGCGGCAAGAAGAGCGCGAAGGGCCGCATCGCCCTGCACCGCGACGAGACCGGTGAGATCCGGCAGACGGACCAGGCCACAGCGGACGACGAGGCGACCAGCCTGCTCCAGCCGGTGTGGGTTGACGGACGTTTCACGCGCCTCCAGTCCTTCGCCGACGTCCGCCAGACGCTCCGCCACGAGCGCACGGCCCGAGCCACCCGCCGGGCGGCCACCGCGTGAACGACGCCGCAGCGGCGGTCCGCGACCAACCGCTCATCGCGATCGACGTCGTCCCGATGTCGTTCACGACGGCGGGCGGTCTCCGGGTCGCCACGGCGCGGCGGGCGTACGCACCGTACGCCGGAGAGCAGGCCCTCCCCGGCGTGCTCCTCGACGGCACCGAGATCCTCGCCGACGGTGCACGGCGCGCCCTGCGGGCCAAGACCGGGGTCGGCCCGACGGCGGTGCACCACCTCGCACAGGTCGGCGCGTTCGACGGACCCGACCGCGATCCGCGGAGCGCCGCGATCAGCATCGCGTTCCTCGCGGTCATCGACCCGGCAGCGGACTCCGACGCGACGTGGCACGACGTCAGCTCGCTGCCGCTCGGCCTGCCGCTCGGCCTGCCGTTCGACCACGACCGGATCGTCGACGCAGCCCTCGAGCGCGCCCGGGTACTCCTCTGGTCCGACCTGCCGTTCACACGAGCACTGCTCGGCGACCCCTTCACCACGGCCGATGCCGCTCGGCTGCGGATCGCGCTGACGGGGACGACACCGGACCCGGGCAACCTCAACCGGACGCTCCGCACGAACACCGCGCTTGCGCGGGTCGATGCCACGGCGAGCGCGGGGCCGCGGGGTGGGCGTCCCCCGGCAGCCTGGACGTGGCAGGACTGAGCACGGTTGGGTGGACGCATGTCCTCCTCCCTGTCCGGTGACGACTCCCTGCACCTGCCCGAGTTCGATGCACCCCCGGCGTCACCGCTCGACCTCGCGCAGCAATGGCTCGACGCTGCGGACGAGCGCGACGTCTCCGAGCCGATGTCGATGACCCTCGCCACGGCCGGGGCGGACGGTCGAGTGTCCGCCCGCACGGTCGACGTGAAGCGACTCGACGACCGCGGGCTCGTGTTCGGCACATCGACGCTCAGCCCGAAGGGTCGTCAGCTCGCCGAGAACCCACACGCGGCGCTGCAGGTCTACTGGCGCGAGACGATGCAGCAGCTCCGGTTCGAGGGCCGGGCGGTGCAGCTGTCCGACGACGAATCAGACGCGCTGTTCGCCGACCGCTCACCGAAGTCCCGTGCGGCCACCGCCATCGCTGACCAGTCCGCCGTGCTCGAACCGCGGACGCTGCAGGACCTGATCGACGACGCGAACGTGCTGCTCGACGAGTCCGACGACGCCGTTCCACGGCCGGCTGGGTGGGTGGCGTGGCGGCTCGAGCCCGACGTCGTGGAGTTCTGGCACGGCAGTCGCGACCGGATGCACCGCCGCCTGCAGTACGTGCTCGCCGAGGGCGTCTGGTCGGCCACCCGCCTGCAGCCGTAGTCGAGTCGGCCCCGCGCCCCGCACCCCGCACCCCGCACAACCAAAGTGCACTCGAACCGCGGGATTCCGCGGCGCGAGTGCACTTTGGTTGTGCGAGTGGGAGCGGAACCGGCCTACCGCCCGATCGGGTTCGCCATCGCCCCCGCCCGGATGAGCGACGCCGATTGGTCCGCCAGGTCGACCATCGACAGGGTGTTCCGTAGCTGCAACCGGTTCAGACACGAGTGCTCGAACGTCGGTACCCGCAGGTCCAACGGTCGGCGGCGGTCCGGGTGTGCAGCGGCGTGCGCGTCGATGCACTCCCCCACGACCTCCCAGAACCGGCCCTCGGGCAGGACCCCGTCGTCGTCGAGGATCGCGGCGACGAACCGCAGCACCCCGTCGAACACGTCGGTGAACACGGCGAGCGCTGCTTCGTCGTCGGACACCGGGTGCACGATCCGGTCGATGTCGGCCGGCACCGGGCGGTCGTCGTGCCGCCCGAGCACCGCCGCCTCTTCCCCGATGTCCTTCATCACGGCACGGACGACGGCGCCGTCGCGCACGACGAGCACGAGGTTCTCGCCGTGCGGCATGAACACCAGGTCGTGCACGGTCAGGCAGTGCACGACGGGCAGCAGGTACGCGTCGAGCCAGCGCCGCACCCACGCGTCGGCGGGTAGCCCCGACGCCTCGATCAGCGCGGAGACGACGGCGTCGCCCGAGGCATCTCGGTGCAGCAGCGCCGCCATCGTCAGCAGTCGCTCGCCGTCCGTCACCCGCGGCAGCGGGCTCTCCCGCCACAGTGCCGCGAGCATCTTCCGCTGCGGCGAGGACACGTCGACCCGGTGGTACGCGTCGCCGGTGTACCCGATGGCGGCGTGCTCCCGGAGCACCGAGAACCCGACGGACGCGAGTGTCGGGTCCGCGGAGACGATCGACGCGACCCAGTCGTTCACGGCCGGGGTGTTCCGCATGTACGCGGGCGACATCCCCCGCAGGAAGCCCATGTTCTGCACGGCGAGCGCCGTCTTCACGTACGAGCGCGTCGGATCGGTTCGGTTGAACGCGGTGCGGATGGACTGCTGCGGCTGGTACTCGTCCGGCCCCTCGCCGAGGTCGACCAGGTCCTGGCGTCCCAGGTCGGGCGCGAAGGTCACGGCGATGCGGTGCTGCCACTGCCAGGGGTGCACGGGGAGCCACACGTAGTCGTCGGGGTCGAGCCCGCGACGCTCCAGCGTGGAGCGGAACCCGGCCACGACCGTCTCGGAGAGCTCCGACTCCCAGTGCGCCTGCTCGGTCCGGTCGGCGGCGAGTGCCAGGTGCGTGTGCGAGCGTCGGGCGGCGAGCCACCGGTAGCGGAACCGGCCGCCGGACTCCGGCGCGAAGGCCCGGTACTCGTCGAGCCCGAACCCGATCCGCCCGTTCGCGGCGACGAAGGCCGGGTGCCCTTCGGTCATCGCCGACTCGACGTCCTGGAAGGACGCGGTGACGCCGGCGACGCCGCCGTCGGACCGCCCGCGCGCCAACTGCGCGGCCGAGGGCCCACCCCGCCGGTGCTTCGCGGCGGCGCTCGCCAGGGTCGAGGCGATCTCCTCCAGGTACGTGCCGAGCAGCTCGTCCGGGATCCCGAGCACGTCGCGCAGTTCGAGTACGAGGTCCTGGGCGCTGAGCGCGACCGGGGCACCGCCGCGGGTCCGCGTGAGCGAGGCCTCGTCGATCGACCAGTGCTCGAGCACGTGCTGCCGCGCTCGGAACCGGTAGGTGGAGTCACCCGCGTCCAACCGCCAGCCGTCGCCGTCCTGCGTGGGCGCGATCAGCCGCTCGTGCGTGAACTCCGCGATGGCCTTCGCGACGAGGTGCCGCTCAGCGGGTTCCAGGTGCTCGGGCCGCAGGTGCGCGGCCGGCCCGTCGACGTCGGACACACCGATGCGGTCGGTCTCGAGGACCGACAACAGCGCCCGCTTGCCGTCGACGTCGACCGCTCGCAACGCGCGGAACCCGACCTCGGCGTTCTTCGCCTGCACCGCGGTGTTCCGCACGTCCGGTTCGACGACGATCCGACGTGCCCCGAGGGCGTCGCGGCAGTGCTCGACGACGGCGCGCATCACGGCGCTCGTCAGTCCGTGCACGCGGCCCCCGGCCGGCACCGGCGCGACGAGCAGGTGCATGCCGACGTCGCCGGGCTCCGCCGCCCACACGTCGGTGAGCAGGACGGCCGAGGGGTCGTAGGTCTCGGCCAGGAAGCACGGTTCGCGGTCGCGGCGGCCGAGCCACGCGGCCTGCGCCGGGTCCGCCTGCACGCCGGTCAGGTAGTCCCGGACGCCGTCCACGTCGAGGTCGCCCATCTCCCACCACGACGACGCGGGGTGGGCGAGCCACGACTGGACGACGGCGGCGTCGCGGTCCGGGTCCACGGGTTCGACGGTCAGGAGGCCCGGAGCGGCTCCGGTGGACACCGTCGCCTCGGGCGCACCGGCCGGTGCAGTGCTCGTCACATCGGCGCTCATGCGGGCACCTCCGCGCGCTCGGTGACCTGCCGGTCCGGCGCGCGGTGCGCACCGGCGACCGGGGCCGTCGACTGGTCCGTGTCGGGCAGGCCGAACTCCTGGAAGGCGATCCGGGCCTCCAGGCCGTACACGGGGCGACCCGTGACGGACCGGATGATCGACGCGTTCCGCCACGCGCCCATGCCGAGGTCGGGCGCGGTCAGGCCGTGCGTGTGCTCCTCGGCGTTCTGCACCCAGATGCGCCCGCCGAGGGTGTCGGCGTGGTGGTCGCGCGCGACGGCCAGGCGACCCTGGGAGTCGCGGGCGACGAGGTGCTCGACCGGGTCGAGGAACCGCGGCGCCCGTGGTCGGTAACCGGTGGCGAGGACGAGCCGTTCGACCTCGTGCTCGTAGGTCTCGCCGAGCTGCTCGTGGCGGAGTGTCAGCCGGTACGTGCCCCGGTCGGCGAGCCACTCCGCGTCGACGACGCTGGTCTCGGTGCGCAGGCTCGTCGGGATCGGGCCACGTGCGCTGATCCGGTACAGCTGGTCGTAGAGCTCGTCGACGAGGTCGGCACTGATGCCCTTGTAGAGCCCGCGCTGCTCGCGCCCGAGGTGGTCGCGGACGGCTTCGGGTAGCGCATGGAAGTGGTCCGTGTACTCCGGACTCGTCATCTCGAGGGTGAGCTTCGTGTCCTCCATCGGGAAGAACCGCGGCGACCGGGTGATCCAGTCGAGGCGGTAGCCGTCCTGCCGGATGTCCTCGAGCAGTTCGCGGTAGACCTCGGCGGCGGACTGCCCGCTGCCGACGACGGCGATCGACCCGGCGTCGCGCAGGGCGTCCCGGTTCGGCAGGAACTCGGCGGAGTGGATCGCCGGCCCGGCGATCTCGCGCAGCGGGGCAGGGACCGACGGCTCCGTGCCGATGCCGACGACGACGTGGCGTGCGCGGTACGTCTCGGGACCCTGATCGGTCTCGGCGTGCACCGTGAACACGTCCGTCGTCGGGTCGTGCACGACCGCCGTGACGGACCGACCCCAGCGGAGGGTGTCGAGCTGATCGGCGGCCCAGCGGCAGTAGGCGTCGTACTCGCTGCGCAGGGGGTGGAAGTCCTCACGGATGTAGAACGGGTACAGGCGGCCGGTCTCCTTGAGCCACGCCAGGAACGAGAACGGCGACGTCGGATCCGCCATCGTCACCAGGTCCGCCATGAACGGCACCTGGATCGTGGCGTCGTCGAGCATCATGCCGTGGTGCCAGGCGAAGCCGTCGGCGCCGTCGAGGAACACCGCGTCGAGGTCGTCGAGCGGGTCGGTCAGGCAGGCGAGGCCGAGGTTGAACGGGCCGATGCCGATGCCGATCAGGTCGTGCACGGTGCGGTCGGTGGTCATCGCGTTGCTCCTTCCGGGGCGGTGGTGGTCGCGCGGACCCGTGCTGCCGTCGCGGCGACGTGGTCGAGCGAGGCACGCATCTGCGCCGGGGTCGTCTCGGGGTTGAGCAGGGTGAGCTTGTTGCACGGGCGGCCGTCGATCACGGTCTTCGCGATGAGGACCCGGCCCTCGGCGAGCAGGGCTGCGCGGATCGGGGCGACGAGCGCGTCGGCCTGCTCGTCGGTCACCCCGGCCGGCTGCCAGCGGAACAGCACGGTGCTGAGCTGCGTCGGGGCGACGAGCACCAGGTCGGGGTGCTCCTCGACGATCCGGTGGGTGGCGGCGGCGAGGTCGATGACGGCGTCGAACGCGGTGCCGATCGCGTCGGCGCCGGTCGCGCGCAGGGTGGCCCAGAGCTTCAGGGCGTCGAAGCGACGGGTGGTCTGCAGCGACTTGTCGACCTGGTTCGGCTCGGCGGCGTCCTCGGGGTTCAGGTAGTCGGCGTACCAGGCCGTCCGGCGCAGGTCGGCCGGGTCGCGGACGAGCAGTGCGCTCGAGGACACCGGCTGGAAGAAGGACTTGTGCAGGTCGGTCGTCACGCTGCGCGCCCGCTCGATGCCGGCGAGCAGGTGCCGACGCGTCGGGGACACGAGCAGTCCGCAGCCGTATGCGGCGTCGACGTGCAGCCAGACGTCCTCGAGGTCGCACACGTCGGCGATCGGCTCGATCGGGTCGATGACCCCGCGGTCGGTGGTACCGGCGGTCGCGACGACCGCGATCGGGGTCCCGCCCGCCGCCCGGGTCAGGGCGATCGCCTCGGCGAGGGCTGCCGGCCGCATCCGACCGGCGGAGTCCGTGGCGACGTCGACCACGGCCTCGAGCCCGAGGAGCCGAGCGGACTTCGCGATGCTGAAGTGGGTCTCCGCCGTCGTGAACACGGTGCCGGCGACGCCGACGGCTTCGCGTGCCAGCAGCAGCGCCTGCAGGTTGGACTGCGAGCCACCCGAGGTGAACACTCCGTCACCGGCAGCGAACCCAGCCCTGCGGGCCAGCCAGTCGACCACGTGGCGTTCGATGTCGGTGCCGATGCGGGACTGGTCCCAGGTGTCGACCGACGGGTTCACCGCCGCGAGGACGGACTCGGCGGCGACCGCTGGGAGCGCGACCGGGCAGTTCAGGTGCGCGAGGTAGCCGGGGTCGTGGAACCACACCGCCTCGCGGACGAACAGGTCGTCGAGTTCGGCGAGCGCCTGCTCCGTCCCGACCGGGGCGGCGTCCAGGTCGACGGCGCGCACCCGGTCGTGGAGCGCACCCGGGTCGGTCGCGGTCGTCGGGCGGTCCACGGTGGCGAAGCGGTCGGCGAGCCGGTCGACCATCGACCCGACCGTCGATCGGTAGCGCTCGGCGGTGGCCGCGGTCAGGATCTCGATGGGGGCTGTCTGATTGAGAGCTGTCACGTTAGGTAAGGCTAACCTCACCTTGTTTTCGGTGTCACCCGAACAGGGGTGGACTCTCAGGTCTCGGGCGTGGCGCGACGCCCTCGTGCCCACGACGAACGCACCCCGCCGGGGAACCGGCGGGGTGTACGGACGTTCAGCCAGCTCTGGCTAGAGCTTCTCGATCGGAGCGATCTTGATGAGCAGCTTCTTGCGACCGGCGGAGTCGAACGCGATCTCCGCGATGCGCTTCGCGCCCTGGCCGGTCACCGCGGACACCGTGCCCTCACCGAAGTCGACGTGCGTGATGCGGTCACCGGCGACGAGTTCCATGTCCCCGTTGTCACGGACCTGGCCGGACACCCGGTTCGCCCACTCGGTCTTCGGGCGGGTCTTCGACGCGGCTGCCGCACGGTCGTACGAGCCACCGCCCCAACCGCCGCCACCGCGGTACCCACCGCCGCCGCCACCGCCGATGCCACCCTCGCGCTTGGCGTTCAGCGCACGAGGCTGCGTGCCGCCACGGCTGTTCGCCATGCCCGGCGACTGCTTCCACTCGATGAGCCCCTCGGGGATCTCCTGCAGGAAGCGCGACGGCATCGCGACGTTGACGTCGCCGAACTGCGCGCGCGTCATCGCCAGCGACAGGAACAGGACCTTCTTCGCGCGGGTGATGCCGACGTAGAACAGGCGGCGTTCCTCGGAGGGGCCACCCGGCTCGTTCGCGGACATCCGGTGCGGCAGCAGGTCTTCCTCGACCCCGGTCAGGAACACGGCCTCGTACTCCAGACCCTTGGCCGTGTGCAGCGTCATGAGCGACACCGTGCCCGACGAGTCGTCGAGCTCGTCCGCCGCAGCCACCAACGAGACCTCGGTCAGGAAGTCCGTCAGCGTGCCCTCGGGGTTGTTCTTCTGGAACTCGCGCGTCACCGCCACGAGCTCGTCGATGTTGTCGGCGCGGGCGGCGTCCTGCGCGTCGGGCGACTTCCGCAGGTTCTCGAGCAGGCCGGAGCCGTCGAGCAACTGCGTCAGGGTGTCGACGACCGGCTGGGTCTGGGCCTTCTCGGACACGGAGTCGAGCAGCGCGGCGAACGCCGTGATGGCGTTGCGGACCTTCGGGCCGAAGCCGAGCTCGTCGGCGTGCCGCAGGGCATCGCGCATCGTGGTCTCGTGCTCGTCGGCGTAGCGCTGCAGGGTCGTCTCGGTGACGGAGCCGATGCCGCGCTTCGGCACGTTGAGCACCCGACGGAGCGCCATCGGGTCCGCCGGGTTCGCGACGGTGATCAGGTACGCCATGGCGTCCTTGATCTCGGCACGCTCGTAGAACTTCGTGCCGCCGAGCACCCGGTACGGGATGGCGGCGCGGATGAAGATCTCCTCGAGCGCACGGGTCTGCGAGTTCGTCCGGTAGAACACCGCCATGTCGCGGTAGTCCATGCCGTCCTCGCGCAGGCGCTGGATCTCGTCGGCGACGAACTGTGCCTCGTCGTGGCCGGTGTACCCGGTGAAGCCGACGATCTTCTCGCCAGCGCCGACGTCGGTGAACAGGTTCTTCGCCTGACGGTCGAAGTTGTTCGCGATGACGGCGTTCGCCGCGTCGAGGATGGTCTGCGTCGACCGGTAGTTCTGCTCGAGCAGGATCACCTTGGAGTTCGGGAAGTCGCGCTCGAACTCGACGATGTTGCGGATGTCGGCCCCACGGAACGCGTAGATGGACTGGTCCGAGTCACCGACGACGGTCAGGGACGCCCCGGCGATCGAGCCGTCGCGCTCGCGCATGCGGGCGACGTGCTGGCCGGAGTCCTCGAGCTTGTCGACCTGCTCGACCGGCACCGGACGCGTGAGCTCGCGGATCAGTGAGTACTGCGCGTGGTTCGTGTCCTGGTACTCGTCGACCAGGATGAAGCGGAAGCGCCGCTGGTACAGCGCAGCGACCTCGGGGAAGGCCCGGAACAGGAAGACGGTCTGGCCGATGAGGTCGTCGAAGTCGAAGGCGTTCGCCCGGCGCAGGTCGTTCGTGTACCGACGGAAGACCTCGGTGAACATGACTTCCTGCGGGTCGTTCACGTTGATGTTGCGCGCGTAGGAGTCGATGTCCTGCAGCTCGTTCTTGAGCTTCGAGATCTTCGACGCCGCTGCGCCCACGGTGAGCCCGAGCGTGTCCGCCTCGAGGTCCTTGATGATCCGCTTCAGCAGGGCCTTGGAGTCGGCGGAGTCGTAGATCGTGAACGACTGCGCGAACCCGAACCGCTCGGCCTCGCGCCGGAGGATGCGCACGCACGCCGAGTGGAACGTCGAGATCCACATGCCGTCGGACTCGCCGCCGACCAGCGCCCGGACACGCTCGCGCATCTCGGCCGCGGCCTTGTTCGTGAAGGTGATCGCGAGGATCTGCGACGGCCAGGCTTCACGGTTGGCGAGCAGCAGCGCGATGCGGCGCGTGAGGACGCTCGTCTTGCCGGACCCGGCGCCGGCCACGATCAGCAGGGACTCGCCGCGGTACTCGACGGCTTCCTTCTGCTGGGGGTTCAGGCCCGCGGTGAACGGGTCTTCGTACGCACGGGCACCGGCGCCCGGCTCGGGCGTCGATTCGAAGGGGTCGAGCACGATCGTCATGTTCGGGACAGTCTAAGCGGGACCCCCGACAGCCGACCGGGCGAGGACCGCCAGGTCGGTGTGGTCCGCGAACACCCCGTCGAGACCGGTCCGGATCACCGAGGTGTACCAGCGCTCCCAGTCCCCGAAGGCCGCGACGTCCCCGCCCCGGCGCAACGGCCCGGGCAGGAACCGGTTCTCCGGCCGGAGGGTCCACGTGTAGACGGCGAGCCCCGCCGCATGGGCACGGTCGACGAGCGCGCTCCGCACCGGCGTCGGGTCCTCGAGCGCGACGCTGTCCACCCCGGCCATCAGCGTGCCGAGGTCGACGCTGATGCCGTGGAACTCGGTCGCGAAGGCCGCGAGGGCGTCCTCGGAACGCTCCGCGGCGTAGGTGGGAGCCAGCGATCCGTGGGACGCGACCTCGTCGGCGGCGCTGCCACGGGCCTCCTGGAGGTACACCAGCCGACCACCCGTGTGCCGCTCGCGCAGCTCGCGGAGCACGCCTTTCTCGAAGCTCTCGACCGTGAGCCGCTCGTCCCGGCGCCACCCGGCGTCACCGAGCGTGCGGTCGACGAGTTCGCCCATCGGGAAGCCCGCGCGGTCGAAGAACGCCGCGTGCTTGACCTCGGCGACCAGCCCGACCGGACGAGGCGCGGCGTCGAGGATCGCGAGCAGGTCCTCGAGGCGCAGGATCGGCTCCTCGCCGTCGTGCTCGGCCGACCCGGGCCGCAGGGCGGGCAGACGTTCCCGGGTGCGGAGCGTCTGCAGCTCGGCCCAGGTGAAGTCCTCGGTGAACCAGCCGGACAGGCTCTGGCCGTCGACGGTCTTCGTCGTGCGCAGGTGCCGGAACTCCGGGTGGTCCGCGACGTCGGTGGTGCCGGACACCTCGTTCTCGTGGCGGAGCACGAGCACGCCGTCCTTCGTGGGCACCAGGTCCGGCTCGATCGCGTCGGCACCGAGCTCGATGGCGAGTTCGTACGCGCTCCGCGAGTGCTCGGGGCGGTAGCCGGACGCACCGCGGTGGGCGATCACGAGGGTCATGGCGCGACCCTACTGGGACAGGGTGACGGCGGACCGTCCTGTGTCGCGGGACACACGCGCCCGGCCGGAGCCCGTGCATCTCAGGATCGGCGCTGACCATCACTGCATGACCGTCCGATCGCTCTCCACCGCCGTCGAGGCCCGGATCGACCGTGCCGCCCGCCGACTGCTCGACGCCGGGCACCAGCCGCACCGGCCCGTCCGGCTGTTCGTCACCGATTTCCTGGTGTTCGGCGCGAAGCAGGCGTGGGCGTGCGCGTTCGGGGCGCTGCTGCTCGGCTCCATGGCCGTGGTGCACCTGACCGTGCCCGTCGCCTTCCGGAACGACGCGCTGACCGTCGTGGCGGTGCTGCTGCAGCTCGGCATGCTCGTGTTCGGGCTCGAGACCGTGCGGGAACTCCGGGTCGTCCTGCTCTTCCACGTAGTCGGCACCGCCATGGAGGTCTTCAAGACGCACATGGGCTCGTGGTCGTACGAACCCGGCGGGCTGTTCGTGATCGCCGGGGTCCCGCTGTTCTCCGGGTTCATGTACGGCGCGGTCGGGTCGTACATGGTCCGTGTGCACCGCCTGTTCGACCTGCGGTTCGACCGGTACCCCCGGCAGTGGCTGCTCGCCGTCGTCGCTGCCGGCGTGTACCTGAACTTCTTCGGGCACCACTTCCTGCCCGACGCCCGTTGGGTCCTGCTCGCGCTCGTCGTGCTGCTCTTCGCCCGCACGACCATGCACGTCCGGATCCACCGGGCGACGGTGCGCATGCCGGTGCTCGTGGCGATGGGACTCGTCGCCGTGGTCATCTGGTTCGCCGAGAACGTCGCGACCTGGGCCGGAGCGTGGAGCTACCCCGCGCAGCTCACCCTGTGGCAGCCGGTTGCCCCGACCAAGATCGTCGCCTGGTTCCTGCTCATGACGATCTCGGTCGCGCTCGTGACCTGGCTGTACCCGGTGGTGCCATGGGGGTCGGCCCGCTCGACGGCGGACTCTCGACGTCTTCGAGGCGTGCGTGCAGCGGGCGCCCATAGGCTGCCCGTCGTCAGGGCCCCCGGGCCCGTGTCCGCTCGCCGCGAATCCTCAGCCTTCCGCGACCGAGCGCACCTAGGCTGAGAGGACTCATATCTCCGAGGAAGAGGACACCATGGCCTTCAAGCCCGGTTTCGACCAGTCCCCCGCCTTCAACGCCCAGGGACCCAACACCGGGGGCGGGCGCGGCGCTGGTCAGCAGCAGGCCGGCTGGGGACAGACCCCGCAGCAGGCACAGGGCGGGATGACCCCCGAGCAGCTGCAGTACATGTACGACCGCCCGGCGGCATCGACGGTCGACACCGACCGCATGTCGTACGAGGACACCATCGTCAAGACGCTGCTCGCCTTCGGCGTGCTGCTCGTCGGTGCGGTGGCCGGTTGGAACCTACCCCCGATCGTCTGGATCATCGGCGCGATCGTCGGCTTCGTCCTGGCGCTCGTGAACATGTTCAAGAAGAAGCCGTCACCCGGCCTGGTCCTGGCGTACTCGTTCGCCCAGGGGCTGTTCGTGGGTGGCATCTCCGGCGCGTACAACTCGATGTGGGGCGGCATCGTCACGCAGGCGGTGTTCGGCACGCTGGCGGTCTTCGGCATCACGCTCGCGCTGTTCGCCTCCGGCAAGGTCCGTGCGACGCCCAAGGCCACGCGCTTCTTCCTGATCGCGATGGTCGGGTACATGGCGTTCTCGCTCGTGAACCTGGTCCTGATGTGGACCGGCGTGACGAACACCGCGTTCGGTGCCCTCGGGATCACGCTCTTCGGCATCCCGCTCGGCGTCCTCATCGGCATCTTCGTCGTCGTCATGGCGGCGTACTCGCTGATCCTCGACTTCGACCAGATCCAGACCGGTGTCCAGCGCGGCGCTCCCCGGATCTACGCGTGGACCGCGGCGTTCGGCCTCATCGTGACGCTCGTCTGGCTCTACCTCGAGATCCTGCGCATCCTCGCGATCATCGCGAGCAGCGCGCGCAACTAGTCCCACCGCGTCCACGAAGGGCCCCGGCGCTGCCGGGGCCCTTCGTCGTTCCCGGATCAGTGGGGCTGTGGGGCTGTGGGGTTGTGGTGACTCGCCGTGCCCGAGGCGCCGAGGTTCCACAACACGCCGCCGGTGCGACGCCGAGGTTCCACGGGTACCCCGGAGGAGGCGCGAGATGCCGAGATTTCGGAACCTCGGGGAAGCCCGACGCGCGCCCCGACGCGTGCCCGGAAGCGCGGAGGCCCGGCACGCAGTGCGTGCCGGGCCTCCGGTCGTTCAGGGGAGCGTCACTCCCACTCGATCGTCCCCGGCGGCTTCGACGTGACGTCGAGCACGACCCGGTTGACGTCGGGCACCTCGTTCGTGATGCGGTTCGAGATCTTCGCGAGCACGTCGTACGGCAGGCGCGTCCAGTCGGCGGTCATGGCGTCCTCCGACGAGACCGGACGGAGCACGATCGGGTGCCCGTACGTGCGACCGTCACCCTGGACACCCACGGAGCGGACGTCGGCGAGCAGGACGACCGGGCACTGCCAGATCTCCCCGTCGAGGCCGGCCGCGGTGAGTTCCTCGCGCGCGATCTTGTCGGCCGCGCGGAGCAGCTCGAGCCGCTGCTTGTCGACCGAACCGACGATGCGGATGCCGAGCCCCGGTCCGGGGAACGGCTGGCGGCCGACGATGACCTCGGGCAGACCGAGCTCGCGACCGACGGCACGGACCTCGTCCTTGAAGAGCGCACGGAGCGGCTCGACGAGCTCGAAGGTCATGTCCTCGGGCAGGCCACCCACGTTGTGGTGCGACTTGATATTCGCGGTACCGGCTCCGCCGCCGGACTCGACGACGTCGGGGTAGAGCGTGCCCTGCACGAGGAACTTGACCTCAGCGTCAGAGTCGGAAGCCTGGGCCTCGAGCACCAGCGCCTCGGCCGCGGCCTCGAACGTCCGGATGAACTCGCGCCCGATGATCTTGCGCTTCTGCTCGGGGTCGCTGACGCCGGCGAGGGCGTCGAGGAACTGCTGCTCGGCGTCGATCGTGATGAGCCGGACCCCGGTGGAGGCGACGTAGTCCTCTTCCACCTGCTTGCGCTCGTCGGCGCGGAGCAGCCCGTGGTCGACGAAGACGCAGGTGAGCTGGTCTCCGACGGCCTTGTGCACGATGGCTGCGGCGACGGCGGAGTCGACACCACCGGACAGGCCGGCGATGACGCGGTTCGACCCGACCTGGGCCTGGATCCGGGCGACCTGCTCGTCGATGACGTTGCTCGAGTTCCAGTCACCGGGCAGCCCGGCGGCGCGGTGCAGGAAGTTCTCGAGGACGGCCTGGCCGTGCTCGGAGTGCTTCACCTCGGGGTGCCACTGCACGCCGTAGAGCTTGCGCTCGTCGGAGGCGAAGGCGGCAACGGGGGTCGAGGCGCTCGATGCGAGGACCTCGAAGCCCTCGGGTGCCTTCGCCACGGAGTCGCCGTGCGACATCCACGTGACCTGGGACACGGGCTGCCCACCGAGCAGGACGCTGTCGGTCCCGCTGACGTCGACGGACGTGGCGCCGTACTCGCGCAGGCCGGTGTTCGCCACCTCGCCACCGAGGGCGGTCGCCATGGCCTGGAAGCCGTAGCAGATGCCGAGCACGGGGACACCGAGCTCGAGGATGTCGCCGTCGAGTGACGGGGCACCGTCCTCGTAGACGGACGACGGACCACCGGACAGCACGATGGCTGCCGGGTCCTTGGCGCGGATCTCGTCCGCGGTGATGTCGTGCGGGACGATCTCGCTGTAGACGTTCGCTTCACGGACCCGACGCGCGATGAGCTGCGCGTACTGGGCCCCGAAGTCGACGACCAGGACGGGACGCTGTTCGGTCTCGCTCACCGAGCGGCCTCCTTCTCACGCTGCTGGGCAGCGATCAGCTCGTGGTAGGTGTCCATGGCCTTCTGCTGCATGCGGTGTTCGACCACGAAGGACATGAACGGGATGATGCCACCGAGGGCGATGAGCAGGAAGCGGGAGGGCCTCCAGCGCATGATGCTCCACAGACGGAAGTCCGTGAAGAGGTAGAGGACGTACAGCCAGCCGTGCGCGATGAGGATCGCGATCGACAGGTTGAACGTGCCGGGTGCTTCGCCGGCCGTGCCGTTCGGCACGAAGAACGGGCCGTTGCCGAGCTGCATCTCGAGCTGGAGCGGCGTGTACTTGATGATGACCTCGATCACGAGGGCCAGCAGCAGCACACCGGTGATGTACGCGGAGACGCGGTACCACTTCACCGCACCCGGGATCTTCGGGACGTCGCGGGTTCGGACGGTCAGGGCCATGACGACCAGCCTACCGTCGGTCGGCGAGGGCCCCGTCGACGCTGAGGGCAGCCTCACGCCGCTCCTCTTCCTCGCGCTCCCAGGCGTCCTTCACGAACCGGTACCAGAGGAACACCGCGAAGCCGGCGAAGACGACCCACTCGATCGCGTAGAACAGGTTCAGCCAGTCGAACTGGACCTCGCGCGACGGCGCGCGGTCGGCGATGGTGCCGAGGTCGGCGGCCTGCGCGGTGGCACCGTCGGCGACGACGTACCCGAGGTACATCCGGTCATCGAAGGCCTGCCACGTGTTCACGAAGCGCGCCGGTGCCACGGCGGAGTACTCCGCCTGCTTGTAGGTGTCCTGGTCGGGCGACTCGGCCGGGTAGTAGCGGCCCTGCACCGTGATCGTCTGTCCTTCCGCCAGGCGGTCACCACCGGCGACGGCGGCTGACCGCTGGTCGGACCAGCCGATGACGACCGGGAGGCTCGCCCCACCATCCGAGTCCACCATGTGTCCCACGGTCTGGTACGTCCCACCCCCGGTGCGGCCGGTCAGGATCGTGGTGTCGCCGGCGACGAAGGTGCCGGTGACGGTGACCTTCTGGCCGGCGATGGTCTCGCTCGCGGGCTCTTCGGGAGCGGTGATCGCCTCGAGCGTCTTGCGGGTCTCGGTGGTCGCCGGCAGCGGTTTGCCGTTGGCGATGCTCCGCTCGAGCTGCCACTTGCCCAGCCCCGCGAACACCGCCGCCAGCACGAGCGCCAGCACCAGCAGCGCGATCCACCTCGGTCGTCGGGCAACGGCCCACATCTGTATCAGTACTCCGGATCGCGCTGTCGGACCGGACGCTCGGGGCGCTCGGTGGGGATCTCGACGGGCGACGTGACGGGTTCGTCGGTCGCCTCCGGGGACCCATTGTCCTGCTCGTCCCTGCCAGCGGCCTCCACGAGCGCGAACTCCTCCGCGAACTGGCGGTCCCGCTCGGCACGGCGGGCCGCGGCGGCGGACGCTGCTTCGTCCGCCTCGGCCTCGGCGGCCTCGGCGGCGGCAGCCGCGGCGACCGCACGACGACCGCCGAGCCGCCCGCGCAGGCGGGCGAGGCGGGCGGGACGCACCACGAGGCGGCCGATCCGCTCCGAGTTCACCGCGAGCAGCGGCCCGAGGATCGCCATGACGAGGACGTAGAGGCCCGCGAACGCGGTGATCCGCGCCTCCAGTCCGGCGGCAGCCGAGAGCGTCGCGAGGATCAGCGCGAATTCGCCACGGTTCACCAGGATGACCGCGGTGTTGATCCCCTGCTGGACGTTGAAGCCGTTCATGCGCGCGACGATCTGCCCGGCGACCGCGTTCAGCACGACGGTCATGCCGATCGCACCGAGGACCGGCCAGAGCACCTCGCCGAAGGTCGACAGGTCGAGACCGAGCCCGAAGTTCACGAAGAAGAACGCGGCGAAGACGTCACGCATCGGCAGGGCGAGCTGTTCGATGCGGTCGCGGTACCGGGTGGCGCCGCAGAGCAGGCCGATGACGAAGGCGCCGATGGCGTCGGTCACGCCGAGCAGGTCGCCGATGCCGCCGAACATGACGGCGAGCCCGAAGAACAACACCGTGAACAGTTCGTCGTCACGCGTCGCGAAGATCTTCGACACCCACTTGCCGGCGAACCGGGCGAGCGTGAACATCACGATCAGGAAGCCGAACGCGAGCGCGAGCTTGCCCACGACGGCCCAGGCGTTGGTGTCGCCGGACAGCACGACGGAGACGATCGCCAGGTAGATGGCGATGAAGACGTCCTCGATGACCGTGACGCCCAGGATCATCGGGGTCTCGTCGTTCGCGAGCCGTCGCAGCTCGATGAGGAGCTTCGTCACGATCGCGCTCGACGACGTGGCCGTCATGCCGGCGATGATCAGGGCTTCTCGGGTGCCCCAGCCGAGCGAGAACCCGAAGGCGAAGCCGACACCCATGTTGATGACGACGTAGGTGCCGCCCGACACGAGGAGTTTGCCGGCGTTGCCGTAGAACTCCTCTTGGTCGAACTCCAACCCGAGGTTGAACAGCAACAGGATCAGCCCGAACGTCGCGATGAGCTCGATCGTGTGCGACTCGACGTTCAGGCCGATCCACGGAGTGTGCGGGCTCGCGATGAGCCCGACGACCATGTAGATCGGGATCGCCGGCAGACCGATGGTCTTGCCGAGCCGCCCGAGCACGTAGGCGATGACGAACAGCACACCGATGGTGAGCAGTTCACCGCCCAGGTGCATGCCCTAGCTCTTCCGCGGGGCCTCGGCCGATGCGGCCGCAAGCTCTCCGCTGCGGTAGAAGGAGAAGGCCTTGGCGACCTTCTCGGGGGAGCCGGCGACGACGATGGTGTCCCCGGGGAACACGACGAAGTCCGGCGAGGGTGCCGGGTTGGCGCTGTCGCCACGGACGACGGCCACGACGGTCAGGCCGATGAAGCCGGAGTCGTGCAGGTCGCCGAGGGGCTTGCCGGCGATCGCGTCGTCGTAGTCGACCGAGAACCAGTCGATGGACAGGCCGGGGATCTCGTCGAGCTTGTCGAGGCCCTCGGTGATCCGGGTGCCGCCCAGGAGTTCGGCGAGGGTGTGCGCCTCGTCCTCGCTGAGGCGCAGCGAGACCTTCTCGGACTTGTCCGCGCCGTCGGAGACGTCGGCGAACGAGATGAGGTCGGAGTGACCCGACCGGTGCGTGATGACACCGCACTTGCCACCGTCGTCGGTGTAGAAGCTGTGCAGCACGCCGACTCCGGGGAGTTTGACGCGATGGACGTCGACCATGATGGCTCCCTTTTCGAGTACTCCCATGCTAACCACCGCACGGCCCGGCGCATTCCGGTCGCTACTGTTCTGTGGATGGGGAACACTCGGATCGTCGTCGGGGTCGTCGGGACGCTGGTCGTCGCGCTGTACGCGGGGTTGCTGGCGCTCAACGCGCTCGTGCTCGATCCGCTCGGCGCGGTGCCCAGGCAGTCGCTCGGTGCGATCTACGGCCACCTCGACGCGCAGGGGTACCAGGTGCGGACCGACGTCGTGGCGGTGCTCGTCATCGCGGCAGTCGGCATCGCGTTGGCGGTCACCGTCCTGATCGTGACGCTGGTCCGGCGGACGACGGCGCACGTCGCCGCCGCCTGGCTGCTGGCGATCGTGGCCGCCGGCGCCGTCCAGGTGTTCGGTTCCGGGTTCCAGCTCGGGATGGACGTGGCCGACGGCTACGGCATCGGCGGCGAGGACCACACCATCTGGGCCGGTGTCCTCTACAGCACCAGCCTCGTGGCTCTGGTCGCGATCCCGGTCGTGCTCGTCGTCGGCGAGCGACGCCGTGGTCGCACCGTGGCGGGGACGCTGGCCGCCTGACGGGTCGCTACTCCGGCTCGCTCGTCTTCTCCCCCACCACCTGCTCGTCCGACGCCTTCGCGCCCTCCGCGCCGCTGCTGCGGCCGCCACCCACGACGACGTCGTCCTCGTCGAAGCCGAACGCGATGTCCGGCGCCTCGAGCCGCACGCGGTCGGCGCTCTCGTCGTCGGGCTGCAGCTGCGACTCGCGTTCCGCAGCCACGCGCTTCAGGTAGTTCGACACCTCGTGCTCGGTCGTCTCCTGGTCCCAGCCGAGCACGTCGGCCATGAGCTTCGCGGCGACCGGGGCCGCCGACTCACCGCGGTCCCAGGCCTCGATCGAGATGCGGGTGCGGCGGGCGAGGACGTCCTCCAGGTGCAGGGCCCCCTCGTGCGAGGCGGCGTACACGACCTCGGCACCGATGTAGTCGTCGGCGCCCGGCAGCGGCTCGGCCAGGGTCGGGTCCTGCTCGACGAGCTGCAGCACCTCGGTGGCCAGGGTGCCGTAGCGGTTCAGCAGGTGCTCGATGCGGACCTTGTGCACGTTGAAGCTGCGGGCGGTCCGTGCGCGACGGTTCCACGCGGCCGGGTACCCCTCGGCCCCGAGCAGTGGGATGTCCTCGGTCGTCGACGCCGGGATCTTGCCGTCCATCGCGGCGACGGCCTCGTCGATTGCGTCCTTCCCCATCACCCGGTAGGTCGTCCACTTGCCGCCGGCGACGACGACGAGCCCGGGCACGGTGTGCGCCACGACGTGCTCGCGGCTGAGCTTCGAGGTCTGGTCGGACTCCCCCGCCAGCAACGGCCGGAGGCCCGCGTAGACACCCTCGACGTCCTCGCGGGTGAGCGGGACGCGGAGCACCTTGTTGACGTGCTCGAGGATGTAGTCGATGTCCGCAGCGGTCGCCGCCGGGTGCGCCTTGTCGAGGTACCAGTCGGTGTCGGTCGTGCCGACCAGCCAGTGCCGGCCCCACGGGATCACGAACAGCACGCTCTTCTCGGTGCGCAGGATCATGCCCATGTTCGACTGGAACCGGTCGCGCGGGATGACCAGGTGCACGCCCTTCGACGCCCGCACCTTGAACTGCCCGCGGGTACCGATCATCGCCTGCGTGTCGTCCGTCCAGACACCCGTGGCGTTCACGACCTGCTTCGCGCGGATCTCGAACCGCTCCCCGGTCTGGATGTCGTGGGCCTGCGCGCCGACGACGCGCTCCCCCACCTTGATGAAGCCCTCGATCCGGATCCGGCTCGCGGCATGGGCACCGTAGGACACCGCGGTGCGGACGAGCGAGGCCACGTAGCGGGCGTCGTCGACCTGGGCGTCGTAGTAGGTCATGCCGCCGACGAAGGCGTCCTTCTTGAGCGACGGCATCGAGCGGAGCACCTGCGTGCGGCTGAGGTGCCGGTGGTGCGGGACCCCGGGCGGGCGTCCACCGGACCAGCTGAAGGCGTCGTACATCGCCATGCCGATGCCGATGTAGAACCGCTCCCACACGCGGTGGTTGAGCGGGTACAGGAAGCGCACCGGCTTCACCAGGTGCGGGGCGATCCGCTGCAGCAGCAGCCCGCGTTCGATGAGGGCCTCGCGCACGAGCCCGAAGTTCAGCTGCTCCAGGTAGCGGATGCCGCCGTGCACGAGCTTCGACGAACGGCTCGACGTGCCGGAACCCCAGTCGCGGGCCTCGACGATGCCGACGGTCAGACCGCGGGTGACGGCGTCGAGCGCACTGCCCGCACCGACGATGCCGCCGCCCACGACCAGGACGTCGAGCTCCTTCGTCTTGAGGGTCTCGATCGCGGCCGCGCGTTCGTCGGGGCCGAGCTTGGCCGCGGGGTCGAACCCCGCTCCTGGCACGACGTCGCCAGGACGTCCGGCCGAACTGGTCTGCTTCGTGGTGCTGGACTTCGCCATCGTCGCCTCCGGGTCACGGTCGGCGCCGAGGCGTCACCCGCGTCGGTGCACGGGTGCCACCAGGATCACTGGTGGTACGGCGCCACGACCACTTCTACTCGCTGGAACTCCTTGGCGTCGGAGTATCCGGTCGTCGCCATCGATCGGCGCAGCGCACCGACGAGGTTGGCACGGCCGTCGTGGGTCGGCGTCGGACCGTTCAGCACGTTCTCGAGCGGGGCGATCGTGCCCACCTCGACCCGACGACCTCGGGGCAGCTCCGGGTGGTGCGCCTCGGCACCCCAGTGGAAGCCGCCGCCGGGCGCCTCGGTGGCACGGGCGAGCGCGGTGCCGAGCATGACGGCGTCGGCGCCGACCGCGATCGCCTTGACGATGTCGCCGGCGGTGTCGAGACCGCCGTCGGCGATGACGTGCACGTAGCGGCCGCCCGACTCGTCCAGGTAGTCACGACGGGCGCCGGCGACGTCGGCGACCGCGGTGGCCATCGGCGCGTGGATGCCGAGCGCGGCGCGCGTGGTCGACGCAGCGCCGCCGCCGAACCCGACGAGGACACCGGCGGCACCGGTGCGCATCAGGTGCAGCGCCGACGTGTAGGTCGAGGCACCGCCCACGATCACCGGGACGTCGAGCTCGTAGATGAACTTCTTGAGGTTGAGGGGCTCTTCGTTCTGCGACACGTGCTCGGCCGAGACCGTCGTGCCGCGGATGACGAACAGGTCGACACCGGCGTCGACGACCGTCTTCGAGAACTCCTGCGTGCGCTGCGGGCTGAGCGAGCCGGCGACCGGGACCCCGGCGGCACGGATCTCGGCCAAGCGGGCGGTGATCAGCTCCGGCTTGATCGGCTCGGAGTAGATCTCCTGCATGCGCTTCGTGACGTTGCCGTCGGTGAGCGACTTGATCTCGTCGTAGTAGGGCGTCGGGTCCTCGTACCGGGTCCACAGCCCCTCGAGGTCGAGGACGCCCAGGATGCCGAGCTTGCCCATCTGGATGACCGTGGCCGGCGAGGACACGGAGTCCATCGGCGCGGAGAGGATCGGCGACGCGAAGGTGAACGCGTCGATCGACCACTGCACGCTGACGTCGCGCGGGTCACGCGTCCGCCTGGAGGGGACCACTGCGATGTCGTCGAACGCGTACGCCCGACGTCCGCGCTTGCCTGCACCGATCTCGACTTCGCTCACCCGGCAAGCCTACCGGGCGGGTCCGGGGGCGTGCACGGACCGGACGGTGCGGTCAGCGCTGGCGGCGCGGGGTCCGGCGGCGCTTCCGGAGCGCACGCAGCACGAGACCGAGCAGCAGCGCGAGCACCACGAGCACCACCAGGAGCGCGGCCGCCACCTTCACGAGCAGCGCCGCCCCGACGAACAGCGCGATGAAGACCACCCACACCAGGGCGTCCATCGCACCCGCCGACAGTCTCTGCACCTGCGGAACGATACCGACCCGGCGAACGCGGGGCGGGCCTCCCGTCCGGTCCGGACCCGGCCACGCACCGTCGCGAGCCGACGGGGCCCCACGCACCGTCGCGAGCCGACGGAACCCCACGTGCAGGAGCGGGGCCGTGCGGCGCGAAGCGACCACGCACGGCCCCACCCGTCGCGGATACCACCCCCACAGCGGCACCCGCAGTCGACACAGCGCGCTAGCGCCCTGCGTCGACGTCCTTGGCGAGCGTCCCGAGGTACAGCTCGATGACCTTCGGGTCGTCCGCGAGTTCCTTCCCCGTGCCCGAGTACGCGTTCCGCCCCTGGTCGAGCACGTACCCACGATCGCAGATCTGCAGACAGCGTCGCGCGTTCTGCTCCACCATGACGATCGACACACCGGCCTTGTTGATCCGTCGGGTCCGCAGGAACGTCTCGTCCTGCCGCACCGGCGACAGGCCCGCGCTCGGCTCGTCGAGCAGGAGCACCTTCGGGTCCATCATCAGCGCGCGTGCCATCGCGACCGACTGTCGCTCACCGCCGGACAGGGAGCCGGCCCGCTGGCCGCGCCGCTGCGCGAGCACCGGGAACAGGTCGTAGATGACCTCGAGTCGCTCGGCGAACTTGCGGGGCCGCAGGTACAGCCCCATCTGCAGGTTCTCCTCGATGGACAGCGAGGGGAACACGTTGTTCGTCTGCGGGACGAAGCCGACGCCGGCCTGGACGAGCTTGTTCGCCTTGAGGTTCGTGATGTCCTCACCCTGCAGCGTGACCGATCCCTCGCGGATCGACACGAGACCGAACAGGGCCTTGAGCAGCGTGGACTTGCCCGCACCGTTCGGTCCGATGATCCCGATCAGCTCGCCGGGGTAGCAGTCCAGGTCGCAGCCGTTCAGGATGTTCACGCCCGGCAGGTACCCGGCGACGAGGTTCTTCGCGCTCAGCACCGGCTCGCGTTCCAGCGTGGCCGCCTGGGACGGATTGGAGGCGCTGCTCGCGTTCGTGGGGTCGACTGCGTCCGTCATCGGGTCTTCTCCTCTGCTGCTGCGTCCGCCGCGTCTTCTTCCGCGACTTCCTCCGCGAGTTCCTCGAAGGTCTCCTCGGTGAGGAGCGAGTCGTCGCCCAGGTCGGTGTCGTGGTGCGCACCGAGGTACGCGTCGATGACCGCCTGGTCGTCCATCACGGTGTCGGCCGGCCCCTCGGCGACGACCTTGCCCTCGGCCATCACGACCACCCAGTCCGAGATGTGCCGGACCATGTGCATGTCGTGCTCGACGAAGAGCACGGTCATGCCGTCGTCGCGCAGGGACTGGATGTGCCCGAGCAGCGACTGCGTCAGCGCGGGGTTCACGCCCGCCATCGGCTCGTCGAGCATGATCATCGTCGGGTCGGACATCAGCGCCCTGGCCATCTCGAGGAGCTTCCGCTGCCCGCCCGACAGCGAGCCGGCGTAGTCGTCGGCCTTGTCGTCGAGCTTGAAGCGGGCGAGGAGGTCCTCGGCCTTCGCGGTGATCTCGCGCTCCCGCTTCGCCCACACGGGCTTGATCAGCGCCGCGAAGAAGTTCTCGCCGGGCTGGTCGCGGGCGCCGAGGAGCATGTTCTGCATGACGGTGAGCCGCGACAACGCCTTCGTCAGCTGGAACGTGCGCACCATGCCGCGGTTGGCGATGTGGGTCGCACTCGTCTTCTGCAGGGTCGCGCCGTTGAACTGCGTCCTCGCGCCGGGGCTCGGCTTGTCGAAGCCGGTCAGCAGGTTGAAGAAGGTCGTCTTGCCGGCACCGTTGGGGCCGATCAGGGCCGTGATGGAACCGCGCTGGACCTCGAGGTGGTCGACGTCCACGGCGGTCATGCCGCCGAAGTGCCGGGTGACGCCGTCGACGGTGAGGATCGGGTCGGCCTTCGTGTAGCCGTAGGTCTCAGACACTGAACGTCAGCTCCTTCTTGTTGCCGAGCAACCCCTGTGGACGGAACACGATCAGGAGCATGAGCGCGACGCCGACGAGCACGTAGGAGAACTGCTCCGCCTGCTGCGCGTTCATGATCGAGTCGGGGATGAAGTCGCCGGCCAGGGTGCGGATGAAGAGGCGGAGGACGAAGAAGAGCACGGCGCCGAGCACCGGACCGAACACCGTCGCGGCACCGCCGAGGATGAGCGCCGTCCAGATGAAGAACGTCATCGAGCGGCCCATGGCGTCCGGCTGCACCGAGCTCGGCAGGACGTAGATGATGCCCGCGATCGCACCGAGTGCGCCACCGAACACGAGCGCCTGCATCTTGTACGAGTAGACGTTCTTGCCGAGGGAGCGGACGGCGTCCTCGTCCTCGCGGATCGCCTTCAGGACACGACCCCAGGGGCTGCGCATGAGCAGGAAGAGCACGAGCGTGAACAGGGCGACGAGCGCCCAGGCCGCGATGCGGATCCACCAGCCGTTGACACCGTTGTTGGCGTAGGTGAACCAGAGGATCGTCGTGGTGCCGTCGGGCAGCGGGCTCAGGGCGGTGAAGGGGTCGCGGTAGCTCGACCCGGTGATGCCGTTCGAGCCGCCGGTCGTCGTGGTGAGCAGGCTCGAACGGCCGACCATGCGGATGATCTCGGCGCCGGAGATCGTCACGATCGCCAGGTAGTCGCCGCGGAGCCGCAGGGTCGGGACGCCGAGGATGATCGCGAACACGATGGCGACGAGCAGGGCGATGAGCACCGCCATCACGAACGGCAGCCCGTTGGTGATCGAGATCGCGAAGCCGTAGGCACCGAGCAGCAGGAACGCCGCCTGGCCCATGTTCACGAGCCCCGTCAGGCCGAAGTGCACGTTCAGTCCGATGGCCGCCAGCGCGAACGCCGCCGTGGTCGGGGCGAGGGCCTCCTGGGTGAGCGAGGACAGCAGGTTGAGGATGTAGTCCATGCGCGTGCTCCCTTAGCCGACCCGCTCGGCGCGGCCGAAGATGCCCTGCGGCCGGAACAGCAGGATGAGGATGAGGATGACGAGGGCGGTGGCGTACTTGAAGTCACCGGGGAGCACGAGGTTCGTGAGCTCGACGACGACGCCGATGATCATCGACCCGACGAGTGCGCCGTAGGCCGTGCCGAGGCCACCGAGCGTGACCGAGGCGAACATGAGCAGGAGCAGCTGCAGGCCGGTCTGCCAGTTCACGCCGTTCAGGACGAGGCCGAGCATCACGCCGGACAGCCCGGCGAGACCGGCGGCGAGCGTCCACACGAAGCGGATGACCCGGTCGACGTCGATGCCGGACGCTGCGGCGAGGGCCGGGTTGTCCGACACCGCGCGGGTGGCCCGGCCGAAGCGGGTCTTCGCCAGGAACAGCCCGGTGGCGACCAGGACGACGAGCGCGATGCCCATCGCCACGTAGGACTGCACCGTGAGGGTGACCCCGGCGAACCGGACCGTCTCGGGGTTGCCCTGCTGGATGCGGACGGTCGCTGCGCCGAAGAAGTACTGGAACGCGTACTGGGCGGCGATCGACAGACCGATCGTCACGATCATGAGCTGCGTGAGGCTGATCCGCTTGCGCCGCAGCGGTCGCCAGATCCCGGCGTCCTGCAGGTACCCGGTCGCCGCGCACAACAGCGTGACGACGATGCCGGTCACCCAGATGTTCCAGCCGAGCTGGTTCGCGAACACGTAGGCCAGCAGCCCGCCGAGGGTGACCTGCTCGCCGTGCGAGAAGCTCGACAGCCCCGTCGTGCCGTAGATGAGCGAGAGGCCGATCGACGCGAGCGCGATGAGCAGGCCGAGGCGGATGCCCGAGGCGAACTGCTGCCATGCCCGCTGCGGGCTGACGCTCGACGAGTCGGACGTGGTCGTCGCGCCCTTCTGGTCGGACAGCTGGAAGATCTGTCCGACGTTGGCGTTCAGCGTCGCCTGGACCTTGCGCTCGGCGTCGGCTGCGTTCGTCAGGTACTGGCCCTTCGGCAGGGTGGCCTGGTCGACGCTGACGGTGTACTCGCCGGCCTCGTCGACGCTGACCGACCAGCGGCCGTCGGCGTTCGTCGTCGCCGTCTCGGCGAAGCCACCGGGGCCGGCGACGTCGACGTCGACGTCCTCGGCCGGTTCGCGCTCGGAGTCGGTGATCGTGCCCTGGATGCACCCGTTGTCGGGGCTGACGGTGCAGGACTGACTGGTCGCCGGCGCCGACGTGGCGCTGAAGGCCGGCAGGGTGACCGCCCAGTCGATCAGGAAGGTCGCCAGGAACGCGGCGACGAGCACGGCCGCGAGGACCGGTCGACGTCGCGCCTGGCGGAGGCGGAACAGACGCGGCTGCGCCCGTCCCGGAGGAGTGATGGATCCCACGGAAGAGCCTCTCGTTCGGATGACGAGGAACCTATGGGGATTTTGTGACACCCGTGTTTCCAACACGTTCCCTGTGTGATTCGTACCCGAACTGTGACGTTGTGGAGGAACGCGTCCGAAGGGGGCGCGATCCGTTCCCCCAGGCGGAACGCGGAATAGCGGGAGGGCCCACGCGCGTTACCATGTCCTATCCGGAACCCGCCGTTGCGTTCCCGGTGTCTCGACCACTTCACTCGCCCACGAAGGGGACCCATGGACCAGCCGGATCCGTTCGGATTCATCGGACTCACGTACGACGACGTCATGCTCCTGCCGGGGCACACCGACGTCATCCCGAGCGAGGCGTCCACCGCGTCCCGGCTCACCAGGCGGATCTCCGTCAACGTCCCGCTGCTCTCCGCGGCGATGGACACCGTCACCGAAGCCCGCATGGCCATCGCCATGGCGCGGCAGGGCGGCATCGGGATCCTGCACCGCAACCTGTCCATCGAGGACCAGGCGGCCTACGTCGACAAGGTCAAGCGCTCCGAGTCGGGCATGATCACCAACCCGGTGACCACCACCCCGGACGCCACGGTGGCCGAGGTCGACGCGATCTGCGGTCAGTTCCGCGTCTCCGGCCTGCCCGTGGTCGAGGCGGACGGCACCCTCGTCGGCATCATCACCAACCGCGACATGCGGTTCGTGGCCACGTTCGAGCAATCGACCACCTTCGTGCGCGACGTCATGACCAAGGCGCCGCTGATCACCGCGATGGAGGGCATCGACCCGGAAGAAGCCATCGCGATCTTCGCGCAGCACAAGATCGAGAAGCTGCCGCTGGTGGACGCCGAGGGCAAGCTCCGCGGTCTCATCACCGTCAAGGACTTCGACAAGAGCGAGCAGTACCCGGACGCCACGAAGGACGACGAGGGCCGACTGCGCGTCGGTGCCGCGATCGGCTTCTTCGGTGACGCCTGGCAGCGTGCCGAGGCCCTGCGTGACGCCGGCGTCGACGTGCTCGTCGTCGACACCGCCAACGGCGAGAGCGAAGGCGTGCTCGACATGGTGCGCCGGCTCAAGGCCGACCCGTCGTTCGCGGACATCGACGTCATCGGCGGCAACGTCGCGACCCGTGCCGGTGCGCAGGCACTCATCGACGCCGGTGTCGACGCCGTCAAGGTGGGCGTCGGCCCCGGCTCGATCTGCACCACCCGCGTCGTCGCCGGCGTCGGTGTGCCGCAGGTCACCGCCGTGTACGAGGCCTCCCTCGCAGCACGCGAAGCCGGCGTGCCGATCATCGCCGACGGTGGCCTGCAGTACTCGGGCGACATCGCCAAGGCCCTGGTCGCCGGTGCCGACACCGTCATGCTCGGCTCGCTGTTGGCCGGCACCGACGAGTCCCCCGGCGACCTGGTCTTCGTGGGCGGCAAGCAGTTCAAGGCGTACCGCGGGATGGGCTCCCTGGGCGCGCTGCAGACCCGCGGCAAGAAGACCTCGTACTCGAAGGACCGCTACTTCCAGGCCGACGTCCCCAACGACGACAAGCTGATCCCCGAGGGCATCGAGGGCCAGGTGCCCTACCGCGGCTCGGTCGGCAACGTCGTGTACCAGCTCACCGGTGGGCTCCGGCAGTCGATGTTCTACGTCGGCGGCCGCACGATCCCGGAGCTCAAGGCCCGCGGCAAGTTCGTCCGCATCACGGCTGCCGGGCTCAAGGAGTCGCACCCGCACGACGTCCAGATGGTCGTCGAGGCGCCGAACTACCGCAGCTGAGCCGGCTGCACCCCGAACGCCCCGCTCCCGACCGGAGCGGGGCGTTCGTCGTCCGCGGGCAGTAGCGTCACGGCATGGTCAGCGCCGTCTCCCACACCACGATCGACTGCCGTGACGCCTACGCCCTGTCGGAGTGGTGGAAGCAGGTCCTCGGATACGTCGACATCGCCGACGACCCGAACGCCCCCGGACACGAGGAGTGCATGATCACCGCACCCGACGGCTCGCACCAGGTGCTGTTCATCCAGGTCCCCGAGGCGAAGTCCGTGAAGAACCGGATCCACTTCGACCTGCGTCCCACCGACCGCACGCGTGATGCCGAGGTCGAGCGGCTGCGGGGCGTCGGGGCGACCGAACTCGCGGACCTCCGCCACGACGACGGTGGGTGGGTCGCGTTCGCGGATCCGGAGGGCAACGAGTTCTGCGTTCCGCGGCTGAACGCGACGGCTGACGCCGGTCCGGTCCGGGCGCCGATCCCTGATCCTCCGCACAGGAACGTCACGGCTCGGTAACGAAACAGTTTTGCGTACCGCCCCGTCACACGGGCGAAACACATGGACCCTACGTTTCTCGACATCCAGTGGAGGCGCCGCGTTCGACCCGAAGCGGCAACGCCTCCGCGCAGAGAAAGGGCTCCACGGATGATCAGAACCACCCGTGCCACCACGGCACTGGCGTTGGCAGGCGCAGCAGCCGTCCTGCTCGCAGCGTGTTCCACGACCAGCAGCGGCGACTCCCCTTCCAGCTCGGCGTCGAGCGACGCGAAGAAGGACCCCGCCGCCAGCTGCAAGGCCCCCGACACCCCCAGCACCGACGCGCTGAAGATCGGCACGATCCTGCCGCTCACCGGCTCGCTCGCCTACCTGAACCCGCCGGCCGAGTCCGGTGTCGGCCTCGCGGTCAAGGACATCAACGCCGCGGGCGGCGTCCTCGACAAGGACGTCACCATCGACCCCGCGACCGACTCCGGCGACAGCAACGACATGACCGTGTCGAGCTCGGCTGCGACGAAGCTCGTGAACGCGAAGGTCCCGGTCGCGATCGGCGCCGAGTCCTCGTCGGTCACCCTCAACGTCATCGACCAGCTCACCAGCAACTGCATCGTCGAGATCTCGCCCGCGAACACCGCGAGCGACCTCTCGGGCTACTCGTCGTACTACTACCGGACCGCTCCGCCGGACTCGGTGCAGGGTTCGGCGCTCGGTCAGCTCGTGACCGGTGACGGCAACGCCAAGGTCGCGTTCCTCGTCTTCAACGACACCTACGGCACGGGCCTCCGCAACTCGGTGCAGTCCGCGGTCGAGGCCTCCGGTGGCCAGGTCGTCTACGGCGGCAAGGGCGAGGGCCAGGAGTTCCCGCCCGGTCAGACCACGTTCTCGTCCGAGGTGACGGCCGCGCTCGCAGCCAAGCCGGACGCGATCGTCGTCCTGGCCTTCGACGAGACGAAGTCGATCATCCCGGAGCTCGTCTCGCAGGGGAACACGGCGAAGATCTACATGTCCGACGGCAACACGGCTGACTACTCGAAGGACTTCGACAAGGGCACCCTGACCGGCGCCCAGGGCACCATCCCCGGTGCCTCGCCGAAGGACGACTTCAAGAAGCAGCTGTCCGCCTTCTACAAGGACTCGTCGGGCAAGACGCTCGCCGACTACTCGTACGCGGCGGAGTCGTACGACGCCACCGTCCTCGCCGCCCTGGCTGCGGTGAAGGGCAAGGGCACCGACTCCGGCACGATCCAGGCGAACATGGCCGCGGTCTCCGGAGCCGACGGCGGCACCGAGTGCGCCACCTTCAAGGAGTGCGTCGCGCTCCTCGACGACGGCAAGGACATCCACTACACCGGCCCGTCCGGCATCGGTCCGTTCGACGACAACAACGACCCGTCGAGCGCCTACATCGGCATCTACAAGTTCGACGGCGACAACAAGCCCGTCTACCAGAGCGCCATCCAGGGCGCGGTCAAGAAGTAGGGCACCGGCTCCACCTCACGAAAGCGACAGTCCCCCGCGGGTCATCCGCGGGGGACTGTCGCTTTTGCGTGCAGGTGGCGGAGCGGACGGGCGGACGGGAGGCCCGGCGTGCGCCCGTCAGGCGGGCTCGGCCGGAGCAGGTGCGAGCGCTCGACGGCGGGACGCCCGCGCGGCGGCGAACGAGTCCGCCGTCAGCACCACGAGCGCCAACCACACGATGCCGAAGCCGAACCAGCGCGCCGGCGGCATCGCCTCGTGCTGCACCACCACACCGACGAGCAGCTGCATCACGGGCGCGAGGTACTGCGTCAACCCGAGGGTCGACAGGCTCACCCGCCGCGCCGAGGACGCGAACAGCAGGAGCGGGACCGCCGTCGCCGGCCCCGTGAGCACCGTCACCAGGACGTGCACCCAGCCCTCGCTCGTGAACGTCACGCCGCCGCCGAGGCCCGTCGCACCGAGGACGACCAGCGCCACGACCGCGATCGGCAGCAGCCACACGGTCTCGATCGTGAGGCCGCTCAGTGCGTCGACCGTGCCGCCGACGCGCTTCTTCACCAAGCCGTAGAGACCGAACGAGCAGGCGAGCACGAGCGAGATCCACGGCACCTGGCCGTAGCCGACGGCGATCACGACGACCGCCACGACGCTGATGCCGACGGCCGCCCACTGCGCCGGCCGCAGCCGCTCGCGCAGGACCACGACGCCGAGTGCGATCGTGACCAGGGGGTTGATGAAGTACCCGAGTGCTGCCTCGACGGTGTGGCCGGTGGTGGTCGCCAGGACGTACACGGTCCAGTTCACCAGGATGAGGACCGCGGCCAGGCCCATCACGGCCATCACCCGGCGCTGCGCCATCAGGGTGCGGGTGCGGAGCCACGAGCGGGTGACGGCGATCGCAACCGCGCAGAGAACACCAGCCCGAAGACGATGCGCCAGGCGACGATCTCGAACGCGCCGGCCGGGGCCATCGCCGCGAAGAGCAGGGGCATGAGGCCCCAGAGCCCGTACGCGATGATCGCCTGCACCACGCCGACGGATGCCTCGCTGCGGACGGGTCGCGCGGGACTCGGTTCACTCACGGAACCATCCTAGGAACGACCGCCGACGAGCCGGACGGACCACGGGCCTCCCGGTCGCCCTGAACGCACGGACGCCCCGCCAGCCGACAGGCCGAACGGGGCGTCCGAGAGGAGTACTGGACTCAGTTGACGACGACCGCGAGGACGTCACGAGCCGACAGGACCAGCAGGTCCTCGCCCGAGTACTTGACCTCGGTTCCCCCGTACTTGGAGTAGATGACCTTGTCACCCACGGCGACGTCGAGCGGGACGCGGTTGCCGTTGTCGTCGATGCGACCCGGACCCACGGCGACGACCTCGCCCTCCTGGGGCTTCTCCTTCGCGGTGTCGGGGATGACCAGACCGGATGCGGTGGTCTGCTCCGCCTCGACCTGGCGGATGACGATGCGATCCTCGAGCGGCTTGATGCTGACGGCCACGGTGACCTCTTCTTTCTCGGTACGGACTCGGTACAGATGAAAACCGGGTTGGCACTACGCACAGGAGAGTGCCAACGCCAACTCTAGGGGGCCACTGGCACTCGGTCAATCCGAGTGCCAGCACATCAGGGGAACATGCAGCACCTGGGAGGATCGGGACATGGAAGCCGCCGAACTCGCCGCACTGCTGACCCCTGACGGGATGGCCCTGCTCGACCGTACCCCCGGCGTCTCGGACGGCGGCGAGATCGTCCGGGTGGTGTCCCGGCTCCGGGCCGAGGGCCACGACCCGCAGCTCGTCTCGGCGGTCCTGACCCAGGCGAAGCTCCGGCAGAAGGCCCGTGGCAAGTTCGGCGACTTCGCCGCCCGCATGCTCTTCACCGAGGCCGGACTCGAGCAGGCGACCCGCCTGCAGGTCGCCGCACAGCACGCCGGGCGGTTCGCCGCGGCCGGACTCACGCGTGTCGCCGACCTCGGCTGCGGCATCGGCGGCGACGCGATGGCGATGGCCGCGCTCGACCTCGACGTCACCGCGGTGGACCGCGACGAGGTCACCGCTGCGGTCGCGACGCACAACCTCGCGGTGTGGCCGAACGCACGAGTCGAACTGGGCGACGCGGCCGCGTTCGACGTCTCCCGCGTCGACGGCATCTGGATGGACCCCGCACGTCGGACCTCCGGCCACTCGGACACCCGTCGCCTGGCCGACCCCGACGACTGGTCGCCGTCCCTGGACACCGTGTTCGCCGCCGCGACGAGCACCCCGACGGGCGTGAAGCTCGGACCCGGCATCGACCGCGACCTGATCCCCGACACCGCCGAGGCGCAGTGGACCTCCGTCGACCGCGAGGTCGTCGAGCTCGCGCTGTGGTTCGGGCCCCTCGCCCGGCCGGGGATCCGCCGAGCGGCCACCGTGATCGGTGCGCACGGCATCGCCGAGATGACCGGCCCGGCCGACGCCGAGGACGCCGAGGTGGGCCCGCTCGGTGCCTACCTGTACGAGCCGGACGGCGCCGTCATCCGCGCACGGCTCATCGGCGACCTGGCACGCGCCCTCGACGGCCACATGGTCTCCGACGGGATCGCGTACGTGACCTCGGACCGTGCCGTGACGACGCCGTTCGCCCAGGGCTTCCGGGTGCTGGACACCATGCCGCTCGACGTGAAGCGCCTGTCGGCACGGCTCGCCGCGGACGGCATCGGCACCGTGGAGATCAAGAAGCGCGGCGTCGACGTCGACCCGGCGCAGTTCCGCAAACGGTTGCGGCTGCGCGGGACCGGCCGGGTCACGCTCGTGCTCACCCGCCTGGACGGGCGGCACAGCGCGGTCCTGTGCGAGCGGCTCAGCTGATGAAGGCGCCGGTGCCCGAGTCGTAGTCGTAGGTGGAGTACGAGCTCTGGCCGATCACGCCGAGGAAGATGATGAAGGCGATCCAGATCAGCCAGACACCGGCCATCACCCAGCCGGCGATGATGCCGGTGAGAGCGAGGCCGCGGCCGGCCTCACCGTTCTGCTTGATCTTGCCGAGCGCGACGTGGCCGAGGATCGCGCCGGCCGGACCGAGCAGGATCGCGATGAACCACATCGGGATGGCGGCGAGACCGAACACGATCGAGAGGATCGCCAGGGTGTTCGTCTTCGGGCGCTGCGCGTAGGGCTGGTAGCCGGTCGACCCGTAGGCGCCAGCGGGCGCGTACGGCTGCTGCTGCGGCTGCGCGTAGGGGTTCTGGCCGCCCTGCGGCTGCGCGTACGGGTTCTGCTGGCCCTGCTGCTGCGTGTACGGGTTCTGCTGGCCGTACGGGTTCTGGGCCGCACCGTACGGGTCCTGGGGCGCCTGCGGGGCCGAGTACGGGTTCTGCGGCTGCTGCGGCTGCTGCGGCGCCGCGTACGGGTTCGACGGGTGCTGCTGCCCGTACGGGTTGGACTGCTGGGGCTGGCCGGAGGGGTTCGGCTGCTGCGGTGCCGCGTACGGGTTCGACGGGTGCTGCTGTCCGTACGGGTTCTGCGGCTGCTCGGGAGCCTGCGGGGCGTCCGGGGCGGGCGTGCCGTCGGGCTGTCCGTTCGCTGGGCCGTTCGGCGTCTCGCCCGGCTTCGGCCACTCGTTCTGATCGGACACCGTCCACCCCTCTCGGGCGTCCGGTCTCTCCGACGCCCGCGTGAATCCTCCCACAGGCTCCCGAAGAAGGACCGGGGCCGAACTGGTCAGACCTGGACGGTCGTCACCGGCAACGTCGAGTCGGCCGCGATCCCGAGGTCGCTCGGCGCGTGCCCTTCGGCAACCAGGCGCGCCCCGACGGCCGCGATCATGGCGCCGTTGTCCGTGCACAGGTCGAACGGCGGGATCCGCAGCTGCACCCCCGCCGCCGCACAGCGTTCCTCGGCGACCTGCCGCAGCCGGGCGTTCGCGACCACACCGCCACCGAGCAGGAGCCGGTCGACGCCGGTGTCGCGGCAGGCGTTCAGGGCCTTGGTCAGCAGGACGTCGACGACGGCCTCGCGGAAGCTCGCCGCGACGTCGGCCACGGGCACCTCGCGCCCCTCGTCACGGCAGCGCTCGACCCAGCGGGCGACGGCGGTCTTCAGTCCGGAGAACGAGAAGTCGTAGCGGTGCGCGGCCAGGTCCTTCGGCAGCGTCAGGCCGCGGGGGAACCGGATTGCCTTCGGGTCACCGTCGGCCGCGGCACGGTCGATCTGCGGCCCGCCGGGGTACGGCAGACCGAGCAGCCGTGCGACCTTGTCGAACGCCTCGCCCGCGGCGTCGTCGATCGTCTCGCCGAGCAGTTCGACGTCGCCGACCAGGTCCTTCACCAGCAGCAGCGACGTGTGCCCGCCGGACACCAGCAGCGCGACCGTCGGGAGCTCGATGTCGCTGCCGTCCGTGCGCAGGACGTCGGCACCGACGTGCCCGACCAGGTGGTTCACGCCGTAGAGGGGCTTGCCGGTGGCGACGGCGAGCGCCTTCGCAGCCCCCACCCCGACCATGAGCGCACCCGCCAGACCGGGTCCGGCGGTGACGGCGACGGCGTCGAGTTCGTCGAGGGTGACCCCGGCCCGCTCGAGCGCCTCGTGGAGCGTGGGGGTCATCGCCTCGAGGTGGGCGCGTGCGGCGACCTCGGGCACGACACCGCCGTACCGGGCGTGCTCGTCCATGCTCGACGCGATGACGTTCGCGAGCAGGGTGCTCCCCCGCACGATGCCCACACCAGTCTCGTCGCAGCTCGTCTCGATGCCGAGCACCAGTGGTTCAGTCCCGCTCACCGAGGGCCTCCTGTCCGATGGGTCCGACGCCCGACGACCGCTCGGCGTCCGGGCCGGGCAGTTCGGCCCGCATCACCCACGCGTCGACGCCGTCCGGCTGGTAGTAGCGCGGCCGGGTCGCGATGTGCTCGAACCCGAACGCCGTGTACATCGACTGCGCGACCGGGTTGTCGGCGCGCACCTCGAGGAAGACCTCGCGCACACCACGGCGGCGGGCCTCGTCGAGGAGCTCCGTGAACAGCACCCGCCCGAGCCCCTTGCCGCGCTGGTCCGCAGCGACCGCGATGGTCTGCACGTCGGCGACCGGGTTGCCTGCCAGCGAGGACAGTCCGGCGTACCCGACGACCATCGGTGCCGCGGATTCGTCGACGGTCTCGATGACGATGTAGTACCCGTGCGGCGAGTACAGCTCTCCGGACATCTGGGACGCCGACCAGGCGTCCGTCGGGAACGAGACGTGCTCGAGCCACATGATGTCGTCGAGGTCCTGCGGGTGCGCCCGCCGCAGGCGGAGCCCGTCCGGCAGGGTCACTGCTTCACCCGCTTCGGCGCACCCGGCACCGTGACGTCGGGTTCCCGCAGGTACAGGGGGGTGTCCTGGTCGAACCCCGTGCCGGACCGCAGGCGGTCCGCGGCGAGTGATCCGAGCCTCCAGGCAGGGATGGACAGGGCCGTCACGCGGTCCCAGCCCACCGCTTCGGGCCGGGAGGCGCGGATCGCCTCGTCGAGATCGGTGGGCCTGGCGAGACCCGGACCCGCAACCCGCGTGCCGGTCTGGTCGTACGCGCTCCAGTAGACCTCGCGCCGGCGGGCGTCCGTCAGGACGACGAACGGTCCGTCCCGTCGGCCGTCGCGCTCATCGGCCGCGACCGCGTCGTGGCTGACGAGCGGCAGGACGGGGACGCCGACCGCCGCGGCGAAGGTGCGCGCGGCAGCGATGCCGACGCGCAGGCCGGTGAACGGGCCGGGGCCCATGCCGGCGACGACACCCGTGACGTCCGCGCCGGTGATGCCGGCCTCGGCGAGGGTCTCGGCGAGGAACGGGCCGATCACCTCGGCGTGCCGGCGGCTGTCCTCGGTGTCACGGGTCGCGATGGGCTTGCCGGTGGCCGGGTCGACGACGGCCACGGATGTTCCGGCGGAGGTGTCGATGGCGAGGAGCACCCGTCCATCGTAGGCGGCGTGTGGGCAGGGAGCTCCGTCGCGATCCCGCTCCGACCGGTCGTGCGGGTGCCGGTGGCAGGCTCGGCGCCGTGGGGTGGATGCAGCAGAAGCCGGCCTGGGCAGCGGGCGTCGTCGTGGGCGTCGCGTTCGCCGCCGCGTGGTTCGGGTCGACCTTCCTGACCGTGCCGCAACTCGGGGCCGGACCGCGAGCGCTGGTCTCCCTGGTGGCCGGCACCTTCTTCGGGGTCTTCCTGGGGTCGTGGGTCGGGCGGGTCCGGCGCACACACGGCGACGTCGCGCAGCGGCCTGCGTTCGGCAGGGCGGTGCGGACCGGCACGCTACCGCCGGATGCGGACACCGCGGCATGGCGGCAGGCGTTGCTCGCGCGCCAGCGGCTCCACCAGCCGCTCCGGTGGACCGCCACGGTCTTGTACGTGCCCGCGACCGCCCTCGCCGTCTGGCTCGCTGTCACCGGCCAACCGGTGTTCTGGTTCGGTGCGGCGCTCTTCGTCGCGGCGCTCGTCGCCACCGTCGTGACCACCCCGCGGGTGCTCCGCAACACGGCGACGCTGCTCGCCGAGCTCGACCGGCGCGAGGCAACACGGCGCGTCGAACAGTGACGAGCGGCACGCACCTCGACGCCGACTGCTGACCCCGGGGGACCGGATCCGCGCGGCCGGTGCGGCCCGCCGGGTACGGTCGTGCGGGTCCCGTCGGCACCAACCGGAAGACCCCGCCATGCACCTGCGCCGCTCCCCCGCGCCCACGTCCGTCCGACCGAGCACCTGGACCGACCCCTACGGGCGGCTCGCGGTCCGCTGCATGCAGACGGTCGTGATCGTCGTGGTGCTCGGCGCGATCGTCACCGCCGCGACCACGCTCAGCCTCGTCACGATCCCCCTGCTCCTCGCGCTCATCATCGCCTCGGCGCTGCACCCCCTGGTCGCCTGGCTGCGCCGGCACGGGGTGCCCTCGGTGCTCGCGACCTCGATCGCGTTCGTGGCCGTCCTCGCCGCGGGCGCAGGTGTCCTGTGGCTGCTCGTCTCGACGTTCGCCGGTCAGTGGCCGATGCTGCAGGCATCGGCGGTCGACGGGTTGCAACAACTGCAGGACCTCCTGCACGAGCTGCCCGTCCGGGTGACCGACGGGCAGATCGAGGACGCGGTGTCCGGCGTCGTCGACTTCGTCACGAGCGCCCGGTTCGGAGCCGGCGCGATCGCCGGCATCTCCGCGGTGACGAACTTCGTGACCGGGGCGGTGCTCACCGCGGTCATCCTGTTCTTCTTCCTCAAGGACGGCCCGGCGCTGTGGGAGTTCCTGCTCCGCCCGTTCACCGGCGACCAGTACGCCCGTGCCCGTCGGATCGGCGACCGCGTGGTGACGACGCTCGGCGGGTACGTGCGCGGGACCGCCGCCGTCGCCGCCTTCGACGCGCTCGCGATCGGCAGCGGACTCGCCGTGCTCGGCGTCCCGCTGACGATCCCGCTCGCCGTGGTGGCCTTCGTGACCTCGTTCATCCCGATGATCGGCGCCCCGATCGCCGGCACCCTGGCCGCCCTCGTGACCCTCGTCGCACTCGGCCCGGTGAAGGCCGTCGTCGTCGTGGCGATCGTCGTGCTCGTCAACCAGGTCGAGGGCAACTTCCTGCAGCCGGTGCTCATGGGCAAGACCCTGCGACTGCACGGCCTCGTCATCCTGGTCGGGCTGACGGCGGGCACCGTGCTCGGCGGGGTGACGGGTGCGCTGCTCGCGGTCCCGCTCATCGCAGCCGGCTGGGGCGTCGTGCAGGTCTGGAACGGCGAGGACGCACCGGCCACCCCCTGGCAGCAGAAGCGTCGCGAGACGGTCCCGGTCGGCTGAGCCGACGCGGGGCCGCGTGGCGCAGGTGCGGGACGCGGCGGCTAGTCGAAACGGACCGTGCTGGTGGGCGACGTCGCGCCCGTGCTCGTCGCGGCCTCGTCCGCTGCCTCGCGGAGGTGCCGCAACCGTGACCGCACACCGCCGTCCTGGCGACGCAGCACGATCGCGACGTCCGCCACGGACATCCCCGCCGCCGTCATCGCCTCGAGCCCGGTGTCCTCCTGCGGCGTCCACGGCGCGTAGGCGGCGGGCCGGTCGAGCCGAGCAGCGTCGACCTGCGGGTTGCCGGTCGGTGCAGCCCGGACCACCAGTGGGGACGACGGTTCGTCCGCTCCGGACGTCGTGGCGATGGCCGGCGCCGGCGTCGACTGCGGGCCGGTCGCCCGGACGTCCAGACAGGCGACTGCGGTCACCGGATGGCGTGCCACGACCGCGCCTGCAGGTGACCGGAACACCAACTCGGTGTCGTCACGGTCCACCGTGCCGACCTCCACGTCGCTGAAGCCGCCGGTGTCGAGGACGATGCGCATGGTTCCCCCGTTCGCGCTGACCAGATCTGCTGCGAGGCTACCGGTCGCCGGCCGGTGCACGGTCGACGACCGCTCGGCGGACACCCTCCACCGCCGCCGCGACCGCGCGCTCACGGGCCTCGGCGTCCTCGGTCTCGGAGTCGTGCACGAACACGGTGGCGCCCCGGCGGGCACCGCAGAAGTCGACGATCCCGTGCTCGACCTGCGTCCGGAGCGCCTCGGCGTACCCGTGCCGTTCGTACACGCCGGCGTCGTCGCCCGCGATCGGCACCAGGTGGACGGTGAGCCGTCCGAGCGCTCGACGGATGCCGCCGTCCGGGTCGACGTCGAACGCCCAGCCGTTCACGAACACGCGGTCGATCCACCCCTTGAGCACCGCGGGCACGGACCACCACCAGACCGGGAACACGAGGACGAGGTCGGAGGCGCGGTCGATGCGCTGCTGCTCGGCGACGACGTCGGCCGGGGCGTCCGTGCCGGTCCGGTAGGTGTGCCGGTCGGCCAGCGTGAAGCGCGGGTCGAACCCCTCGGCCGCCAGGTCGGCGGTCTCGACCGTCCCGGCCGGCAGGGCGTCCCGCAGGCGAGCCGCGAGGTGGTGGGTGAGCGAGTCGGGGTCCGGGTGGGCGGTCACGATGAGCGTCGGCACACCGCATCCTCCCGGAGCCGGCTGGGCGGCACCGGGACGCCCGCTGTCGCCCGGCCGTGCCGGCTCACACCGCGGTCAGGTCGAGGGACCAGGCGACCTCGTGCGCGAGCTGCCCGGTCCGCCGGAACGACCGGATCGGTGCTGCCGACCACGCGGCCGTCGTCGGCACGGTCGACCCACAGCCGGACGGTCGGCTCGAGACCGGCAGGGCCGAGGCCAGCACGGTCGAGCCCGGCGACGGTCAGGTCGGCACCGACGAGGAAGGTGCGGAGGCCGTCGACCGCACCGGTGTCCACGCGCTGCAGGGTCAGAGGTCGACGCCCGCCCAGCGCGGCCCCGTCGCGGTGACGACGACCCGGCGCGGCTCGTCGGGCACGTCGTCGGGATCGAGGTCCTCGTCGGCCCCGCGGTCGGCCGCGTCCGCGCCGGTCGCCCGCGTGATCTCGACGTCGAGCACGTTGTCGCTGATGCCGTCGACCATGCCGCGGCCCCACTCGACGACGACGATCGCGGCGTCCCAGTCGAGGTCGAGGTCGTCGAGCTCGACCGGGTCCGACAGCCGGTAGGCGTCGACGTGCACCAGGTCCGGGCCGGCCGTGGTCGGGTGCGTCCGGGCGAGGACGAAGGTCGGGCTGGACACCTGGCCGCGCGCGCCGAGTGCAGCGCCGAGCCCTCGGGTCAGGGTCGTCTTGCCGGCACCGAGCGGCCCGGTGAGCACGACCAGGTCACCGGCACGCAGGACAGCGGCCAACCGCGCTCCGAGCTCGCCCATCGCGTCGGTGCCGTCGATGGCCGTGTCGAGCAGGACGTGTGCGGCCTCGGTCACGACTGGTCGCCCCGCAGGTACTCCCCGACGCGTCCCTCGATGTCGTGGCCCTCGTAGAACCGAGGCACGCGGGTCCCGATGCGGCAGACGATCTCCTCGCCGATGGTGCCGAGCGAACGGCCCCAGTCGAGGACCGTCATCTCGTCGTGCTCGCCGGTGCCGAACAGCGTCACGGTGTCACCGGTCTGCACGTCGTCGTCGCCGACGTCGACGAGGAACTGGTCCATCGCGACACGGCCGGCGATCGGGTAGCGCTTGCCGCCGATCGCGACCTCGACGCGGCCCTGCGCCAGACGCGGGACGCCGTCCGCGTACCCGACGGGCACGAGCGCGAGGGTGGTCTCCGAGGTGGTGCGGTACGTGTAGTCGTACGAGACGCCGGTGTCGACGGGGACCCGCTTCGTCTTGGCGACCGAGGCCGTCAGGGTCATCACGGGTTCGAGCCCGAGGTCGGCGGCCGAGACACCGTCGGCGCCGGGGATGCCGAACAGGTTCGCACCCATCCGGACCATGTCCTTGCGGAACTCCTTGCGCTCCAAGCCGGCGAGCGATGCGGCGACGTGCTCCATCGGGACGTCGAGCCCCAGGTCCTCCGCGATCTCGATCGCGGCGTCGAACACGGCGACTGCGGCACTGTCCTCGTGGTCGGACGACTCGGCCAGGTGCGTGTACGCGGCGACGACCTCGATGCGGCCGTTCCGCCGGGCGTCGCGGGCGAGCTCGACGAGTGCGGGCCAGTCCGCCGGGGTCGCGCCGTCGCGGTGCAGCCCGGAGTCGACGCCGAGGTGCACCCGGGCCGGGCGCTGGTCGACGGCGTCGACGATGCGCTGCAGCTCGGCGACGTTCGAGACGCCGAGGTCGACAGCCGAGTCGATGGCGTCGCGGAAGTCGAGGTCCGGGTCGTGCTGCCAGGTGAACAGGTGAACGTCCTCGCCGACGCCGATCGACCGCAGGCGCAGGGCCGCGGGGACCGTGAGCACACCGATCCACCGGATGCCGGCGTCCACCGCGGCGAGCGCGATCGGTTCGAGGCCGTGCCCGTAGGCGTCGGCCTTCATGATCGCCATGACTGCGACGGGGTCCATCCACTCGCGGACCAGGTCGAGGTTCGCGCGGTAGGCGTCCAGGTCGATCCGTGCCTGGCGCAGGGGTGCGGAGCTCACGTCGTCCTCCGGTGCACGCTGTGGCCGACCCGGGCGACCACCTCGTAGTTGATGGTGCCGATCGCGGCGGCCCAGTCCTCGACCGCGGGGTCGCCGTTCGCCGGGTCGCCCCAGAGCACGGCTTCGTCGCCGATGCTGACGTCGGCGTCGCCGACGTCGACGTGCATGGCGTTCATCGCGACCCGTCCGACCACCGGGAACGTGCGGTCGCCGATCCGGACCGAGACCCGGTTGCCGAAGTCGCGGTCGAAGCCGTCGGCGTACCCGAGACCGATGACCGCGAGGCGGGTGTCGGTCGACGCCCGCCAGGTGTAGCCGTAGGACACGCCCTCGCCGGCGCGGACGTCGACGGTGCGGAGCACGGCAGCGGTCACACGCATGGCCGGCCGGAGGCCGAGGTCGGCGGAGGTGCGATCGGCGAACGGGCTCAGGCCGTACAGGGCGAGTCCGACGCGGGACAGGTCGCGGCGCGTCTCCGGCACGGCGATGCTCGCGGCACTCGCGGCGAGGTGCACCAGGTCGGGCACGATCCCGTTCGCGGCGAGGCCGTCGAGCGCGCGCTGCAGTGCGGCGTCCTGGTCGAGGTCGTCCGTGCGCGACGCGTTGGACAGGTGCGACATCAGCCCCTCGACACGGGTGCGGTTGCCGCCCCTCGCCAGGGCCCCGGCGGTGGTGAACAGCTCGGCCCATTCGGACTCGACTGCACCGTTGCGACTCAGGCCGGTGTCGACGCAGATGTGCACGGCGCCGACCTCGGAATCGGCAGCGGCCGACAGCTGCTCGACGCTCGACACCGCCGGGGTGATGTCGTACTGCGCCGCGCGGCGGAAGTCCTCGTCGGGGGCGTGCAGCCACGCGAGGATCCGGACGTCCTCGTCGATGCCACCCTGACGGAGCGCGACGGCTTCGTCGATGTCCGCGACGCCGAGCCACTCGGCACCGGCGTCCACGAAGGCCCGAGCGGCGTCGAGCGCGCCGTGGCCGTAGGCGTTGGCCTTGACCACCGCGATGACACCGGACGGTGCGACCTGCTCGGCGATCGTCGCGTAGTTCTCGATCAGGGCCTCACGGTCGACCGTCATCCCGGTGAACGCACTCACTGAACCGTCCCCTCCAGGACCACGAACGCGGTCGCGATCCCTCCATCATGCGAGAGCGACAGGTGCACGCTCCTCACGCCACGCGCATCCGCCACCTGTCGCGCCTGTTGGTGCAGCGTCAGCGACGGGTTGCGCTGGTCGTCCGACACGACCTCGAGGTCCTGCCAGCTGAGCCCCGCGCTGGACCCGAAGGCCTTGATCAGGGCCTCCTTCGCCGCGAACCGTGCCGCGAGTGACGCGATCGGCCGTGGTTCGCCGTCACGGACCTGCTCGGCCGGGGTGAACAGTCGCGCACGCATCGCCGGCGTGCGCGACAGCACCCGCTCGAACCGCTCCAGGTCCACCACGTCGACCCCGATGCCGATGATCATCGTGCGACTACTCGACGGTGACCGACTTCGCGAGGTTGCGCGGCTGGTCCACGTCGAGGCCCTTTGCCGCGGCGAGCTCCATGCCGAACATGTGCAGCGGCGCCACGGCGAGCAGCGGCTCGAACAGCGGGGTCGCGAGCGGGATCCGCAGGACCTCGTCCGCGAAGGGCAGCACGGCTGCGTCGCCCTCTTCCGCGATGGCGATCACCCGGGCACCGCGGGCGCGGATCTCCTGGATGTTCGAGACGACCTTCGGGTGCAGCGAGCGCGGGTCACGCGGGGACGGCACGATGACGAAGACGATCTGGCCAGGCTCGATGAGCGCGATCGGGCCGTGCTTGAGCTCACCGGCAGCGAAGCCCTCGGCGTGGATGTACGCGAGTTCCTTGAGCTTGAGCGCACCCTCGAGCGCGATCGGGTAGCCGACGTGGCGGCCGAGGAACAGGACGCTGCGGGTGTCCGCCATCCAGCGCGCGAGGTCCTTGATGCCGGCGGCGTCGTCGATGGTCTGCTGCAACTTCGGGGCGAGGCCCTCGAGTTCCGCGACCTGCTCCGCGATCTGCGCGGTCGTGAGCGTGCCGCGCAGGGTGGCCAGGTGCAGTCCGAGCAGGTACAGCGCGACGCCCTGGGCGATGAAGGCCTTCGTCGAGGCCACGGCGACCTCGGGTCCGGCGTGCGTGTAGATCACGGCGTCGGACTCACGCGGGATGGTCGCGCCCTGGGTGTTGCAGATCGACAGGACCTGCGCGCCCTGCTCGCGGGCGTACTTGACGGCCATCAGCGTGTCCATGGTCTCGCCGGACTGGCTGATCGAGACGACGAGCGTGCGGTCGTTCAGCACCGGGTCGCGGTAGCGGAACTCGTGCGCGAGCTCGACCTCGACCGGGATGCGGGCCCATTGCTCGATGGCGTACTTGCCGAGGATACCGGCGTACGCAGCGGTGCCGCAGGCGATCACGATGACGCGGTCGACCGTCGCCAGGCGCTCGGCGATCGGGTCGAGGTCGGTCAGGGTGACGGCGCCGTCGTGGACGCGGCCGAGGATCGTCTTGGCGACGGCCTCGGGCTCCTCGCTGATCTCCTTCGCCATGAACGAGGACCACCCGCCCTTGTCGGCGGCGGAGGCGTCCCAGTTCACCTCGAACTCGCTCGGCGTGGCCGGGGTGCCGTCGAAGTGGATGACGTCGACGCCGTCGGGGCGGATCGTGGCGATCTCGTCCTGCCCGATCGACAGCGCCCGCTGCGTGTACGCGACGAACGCGGCGACGTCCGAGCCCATGAAGTTCTCGCCGTCGCCGAGGCCGACCACGAGCGGGGAGTTGCGACGGGCACCGACGACGACGCCGGGCTGGTCGGCGTGCACGACGAGGAGCGTGAACGCCCCGTCCAGTCGCTGCACGGCCTGCTGCATTGCGGCGGTCAGGTCACCGGTCTCGCGGAACGCCCGACCGACCAGGTGCGCGGCGACCTCGGAATCGGTCTCGCTGCGGAACTCGATGCCCTCGGCCTGCAGTTCGGCGCGCAGCTCGGAGAAGTTCTCGATGATGCCGTTGTGGATGAGGGCGAGCTTGTCGCCGTCGGCCAGGTGCGGGTGCGCGTTGCCGTCGGTCGGGCCACCGTGGGTCGCCCAGCGGGTGTGCCCGATGCCCGTGGTGCCGTCCGGGATCGGCGACGACTCGAGCTCGTCGACGAGGGCCTGGAGCTTGCCCGCCTTCTTGGCGGAGACGAGGTCCCCCGCGGGGTCGACCACGGCGATGCCCGCCGAGTCGTAGCCGCGGTACTCGAGGCGACGGAGGCCACCGAGGAGGACGTCCTGGCTGCTGTTGCTGCCGACGTAGCCGACGATTCCACACATGGAAGCGATCCTACGGTCTGCCTGAGCGCGCACCCTGCGAAGCAGCAGGGCTGGGGATAACGTTTCGGCCATGGGACGCTTCGACGACATCGCCATCACCACGCTGCACGGCGAGGACACCACGTTCGGTTCGTACGCGGACAAGGCGGTGCTGGTCGTGAACGTGGCGTCGCGGTGCGGCCTCGCCCCGCAGTACGAGCAGCTCGAGGCCCTCCAGAAGCAGTACGGCCCTCGGGGCTTCACGGTCCTCGGGTTCCCGAGCAACCAGTTCCTGCAGGAGCTCGGCTCGTCCGAGGCCATCGACGAGTACTGCTCCACCACGTGGGGCGTCACCTTCCCGATGTCCGAGAAGGTCAAGGTGAACGGCAAGAGCGCGCACCCGCTCTACCAGGCGCTCAAGGAGACCCCGGACGCCGACGGCAAGGCCGGACGGGTCAGCTGGAACTTCGAGAAGTTCCTCGTCGCGCCCGACGGCACCGTCTCGCGCTTCCGTCCGACCACGAAGCCGGACGCCCCCGAGGTGATCGCGGCCATCGAGGCCGCCCTGCCCGCCTGACGCGTCGCGTCCTGCGGACACGCACCGAGCACTGGACGGGAGGCCCGGGGTACGTGAGCCGACCGGCTCACGTACCCCGGGCCTCCCGTCTGTACGCTCGTCCCCATGCCGATCCCGGAGACCGCCGTCGCGCACCCGACCCCGTTCGTGGAGATCCCGCGCAACGAGTGGTCGCAGCTCGCACCCAAGGAGCACCTGTCGCTCACCGAGACCGAGGTCGTGCAGCTGCGCGGCCTCGGTGACCGGTTGGACATGCAGGAGGTGCAGGAGGTCTACCTCCCGTTGTCGCGGCTGCTCACGCTGTACGCCGCCGGTGCCCGCGATCTGCACGCTGAGACGAGCCGGTTCCTGGGTGAGCGAGCCGGACGCACGCCGTTCGTCATCGGTGTCGCCGGGTCCGTCGCCGTCGGCAAGTCGACCGTCGCCCGTCTGCTGCGTGAGCTGACGAAGCGCTGGCCGGACACCCCTCGGGTCGAGCTCGTGACGACCGACGGCTTCCTGTACCCGAACGCCGAGCTCGAGCGCCGGGGGATCATGGACCGCAAGGGCTTCCCGGAGTCGTACGACCGTCGCTCTCTGCTGCGGTTCGTCAGCCAGGTGAAGAGCGGCGCGACCGAGGTCCGGGCGCCGTACTACTCGCACCTGGTCTACGACATCGTTCCGGACGCCGAGATCGTCGTCCGACAGCCGGACATCCTCATCGTCGAGGGGCTGAACGTCCTCGCCCCGCCGGTGCACGGACGGCTGGCGCTGTCCGACCTGTTCGACTTCACGATCTACGTCGACGCGAAGACCAAGGACATCGAGTCCTGGTACGTCGACCGGTTCCTCGCCCTGCAGGAAGAGGCGTTCTCGAGCCCGGACTCGTTCTTCCACCGGTTCGCGTCGCTCTCACGCGAGGACGCGGTCGAGACGGCGACGCAGGTGTGGCGGGCGATCAACGAGCCGAACCTGCTCGAGAACGTGCTGCCGACGCGCTCCCGCGCGACCCTGGTGCTGAAGAAGGGCGCGAACCACAAGGTGAACTCGGTCCTGCTCCGCAAGATCTGAGCTGTGCGGGCCGCGGCACCGCACAGGGAAGCGTGGGCACGGGCGCGGCGTCGCGCCCCGGTACGGGCATCGCGCCCCGAAGAGTCGGGGCGCAACGACCGCCGCGGGGCGCGGGCGCCGACCCCAGCGGGCCGACCCCAGCGGGCGCCGACCCCAGCCCCGAGCAGACTCGCCCTACGCGGCGTCGAGCGCCAAGCGCTCCTGCACGACGGCGGCGAGCTCCTCGGCGATGCGCTGGGCGTCGTCCTGCGAAGCGGCCTCGACCATCACGCGCACCACGGGCTCGGTGCCCGACGGTCGGAGCAGCACGCGCCCGGTGTCCCCGAGCGCTGCCGACGCCGCGGCGACGGCGTCCTGCACGCCCTGGTCGGCGAGTCCGTGACGGTCGACGCCCCGGACGTTGAGCAGGACCTGCGGGAACACCGTCATGCACGAGGCGAGCTCCTGCAGGGACTTGCCCGTTCGCGCCATCTCGGCGACCAGGTGCAGCCCGGTCAGGATGCCGTCGCCCGTGGTGGCGTACTCGTTGAAGATGATGTGGCCGGACTGCTCGCCACCGATGGAGTAGTCGCCCTCGGTCATCTTCTCGAGCACGTACCGGTCACCCACGCCGGCCTCGATCACGGTGATGCCCGCGTCGGCCATCGCCCGCTTGAGGCCGAGGTTGGACATGACCGTCGCGACGAGGGTGTCGTCCTTCAGCCGACCGCGTTCCTGCAGCGACAGCGCCAGGATCGCCATGATCTGGTCACCGTCGATGGCGTTGCCCGCGGCGTCCACGGCCAGGCAGCGATCCGCGTCGCCGTCGTGCGCGATGCCGACGTCCGCGCCGTGCTCGAGCACCGCACGGGCCAGGTTGTCGATGTGGGTCGAACCGACACCGTCGTTGATGTTCCAGCCGTCAGGGTCGGCACCGATGAGCGTCACGCGTGCCCCGGCGTTCACGAACACCTCGGGCGAGACGCCGGCGGCGGCACCGTTGGCGCAGTCGAGCACGACGTGGATGCCGTCGAGCCGGTGCGGCAGCGTGCCGAGCAGGTGGACGACGTAGCGGTCCTCGGCGTCGGCGAACCGCGAGATGCGCCCGACGTCGATGCCGGTGGGGGTCGGCGCGGAGTGGTCGTGCATGGCCGCTTCGATGCGGTCCTCGACCTCGTCCGGCAGCTTGCGACCACCCGTTGCGAAGAACTTGATCCCGTTGTCCGGGGCGGGGTTGTGCGACGCGGAGATCATCACGCCGAAGTCGGCGTCGATGTCCGCGACGAGGAACGCCGCAGCGGGGGTTGGGATGACCCCGGCGTCGAGGACGTCGACGCCGGCGGAGGCGAGTCCGGCCGCGACAGCGGAACCGAGGAACTCACCGGAGACGCGCGGGTCGCGCGCCAGGACCGCGCGCGGGCGCGGCCGACCGGACGCCCGGCGGGCGTCGGCATGGTGTCCGTGTGTGAGGACGGCCGCGCTCGCCTGGGCAAGACCCAGCGCGAGCGCGGCCGTCAGCTCGCCGTTGGCGAGACCACGAACCCCGTCGGTACCGAACAGACGCGGCATTGCGATCTTCAGCCGGTGACGACTAGCGCTTCGAGAACTGCGAAGCCTTGCGGGCCTTCTTGAGACCGGCCTTCTTGCGCTCGATGACGCGGGCGTCACGGGTGAGGAAGCCGGCCTTCTTGAGGGTCGCGCGGTTGTTCTCGCGGTCGATCTCGTTCAGGGTGCGGGCGATGGCGAGGCGGAGCGCGCCGGCCTGACCCGAGGGGCCGCCACCGGTGATGCGGGCGACGACGTCGTACGAGCCGAGGAGCTCGAGGACCTTGAACGGGTCGTTGATGAGCTGCTGGTGCAGCTTGTTCGGGAAGTAGTCCTCGAGCGAGCGACCGTTCACGACGAACGTGCCGGAGCCCGGGACGAGGCGAACGCGCGCGATGGCCTCCTTGCGGCGCCCGACGGCACCGCCGGAGACGTTGAGGATCTGACGGGGAGCGGCCTCGGCAGCGGCGGGTGCGCTCTCCGTGGTGAAGCTCTCCGGGGTCTGGTCGAGGGAATCAGCGATCTGAGCCATGAGTTTCTCTATGTCCTTGAAGTCGTCGTGGCCGGAACTACTGTGCGACCTGGTCGAAGATGTACGCCTTGGGCTGCTGCGCGGAGTGCGGGTGCTCCGCGCCGGCGTAGACCTTCAGCTTCTTGAGCTGCTCGCGACCGAGGGTGTTCTTCGGCAGCATGCCGCGGATCGCCTTCTCGACGGCGCGGGTGGGGTGCTTCTCGAGCATCTCCGGGTAGGAGGTCGCCGTGAGGCCGCCCGGGTAGCCCGAGTGGCGGTAGTAGACCTTCTTCGCGAGCTTCGAGCCGGTCAGGGCGACCTTGTCGGCGTTCACGATGATGACGTAGTCACCCATGTCCATGTGCTGGGCGAAGGTGGCCTTGTGCTTGCCGCGCAGGAGCGCCGCGGCGTGGGTGGCGAGACGGCCGAGGACGACGTCGGTCGCGTCGATGACGATCCAGTCGTGCTGGACGTCTGCCGGCTTCGGTGAGAACGTGCGAGTCACAGGAGTGCTGCTTTCGTGTCGAGGTGAGGAGTCCGTGAATCCCACTCCGGTCGGGGTTCCCCGCGGCAGAAGCCGGCGGAACGCCCGGGTGGAGGGCTCATCTGACTGTCCGGCGCGCGTGGCGCACAGACCAAGGTGAGAGCCTAGCGGATCCGGGTCGCGTCGGTCAAACGCAGCCACTGCCGGACGGGAGGCCCGTGACCGCCTGACCACGGGCCTCCCGTCCGTCCTGCACTCGCGCCCACGGCGCGGGGTGACTAAGCGGCGGCGGCTGCCGCCCTGCGGCGGCGCACGATCATGACGCCGGCACCCGCCGCGAGCAGCAGGAACGCGACCAGTGCTCCCGCGCCGAGCCCGGAAGCACCCGTGAACGCGAGCTGTCCGTCCGCCGTGATCGTGATCGGGGTCCAGCCGATCAGGCTCCCGTCAGCAGCCGTCACCGCGAGCCGGTGCGCACCAGCGGGGGTGTCCGAGGGGATCGTCACCCGCACGGTGCCGTCGGCCGCGACCTCCGCGGTCCCGATCAGCGTCGGGGTCGAGAACAGCCACACGTCGACCGTGTCACCCGCAGCCGCCGCGCCGACCGTCACCGTGATGGTCTCCCCTGCACGGGCCGTCGCCGGGGCGGACACCCCACCGCGGTTCGCCTCGGTCAGGAGCGACTCGGACGGCGCCGCCGGGCCAGCCGGCGGGGTGATCCCGTCGACCGGCTGCACCGGCGTCGGGGTCGGGGTCGGCACCGGTGTCGGGGTCGGCACCGGTGTCGGCGTCGGCGTCGGCACCGGGGTCGGGTCCGTCCCGGGGTCCGTGCCCGGGTCCGTCCCCGCGGCGTCGAGGTCGAAGCCGACCAGGATCGGGTCGTGGTCGCTCGCGCGGAACACGTCGTCGGTGTACAGGTCCGACGCGTTGTAGTTGTAGCGGCTGTACTCCAGGCCCACCGACTCGACCGAGTTGATGTTCCAGATGTCCACGCCCGTGACCGTCTCGGCAGCGGCGGGTGAGGCGAACACGTGGTCGAGTGACCCGCTCAGGCCGGAGAACACGTACGAGTACTCGGTGGCGTCGAGCGCCGGGCCGAGGTCGGTGTAGCCGGCGTCGTCGAGGACGACCACCGGGTCCTCCTTGCTGTAGGCGTTGAAGTCGCCGAGCATGAACACCTTGTCCGTGCCGTACTGCGCCTGCATGTCGGTGGAGAAGGTCACGAGGGCCTTCGCCTGCCGCACCCGGTCGGCGTTCGAGGCGCCCTGGCCGTCGCCCTGGTCGGCGTTCTCGCCGGTACCGGAGCCCTTCGACTTGAAGTGGTTCGCGATCACCAGGAAGTCGTCGTCCTCGGTGCCACCGACCGGGCGGAACGCGTCCGCGACGGGCTGGCGGGCGTTCGTGAAGGCGTCGTCGAGCAGGATCGTGGACTCGCCGACGGGTGCGACGCGGTCCTGCTTGTAGATGAGCGCGAGGCGGATGACGTCCTCGCTCGCCGGCACGGTCGCGGGCGACTTCGCGTACGCCCAGGTCTCCTCGCCGGTGGCGGCGTTGAGCGCGTCGACGAGGGTGGCCACGGCGGCGTCGCGGTCCTGGCCGAAGCGGGCCGAGTTCTCGATCTCCTCGAGCGAGACGACGTCGGCGCCGAGGCCGTTGATCGCCTTGACGATCTTGACCTGCTGACGCAGGAAGTCCTCTTCCTCGGCAGCACCGCGGGCGTCGCAGCCCGAGTTGACCGTGACGGGGTCGCCCGCGCGGTCGGTGTAGTACGAGCAGCCGGTGAGCTGGTCGCCGGTGGTCGGGAAGTAGTTCAACACGTTGAACCCGGCGAGCTTCAGGTCGCCGCCGACGTCCTGCGGCGTCGCCTGCCGCACGGTCGAGAACGACGCGGGCAGGTCGGCTGCCGGGGTCGCGCCGGTGATCGGCGCGGTCGGCTGGAACTTCCACCCGCTGTTGCGGTAGTCGAGGACGACCGGCTGCGAGAACGTGGCGGTCGCGCCGACGGTGACCGGCCCCTGGGTGAGCCACGACACCGGGATGCCCTGGTTCGCCTTGGTCAGGAAGTTGGTGCTGGCACCGTCGTCGAGCGTCACCTTGCGCGCGGCGTTCGACGCCTCGACGGCCTTCGCTTCGGCGCTGCCCGGACGGCCGACCTCGGTCGGCTGGACGAGGCGGCCCGCACCGCTGGCGAGGACGACCTCGCCGTACTGGTTCGTCGTGTAGTTGTCGGCGACCGTGTAGGAGCCCTGCGGCGCGATGAGCATGCTCTCGAGCGACTCCCGCTGTGCGTCCGAGGACGGGAACGCGACCACGGCGGGCTGCGGGGCGACCACGGTGTCGGTGAGCTTCTCGAACGACGCAGCACTCGACACCGTCAGCTCGGTCAGGCCGAAGTACTCGGAGACCGCACCGGTGACGCGCACGTGGTCGCCCTCGGCCACCAGCCCGGCGGTCGCGGACGAGAAGACGAAGACGGCGTCCGAGGCCGTGTGGGTACCGAGGTCGATCGCGCCGCCGGTGCCCGGGGTCTGGATCGTGTAGCCGTTGAAGCCGCCGGACGCGTAGACCGCGGTGACGACGCCGTCGGTGGTGACGGTCGTGCCGGCGTAGGGCGAGGTGTCCGTGGTGCCCTGCAGCTGGGCGATGGTGACGGCCTCGGCGGGCGCGCCGGGGTCCGTCGGCTCCGTCGGGTCCGTGGGCTCGGTCGGGTCGGTCGGCGCGGTCGTCGCACCGGCGGCGTTCCGCGGCGTCAGGGTCGTCGTCCCCGAGAAGTCCGCACCGTTGTCGTCGGTGTCCGTGGTGCCCTGACGCACGAGGCCGTTCGGCACGCCGTTCGCGCCCTCGACGGTGCGCACCGTGCCCTCGTACGTGTTCGAGGCGCCGTAGCCGAGCAGGTCGACGACGCCCGCGGTACCGGTCGGCACCGGGCCGGCGGCGAGCGCCAGCGGTGTGGCGGTGTTCGACAGCACGATCGTGCCCGTGGTGCCGGAGGGGTTCAGCGACGCGGTGTCGTCCGCCGTCGGCAGGTCCGCACCGACCGCGGTGGCCCCGCCGTTGCCGGCCATCGACACCAGGAAGGTGCCCTCGGCCGGCACCGTTCCCTCGAGCGCGCTCGTCGAGAAGGCGCCGGTGCTCGTCGCCGAGCGGTACTGCAGCGACCAGCCGTCGAGCGACACCGGGGCGTCGGTCGGGTTGCCGATCTCGATGAACTTCTGGTTGTAGAAGGCGCCGTTGCTGCCCGCCTTCAGGTAGGCCTCCTCGATGACGAGGCCGCTCCCCTCGGGGTTCGCGGTGGCGGCGGTGACGGTGACGAGCGGGGCGGCGAGGAGCGTCGCGGCAGCCGTGGCGCACAGCAGAGTGCGCCCGAGGAGGTTGGGCATGCCCGCACGCTACCGACCTGCGGAGTCCCTCAGGTTGCGTCGAGGTAAATGATTGCGCTCGGCAACATCAGCCGATGGGCAGCCAGGTCCCGCCCACGCGTCGGACGGCCGGGCCGTGACCGGGGAGCACGAGCGCCGGGAACGGCAGTGCGCGTGCCGACTCGAGCGCGCGGTCCTGGTCCGCGGTGAAGAAGGGCGTGATCATGCGCGGGCGCGGGGCCCAGGACCGAGGCTGGGTGTCGTGCCGGCTGACGACCGCGTCACCCGTGACGATCGCGTCGGCCGCGGGCAGCAGGTAGGCCGTGGAGCCGTCCGTGTGTCCGACCGCCGGGAACGGTGTGATCGCCCGTCCTGCGAAGTCAACGCCGGTGAACGCGCGCGCCGACGGCACGGTGGTGGGCCGCAGGGCGTCCGAGCGGATCGCCCGCGCCAGCCAGGCGAGGACGCGCGGACTGGTGAGCCGACCGCCGATCTCCGCCGGGGTGACCTGCTGTCGGCCGGGCCCGCGGACGTTGGCCAGCTCGTCGGCGTGGGCGAGCACCTCGACGTGCGGGTACCGCTCGAGGATCCCGGGGATGCCGCCGATGTGGTCGACGTGACCGTGGGTCACGTACACGCGCCGGAGATCGGCGGGGTCGTGGCCGGCCGCACGCACGGTCTCGAGCACCAGGTCCGGATCGGCCGGGTACCCCGCGTCGATGAGCGACACCCCGTCCTCCTCGGCCAGGACCACCCAGTTCGACACCGGCCCCTCCACGAAGGTCACCCCGGGGGCGACGGACACGACGGAGCGGGGTTCGCGCGGGCTCATGGCTCGACGGTACCGTCCGCGGATCGCCGCGCCCGCGTCTGTTCCGCCCGCCCGGCGAGCTCCTCGTCGGCCGGGTACCCCACCTCGGTCAGTGTCAGTCCCCTGGCCGGCGCGGTCTTGAACGCGCTCGTGCGCGTCTCGGCGACGCGCAGCTCCTCGAGCCGCTCCGGCCCGAACCGCCCCTCGCCGACGGCGATGGTCGCCCCCACCATCGCGCGCACCATGGAGTGGCAGAACGCATCGGCCTGGAGGCGCGCCACCAGCACGCCGTCCGGCTCGCGGTCCCAGCGGAACTCCTGCAACGTCCGGATGGTCGTCGCGCCCTCGCGCGGCTTGCAGAACGTCGCGAAGTCGTGCAGCCCGAGCAGCCGCAGCGCACCGCGCTCCATCGCTGCCGGGTCGAGACTCGCCCCGTGCCAGACCGTGTGCCCGCGCCGACGTGGATCGCGCGGGGCGCCGGCGTCCGCGATCCGGTACTCGTACCGTCGCCAGAGCGGCGAGAACCGGGCGTCGAACCCGTCCGGCGTGAGCGAGGCCCGGGTGACGACGACGTCTCCCTCGGGTGCCGCGATGCCGTTCACGCGTTTGACGAGTCCGTCCAGCGGCGAGCGCCCCGAGCCGCGCTTGGCGCTGAGCGCGTCCCACTGCTCGGCGGACAGGTCGAGGTGGGCGACCTGTCCGGTGGCGTGCACGCCGGCGTCGGTGCGTCCGGCGACGGTGAGCAGCGGCGGCTCGCCCCACCGGGTGAAGACGGTGGCGAGGGCGGCTTCGAGTGCACCCTGCACGGTCCGCAGGCCGGGCTGCCGCGCCCACCCGGAGAACGCGGCCCCGTCGTACGCGATGTCCAGCCGCAGTCGCACCGTTTCGCTCACGTCCCCACGGTAGCCATGTCAGCGCCACGTCAGTGCCGCGTGAGCGCCCCGCGGCACCATCGTCCTCGACATCGACGAAAGGACATTCCGATGACCACGACACCGCTCGCGGTGGAGGCCTCCGGCCTCGTGAAGACCTTCGGGACGAACCGCGCAGTGGACGGCGTCGACCTCCGTGTGGAGGCCGGTACGGTCTACGGCGTGCTCGGTCCCAACGGCGCCGGCAAGACCACCACCATCTCCGTGCTCGCGACCCTGCTCAAGGCCGACGGCGGCGAGGCCCGGATCTTCGGGCACGACGTCCGGCGTGAGGCGCAGACGGTCCGCACCCTCATCGGGGTGACCGGTCAGTACGCCAGTGTCGACGAGACGCTCAGCGCGACCGAGAACCTGGTGGTCTTCGCGCGCCTGCTCGGGCTGTCCCGCGCCGACGCGAAGCGCAAGGCCGTGGAGCTGCTCGAGCGCTTCGGGTTGACCGAGGCCGCGTCGCGCCCGCTCAAGAACTTCTCCGGTGGCATGCGTCGCCGGCTGGACCTGGCCGCGAGCCTCATCGCCCAGCCCCCGCTGATCTTCCTCGACGAGCCGACAACGGGGCTCGACCCCCGGACGCGTGCGCAGATGTGGGACACCATCCGCGAGCTGGTGGCGACGGGTTCGACGGTGCTGCTGACGACGCAGTACCTGGACGAGGCGGACCAGCTCGCCGACCGCATCGCGGTGATCGACCACGGCAAGGTGGTCGCCGAGGGCACGAGCGACGAGCTGAAGGCCTCGATCGGCAGTTCGTCGCTGCAGCTCCGCCTGACCGATGCGCTCCGGCTCGACGCCGCGCGCTCGATCGTGCGGAACACCCTCGGTGTCGACGCGGTGGCCAGCCCCGAGGGGTCGCGCCTCACCGCACCGATGTCGGACCCGGACCGTGTGACCGACCTGCTCGTGTCGTTCCGCGAGGCCGGCATCACCCTCGCCGAGATGAGCGTGCAGAAGCCCACCCTCGACGAGGTCTTCCTGACCATCACCGGCGCACCGGTGACCACCGACGACGACGACAACGACAGCACCGACCGCGAACTCGCAGGGAGCATCGCATGACCACCATCACCACCACCACGGGCACCGCTGCGCCCCGGATCACCCCGCGCCCCGGCGTCGGTGCGACGGGCCTCGGCGCCACCGTCCGGCAGTCGCTCACGATGGCGTACCGCGGCCTGATCAAGGTCCGGCGCACCCCGGAGCAGCTGTTCGACGTCACCCTGATGCCGATCGTCTTCACCGTGATGTTCACGTACATCTTCGGGGGCGCGATCGCCGGTGACGTCGCGAGCTACCTCCCGATCATCATCCCGGGCATCCTCGTGCAGACGAACATCACGTCGTCGATCGTGACGGGCGTGCAGCTGCGCGAGGACATGGACAAGGGCGTCTTCGACCGCTTCAAGTCCCTGCCCATCGCTCGGATCGCCCCGCTCGCGGGTGCACTGCTCGCCGACACCGTCCGGTACGCGATCGCCACCACGATCACCTTCACGGTCGGCATCATCATGGGTCTGCGTCCGGCCGGCGGTTTCGGCGCGGTCGTCCTGGCCGGGCTGCTCGTCATCGTCGTCGCCTGGGCGATCAGCTGGATCTTCGCCTACTTCGGCGTCGTCGCGCGGACGGCGTCGAGCGTCTCCGGCATCTCCAACATGGTGCTGTTCCCGCTGACGTTCCTGTCGAACGCGTTCGTGCCGGCGGACACCCTGCCGGACTGGTTGCGCTGGTTCTCCGAGGTCAACCCGATCTCGCACCTGATCACGGCGGTCCGCGACCTCGTGAACCACGGCACGGTGGGCGTCGACCTCTGGATCAGCCTGCTCGGCGCAGCGGTCGTCGTCGCGGTGTTCGCACCGCTGACGGTCCGCGCGTACATGCGGAAGGCCTGACGGGCGCCGTCAGCGCACGCGGAACCGCAGCTCCTCGAGCAGGAGCCGCGCCTGCGAGACGGCCTCGGCCCGGTTCGATCCGGCCGAGGCCGTCTCGGCGTCCGCCAGCACCGTGGCTCCGAGGGCTCCGGCCAGCACCTGCCGCATCCGTGTGTGTGCGAGCACGCCGAAGTCCTGCCGCGAACCGAGTCGGATCGCCAGCCCCCAGCACCGGGCTGCGTGCTCCCGCTGTCCGTCACGGGCGGCGGCGAGCGCCAACCCGAGCAGGGCGGTGCCGATCACGGGCAGGTCCAGCCACCACGGGTGGACGCGCAGCATCACGAGCGCACCGACGCGCAGGCGTCTCGCGACCGCCACGTCGTCGACCGGGAGGCCCGTCACGGCTCCGTCGGACCGGCGCACCGCCGCCTCGTCCCGTGCCGCGATCCGCGCCGAGCCCGCCATGAGCGTCCAGTGGGGTGTCTGCTTGCGCAGGGGCAGCACCGAGTCCCACGCGCGGGCGTACTCCGCCGCGGCGTCGTCGAGGGCTCCCTCCCAGCGCGAGCACTCCGCGCCGATCGCCATCGCGAGGACGCCGATCTGCACCCGGTCCTCGTCGAACCCGCCGCGGGCCTCGACCGGCCGGTGCTGCAGGTCGTCGGCGACCTGCCGGGCACGGACGACGTCGCCGGTGCTCGCGGCGCAGAGCCCGACGGTCCAGCCGATCTCGTACAGGTCGTCGTCGGCCCCGAACCGTTCGAGCTGTTCGCGGGCGACCTCGGCGGAGCGCAGGGCCTCTGCGTGCCGGCCGGTCTGCGCCAGGAGCTGGGTCATCGTGACGGCGATCGACCCGGTGGTCCAGGCGTCGTCACTCGTGCGCGAGAGGGTTGCGGCGCGGGTCGCGTACCGCAGAGCGTCAGCGGACTCCCCGTCGTTCTCGGCCAGGGGCGCGCTGAGCATGTTCGCCAGGCAGGCGACACCCGGCTCCGGGTCGTCGCGGTAGCGGGCGAGCAGGGTGTGACCGTCGGCCGGTCGCCCCAGGGTGAGCAGCAGGGCCGCCTGGGCGTCGAGCACGGCGAACCCGGTGGTGCCGTCGCGCATCACCCGGCGCAGGGTCGACACCGCCAGGGCAGCGGTCCGTTTGTCGCTGAACGCGGACGACCCGCCGGTGACCACGAGCCCGAGCACGGTGGCGGCGCGGTCCTCGGCGACCGGTCCGGTACGGCGCAGGACGGGGACGACCTCGGGGCCGAGTGCGACGACCTCACCGTGCGCCCCGCGCAGCGACCAGTAGCCGCCGAGGGCCGCGAACAGGTGCGCGACCGCCGAGGTGTCGTCGGCCGCCAGGCTCCAGCGGAGCAGGGTGACGAGGTTGTCGGATTCGCGGGCGACCTCACGGAACCGGTCGAGTTGTGCGGCACCCGTGATCGTGAGCAGGTTGCGGTCGGCGGCGAAGTCACGCCCCCAGCCGATCATCGCCGTGCGGACCGCCTCGGTCGCACCGCGCGCCTCGAGCCGGGTGGCCCCGAACTCACGCACGGTCTCGAGCAGCCGGTACCGCACGGGCTCGCCCTCGTGCTCGACGAGCTGCACGAGCGACTGTTCCACGAGTTCGGCGAGGTCGTCGAGCGCGTCCACACGGCGGTCCGGAGCAGCGACGGCCTCGACCGCGTCGACCGCGAGCCCGTCCGGGAACAGTGCCAGACGCGTCAGCAGGTCCTGCGCCCCGTCGTCGAGCAGGCGCCAGCTCCACTCGATCACGGCGAGCAGGGTCCGGTGCCGCTCCGGAGCGCTCCGGTCACCGCCACGCAGGAGCGCGAACCGGTCGTCCAGTCGGCGCTCGATCTCGTCGGCACTCATGCCGCGGATCCGAGCCGCCGCGAGTTCGATGGCCAGTGGCGAGCCGTCGAGCCGCGTGCAGATCCGGCGAACGGCGTCCACGGGCAGCACCGCGCCGGGTCGTGCGGCCCGCGCCCGCTCGGTGAACAACCGGACCGCGGCGCCGTCGGCCGCGACGGGCAGCGGCGCCAGGGGAGCCACGACCTCACCGGCGATGGCGAGCGGGGCGCGCGAGGTCGTCAGGATCCGCAGGGTGGGCACGGTCGCGAGCAGGTCCGCGGCGAAGGCGGCGATCTCGGCCACCAGGTGCTCGCAGTTGTCCAGGACGAGCACGGTGGGTCCGTCGGCGAGTGCTCGTACCACCCGGGTGCGCAGGTCTGCGGCGACGGCGTCCCGGAGCGACCGGGTGGACCGGAACTCGGCGATCCCGAGCAGTGCACCGAGTGCCGGCACGACGTCGTCGCCCGTGGCAAGCGGCGCCAGCTCGAACACGACGACGCCCTGGGTCGGCGGCAGGTCGGCTGCGACCGCCTGTGCGAGGCGGGTCTTGCCCAGCCCACCCGCACCGAGGATGGTGACCAGCCGCCCGGTGGACAGCAGGTCCGAGACGGCGGCGAGGTCCTCCTGCCTCCCGACCAAGGTGTTCGGCGCAGCACGCAGGCCGACGCGGCGGACGCTGCCCGTGGCAGGGCCGGATCGGCGCAGCAACTCGGCGTTGAGGCGGACCAGGTCGGCCGAGGGGTCGGCGCCGAGTTCGTCGGCGAGGCGGTCACGGTGCGCCGCGAAGGCGGCGATGGCCTCGCTCGTGCGGCCGGCGGCGGCGAGGGCGCGCATCGAGCCGGCGACCGCGACCTCGTCGTAGGGGTTGGCGACCGCCTCCGCCGCCCAGAGTGCGGCGGCCTCGTCGGCGTCGCCCTCGTCGAGCAGTGCAGCGCCGAGCGCGCGCCGGAGTGTCCGCCGGAGCGCTGCCGCTCGGTCCGCGAGTGCCGCGCCCAGGTCCCCGTCGACGTCGGCCCCCGGGTCACCACGCCAGAGGTCGAGGGCCGCACGGACCGCTGCCGGCTCCGCCTCGCCCACCGCACGCTCGGCACGGGCGAGGTCGACGTCCTCGGGGCCGCCGCCCAACGCGTACCCGGTGCTCGTCGACACCACGAGGCCGTCCGCCACGCTCCGGCGCAGTCGGGACACGAGCGTCTGCAGCGCTGCACGGGCACCCCGCGGCTGCACGTCCGGCCAGAGGTCGTCGATCAGGGACTCGGTGGTCAGGGCGTGGCCGCGCGCGAGCACCAGCGCCGTCAGGAACGACCGAGCGAGCGCGCCCGGCACCGCCGTCTGCTCGCCGTCCGCACCCGTCACCGTGACTGGGCCGAGGACGGCGATGCGGGGTGGGACGGTCACGGTGCGAGTCTACGGAGCGCCGGTGTCACGGGGTCCTCGCGTCAGCCGCGCGGACGGTGGAACGCCGACGGACCGGTGCGGGTGTCGAGGTTGTCCGTCGCGCGGCGCTCGGACTCCACGATGCCCCGCAGCGCCACCAGCGCCGACGCCGTCACCGCGACGTGCGAGGGGTTCTCGCGCGAGGCGTCGAGCGCGTGCTCGAGCCGCTCGATCGCCTCGTCGCCCTCGTCCTCCGGGCAGTCCCCGCGGATGACGCACGCGAGCTGGCGGATCGCAGCGGCCAGCGGCTCCGTGAAGGCCGGGTCGGGCCGGCCGAGGTTCGAGGAGACCGGACCGGACCGCGCCACGAGCTCGGTGAGGTCGGTCGTGTACCAGGCGACGCGCTCCAACGCGCGGAACCTGGCGCCGTCCTGCTGCAGCCGTGCGCGGGACCCGCGGAGCGCCCCACGCGGGTTGATCTTCCGGCTCTCGTGGGCGACGGACACTCGCGCGCGCACGTCGGCGATCGCACGGTCGAGCTTGTCCTGCTGCCGGTTCCAGGCGTCCTCGTCCCGCTTGCCGCTCTCCAGCACGTCCGCCAGGCCTTCCAGGTGCGCGGCCAGCACGGCGTTCACCTCGTCGATCCGGCGCTCCGCGTCCCAGAAGTGCAGCGGCGGGAACACCAGGAAGTTCACGAGCAGGCCGACGACCACGCCGATGCCCATCTGCACCAGGTACCCGAACGAGTAGCCCTCCGCGTTGGCCCCGCCGACGAGGAGCACGAACAACGCCGCCGTCGAGACCCAGGTGCTGCCCTCGCCGAGCACCCGGAACCCGCCGACGAGCACCCCGATGCCGACGGCCAGGGCCACGGCGAGGATCCCCGGGTCCCCCACAAGCATCGTGAAGCCCGCGACGGCGATGCCGAGCAGGATGCCGACGAGCGTCTGGATGCCGTTGCGCAGCCCCGCGTAGACCGTCGTCTGCATCGCGACGATCGCCCCGAGGGGTGCGTAGTACGGGTAGTCGGACGCGACCCCGGGCACGTGCCTGGCGATGACCCAGGCCAGTGCCGCGGCGCCGGCGGCCTTGGCTGCGTGCAGCAGTCTCGGCTGCGTGCCGGACGTGCGGCTCCACCGCCATGCGCGGCGACCGACTCCCGCGATGTGTTGGAACTCCATGTGGTGACTCTCCCTGTCGGGCGGACACGCTACGGGGCGCCCACTGGGAAGGCGACGGTCCTGCGTTCTCCGGACGTCGGGGCGGCTGACGGCCGCTCCCGGACACGACGGAGCCCCCACGACCTGGGTCGCGGGGGCTTCGTCGTGGTGACGCGGGGTGCTACTTGGCGTCGTCGCTCTTCTCGGCGGCGTCGGCCTCGACCTCGGCAGCAGCCTCGGTCTCGGTCTCCGACTCGACCGGAGCGGACTCCTCAGTCGTCTCGCTGTCCTCGACAGGCACCGTCTCGACCGGGGCCTCCTCGGTGGTCTCGTCGGCGGCCGGCTCCTCGACCGGAGCGGCGGCGGCCGGAGCCGCGGTGCGCTTGACCGGCGCGGGCGTGCCCGAAACCGGCTCGAGGACGAGCTCGATCGACGCCAGCGGGGCGTTGTCGCCCTTGCGGAAGCCGAGCTTCGTGATGCGGGTGTAGCCACCCTGACGGTCCTCGACCTGCGGGGCGATCTCCGTGAACAGCGTGTGCACGACGGACTTGTCGCGCAGGGTCGCGATGACCCGACGACGAGCGTGCAGGTCGCCGCGCTTCGCGAACGTGATGAGCCGCTCGGCGACCGGACGGAGGCGCTTGGCCTTCGTCTCGGTGGTCGTGATGCGACCGTGCGTGAAGAGGGCGTTGGCGAGGTTGCTCAGGAGCAGGCGCTCGTGAGCGGGACCGCCACCGAGGCGGGGGCCCTTGGTGGGCTTCGGCATGTCAGTTCTCCAGTGGTGAAAGTGGTGCGCGCGGTGTCAGCGCGCTTGCGCGTGAGCGCGAGATCAGTTGTTGGACTCGTCCTCGTCGTACCCGCTGTAGAAGTGGGCGCCGTCGAATCCGGGGACGGTGTCCTTGAGGGACAGGCCGAGCTCGGTGAGCTTGTCCTTGACCTCGTCCACCGACTTCTGACCGAAGTTGCGGATGTTCATGAGCTGCGTCTCCGACAGGGCGACGAGCTCGGACACCGTGTTGATGCCCTCGCGCTTCAGGCAGTTGTAGCTGCGGACGGACAGGTCGAGGTCCTCGATCGGCGTCTGCAGCTCGTTCGAGAGGACGGCGTCGACCGGCGCGGGGCCGATCTCGATGCCCTCAGCGGCCGTGTTGAGCTCGCGGGCGAGCCCGAACAGCTCGACCAGGGTGCGACCGGCCGACGCGATGGCGTCACGCGGCGTGATCGCCGGCTTCGACTCGACGTCGACGACCAGGCGGTCGAAGTCCGTGCGCTCACCGGCACGCGTCGCCTCGACGCGGTAGGTGACCTTGAGGACCGGCGAGTAGATCGAGTCGATCGGGATCTGACCGGCCTCGGAGAACTCGGAACGGTTCTGCGTGGCCGACACGTAGCCGCGGCCACGCTCGATCGTGAGCTCGAGCTCGAACCGCGCGGTGTCGTTCAGGGTCGCGATGACGAGTTCCGGGTTGTGGATCTCGACGCCGGCCGGAGCGGAGATGTCCGCTGCGGTGACCTGACCGGCACCCTGCTTGCGCAGGTACGCGGTGATCGGCTCGTCGTGCTCGCTGGAGACGACGAGGCTCTTGATGTTGAGGATGATCTCGGTGACGTCTTCCTTCACACCGGGGACGGTGCTGAATTCGTGGAGGACACCGTCGATGCGGATGCTGGTGACAGCCGCGCCGGGGATCGAGGAGAGGAGCGTGCGGCGCAGCGAGTTGCCGAGGGTGTAACCGAAGCCCGGCTCGAGCGGCTCGATGACGAAGCGCGAGCGGTGCTCGGAGATCGACTCCTCGGTCAGGGTGGGGCGCTGTGCAATGAGCACTGTGGGATTCCTTTCGGCGAAGTGTCCGCTATATGACACTTGGCGGTACGACGGGGCCGCGTGGGCCCCGACGGGTCTGTTGAGTTGTGATCACGCGCACCGATGTGCGCGATCGAACGACCAGGAATGGCCGCGGGCCCTGCCCGACCCCGTCAGGGGACGAGCAGGGCGCGGCCGGTTGCTCCTCGCGTCAGACGCGACGACGCTTCGGCGGGCGGCAACCGTTGTGCGCCTGCGGAGTGACGTCGTTGATCGAGCCGACCTCGAGGCCAGCGGCCTGGAGCGAACGGATCGCGGTCTCGCGGCCCGAACCCGGACCCTTCACGAAGACGTCGACCTTCTTGACGCCGTGCTCCTGCGCCTGACGCGCAGCGGACTCGGCGGCGAGCTGCGCCGCGAACGGCGTCGACTTGCGCGAACCCTTGAAGCCCACGGCACCCGAGGACGCCCAGCTGAGGACGGCACCCGACGGGTCGGTGATGCTGACGATCGTGTTGTTGAACGTGCTCTTGATGTGGGCCTGGCCCACAGCGACGTTCTTCTTCTCCTTGCGGCGCGGCTTGCGCGCGGCAGTCTTGGGGGTAGCCATCGGGGTCTCCTATCGAGCCTTCTTCTTGCCTGCCACGGTGCGCTTCGGTCCCTTGCGGGTACGCGCGTTGGTCTTGGTGCGCTGACCGCGCACCGGGAGACCACGACGGTGGCGAAGACCCTCGTAGCTACCGATCTCGACCTTGCGGCGGATGTCGGCGGCCACCTCACGGCGGAGGTCACCCTCCACCTTGAAGTTGCCCTCGATGAAGTCACGGAGGGCGACGAGCTGGTCGTCGGTCAGGTCCTTGACGCGGATGTCACCGGAGATACCGGTCTCGGCGAGAGCCTGGACCGCGCGGGTACGGCCGACGCCGTAGATGTACGTGAGTGCGATCTCCACGCGCTTCTCGCGCGGGATGTCGACGCCTGCTAGACGTGCCATGTGATGGCTGCTCCTGTTGTCGATGGAGGTGTGGAGCAGTACCGGTGCCCGGGCCTCCGACCCGAGGTGTCCCCCGGTCGTCGTGCGACCGGGTTCTGGTACTGCGTTGTCGATCTTCAGTTGTGGGTCGTGCTCGAGCAGCCTGCTGTCCGAGGGACAGCGTCGGTGCCGGTCACGCGCCCGGGACTAGCCCTGGCGCTGCTTGTGACGCGGGTTGCTCTTGCAGATCACCATGACGCGGCCCTTGCGGCGGATCACTCGGCAGTGCTCGCACATGGGCTTGACGCTGGGGTTGACCTTCATTGTTCTTTCCTCGTGCTCGCTGGCTTCGTGCGCGGCAGGATTGCCGAGCCGTTCCTTTCCAGCTCGCGGATCACTTGTAGCGGTAGACGATCCGGCCGCGGGTCAGGTCGTACGGGCTCAGCTCCACGATCACGCGGTCCTCGGGGAGGATGCGGATGTAGTGCTGGCGCATCTTCCCGGAGATGTGCGCGAGGACCTTGTGTCCGTTCGTCAGCTCAACGCGAAACATCGCGTTGGGCAGAGCTTCGAGCACCGAGCCTTCGATCTCGATGACGCCGTCTTTCTTGGCCATAGCCTCACTGTCGCTTGGTTGTGGAACAGGTGTGATCCCCGAACCGGTCTGCGGGTCGGTCGCCACACCCGAGAGGGCATGACACACCAAAGATCGATCTTATGTGGTAAACCCGCAATTGCCAAGTGCACACACGGCACGCCCCCTCACCTGGGGCTTCCGGTCACGTGCCTGAGTGTTCCACAGTGGTTTGACGGCGCGCTCCGGGCCCGCGCTTGCGCCAGGACCGTAGCGTTGCTCCGCAGCCACGTCCGCCGCCGACGCACCCTGCGCGGACCACCGAACGGAGACCACGTGCCCGACGTCACCCGACGCCCCTTCGCCGCACACGGCAAGCTGGCCCGCCGCCGCGGCTGGACCACGCTCGTGACGGTGGTGGCCTCGGCGTTGGCCGTCGTGCTGGTGAGCGGGACGAGCGTCGCCGCCATCGCCGGCGCCCAGCTCGCGACCGCACCGCAGACCGTGCAGCTCAGCACCGACGACCAGAGCACCGCGAAGACCGCCGACATCACGGCGATCAAGGGCGGGGCGAACATCCTGCTCATCGGCAGCGACACCCGCGTGGGGCAGTTCGACTCCGACGAGGACGTCGAGGGTGCCCGCAACGACGTCACGATGCTCATCCACATCTCGCAGGACCACCAGCAGCTCACCGCGGTCAGCTTCCCCCGCGACCTGATGGTGCCGATCCCCGCGTGCACCAACCCCGCGACCGGCACCACGTACCCCGCGTCGACCTCCGCCATGTTCAACACGGCACTCGGCAACGGCGGCGTCTCGTGCGTCGTCGACACGGTCGAGAACCTCACCGGTCTGAGCATCCCCTACGCCGGGCTCATCACCTTCGACGGCGTGATCGAGATGTCGAACGCCCTGGGCGGCGTCGACGTCTGCGTCGCGGAGCCCATCGACGACACCTTCACCGGCCTGCACCTGACCGCCGGCTCCCACAACCTCGAGGGTACGGACGCGCTCGCGTTCCTGCGCACCCGCCACGGCGTCGGCGACGGCAGCGACCTGGCCCGGATCAGCTCGCAGCAGGTGTTCCTGTCCGCCCTGCTCCGCAAGGTCACGTCCGACGGGACGCTGTCGAACCCCATCACGCTGTACAAGCTCGCCGGCGCGGCCCTGTCGAACATGACGCTGTCGGACGGTCTGGCGCAGACCCGCACCCTCGTCGGGCTCGCCTCGGCGCTGCGCGGGATGAGCACCGCCAACATGCTCTTCGTGCAGTACCCCGTCGCCGACGACCCCGACGACAGCGCACGCGTGATCGTCGACCAGGAGACCGCCCACACCCTCAACGTGGCGCTGCAGAACGACGTGAAGTCGTCGCTGAGCGACTCGAGCACCGGCCGCGCGTCCGAGGAGTCCCCGACCGCCGGGGCCACGGCGACGAGCGCACCGACGACCGGCACGACGCCGTCCGACACGAGCTCGTCGTCCGCGTCGGGCGGCGCGGCGTCCGGTACGTCGTCCGCGCCGAGCTCGTCCGCCACGAGGACCGCGACGTCGACCCCGCTGCCGTCGTCGATCACCGGGCAGAGCGCCTCCGAGCAGACCTGCTCCGTCGGCAACTGACCGCCGGACGAGGCCGACGGCGCAGCGCGCCCGGGGCACTGGACGCACGCGCCTGCGCGCGGCGGCAGACGGGTCGAGAGCGAGCCGCGCCTCCAGGCTGTCACGACCGGGGCGGACGGGAGGCCCGACCTACGGGATCGGGACGGGCGTCACACCCAGCGGGGCCAGGCCCGCGGCGCCGCCGTCGGCGGCCGTGAGGACCCAGACACCGTCGGCGTGCACCGCGACGCTGTGCTCCCAGTGTGCGGCGTCCTTGCCGTCCGCGGTGCGGACCGTCCAGTCGTCGTCGTCCGTCGTGCTGTCGATCGACCCCGCCGTGACCATGGGCTCGATGGCCACCACCAGGCCGGGCTTCACGGCCGGACCGGCGCCGCGGACGCGGTAGTTGAAGACCGGCGGGTCCTCGTGCATGGACCGACCGATGCCGTGCCCGGTGTAGTCCTCGACGATGCCCCACGAACCGGTCTCGTCGATGGCGTCCTCCACCGCAGAGCCCACCTCGTACAGGTTCTTCGCCTGCGCGAGCGCTGCGATGCCGTACCAGAGCGACCGCTCCGTCGTGTCGCAGAGGTTCTGCCGGGCGACAGCGACGCTGGCGTCCCCGCCGGGGACGACCGTGGTGAACGCGCTGTCGCCGTTCCAGCCGTCGACCTCGGCGCCGGCGTCCACCGAGACGATGTCGCCGGGGGCGAGCACGCGGTCGCCGGGGATGCCGTGCACGATCTCGTCGTTGACGGAGACGCACAACGTGTGCCGGTAGCCGGGCACGAGCTGGAAGTTCGGGATCCCGCCGCCGGCGCGGATCGTCCGCTCGGCGATCTCGTCGAGCGCACCCGTCGTGATGCCGGGCCGGATCGCGGCACGCACGGCGTCGAGCGCCTCAGCGGTCAGCAGACCAGGGCGCACCATGGCGCGGAGTTCGTCGGGCGTCTTGTAGATCGAGGGCTTGCGGAAGCGGACCACGCTGGGTCAGACGCCCGCGGTGAGCCCGCGAGCCGTCAGTGCGGCCTGGATGCGGTCGCCGACCTCGTCGATCGGGCCGAGGCCGTCGACGTCGAGCACGAGGCCGCGGTCGCCGTAGGCACCGACGATCGGCGCCGTCTGCTCGGCGTAGACCTGCTGGCGACGACGGATCGTCTCCTCGTTGTCGTCGCTGCGACCCTGCTGCTCGGCGCGCTTGAGCAGCCGGCCCACGAGCTCGTCCTGGTCGGCGACGAGCTGCACCACCGCGTCGATCCCGGTGCCCTGCTCGGCGAGCAGCGCGTCGAGGTACTCGACCTGCCCGACCGTGCGGGGGTACCCGTCGAGCAGGAACCCTTCGGCCGCGTCCGCCTCGTTCAGGCGGAACTTCACGAGCTCGTTCGTCAGGGAGTCCGGCACGTAGTCGCCGGCGTCCATGATCGCCTTGGCCTGCACACCGAGGGGCGTGCCCTCTGCCACGTTCTTGCGGAAGATGTCACCGGTCGAGATCGCCGGGATCCCGAAGGACTCGGCGATCCGTCCGGCCTGGGTGCCCTTCCCCGCTCCGGGGGGTCCGACGATGATGAGACGTGCGCTCAACGGAGAAGCCCTTCGTAGTGACGCTGCTGCAGCTGCGAGTCGATCTGCTTCACGGTCTCGAGACCGACACCCACGATGATCAGGATGCTCGCGCCACCGAACGGGAAGTTCTGGTTCGCGCCGAACAGCGCCAGTGCTGCCAGCGGGATGAGCGCGATGAAACCGAGGTAGAGCGAGCCGGGCAGCGTCACCCGGGTGAGGACGTAGTCGAGGTACTCGGCGGTCGGACGACCGGCACGGATACCGGGGATGAACCCGCCGTACTTCTTCATGTTGTCGGCGACCTCTTCGGGGTTGAAGGTGATCGCCACGTAGAAGTACGTGAACCCGACGATGAGCAGGAAGTACAGCACCATGTAGAACAGGTTGTCGCCGGAGACGAGGTTGTTCTCGATCCAGGTGACCCAGGCCGCGGGCTCGGAGCCGTCGGACGGCTTGTTGAACTGCGCGACCAGGGCCGGCAGGTACAGCAGCGACGACGCGAAGATGACGGGCACGACGCCGGCCATGTTGACCTTGATCGGGATGTAGGTGTTGTTGCCGCCGTACGTGCGTCGGCCGACCATGCGCTTGGCGTACTGGACCGGGATCCGCCGCTGCGACTGCTCGACGAACACGACGGCCATCATGATGACCAGTCCGACCAGGATGACGAACAGGAAGAGCTCGAACGACTGCGACTGCTCGATGGCCCAGAGCGCCGACGGGAACTGCGCCGCGATCGACGTGAAGATGAGGAGCGACATGCCGTTGCCGATGCCGCGCTCGGTGACGAGCTCGCCCATCCACATGATGAGGCCGGTACCGGCGGTCAGCGTGACGACCATGAGCATGATCGCGTACCAGCTGTCGTTCGAGATGATCGACGAGCAGGAGGACGACGCGTTCGTGCCGAAGAGGGCACCCGAGCGGGCGACCGTGATCAGGGTGGTGGACTGCAGCACGCCCAGCGCGATCGTGAGGTAGCGCGTGTACTGCGTCAGCTTCGCCTGACCGGACTGGCCCTCCTTGTAGAGGGAGTCGAAGTGCGGGATGACCACGCGCAGGAGCTGCACGATGATCGACGACGTGATGTACGGCATGATGCCGAGCGCGAAGACCGAGAGCTTCAGCAGCGCGCCGCCGGAGAACAGGTTGATCAGGTCGTAGAGACCACCCGACGACGAGGCGCTGGCGAGGCAGCTCTGCACGGCCGCGTAGTCGACGAACGGTGCCGGGATGTACGACCCGAGGCGGAACAGCGCGATGATCGCGAGGGTGAAGCCGATCTTCTTGCGAAGATCAGGGGTGCGCATGATGCGCGCGACCGCTCTGAACACGAGGACTCCGAACTTCTGGGACCGGGGCCGACGATCGCGACCGTTCCGGTGTCGGTCGGCAGAGCCGACCTGGCCGACGGATGCCGGCCACTGTCAAGGAAACCGTAACGGCGGCCCGTGCGCAAACGCACGGGCCGCCGACGGGGGTTACTGGGAGACGGTGCCGCCAGCAGCCACGATCTTCTCGGCGGCGGACGCCGAGACCTTGTCGACCGTGACCGTGATCTTCACGGTGATGTCACCCTGACCGAGAACCTTGACCTTCTCGTTCTTGCGGACGGCGCCCTTGGCGACCAGGCCCGCAACGGTGACGTCGCCACCATCGGGGTAGAGCTCCGAGATCTTGTCCAGGTTCACGACCTGGTACTCGACCCGGAACGGGTTCTTGAACCCGCGGAGCTTCGGGGTGCGCATGTGCAGCGGCATCTGCCCACCCTCGAAGCCGACCCGGACCTGGTAACGGGCCTTCGTGCCCTTGGTACCACGCCCAGCGGTCTTGCCCTTCGAGCCCTCACCGCGACCCACACGGGTGCGGTCCTTCTTGGCACCCTCGGCGGGGCGGAGGTGGTGCAGCTTCAGCACCTGCACGCGCTCGTTCTTCTCGTCGCTCATGCGTCGACCTCCTCGACCTTCACGAGGTGCGCCACCGTCGCGATGTACCCGCGGTTCTGGGCGTTGTCCTCACGCTCGACCGTACGGCCAATGCGCTTGAGACCCAGGCTGCGGAGCGTGTCGCGCTGGTACTGCTTCTCGCTGATAACGGACTTGATCTGCGTGATCTTCAGCGTTGCCATCACGCACCTGCCTTCTCGGTCGCGGCACGCAGTGCTGCGGCCTCGGCCTGGAGCAGACGAGCCGGGACGACCCGCTCGACGTCGAGGCCACGACGGCTCGCGACGGCGCGGGGCTCCTCGAGCTGCTTCAGAGCCTCGACGGTCGCGTGCACGATGTTGATGGTGTTGGACGAACCGAGCGACTTGCTCAGGACGTCGTGGATGCCGGCGCACTCGAGGACGGCGCGGACGGGACCACCGGCGATGACACCGGTACCCGGACCAGCGGGACGCAGGAGGACGACGCCAGCAGCGGCCTCACCCTGCACGGGGTGCGGGATGGTGTTGCCGACGCGGGGGACGCGGAAGAAGTTCTTCTTCGCCTCTTCGACACCCTTGGAGATCGCCGTGGGGACCTCCTTGGCCTTGCCGTAGCCGACGCCCACGAGGCCGTTGCCGTCACCCACGACGACGAGCGCCGTGAAGCTGAAGCGACGACCACCCTTGACGACCTTCGACACGCGGTTGATGGTCACCACGCGCTCGAGGAACTGGCTGTCGCCACCGCGGTTGTTGCGGTCGCGGCCCTGCTGACGGTCACGACCACCACCACGACGGCCACGGTTGTCGGCCGAGTCGCGGTTGTTGGACGCGGAACCGGCAGCGGTCTCGACGGGACGCTCGGCGACGGCAGGTGCCTCCGCCTCCTTGCCCTTCGCGGCGGTGTCGGTGCCCTCGGCGGGTGCCTCGGTGGCCTCGGTGGCCTCCGTGCTCGCCTCGGTGGTCTCGACGGCGTCCGTGGCCTCGACGGCCTCGGTCTTGGCGTCTTCGTTGGTGTTCGCGTTGTCGCTCACAGGTTCAGCCCTCCTTCACGGGCACCATCGGCGATCGCGGCGACGCGACCGGCGTACTTGCTGCCACCGCGGTCGAAGACCACGGCCTCGACGCCAGCCGACTTCGCGCGCTCGGCGAGGAGCTCACCGACGCGACGGGCCTTGGCGGTCTTGTCGCCGTCGAACGAGCGGAGGTCTGCCTCCATCGTCGAGGCGCTTGCGAGGGTGTGACCCTTCGCGTCGTCGATGACCTGCACGAACACGTGACGCGACGAGCGGGTGACGGCGAGACGGGGACGAGCCTCGGTGCCGGTGATCTTCTTGCGGAGACGGTTGTGACGACGCGCCTTGGCGGCCGCCTTGCTCTTGCCTCGTGTCTTGAGGAGTCCCATGATCACTTACCTGACTTTCCGGCCTTGCGGCGCACGTTCTCGCCGGCGTAACGGACACCCTTGCCCTTGTAGGGCTCGGGCTTCCGGAGCTTCCGGATGTTCGCCGCCACTTCGCCGACTGCCTGCTTGTCGATACCGGCGACCGTGACCTTGTTGTTGCCCTCGACCGCGAAGCTGATGCCCGCGGGCGGCTCGACGGTGATCGAGTGGGAGTACCCGAGCGCGAACTCGAGGTTCGAGCCCTTCGCCTGCACGCGGTAACCGGTGCCGACGACCTCGAGGCCCTTGGTGTAGCCCTGGGTCACGCCGATGATGTTGTTGGCGATGAGGGTACGGGTCAGGCCGTGGAGCGAACGCGACTCGCGCTCGTCGTCCGGACGGGTGACGAGGACCTGGTTCTCCTCGACCTTGGCCTGGATGGGCTCCGCGATGACGAGCGCGAGCTCGCCCTTCGGGCCCTTGACCGCCACGCTCTGACCGTCAACGGAGACGGTCACGCCGGCGGGGATGTCGATGGGAAGACGTCCGATTCGTGACATTGTCGATCACCACACGTAGGCGAGGACTTCCCCACCCACGCCCTTCTGCTCGGCTTCGCGGTCGGTCAGCAGCCCGGACGAGGTCGAGAGGATCGCCACGCCGAGGCCACCGAGGACCTGGGGGATCTCCGTCGACTTCGCGTAGACCCGGAGGCCCGGCTTCGACACGCGCTTGATGCCGGCGATCGAACGCTCGCGCTCGGGGCCGTACTTCAGGTCGATGGTGAGGGTCTGCCCGACTCGGGCGTCCTCCACCTTCCACTCGCTGATGTAGCCCTCACGCTTGAGGATGTCGGCGATGTTCTTCTTGAGCTTGGAGCTCGGGAGCGCGACGGCGTCGTGGTGCGCGGAGTTCGCGTTCCGCAATCTGGTCAGCATGTCTGCGACCGGATCGGTCATCGTCATGATGTTCGTCCATTTCTCGCCTGGTTTCGACACCCGTTCCACGAATGCCGACCTGAGCGATCGAGTGATCCCGGGGCGGTTCCCCAGGATCGGTGTGTTCGTGCGTGCGGGCCGGAGGACGTGAATCCTCCGGCCCGCACCGCCCGAAGTAGTTTAGACCGTCTGCTCGCTGGAGCGGAACGGGAAGCCGAGCTGGCGGAGCAGCGCGCGTCCCTCGTCGTCCGTCTTCGCGGTGGTCACGACAGTGATGTCGAAGCCGCGGACACGGTCGATGCGGTCCTGGTCGATCTCGTGGAACACGGACTGCTCCGAGAGACCGAACGTGTAGTTGCCGTTCCCGTCGAACTGCTTGTCGCTGAGACCGCGGAAGTCGCGGATGCGGGGCAGTGCGAGCGAGATCAGGCGGTCGAGGAACTCCCAGGCGCGGTCACCACGGAGGGTGACGTGCGCACCGATCGCCTGACCCTCGCGCAGCTTGAACTGCGCGATGGACTTGCGAGCGATGTTGACCTGGGGCTTCTGACCCGTGATCGCCGTGAGGTCCTTGATGGCCCCCTCGATGATCTTCGAGTCGCGAGCGGCCTCGCCGACACCGGTGTTCACGACGACCTTGACCAGGCCGGGGACCTGGTTGACGTTCGCGTAGCCGAACTGCTCGGTGAGCGTGGCCTTGATCTCGTCCTTGTACTTCTGCTTGAGGCGCGGCTGGGCCTTGGGGGCCTCAGTCGTTGCAGTCGTGTCAGTCATCAGAGCGTCTCACCTGACTTCTTGGCGTAGCGGACACGGACGGTCTTCTTGACCCCGCCCTTCTCCACCTCTTCGGTACGGAAGCCGACGCGGGTCGGCTTCTTCGTCTTCGGGTCGACGAGGGCGACGTTCGACACGTGGATCGAGGCTTCGTGCTTCTCGATGCCACCCGTCTTCGAGCCGCGCTGCGTCTGGCCGACGCGGACGTGCTTCGTGACGAAGTTCACGCCCTCGACGACGACGCGCTGCTTGTCCTTGAGGACCTCGATGACCTTGCCCTGCTTGCCACGGTCGCCGCCACGCTCCTGCGTCGCGCCCGTGATGACCTGGACGAGGTCACCCTTCTTGATGTTCGCCATGGCTTACAGCACCTCCGGCGCGAGCGAGATGATCTTCATGAACTTCTTGTCACGGAGTTCGCGACCGACCGGACCGAAGATGCGCGTGCCGCGCGGGTCGCCGTCGGCCTTGAGGATCACTGCCGCGTTCTCGTCGAACTTGATGTAGGAGCCGTCCTGACGACGGGTCTCCTTCTTGGTGCGAACGATGACCGCCTTGACGACGTCACCCTTCTTCACGTTGCCGCCGGGGATGGCGTCCTTCACCGTGGCGACGATGACGTCACCGAGACCGGCGTAGCGACGACCCGAACCACCGAGCACGCGGATGGTCAAGATCTCCTTGGCACCCGTGTTGTCGGCGATCTTCAGGCGGGATTCCTGCTGAATCACTGCTGTCTCCTATTCCGAAGCAGGCCGAGGCCTACTTGGCCTTCTCGAGGATCTCGACCAGGCGCCAGCGCTTGGAAGCGCTGAGGGGACGGGTCTCGCTGATCACGACGAGGTCGCCGACACCAGCGGTGCCGAGCTCGTCGTGGGCCTTCACCTTGGACGTGCGACGGATGATCTTGCCGTAGAGCGCGTGCTTCACGCGGTCCTCGACCTCGACCACGATGGTCTTGTCCATCTTGTCGCTGGTCACGTAGCCGCGACGCGTCTTGCGGTAGCCGCGAGTGAGGGCGGCGGAGGTCTTCTCTTCGTTCGCCATTACTTCTCCTCGGCGGTCTCGGCCTCGGTCGACTCAGCCGGCTTGTCAGCCTTCTTCGTCGTCTTCTTGGCCTTGGTGGCGGTCTCGACGGGCGCGGGAGTGGCACGGATGCCGAGCTCGCGCTCGCGGAGGACGGTGTAGATGCGTGCGATGTCGCGCTTGACGGCACGGAGACGACCGTGGCTCTCCAGCTGGCCGGTGGCCGACTGGAAGCGGAGGTTGAAGAGTTCCTCCTTGGCCTTCTTCAGCTCGTCAGCGAGACGCTCGTTCTCGAACGTGTCGAGCTCCGTCGGACGGAGCTCCTTGGAACCGATCGCCATTATGCGTCGCCCTCCTCGCGCTTGATGATGCGTGCCTTGAGGGGCAGCTTGTGGATTGCACGGGTCAGCGCCTCACGGGCGATGTCCTCGGTGACGCCGGAGAGCTCGAAGAGCACACGACCCGGCTTGACGTTGGCGACCCACCACTCGGGCGAGCCCTTACCGGAACCCATGCGGGTCTCAGCCGGCTTCTTCGTGAGCGGACGGTCCGGGTAGATGTTGATCCAGACCTTGCCGCCACGCTTGATGTGACGCGTCATGGCGATACGAGCGGACTCGATCTGACGGTTGGTCACGTACGCCGGGGTGAGGGCCTGGATGCCGTAGTCGCCGAAGCTGACCTTGGTACCACCGGTTGCCTGACCCGAACGCTTCGGGTGGTGCTGCTTGCGGTGCTTGACTCGACGGGGAATAAGCATGGTTACGCCTCAACTCCTGCGCCGGCCGGCGCGTCCTGCGGGGCCTGCTGCGGGCGGCGGTCACCGCGGTCGCCGCCACGACGGTCGCCGCCACGGTCGCCACGCTCACCGCGCGGGCCGCCACGACGCTCGGGGCGCGACGAACGCTGGTTCGCCTGCTCGCGAGCGAGCTCCTTGTTCGTGATGTCGCCCTTGTAGATCCAGACCTTCACGCCGATGCGGCCGAACGTGGTCCGGGCCTCGTAGAAGCCGTAGTCGATGTTCGCACGGAGGGTGTGCAGCGGCACACGGCCTTCGCGGTAGAACTCCGAACGGGACATCTCGGCGCCGCCGAGACGACCCGACACCTGGATGCGGACACCCTTGGCGCCGGCGCGCTGTGCACCCTGCAGGCCCTTGCGCATGGCGCGACGGAACGCGACACGAGCGGAGAGCTGCTCGGCGATGCCCTGCGCGACGAGCTGGGCCTCGGTCTCGGGGTTCTTGACCTCGAGGATGTTCAGCTGGATCTGCTTCTTGGTGAGCTTCTCGAGCTCACCGCGAACGCGCTCCGCCTCGGCGCCGCGGCGGCCGATGACGATGCCCGGACGCGCCGTGTGGATGTCCACGCGGACACGGTCACGGGTGCGCTCGAGCTCGATGCGGGCGACACCGGCGCGGTCGAGGGTCTTCTTCAGGTACTCGCGCACCTTGATGTCCTCGGCCACGTAGTCGGCGTAGCGCTGACCGGCCTTCTTGCTGTCGGTGAACCAGTGCGAGACGTGGTCCGTCGTGATCCCGAGACGGAAGCCGTACGGGTTGACCTTCTGGCCCATTAGTTGCTCGCCTTCTTGCTCGTCGCGGCAGCCTCGGCCTCTTCCGGCGTCGCGAGGACGACCGTGATGTGGCTGGTGCGCTTGTTGATGCGGAAGGCCCGGCCCTGGGCGCGCGGCTGGAACCGCTTCAGGGTCGTACCCTCGTCGACGAAGACGCGGCTCACGTAGAGGTCGCGCTCGTCGAGGAAGCTGTTCGTCGAGTCAGCCTTCACCCGGGCGTTCGCGATCGCCGAGGCGACCAGCTTGTACACGGGCTCCGAAGCGCCCTGGGGGGCGAACTTCAGGATGGCGAGCGCCTCGTGGGCCTGCTTGCCGCGGATCAGCTCGATGACGCGACGGGCCTTCTGAGGCGTGACGCGGATGTGTCGCACGCGTGCGATCGACTCCACCATTTCGTTCCTCCTCTGCGTCCCCGCGTTAGCGGCGACGGCCCTTCTTGTCGTCCTTCACGTGACCACGGAAGGTGCGGGTCGGCGCGAACTCGCCGAGCTTGTGACCGACCATCGACTCGGTGACGAACACCGGGATGTGCTTGCGGCCGTCGTGCACGGCGATGGTGTGCCCGAGCATGTTCGGGACGATCATCGACCGACGCGACCACGTACGGATCACGTTCTTGGTGTTGGCCTCGTTCTGCGTGACGACCTTGCGGAGCAGGTGCTCGTCGACGAAGGGGCCCTTCTTCAGACTGCGTGGCATCTTCTGAACTCCTACTTGCGCTTCTTGCCGGCGTTACGGCGACGGACGATGAGCTTGTCGCTCGGCTTGTTCGGCTTGCGCGTGCGACCCTCGGCCTGGCCCCAGGGGCTGACCGGGTGACGACCACCGGAGGTCTTGCCCTCGCCACCACCGTGCGGGTGGTCGACCGGGTTCATCGCGACACCACGCACGGTCGGGCGGACGCCCTTCCAGCGCATGCGGCCGGCCTTGCCCCAGTTGATGTTCGACTGCTCGGCGTTGCCGACCTCGCCGATCGTGGCGCGGCAGCGTGCGTCGACGTTGCGGACCTCGCCCGACGGCAGACGGAGCTGCGCGTAGGGGCCGTCCTTGGCGACGAGACGCACCGAGGCGCCGGCCGAGCGGGCCATCTTCGCGCCGCCACCGGGGCGGAGCTCAATGGCGTGCACGACGGTACCCACGGGGATGTTGCGCAGCGGCAGGTTGTTGCCGGGCTTGATGTCGGCGCCGGGGCCCTGCTCGATGACGTCGCCCTGCTTGAGCTTGTTCGGCGCGATGATGTACCGCTTCGTGCCGTCCACGTAGTGCAGGAGCGCGATGCGCGCAGTGCGGTTGGGGTCGTACTCGATGTGAGCGACCTTGGCGTCCACGCCGTCCTTGTCGGAGCGACGGAAGTCGATCACGCGGTACTGGCGCTTGTGGCCGCCACCGATGTGACGCGTGGTGATGCGGCCGGAGCTGTTGCGACCACCGGTCTTCGGCAGCGGACGAAGCAGGGACTTCTCCGGAGTCGAACGGGTGATCTCAGCGAAGTCGGCGACCGACGAGCCGCGACGACCGGGGGTCGTCGGCTTGTAGTTACGAATAGCCATGATTTATCCCTCTGGTCCTCAGCCGACAGCCGTGAAGATGTCGATCGAACCGGACTTGAGCGTCACGATGGCGCGCTTGGTGTCCTTGCGCTTGCCGAGACCGAACTTGGTGCGACGGGTCTTGCCCGGGCGGTTCAGCGTGTTGATGCTCGCGACCTTGACCTCGAAGATCTTCTCGATGGCGAGCTTGATCTCGGTCTTGTTCGAGCGGGGGTCCACGATGAACGTGTACTTGCCCTGGTCGATGAGCGCGTAGCTCTTCTCCGAGACGACCGGCGAGATGATGACGTCGCGCGGGTCCTTGTTGAAGCCGCTCATGCGGTGATCTCCTTCGCGGTCTTCGACGCGATGAAGGCGTCGAGGGCGCTCTTGCTGAAGACGACGGCGTCCGACTTGAGGACGTCGTAGGCGTTCAGCTGGCCGTACGAGAGCGCGTGGACGTTCGGCAGGTTGCGGATCGACTTGAGCGTCAGCTCGTCGTTCGACTCGAGCACGATCAGCACGTGCTTGACCGGCGCGACCTTCTCGAGGAGCGTGCGGGCGACCTTGGTCGAGGGCACGTCGGCCTCGACGAAGCCGTCGACAGCCGAGATGCGGCCACCGCGGGCGCGGTCCGAGAGCGAGCCGAGCAGCGCTGCGGCGATCATCTTCTTGGGGGTGCGCTGCGAGTAGTCGCGGGGGGTCGGTCCGTGGACGACGCCACCACCGGTGTGCTCGGGAGCACGGACGGAACCCTGACGGGCGCGGCCGGTGCCCTTCTGCTTGAACGGCTTGCGACCGGCACCGCGGACTTCGCCGCGGTTCTTGGTCTTGTGGGTGCCCTGACGCGCGGCTGCGAGCTGCGCGGTGACGACCTGGTGGATCAGCGGGACGTTGGTCTCGACGTCGAAGAGAGCTGCGGGCAGCTCGACGGTGCCGGACTTGGCACCCGATGCGTCGAGGACGTCGATCGTGGTTGCGGTCGTGGTGGCCATGATCACTTACCCTTCACGGCGGTGCGGACGAAGACGGAGCGGCCACGAGCACCGGGGACGGCGCCCTTGACGAGCAGCAGACCCTTCTCGGCGTCGACGGCGTGCACCGTGAGGTTGAGGACGGTCACGCGGTCGCCACCCATACGACCGGCCATGCGCATGCCCTTGAAGACACGCGACGGGGTCGAGGAAGCACCGATCGAGCCGGGCTTGCGGTGGTTGCGGTGTGCACCGTGCGAGGCGCCGACGCCGTGGAAGCCGTGGCGCTTCATGACACCGGCGAAGCCCTTGCCCTTGGACGTACCGACGACGTCGACCTTCTGGCCCGCCGTGAACGTGCTGTCCACGGTGAGCTCCTGGCCGAGCGTGTACTCAGCGGAGTCGTTGGTACGGATCTCGGTGAGGGTGCGACGCGGGGTCACGCCAGCGGCCTCGAAGTGGCCGGCGGCCGGCTTGTTGACCTTGCGCGGGTCGATGGCACCGGCGGCGATCTGGATCGCCTCGTAGCCGTCGCGCTCAGCGTTGCGGATCTGGGTGACCACGTTCGGGCCGACCTCGATCACGGTGACGGGGATGAACTTGTTGTTCTCGTCCCACACCTGGGTCATCCCGAGCTTCTTGCCGAGGAGGCCCTTGACGGTCTTGGTTGAGTTCGCCATTGGTCAGCCCCCTTACAGCTTGATCTCGATGTTGACGTCTGCCGGCAGGTCGAGTCGCATGAGCGAGTCCACGGCCTTCGGCGTCGGGTCGACGATGTCGATGACCCGCTTGTGCGTGCGCTTCTCGAAGTGCTCGCGCGAGTCCTTGTACTTGTGAGGGGAACGGATCACTGCGATCACGTTCTTCTCGGTGGGGAGCGGCACCGGGCCGACCACGGTCGCACCGGCACGGGTCACCGTGTCGACGATCTTCCGGGCCGACGTGTCGATGACCTCGTGGTCATACGACTTGAGCCGGATGCGGATCTTCTGTCCCGCCATGTGTCTCTTGTCCTCTCTGCGCCGCGCACCCTCTGGCCGCCTGACGCCGCTCGGCTCTGCATTCCTGCAGACCGTGCTGTTTTCCTGAACCAACCGGCCGCATCCGCTGGGGATGACCGCTGTTCACCTGTCAACCGCGCGGGCGACCTTGGCCGTCCAGCGTGGGCAATCGACTTCCTCGCACTCCGGGCGCAACAGTGTCGCGTCCGTCATGACCTCGGGGAGTCGTGTTCTGCTGCCTGCGGCCCAACCCAGCCCTGCTGAACAGGGGGGTTGTGCACTGCCAGAGCAGTGATCCTGCGGACTCGCACCCGCGGGGAATTCGGAACCGGACAAGTCTCGCATGTCCCGAGCCCACGTGCAACCCGGGCGTGTCGCGGAATGCCGGGCGTGTCGACACCGGCTCGCTTCCCCGGATCCACGCGGATCGGACGGTCGGGAGGCACGGCTCCCCGCCGCAACGCGGAGCGCCCTCCGGAGATGGTCCGGAGGGCGCTCGTGGAGACGGTTACTCGGCCGTCACCGGGGGCACGAACCACGGCGGGAAGACCGCCACGCGCGGCGCGTGTCCGCCGTGGTCGGCGAGCACCGCACGGACCGTCTGCCGTGCCTTGTCGTTCGGGACGCCGATCACCGCGACCGACGAGAACGGCACGCTCGGCCCGGCGAGGAGCTCGAGTCCGAGCATCTCCGGGTCGGAGAAGTCGGTGCGACGGATCAGGTTGGTCGCAGCGTCCGGGCCGACCGCGAACCGTGCGTCGTCGGCGTCGGCGTCCTGGTCGGCGACGACCACCGAGGCGCCGAACGCCGACACCGGGACGACGAGCACGACGTAGTCGACGGCGCGCGTGCGGCGCGCGGCGTCGGACCACCGCTCGCCCTCGGCGCCGGTGCGGAGCTCGTCCCAGCGGACGGCGTCCGGCGACAGCGTGAAGGGCACGTGGCTGGCGATGGTGCTGCCGTCGGGCGCTTCGGCCTCGGCGCGGGCGGCACGGGTCTCCGGGCTGCTGACGTCGACGGCGGGCTCCGCCTGGTCGGCCGCCAGGATCGCACCGGACCCGACGATGCCGTCGAGGTTGTCGATGTGGGTCACGTGGTGCGCGCGCAGCGACGCGAAGACCCGGGCCTCCGGCAGCTCGGCCGACGACGACCGGAGTGACGTCGGCGAACGGAGCGACGTCCCCGGGCCGGAGGCCGGCGGGTCGACGCGCAGGTTGGTGGTGATGCGGGTCCGCCGTGGCGTCGGAGCGGCAGGGATCGCCGACTCCTCACGCTGGCGGGGCGCGCAGATGTCGCAGAGCTCGGTGGGGAAACCGTGGATGCACTCGTCAGTCACGACTGTTGTGGGTCCTTCCGTGCCGTGTGGGGTGGTCCGGCACGTCGACCAACGCTACGTCATCCGGACGCCCCCGGGGTCATTGTCGGTAGAGCAGCGCCCGGACCTCGGACTCGGCAGCGTGGATCCGAGCCGGATCGATGGTCTCTCCGTGCTCGTAGGCGTCGAGCAACCGCGGGTCGATGTAGCTCTGCCGGCACACCGTCGGGGTGTTCCCGAGCTCCTCGCTCGCGGCCTTCACGGCGTGGGAGACGGCGCGCTTCCGCTTCGCCTCCGACGACAGCGGACCGGTCCGAGCCAGGTCGACGGCCGCGGCCACCGTGCCGTGCAGGGTGCGGAAGTCCTTCGCCGTGAACTCGTCGCCCGCACGTTCCTTCACGTAGGCGTTGATGTCCTCGGCGGAGAGCGGCTCCCATTCGTCCCCACGGCGTTCGCGGAACGAGAGCAGTCGGGCGTTCGGCCCACGGCGCTTCATGCCGGCGATCACCGTGGCGAGGTCCGGGTCGTGGATGGACGACGACCACTCCTGCCCGCTCTTGCCCGGGAAGTCGAGCTCGATGTCGTCGCCGGAGACGTGCGCGTGCGCACACAGCAGCGTCGAGAGTCCGCGACTGCCGTGCTCGGTGGCGTACCGCTCCGAGCCGACCCGGAGCGAACCCTGGTCGAGCATTCGGAAGGCAGCGGCCAGCGCACGTTGTCTGTCGGGCTCGGGACGCCGCAGGTCCATCGTGACCCCGCGACGCGCGACCGGCAGGGACTCGGCGAGGGCGAGGGCCCGGTCGTACTTGATGCGGTCCATGCGCTCGCGCCACGACGGGTGGTACATGTACTGGCGCCGACCGGCGCCGTCGATCCCCGTCGCGAGCACGTGGCCGTTCTCGTACGGCGAGATCCAGACGTCGTCCCACGCCGGCGGGATGACGAGGTCCTCGAGCCGTTGACGGACCGCGGCATCGGTGACGGTCGCACCATCGGGATCACGGTACGAGAAGCCGCGTCCGCTCCGGACACGGTGGTAGCCACGACCGGAGGTCGTGGAACGGCGCAGGCGGGTCACCTGTCCGAGCCAACTCCACGATGCCTGGGACGCCACACGGGGCGGACCGGCGCCGTCGCAGCGGACCCGCCCCGGGCCTCCCGTCCGACGCCCGTGCGAGCAGTGAGCGGCCGTCAGTGGCGCGTGGACGGGAGACGACAAAGCGGGGCCGAGCCCGAAGGCTCGACCCCGCTGAGGCAGGTAACCGGAGTTACTTGAGGATCTTCTCGACCGTACCGGCGCCGACCGTACGACCACCCTCACGGATGGCGAAGCGGAGGCCCTCTTCCATGGCGATCGGCTGGATCAGCTCGACCGTCATGGCGACGGTGTCGCCGGGCATGACCATCTCGGTGCCCTCGGGCAGCGTGATGACGCCGGTGACGTCCGTGGTGCGGAAGTAGAACTGCGGGCGGTAGTTCGCGTAGAACGGGTTGTGACGCCCGCCCTCTTCCTTCGTCAGGATGTACGCGTTCGCCTGGAACTCGGTGTGCGGCGTGACCGAACCCGGCTTCACGACGACCTGGCCGCGCTCCACGTCCTCGCGCTTGAGGCCACGGATGAGCAGACCGGTGTTGTCACCGGCGACCGCCTGGTCGAGCAGCTTGCGGAACATCTCGATGCCCGTGACGGTGGTCTTCTGCGTCGCGCGGATGCCGACGATCTCGACCTCCTCGTTCAGGTTGAGCGTGCCACGCTCGACGCGACCGGTGACGACCGTGCCACGACCGGTGATCGTGAAGACGTCCTCGATCGGCATCAGGAACGGCTGGTCGGTGGCGCGCACCGGGTCCGGCACGTGCTCGTCGACCTGGGCCATGAGGTCCTGGACCGACTTGACCCACTTCTCGTCGCCCTCGAGCGCCTTGAGCGCAGAGACCTGCACGACGGGAGCGTCCTCGTCGAACTGCTGCGAGCCGAGGAGCTCGCGGACCTCGAGCTCGACGAGCTCCAGGATCTCCTCGTCGTCCACCATGTCGGACTTGTTCAGCGCGACGACGATGTACGGGACGCCGACCTGGCGGGCGAGCAGGACGTGCTCACGCGTCTGGGGCATCGGGCCGTCGGTGGCGGCGACCACGAGGATCGCGCCGTCCATCTGCGCCGCACCCGTGATCATGTTCTTCACGTAGTCGGCGTGACCGGGGGCGTCGACGTGCGCGTAGTGACGCTTCTCGGTCTGGTACTCGACGTGCGAGATGTTGATCGTGATGCCGCGCTGGCGCTCCTCGGGAGCGTTGTCGATCTGCGCGAAGTCACGGGCCTCGTTGAGGTCCGGGTACTGGTCGTGCAGAACCTTGGTGATCGCCGCCGTGAGCGTGGTCTTGCCGTGGTCGACGTGACCGATGGTTCCGATGTTGACGTGCGGCTTGGTGCGCTCGAACTTGGCCTTGGCCACTGTGGGTCCTCCTCAGGACTCGGAAGCGTCATCCCCGGCCGGCCCTGGATGGGCTCGCGACCGTTGATGCGCGGTGTGTGTCTTTACTTTACTTGGTGGCGGGGGGCCCGTCGCCGGGCACCCCCGCCTGTGGAGAGACGCTCGAGCGTCACTCCCCCGCGTTCTTCGCGATGATCTCCTCGGCGACCTTGGCCGGGACCTGGCTGTAGGTCTCGAAGGTCATCGAGTAGACCGCACGACCAGAGGTCTTCGACCGCAGGTCGCCGACGTAGCCGAACATCTCGGACAGCGGCACGCTCGCGCGGACCACCTTGACGCCCGAGGCGTCCTCCATCGAGGCGATCTGGCCACGACGGGAGTTCAGGTCACCGATGACGTCGCCCATGTACTCCTCAGGAGTACGGACCTCGACGGCCATGATCGGCTCGAGGATCGCCGGACCGGCCTTGCGGGCCGCTTCCTTGTAGGCGATCGAACCGGCGATCTTGAACGCCATCTCGGACGAGTCGACGTCGTGCGCCGCGCCGTCCTTGAGGGTGGCCTTCACGCCGACCGTCGGGTAGCCGGCGAGGATGCCGACCTGCATGGCGTCCTGGATACCGGCGTCGACCGACGGGATGTACTCGCGCGGGACACGGCCACCGGAGGTCGCGTTGACGAACTCGTAGACCTTCTCGCTCGTGACCTCCATCGGCTCGAGCGCGATCTGCACCTTGGCGAACTGGCCGGAACCACCGGTCTGCTTCTTGTGGGTGTAGTCGTAGCGCTCGACGACCTTCGTGAGGGTCTCGCGGTAGGCCACCTGGGGCTTGCCGACGCTCGCCTCGACGTGGAACTCGCGCTTCATGCGGTCGACGAGGATGTCGAGGTGGAGCTCGCCCATGCCCTTGATCGTCGTCTGACCGGTCTCGGCGTTGAGCTCGACGCGGAACGTCGGGTCCTCTTCGGCGAGCTTCTGGATGGCCGTGGAGAGCTTCTCCTGGTCGGCCTTCGTGTTCGGCTCGATCGCGACCTCGATGACCGGCTCCGGGAACGTCATCGACTCGAGGACGACCTGGTTGGTCGGGTCGCACAGGGTGTCACCGGTGGTGGTGTCCTTGAGGCCGATGACCGCGTAGATGTGGCCAGCGGTCACGTTGGCGACCGGGTTCTCCTTGTTGGAGTGCATCTGGAAGATCTTGCCGATGCGCTCCTTCTTGCCCTTGGTCGAGTTGATGACCTGTGCACCGGACTCGATCGAGCCGGAGTACACGCGGACGTAGGTGAGGCGACCGAAGAAGGGGTGCACCGCGACCTTGAACGCCAGGGCCGAGAACGGCTCCGACGCGTCGGGCTTGCGGATGATCTCCTTCTCCTCGTCCTTGACGTCGTGGCCGATCATCGGCGGCACGTCGAGCGGGGACGGGAGGTAGTCGATGACGGCGTCGAGCATCGGCTGGACACCGCGGTTCTTGAACGCGGAACCGCACAGCACCGGGTAGAGCGTACTGCTCACGGTGAGGGCGCGGATCGCGGCCTTGATCTCGGCGACCGAGAAGTCGGTGTCGCCCTCGAGGTAGCGCTCCATGAGGACGTCGTCCGCCTCGGCCACGCGCTCGATGAGCTTCTCGCGGTACTCGGCGGCGCGGTCCTGCAGGTCGGCCGGGATCTCCTCGATCTCGTACTTCGCACCCATCGCGACGTCACCCTTGGCGTCGCCGCGCCAGGTGAGTGCACGCATCTGGACGAGGTCGACGACGCCTTCGAACGAGCTCTCGGAACCGATCGGCAGCTGGAGCACGAGGGGCTCCGCGCCGAGGCGGTTGATGATCGTGTCGACGGTGTAGTAGAAGTCCGCGCCGAGCTTGTCCATCTTGTTGACGAAGCAGATGCGCGGGACGTTGTACTTGTCCGCCTGACGCCACACGGTCTCGGACTGGGGCTCGACGCCCTCCTTGCCGTCGAAGACGGCGACGGCACCGTCGAGGACGCGGAGCGAACGCTCCACCTCGACCGTGAAGTCCACGTGACCGGGGGTGTCGATGATGTTGATCTGGTTGTTGTCCCAGAAGCAGGTCGTCGCGGCCGACGTGATCGTGATGCCGCGCTCCTGCTCCTGCGCCATCCAGTCCATCGTGGCAGCGCCGTCGTGGACCTCACCGATCTTGTGCGTGATGCCCGTGTAGAACAGGATGCGCTCGGTCGTCGTGGTCTTGCCGGCATCGATGTGCGCCATGATGCCGATGTTGCGGACCTTGTTCAGGTCGGTGAGCACGTCCTGTGCCACAGGGTTCCTCCGGAAGAGTTGTAGGAGAGGTTGGCGGCCGTCCGGGCGCCGGGGTTCTCGACCACCGGTGCCCGGACGGTGCCGGGACTACCAGCGGTAGTGGGCGAAGGCCTTGTTCGACTCGGCCATCTTGTGCGTGTCCTCGCGGCGCTTGACCGCGGCACCGAGACCGTTCGACGCGTCGAGGATCTCGTTCATGAGACGCTCGGTCATCGTCTTCTCGCGACGGGCCTTGGCGTACGAGGTCAGCCAGCGGAGCGCGAGGGTGTTCGCGCGGTGCGGCTTGACCTCGACCGGGACCTGGTAGGTCGAGCCACCGACGCGGCGGCTGCGGACCTCGAGGGTCGGACGGACGTTGTCGAGCGCCTTCTTGAGCGTGACGACAGCATCCTGCTGGTTCTTGGCAGTGACGCCCTCGAGTGCACCGTAGACGATGCGCTCGGCGAGGCCCTTCTTGCCGTCGAGCAGGATCTTGTTGACGAGCTGGCTGACGATCGGCGCACCGTAGACCGGGTCGGCGACGACGGGACGCTTGGGGGCGGGACCCTTACGAGGCATCTAACTCAACCCTTCTTCGCGCCGTAGCGGCTGCGAGCCTGCTTACGGTTCTTCACGGCCTGGGTGTCCAGGGCGCCACGGATGATCTTGTACCGCACACCGGGGAGGTCCTTCACACGACCGCCACGGACGAGCACCATCGAGTGCTCCTGGAGGTTGTGGCCCTCACCGGGGATGTACGCCGTGACCTCGGTGCCGTTCGAGAGCTTCACACGAGCGACCTTGCGCAGTGCGGAGTTCGGCTTCTTCGGGGTGGTGGTGTAGACGCGGGTGCACACACCACGCTGCTGGGGGTTCGCCTTCAGGGCGGGCGCCTTGGTCTTGGTGACCTTCGGCGTACGACCCTTGCGAACCAGCTGCTGAATAGTAGGCAACTGTTCTCCTGGTTCTTCGCTCGTGCTCTCTGGCCGGCGCGATCCGCCGGCTTCCTCGTCCCACGCTGATGACCGCCTGACGGCGGAGGAACCTGCGGGGGACGGAGTGGTCCGGCTGGGCGATCTCGCTCGCCGGACTTTTCGGGCGCGCCCGAGGGCGCACACCCAGAAGAGACTACCCGCGTAACGGAACGAAATCAATCCGGGCCGGCACCACGCCGGACACCGTCATGAGCCGGTGTCCGAGGACCCGTTGCCGACCGCCGAGCGGAACGTCGCACCGGAGCTCGAGAACCCCGTGATGTACCCGCTCGCGTTGACGTTGAGCGGCCCGGCCGAAGCCGTCCCGGTACCGCCCGCGCCGGCGATGTCCGCCGTGAAGGTCGCCCGACCGAAGGTGGTGGTGGAGACCAGCCACCCGTTCGAGGTCCAGCTGCCGACGGCGACCGTGGGCCGTGACTCGAGCGTCCACTTCTCGTTCGTGTACGTGTACGCGGGGTTCTCGCCGTAGGCGTAGAAGCTGCACCCGGCCGGTGCGGCGTCGTTCGAGGCGATGCAGCCGTCGACCCATGCGTCCACGGCCCGCTTCGACGCCTGCTCCCCCGCGTTCGTGAGCGCCGCGGTCATCTGCACGGGCGTAGAGGTGCTGCCACCGAACCCGCCCACGACGGCGCTGCCACCAGTCGCCTTCGTCCACTTGCCACCGTCGTACGTGACCGCGTAGGTCCCGGGGAGCGCGCGGAGACCGACCGTGCCGTCCTTCGAGGTCTTCGTCGACGTCCCCGCGACCTGCACCGAGGCGCCTGACGGCCCCCGGACGCTGACGTCGACGCTGCCGAGCTCCGGCGCCTGCAGCTCCCACACCGGGAACACACCCCAGTCGGTGCCGGTCTTGTCGAGCGTGAAGGTCGCCGCGACGTCCCGGCCGGCCTGGCGCAGGTAGGCGCGGACGGTGGCGGTGTCGCCGTCCGTGCGCGTCGCAGCCACCCGGTAGCCGGTGACCTTCGCGGTCGCCTTCGCGTACGCGGCGTCGGTGAGGAGCACGTCGGCCTTCGTCCGGTCGATGCCCGCTGCGTCGAGGGCATCGGTGACCTTCCCCGCGGTCAGGTCGTCGAGGAACGCCCGCACGGGGCGGTCGGCCGAGTGGGTGGCCGAGCCGACCGAGAACCCGACGACGCCGGCGACGAGCAACAGCACGACCGCGGTGCTGCCGGCGATGATCCCGATCAGCTGGCCGCGGCGGAGCTTCCGGCGCGGACCGCGCGGCGCGGGCGTGGTGAACCCGGCGCCTGCCGGCCCCTCGTGCGTCCCACGGATCGACGCCACCGGCGGCACGGCTCCCCAGCCGCGCTGCTGGTCCGGATCCGGTGTGTGCTGGTCGCTCATGGTTCCCCCGTTGCGTGTGCGTCGTGCCCGGGCAGACTACCGCCCGGCGATGTCGTCGCCCGCGACCGTCGACTCCTGCCGCCGGTCTGCGTCAAGAGTGCGAGCCGTCGTCCGGGCCTGGTGCCGGGCCATGGAGATCCCGCCGATCACCGACAGGAGCGCCACCACGACGGACCCGACGACGAACGGGCCGAGCGCGTAGCCGGCCGGGAAGACGAGGAGTTCGGTCAGGTCGCGGCGGATCGCCGCGTACCCGACGGCGCCGACGCCGAGCATCACCAGGTAGGCGGTCGCGGCGGCGAGCAGGCCGGTGACGCCGGGGTTGCCCTCTCGCGCGCCGACCGCGGTCGCGAGGAACACCACCACGGCGGCGCCGATCACCATGGCCGGGCCGAGGTACGGGGTCGCGTCCGGCTGCGCGATCGCCTCGACGTCGGCGAGGAGCGCTTCGAACCCCGCGACGGCGACGACGAGCGCGATGAAGAGGACGGACGTCATCGTCGCGATCAACCACCGGGACATGAGGTGATCGTATCGCCGCCGGGGCGGTCAGCGGGTGGCTTCGGTCCGCTCCGGGTGGTCGGCGTGGTCCACCTGCTGCTGTGCTGCGGCGACGAGGGCGAGTGCGATCGTCGCGGTGATGATCGGGACGGTCTCGGTCATCGGAGCGGCCTGCGTCGTGCTGGCGGCCGGTGCGGCCTGGAGGCCCGGGGCTGCGTCCGCCTCGGAGGGCTCCTCCGACTCGTGGTCGCGCAGGGCGGGGCCGATGATCGGCAGGACCCCGGTGGTGGACGCCGGCTCGGCGTGCAGGACGGTCGCCTCGGAGACCGCCGGCTCGCCGCGCTTCGCCGCGCGACGGGCGCGTCCCATCTTCACCAGGACGTCCACGGCCACGATCGCCCAGATGCCGTTGACGATGGTCGACGGCACAGCGTGGTGTGCGGCCACGTTGACCGCGACGGCGAGGCCCCCGACGAGGTTGAAGAGCTGGTAGACCGGCCCGTTCGGGAGCTTCCCCGTGGAGAAGAGTATGTAACCTGCCAGCACGGTTACTGCACCGAACCAACCGAGGAATTCAACGATTCCGACCAACACGCGCGACTCCGGGCACGACGAGGAACGGCCGATTCGAGCCGACCGTTCGAGAGAGGATGAGCAGCCGCGATCACGGCCTCGTGAGCATCGTACGCAGGCCGACGGGTGTCGCGGAAGGGGGGTCGGCGTGGCGCGTCACACCCCAGTCCGCGGGGGTCGGGTCAGCCCTTCGCGGAGGTTGTCGCTGTGGTCGCGGCAGCCCCGTCTGCGGAACGATCGAGCACGTAGATCGATCCGCCGAAGGTCCACGAACTGCTGCTGCTGGCGGTTCCGTCCTCGCCGCTCTTCTCCGTCGAGGAGATCGTCGTGATGAGGAACAGCCGATCGCCTCCCTGTACTCCCTTGACGAACTGCAGCGCCTGGTCGAACGAGCCGTCGACCGCGACCGTCACGGGGATCACCGAGAAGTTCTGGCCGGTGACTGCTGCATCCGTGACGAGGCTGGGCGCCTCCGGAGCGGACGGTACCGCTTCGGCCGTCGACGACGGCGATGCCGAGGGTGTTGCGCCGGCCTGCCCAGCGGCCGTGGGCTCCGCCGCGACCGCGGGTGAGTACGCCGTCGCGTCGCTCGCCGTGAACGACGAAACCTGCATCCCGGAAGCGGCGGCGATCGTGTTGAGCTGATCGATGAACGCCGACAGCCGAGCCGTGTCCGGCACCGACGTCGCGCGGGTCGAGAGCTCGCGCTTCATGGCCGGCAAGTCCGCCGCCTGCTGACGCAAGCGTGCGAGTTCGCTCCGGCTGGTGTCGTTCGTCCGCTCGACGGCCGCCGTCTGGGTGTGCGCTGATGCCGTCTGTGCGAGCTGCGGCTGCACAGCGAGGAAGAACCCGCCGACGGCGACGACCGCCATCGCGAGGACGGCGAGCAAGAGACTCAGGCGGTTGCGCGACATGGTCAGTCCTTCTCCGCGTTCTTGGCGGCGTACCGACCGTCGAACGCCTTCTCGTCGAGGTGGATGGTCATGTTCACCGCGTACCCGCCGCCGTCCTGCGACCGGGCGACCGAGTTGGCGTTCGCATCGACGAACCCGTTGACCCCGCCGACGGCGGTCAGCCAGTCCGGGATCGAGGGCAGGGCGTCGCTCGTGGCGTCGAAGGTGAGCGTCGCGATGCGTTGCCCCTGCAGGGGGTCGTCCGACTGCGCGTACGCTTCCTCGGCGCCGGCGGAGTCGATCGTGAGTCCGGTGATCTGCACCCCGGCCGGCAGTCTCGACCGCACCGACGCAAGCGTCGTCGCCCAGTCGATCTCCGTCGATCCGCCGACCGTCTGCGCGCTCTGCAACAACGCGCTCTCGGATTCGGCCACACGGACGTCCCGGTACTGCCCCTGCTGCTTGGCGAGCGTCGCCGTTTCACTCTGGGCTGCGGCCAGGTCCTGCTCGGCGGACATGCGGTCCGCCATCGCCCAGGCAGTCGCCAGTCCGACTGCGACGGCGACGACCAGCACGCCCGCCCACGCACGCCGGATCGTGGCGCGCTGCCGCCGGCTGACGTGGACCTCGGTGGGGAGCAGGTCCACTCGCGGCGGTCCTCCGACCACCAGGACACGCGATTTCGCGCCGGCTCTCGCCGTGCGAGAGGTCGCCTCTGTGCTGCTGCCGGGAACCGCCTTGGCTGGCCGGCGTCGGGCGGTCGAACCGGTCTCGATCATCTTGGTCATGCTGCTCGGCCTCCGACCGCGAGGCTCCAGGCGACCGAGATGGAAGCCGACCGCTCACGGAGGAGTTCCGGGGTGATGCCCCGTGCCGTCCGAGCGGACACGAACGGGTCCCCGACGGCGACCGGCAAGCCGGAGTAGTCACCGAGACTCTCCCGGAAGCCGGGGAGTGCCGCACCGCCACCGACGAGCACGATGCCCCGCACGACATCGGCTGGTCGAGTGTTGGCGTAGTAGGTCACCGTGTTCCGGACGCTGGTGAGCAGTTCACCGACCGTCTCACGCGTCACCGCCACGGCACGGGCGTCGTCCGGCGTCTGCGCTCGTCCGACCAGACCGAAGTGCCGCTTGATCGCCTCGGCTTCGGTGAGGGAGACGTCGAGCCGGGTGGCGATCGTCTTGGTCACGTGATCGCCACCCGTCGGGATGATGCGCACGAACGTGGGGACCCCGTCGTTGGCGATCACGACCGACGTCGTGTTGCCACCGCAGTCGACGATCGCGACCGTCCCGGCGCCGGCGACCCGGGGCGCCAGGACCCGTGACAAGGCGAACGGGATCAGATCGACACCCACCGGGCGCAGTCCGGCCAGCTCCGCAGCGCGCACGTTCGCGAGGACCGCGTCCTTGATCGCAGCGACGAGCAAACCGTTCACGACCGGTCCGGACTCCCCGACGCTCTCGGACACCGGGTAGAAGTCGAGGATCGCGTCCACGACCGGAACGGGGAGCATGTCCTGGACCTGGAAGGGGAGCGACTCGCGGATCTGCGCGAGCGGCGCCTTCGGCACGGTGAGGTCACGCGAGAGGACGCGCTGGTTTCCCATGCCCAGGACGACGTCCTTGGTTCGGAAGCGGCCGATCGACCAGAGTTCGCGGAATGCCGCCGCGACCGTGTTCGCTTCGAGGACCTCGCCCTGCTTCGTCGCATCCTTCGGTACCGGGACCTCAGCGACGCGCACGATCGTCGGGTTCGCCTTCTCGGCGTCGGCGACCTCGACTGCGCGGATCGACTCGGCGCCGATGTCGATGCCGACGATGTTCTTCGTCATATCGTGTTCCTTCCGGTCGAGCCGGGCTCTGGGGGGTGTCAGCCCGGTTCGTCAGGCGAGACCGAGGAGTCGGAGGTAGGCGTTCCAGATCAGGACCCCGGAGAACGCGCCCACCCACGCGCCGAGGAGCATCCACGGGCCGAACGGGATCCCCGTCGAGCGACCCGCACGCCTGGTCAGGAGGAGGACGATCCCGAAGGTACCGCCGAGGAGGAACGCTCCGAAAGCACCCACAGCGAGGGGTCCCCATCCGAGGTACGCGAGTAGGAGTCCCAGTGCACCGGCGAGCTTCACGTCCCCGAACCCCATCCCCCGTGGTGCCGCGATCGCGAGGACCAGGTAGACGCCACCGAGGATCACGAGACCGAGCAGACCCCGGAGCATGGCACCCCAGTCGCCGGTGAGGACACTCGAAGCGGCCAGGAGCCCGACGAGCACCGGGTACATCGGCAGGACGATCCTGTTGGGCAACGTGTGCGTGTCGATGTCGATGAGCGCCAACGCGACGCTCACCGCCATGACGAAGAGCAGGGCGACGAGCAGGACCGTCTGACCCGCGACAACCGCACCGGGTGAGCCGTCCTGTGGCAGGAACCGGAACACCACCGCGATGAACAACACCCCGGTCGAGGCCTCGACGATCGGGTACCGGACGGAGATCGGTTCGGCGCAGTCACGGCACCGGCCCCGGAGGACCAACCAGGACACCAACGGAACGTTGTCGAAGCCCCGGATCGCGCGCCCGCACTTCGGACACGCGGATGCGGGGGCGACGACGGACATCCCGGCCGGGACCCGATGGACGACCACGTTGAGGAACGAACCGACGGCGAGCCCGAACACCGCTCCGAACGCAGCGACGAACGCCGCGAGGGTCGAGACGGCGCTGGTCACGAGATTGGCGCTCCGTTCCGGTCGTACGCCGTCTTCGATTCGACCTGGGTGGCCACTCGGTACGTCGTCACGGTCGGCTGCGGGAACTTCGGCGGCGTGTAGGTCGCCAAGCTCGAGTCGAACGTGTACGCCTTCGTGTAGCCCTGCCCGCTCGCCAGACCGACCGCACCGCGGAAGTTCTGCGCGATCGACCCGCTGACCGTGAGGGTCCCCCGGCCGTTCGACGAACCCCGTGTCCAGTTCTGCACGACGAACGTGCCGGTGTTCGAGAGGATCGCTGCGTCGATCTCGCGATCGTTCGACAGGATCGCAGCGTTGTTCGTGTTGATCGGGTTCCACACCCAGACCGCACGCTGACCGATCAGCCCGAGGACCGTGGACGCGGACCGCGTCGCCGGGTACCGGATGTCGCCGGTGACGTAGAGGTAGTTCTCGGCGGCGATGGTGACCGCCTTGTCGACCGTGCCCTGCACGAACGCGTCACCGCGATCGCAGCCGTACGGCGCCGTCACCGAGGTGCCACCGCCAGCGGTGGGATCTGTCTCGGAGTTGTTCGCCGAGGAACCGACGAAGGGGAAACCGACACCGTTCGGCTTCAGGGTGGTCGCGGTGCTCGCGTCCGAGGTCGAATCACACGCTGTCGCGACGTTCTTGAGGGTGGCGTTGCCCTTCCAGTAGTTCGGGTCCGGCGTCGTCCCGGCCGCACGTGCGCTCGGCTCGTTCTGCACGAAGATCAGGTTGTTCTTCGGGATCGTGACTCGGGCCCCGCTGGCGCTCCGGAGGTCGGTGGGAGCCCCGCACTTGGCCGCGGCTGCCGACGTGTCACTGTTCACGCCGGTGATCTGCGCCCCCGGTGTCGCGGTCGCTCCGGTGACCTGCGTCGCGATCGTCATCGGCGAGCGCACCGTCATCGTGCCGTCACCGTTGAACGTGATCTTCGTCGGCCCGGTGTAGATGCAGCCGGCTCCCTCGACGGTGCTGGTGGTCGAGGGCAGATCGGAGCGCGTGTAGTCGCGCAGGTCACCGATCGTGGCCGGCGGGGTCAACGTCGAGGACGTCGTCGGGTTCGAGGCGTACCGCCCGAGCGTGCACCCGCTGCTGCTCACGCCGTAGACGCTCTGGACCGTGCTCTTGAACTGCGCGCCGCACACCTTGAGTTGATCGTTCGACCGCACCGGCCCCTCGAGCACGTCACCGCCGCCGAACTGGATCTGGTCGCAGGTCGCCGAGGTCGCGACCGGTCGGTACACCGAGGTGCACGGCAGCGTCCCGACGCCCTTCTCGTTCGTGACGGTCGGGTCGCCGGACTCGAAGTTGGTGAAGTAGAGGTAGTTCGAGAACCCGTCCGGCCGCACGTTTGCGACGACGGTCCTGGTCGTCGTGCCGGAACGCCCGGTCGACTGCACCCGGATCACGCCCTGCGATGAGAGCTTGCTGTTGTCGACGGCGTACCGGAACGACGAGTCGCTGGCGGAGCCGTCGCCGGTGGGGACGGACACCCACTGCTGACCGGACTGGTAGTTGAACGCCGCGTTGTCGCCGGTGCCCTTGCTGAAGGTGCTGTTCGACGCGGCGCTGAACGGTGCGCTCGACTGCCCGTAGTTGCCGTAGGTGTTGTCGGCGTTGAGCCGCGACTGGTAATCGGCGACCCCGGCGTAGGCCGCCGCGATGGCTCGGTTCCAGGATCGGTCCGTCGCGGTGACCTTCGCGCCCGACGTCGCGATCGCGACCATCGTCGCGACCAGGATCATCACGACCATGCCGATGCCCACGACGGCAACGAGGGCGACACCACGTTCGTCGTCCCGGGAACGGATGACGTGGAGGAGTCGGATCACGAGGAGGCTCCCATCACGATGTTCGGCATGCTGGCCCTGTTGGTCAGGGTCACGGCGTTCGGGTCCGTGGTGCTCGACCCGACGGTCAGCGTCACGCTGACCGATCGGATGTTCGGCAGGTCCGTCACCGAGACCGGTGACGTCAGCGTTCCGAGCACGTTGTTCGACGCATCGGTGAACGAGAACGCGACGCCGTTCACCGCGGAGGACACCAGCGTGCGCTTCGACGTGGGAGTCGACGTCAGCGTGGCACCGAGGGCCAGCGGGAACGAGAAGTACGAGGAGTTGCCGGAGACGGCGCTACCCTTCCACGTCGTCTCCGTGATCCGCTTCGTGACCGGATCGAGCGTCAGCTGGACCTGGACCGGCTGGGAGAGTGTCGAGTCGAGGTTCACGTACGCGAAGAAGCGGATCGACGTCGCGCTGGCGTACTGGAAGGCGAACTGCGAGTCGTCGCCGGTCGGCACCGGGTTGTCGGTCGCCGCCCGGAGCATGCGGCCCATCTCGTTCATGGCAGTCGACGCAGCTCGGGTGTTCTGACTGATCGAGCTCGCCGTCACGGAGGCCTTCTGGGACGCGACCAGGAACGAGCCCGCGATCGTCAGTACGAGGAGCGAAAGGCTCATGCCCACGATGAGCTCGACGAGCGTGATACCCCGTTGGTCGGTGCGGGCGCGGTCGAGGACTTGGCGGATCCGGCCGATCACGAGGTCGGCACCGTTCGGGGGTCGAGCGTCACGATGTTGCCGCTCGAGGAGACCTTGAGGTTCGTCACGTTCGGGTTCGAGGCGATGGTCTGCGTGTTGCTGCTCAGCACGCCACCGAGTACGGTCGTGCCGCGCAGCGTCCACGTGCCGAACGGCAGTGCGATCGTCGTCGCGGCCGAGGGCGTCATGCCGGTGAAGGTGTACGTCGTCGACGGTGCGCACCCGGGATCGCCGTTGGTCACGGCTGCCGTGTTCTTGACCGTCGCGACGAGGACGGTGTCGACGCCGCCCATCTTCACGTCGAACACCCCCATGGGAGCGCGCGCGGTCGCGGTGAGCGCGGTCGTCGGGTTGTACCCGGGCGTCGAGCCGTCGACCCCGTTGAAGATGTTCGGTGACGTCGTCAGGTTGCTCGCCGTGGGCCATGCCGTTGGGTCGACGTCCTTGCACGTCGAGGTGTAGGCGCCAGCGATCGCGGTCCACTGGTACGGGAAGAGCACGGTTGTCGTGGTGGTGAACGTCTTCACCGTGTCGTTGTAGCGGTAGGTGATCGGGAGCGACGTCGGCAGCTTCGCGGTGACACCGTCCTTGAGGTTCAGCGGGGCGCCGGCCGTGACGGTGATCGCCTGGTCGTAGAGGAAGGTCGCGTTGCCGACGCCACCGGCGGTGGTCGCCACCGACGACGACGGAGCGGTCGTACCGTCCTTGTCGATGTTCCCGGCCTTGGCGATCGTCACCTTGTAGGTTCCCGGGGTGACGCCGACCGCGTAGCTGCACCCGTTCGTGTCGGTCACCGCCGGCGGGTTCGACAAGCCGGTCGCGCCGCCGGACACGGGCGTGATCGTCACGGCGACGCCGGGGTTCGGTCCGCCCGTCGCGGTCTGGACCCCGACGACGATCGTGGACGCGCTCGCGCTCGACACCGCAGCGGAAGGGGAGATCAGGGTGTCGAGCACGACGTTCTTCTGTCGCGGCGAGGTACCGCTCGTCCAGGAGACGGTGATCGACACGCGCTTGTAGGCGAGGACCCCCGAGCCGGCGCCGCACGAGTTGTCGGAGCCGTCTGAGTTGATCCAGTTGGTGGTCTGCTTGATCGTGTACGCCTGGTTGCCGATCGACTGCCGCGTCGTGTCGTCGTCGAGCGTGAAGACGTCCTTCGTGCTGCGTGCCGCGTCGAGCGCCTGGTTCGCCAGGTTGAGCGCAGCTTCGCGCGAACGGTTGTCCTGCGTGAGGTAGAGCGTGGAGACGATGCCCGCTGCGACACCCGCGGCGATCATCGCGAAGACGGTCATCGCAACCATCACCTCGATGATCGAGAAGCCCTCGTCGGACTCACGAGCCGCCCGGAGGCGGTCGACGATGCGCAGCAACACGTTCTGCCTCTCTGTCAGATCAATGGCTGTGACAACGGGCCGTGACGGTCGTCACGGCCCGTTGTCGGGGAGGGTCAGCAGGAGTCGCCGGTGACGACACCCGAGCTGTCGGAAGCGCAGAACTTGCCAGTGGTGGAGCTGACACCGACCACCTTGAAGGTCGGGGCCGCGGCGGAGCCACCGGTCGTGTAGACGATCGAGGTCGTGTTCCCGCTGAGGCTGGCACCGTTGGACTTCAGAGCATCGGTCAGCGCGGCCGAGGCGCTGTACGTACCAGCGGCAGGAAGGGAACCCGTCGACGACTGGATCGCCACCACCGCAGTCTTGAAGTTCGACACATCCGACTTTGCGCTGGAGTCCTTCGCGTTGTTCTGCACGCCCAGGTACACCGGGATGGCGATCGCGGCGAGGATGCCGATGATGATCACGACGACGAGGAGCTCGATGAGCGTGAAGCCCTTCTCGTTCTCTTCGAGAAGACCCTTGCGGCGAGCGTTCAGCTTGCCCATGAGAGCGAAGTACATGGTGTTTCCATTCTTTCGGGAATGTGATGGGGAAAGTGTCCGGCACTTGCTCGGCCGCCGGTGACGAGCGTATTCACGCGAGGTTCGGTGCAGAATCCCGAGAACGGGGGTGATCGGGGGTGCGAAATACCCCCAGTACCGGGGGTGGAACAGCACGGGCCACCCCCGTCAGAGGGTGGCCCGTGCTGTCGGATCGTTACTTGACGAGCGACGAGATCTGGAAGATCGGCAGGTACAGGGCGACGATCATGCCGCCGACCACCACCCCGAGGAACCCGATGAGCAGCGGTTCGATCAACGAGGTCAGCGCTTCTGTCGATGCCTCGACCTCGTTGTCGTAGAAGACCGCGATCCGCTCGAGCATCAATTCCATCGAACCAGCGTCCTCACCGACGGCGATCATCTGCGTCACCATCGTCGGGAACACTGATTCCCGCTCGAGCGGGGCGGCGATTGATTCCCCTTTTCGAACCGCTTCAGAAACGCGTCCCAACGCCTGCTCGACGACGAAGTTGTTCGACACCTGTCCGGCGATCTGCAATGCCTCGAGAATGGGGACGCCAGCTCCGATCATGTTCGACAGGTTGCGCGCGAACCGGGCCATCACGATCTTGCGGTTGAGTTGCCCGAACACCGGAAGGCGCATCCGGAGCGGATCGATCACCCGACGCACACGGTCGGTGTTCTTGTTCGCGCGCCACCAGAACCAGCCGACGACCACGGCGACCGCGAGGACCGGCCCGACGTACACCATCGCCTGCGACAGGTAGACGAGCATCAGCGTCGGCAACGGGAGCTGCCCGCCGAGCGACTCGAACATGCCTTGGAAGATCGGCACGATGAACACGAGCATGATGACGACCGCGGCCAGCGACATGCACAGCACGACCACCGGGTAGGTCATCGCCGACTTGATGGTCGAGCGGAGCTTGTGCTCCTTCTCGAAGTTCGTGGCGATGGAGTCCATGGCCTGGTCGAGGAACCCGCCGGTCTCGCCCGCGCGGATCATGTTGATCATGATCGGCGGGAAGTCCACCGGGTACTTCGCCACGGCGTCGGAGAACGAGACGCCCCGCTCGACGTCGTCACGGACCTTGCCGAGGATGTCCTTGAGCTTCTTGTTCTCGGTCTGGTCGGCCAGGATCGACAGCGCCCGGAGCAGGGAGAGGCCCGAGGTGAGCATCGTCGAGGCCTGCCGCGACATGATCGCCAGGTCCTTGAGGCCGACACCCTTCTCGAACCCGGGGATCTTGATCTCGGTCTGCAGCCCCGTGCCGGCCTTGGACTCGGTGATCGCGATCGGCGAGACGCCCATGCCCCGCAGCCGCTGGACGACAGCGCCCTCGGACGAGGCGTCGAGGCGCCCCTTGACGAGCTTGCCGGCACCGTCGCGCCCGCGGTAGTCGAATGCGAGTGACATCAGTGGCCTCCGGAGAACTTGTCGCCGAAGTCGATCCCGCTGGCGGCGATCGCGGCTGCCGATGAGTCGGACGGGGACTCGACGCGCTGCACCAGCCGGCCGAAGCCCTCTTCGTCGTGCACCTTCTCCATCGCGGCCTTGCGTGAGATCGTGCCGACGTTGACCAGTTCGGCGAGGTCCTGGTCCATGGTGTGCATGCCGAGGTCACGCCCGGCCTGCATGGCCGAGGTGATCTGGTAGGTCTTGCCCTCGCGGATCAGGTTGCCGATGGCGGGGGTGATCGTCATGATCTCGGTGGCGACGACGCGACCGACGCCGTTCGCCTTCGGCACCAGCGTCTGGCAGACGACGCCCTGCAGGGTCGCCGCGAGCTGCGTGCGGATCTGGCCCTGCTGGTGCGGCGGGAAGACGTCGATGACACGGTCGATGGTGCCGGGGGCGCTCTGCGTGTGCAGGGTGGCGAACACCAGGTGACCGGTCTCGGCGGCGGTGAGCGCGACGGAGATGGTCTCGAGGTCGCGGAGCTCGCCGATCAGGATGACGTCGGGGTCCTGGCGGAGCACGTGCTTGAGCGCGGCGGCGAAGGAGTGCGTGTCGGCGCCGACCTCGCGCTGGTTGATGATCGCCCGCTTGTGCTCGTGCATGAACTCGATCGGGTCCTCGACCGTCACGATGTGGTCGGCACGGCTCTCGTTCACCAGGTCGATCAGGGCGGCGAGGGTCGTGGACTTGCCGGAGCCGGTGGGGCCGGTGACCAGGACGAGTCCGCGGGGCAGGCCGGCGAAGTCGCCGACGTGCTCGGGGATGCCGAGCTGCTTGAGCGTCTTGATCTTCGTGGGGATGATGCGGAAGGCCGCGCCCCAGTTGCCGCGCTGCTGGTAGAAGTTCACGCGGAAGCGGTACTCCGGCGACAGCGAGTACGCGAAGTCGAGTTCCTGCTCCTCGTCGAACTGGCCGGCCTGCTCGACCGACAGCAGCGTCTTGAGGGCCGCGATGACCTTGCCGCGCGACCACGCGCCGCCGGGCACCGCGGGACGGAGCGAGCCGTCGACGCGGACGGTGGGCGGGGCGTCCGCGGTGACGTGCAGGTCGGAGGCGCCCTGGTAGACGACCTGCGCGAGCGCGGTGATGAGGTCGGGATCGGCGACCTCACGGGCGTGACGGGCGAAGTCTATGTCGCCGCCGAGCGTGGCGGTCGGTGCGGGCGCAACCGGAGCGACGGGCAGCTGCTGCGTCGGGGCCTCGGTGTATCCGTACGTCGCGGTCGACGACGGCACCGCGGCGGGCGGCGTCGCCGGGGTGGCGAGCGGCTGGGCGACAGGCACGGCGACGGGCGAGCCGGACGGTGCCGGCCATGCAGCGGTGTCGTCGCCGAGGTCGTAGACCTGCTCCGGCGGCGCCGCCGCGGCGGCAGCGGCCAGGCGTGCTGCGCGCCGGGAGCCCACCTCGGTGCCGGGGTTGCCCGGGTGCCAGCCGGCGACGGGCTCGTCGCCGGGGATCGTGATGTCGTACACGGAGTCGGTCATCTGCTGCGCTCTCTCGTGCCTACGCGACCACGCGCAGGATCTCGTCGACGCTCGTGAGACCGAGCTTGACCTTCTCGAAGCCGTCCTGGCGGAGCGTGAGCATCCCCTGCGCCTGGGCGACACGGCTGATCTCAGCGCTCGAGGCACGCGAGACGGCGAGGCGCTCGATCTCCTCGGTGACGGTCATGACCTCGTGCAGGGCGATGCGGCCGCGGTACCCGGTGTTCGAGCAGACCGCGCAGCCGATGGGGGCGAAGAACGCCGGGACCTCGTCGCCGGGGCGCAGGAACCCGAGCGCGCGGAGCTGCTCGGCCTCGTACACGGCGGGCGCCTTGCACCGGTCGCACAGCCGTCGCGCCAGACGCTGGGCGACGACGGAGTCGAGGGCGGAACCGACCAGGAAGGGCTCGATGTCCATCTCGGTGAGACGGGTCACCGCCGACGGGGCGTCGTTCGTGTGCAGCGTGGAGAGCACGAGGTGACCGGTGAGGGATGCCTCGATGGCGATCTGGGCGGTCTCGTGGTCGCGGATCTCGCCGAGCAGGACGACGTCGGGGTCGGACCGCAGGATCGAGCGCAGTGCGGACGCGAACGTCAGTCCGGCCTTCGGGTTGACCTGCACCTGGTTGATGCCGGCCATCCGGTACTCGACCGGGTCCTCGACGGTGATGACGTTGATCTCCGGCTTGGCGACGGCGTTCAGCGTCGTGTAGAGGGTCGTGGACTTGCCTGAGCCGGTGGGCCCGGTGACCAGGATCATGCCGTAGGGCTTCGAGTACGACCGCTGGTACGCCTGGAAGTTCTGCTCGAGGAGGTTGAGGTCCTTGAGGGTCAACGACGTGTTCGTGTTGTCGAGGATCCGCATGACGACCTTCTCGCCCCACACGGTGGGCAGCGTCGCCACGCGGAGGTCGATCTGGCGGCCGCCGTGACGGACCGACATGCGGCCGTCCTGTGGCTTGCGACGTTCGGCGATGTCGATGTCGCTCATGATCTTCAGACGGCTGATGACGCCGTTCTGGATGTTCTTCGGTGCCGGGGCCATCTCGTGCAGCACGCCGTCGATGCGGTACCGGATCCGGACCTCGTGCTCGCCGGGCTCGATGTGGATGTCCGAGGCGTGGTCCTGGATGGCCTGCGACACGAGCAGGTTGACGAAGCGGACGATCGGGACGTCGTCGAGGGCGCCGTCGGCCAGGTCGACCTGGGCCGACGAGCTGACGGCGGCTTCTTCCTCGAGCGACGAGGTCAGGTCGTTGAGTTCGTCGTCGGCACGCAGGTAGCGGTCGAGCGCGGTGAGCAGGTCGCGCTCGTCGACCTGGAGCGGCTTGATCGGTCGGCCGGACGCGGCGCGTGCGTCGTCGATCGCCAGCACGTTGGTCGGGTTGACCATCGCGAGGATGAGCAGCTCGCCCTCGAAGCCGACGCCGAGGACGCCGTGCCGGCGGCAGAGCGCCGCGGGCAGGATCGAGACCGCCGTGCCGTCGACCGGGTAGTCGGTGAGCGGGACGGTGCGGGAGTTGTTCGAGGCCGCCCGGGCGGTGATGAACTGCGCCTCGCTCACGACGCCCTGGTCGACCAGGCCGCGGATGGCGCGCTCGTCGAGGTCCTCGTCGCCCGTCATCGAGTCGAGGTGCTCGATCGGCAGAGCGCCGTTCAGGATGAGGATCTCGGACAGGGTCGCCATGAGTCCTGTGCCTCCTTGGACTCGCGCGCGGCGAGACGTGGTCGGGATGCGCACCACCAGGGATGTGGCGCTCGACCACGCTACTTCTGCGACAGTCGTCGGCCGCAGTCCCAGAAGGAGGGGGCGGAGGGGGTCTGGATGCACCCAGAACTGGGGTCCAGGAGCCCCGCCACGACGGTCAGAGCGACGTCGACGCCGTGACGTGGACCTCGCCGGCGACGAAGCCGAGTCGTTCGTAGATGCGACCGGCTCCGCTCGGGTTCTCGGCGTCGACGTGCAGCACCGCCGCGGACAGGCCGTCGGCACGGATCGCCAGCAGGGTCGCGTCGAGGACGATCGGCGCGAGCCCCGTCCCCCGTGCGGCACGGACGACACCGACCCAGTGCACGTACCCGTACGAGTGGCCCCGCGCGGCGAACCCGTCGGGCTCGACCTCGACGATCGTGAACGCGAGGACGGTGCCGTCAGCGCCCACGACGACCCGCGACAGGTCCAGCCGGCTCTTGTCCGAGGTGAGGAACCCCCGCCAGTCCGACGCGACCATCGGCTGGGAACCCCAGTGGTCGCGGAAGGCGTCGTTCTTGGCCGACCGGAGCGGTTCGATGTCGTCCACCGTGACGGGCCGCAGGACGAGTCCGTCCGGCAGCGTGGGGACCGCCTCGGAGTCCCGCCCCCGGTCGTCGAACACGACCTGCATGTCGAGCCAGGTGCGCACCGGTGCGAAGCCGAAGTGTGCCGCCAGCCGGAGCGCCGAGGACCCCTGCCGCCCACCGACGTCGAGCGTGGCCGGCAGGTCGACGTCGAGCGTCGCCAGGCGCTGCCGGGCACGGCCGACCTGCCACGCGAGCACCCGTCGTCCGATCCCCCGCCCGCGCAGGTCGGGGTGGACCGTCCCCTCGAGCACCGCACGCGCGGCGGTGACCCGGGAGGGGACGTCGATGACGATGCCGTAGGCCTGCACATGCCCTCCAGCATCGACGCCCACCACGGTGTCCCGGGCGACGTCCGACCCTTCGGTGGACAACGACCGTTCGAGGTCGGCTGTGGAGGGCCGAGCGTGCGGGTCGTCGACCGCGGCCGACGCGACCGCGACGGCGTGCATCGCCCCGACGTCGTCGAGCGCGCCGGCACGGAACGTCAGCCCGCCGACCGCCGTGGGGAACGAGAGGTGTGCCGGGGCCGTGATCCGTTCGCGCAGGGTCGCCATCCCTCCACCCTGCCAGTTCCGCCGCGCAGCGAGAGACCGCGGGAAGACCCTCGACGAGCGGGCCCGACCGGGACCATGATGAGACATGGAGATCACGAGCGTGACCGTGGGGCTGCCCGTCACCGACATCGAGGCGTCCTGCCTCTGGTACGGCGCCGTGTTCGAGCGCGCCGAACCGGACCTCGAACCCGAGGACGGTGTCGCCGAGTACGAGGTCGGCGGGATCTGGATCCAGCTCTACGAGGACGACTCCGCCGAGGAGAACCCCGTGAGCGTTCGGTTCGGCGTCGACGACGTCGGCGCACAGCACGCCCGCATCGGCGCCCTCGGCATCGACATCGGCCCCGTCGAGTGCGTCGACGGCGCCGTGGACTGGTTCGACGTCCGCGACCCCGACGGCAACGTCCTCAGCCTGTTCTCCCTGGTCGACGAGACCGGTCGCGGATCGGGACGCGACAACGGCGCGGACCGCGCGCTCTAGACGGCACCGCGCACCGGCCGGGAGGCCCTTGGCGGCCTGGCACCGGGCCTCCCGTCCGCCCCGTCGTCGCGATCGCGGGCCGAGAACGGGAACGGCCCCCGCATCCGAGGATGCGGGGGCCGTTCCGGTGGAGCTCAGGATCAGTTGTAGGTCCCGGGCGTGAAGTCGTCCGACGAGAAGCTGTCGAAGTCGACGAAGCTCAGGTCGGCGTCCGAGAACGACGAGTCGTCCGCGAAGATGCGGTTGGGGTACCGCTCCGCCTTCGCTTCTTCCGTCGCGTTCACGTCCACGTCGCGGTACCGGCTGAGGCCCGTCCCGGCGGGGATGAGCTTACCGATGATGACGTTCTCCTTGAGGCCGACGAGGTGGTCCTGCTTGCCCTCCATGGCCGCCTGCGTGAGCACGCGGGTGGTCTCCTGGAAGGAAGCGGCGGACAGCCACGACTCGGTCGCGAGGGACGCCTTCGTGATGCCCATGACCTCCTGGCGAGCCGAGGCGGTCTTGCGACCCTCCTGCAGCGCCGCACGGTTCAGCGCGTTGTAGCGCGACCGGTCGACGAGCTCACCCGGCAGCAGGTCGGTGTCGCCGTGGTCGACGACGGTGACCTTGCGGAGCATCTGACGGACGATGACCTCGATGTGCTTGTCGTGGATCGGCACACCCTGCGAGCCGTAGACGTCCTGCACACCGTTGACCAGGTGCTTCTGGACCTCTCGGACACCCTTGACCCGGAGGACTTCCTTCGGGTCGACGGTGCCGGCGATGAACTGCTCGCCGAGCTCGACGTGCTGGTTGTCCTCGATGAGGAGCGTCGCACGCTTGAGCACCGGGTAGATGAACGGCTCGTCACCGTTGTCCGGCGTGAGGATGATCCGACGGCCCTTGTCCGTGTCCTCGACGACGACGCGGCCGGGGGCCTCGGCGATCGGGGACGCGCCCTTCGGGGTACGGGCCTCGAAGAGCTCCGTGACACGCGGCAGACCCTGGGTGATGTCGTCGGCCGAGGCCGAACCACCCGTGTGGAAGGTGCGCATCGTCAGCTGGGTACCGGGCTCACCGATGGACTGGGCGGCGATGATGCCGACCGCCTCACCGATGTCGACCAGGTTGCCCGTGGCGAGCGAACGGCCGTAGCACTTCGCGCAGACACCGACGGCCGACTCGCAGGTCAGGACCGAGCGCACCTTGATGCTCTCGACACCGGCAGCGAGCAGCTTGTCGATGAGGACGTCACCGACGTCCTCGCCAGCCTCGGCGACGACCGTGCCCTTCGCGTCCACGGCCTCGGTGGCCAGGGTGCGCGAGTAGACGGTGTTCTCGACGCGCGGGTCGCGGACCAGCTTGCCGTCGGCGTCCACGGTCGCGATCGGCAGCTCGAGGCCACGGGTCGTGCCGCAGTCGTCCTCGCGGATGATGACGTCCTGCGAGACGTCCACGAGACGACGGGTGAGGTACCCGGAGTCCGCGGTACGGAGCGCGGTGTCGGCAAGGCCCTTGCGAGCACCGTGCGTGGCGATGAAGTACTCCGCCACGGTCAGGCCCTCGCGGTACGAGTTGATGATCGGGCGGGCGATGATCTCGCCCTTCGGGTTGTTCACCAGACCACGCATACCCGCGATGTTGCGGACCTGCAGCCAGTTACCACGAGCACCCGACGACACCATGCGGTTGATCGTGTTGTCGACGGGGAAGTTGTCCCGCATCTCCTGCGCGATCTCGTTGGTGGCCTCGGTCCAGATCTTGATCAGGTCGGCACGACGCTCGGAGTCGGTGATCAGACCCTTGTCGAACTCGCCCTGCACCTTGGCGGCCTGGACCTCGTAGCCCGCGATGATCTCCTTCTTGCGAGGAGGCGTCACGACGTCCGACAGGGCGACGGTCACACCGGAGCGGGTGCCCCAGTAGAAGCCGGCGTCCTTGATCCGGTCCAGCGCAGCGGCCGTCTCGGTCTTGGAGTAGCGCTCGGCGAGGTCGTTGACGATCGCGGAGAGCACACCCTTGTCGGTGACCTTCTGGACGAACGGGTAGTTCGCCGGGAGGGTCTCGTTGAAGAGCGCACGGCCCAGGGTCGTCTCGAGCAGCACGGTGTCGCCCTGCTCGTAGCCCTCGGGTGCTTCACCCTCGGCGAAGTGGACACCCGACATGCGGATCTTCGCCATCGCGTTGAGGTGCAGCGTGTGCTGGTCGTTGGCCAGGATCGCCTCGGCGACCGAGGAGAACGCACGGCCTTCGCCGACGGCGCCCTCGCGGACGGTCGTCAGGTGGTGCAGACCGATGATCATGTCCTGTGCGGGCAGGGTCACCGGACGGCCGTCGGACGGCTTCAGGATGTTGTTCGAGGCGAGCATCAGGATGCGGGCCTCGGCCTGGGCCTCGACCGACAGCGGCAGGTGCACGGCCATCTGGTCACCGTCGAAGTCCGCGTTGAACGCGGCACACACGAGCGGGTGGAGCTGGATGGCCTTGCCCTCGACGAGCTGCGGCTCGAACGCCTGGATGCCCAGACGGTGCAGCGTCGGCGCACGGTTCAGCAGCACGGGGCGCTCACGGATGATCTCCTCGAGCACGTCCCACACCTGCGGACGCGAACGCTCGACCATGCGCTTGGCCGACTTGATGTTCTGCGCGTGCGACAGGTCGATCAGGCGCTTGATCACGAACGGCTTGAAGAGCTCGAGCGCCATCTGCTTGGGCAGACCGCACTGGTGCAGCTTCAGCTGCGGGCCGACGATGATGACCGAACGGCCCGAGTAGTCGACGCGCTTGCCGAGCAGGTTCTGGCGGAAACGACCCTGCTTGCCCTTGAGCATGTCGCTCAGGGACTTCAGGGCGCGGTTGCCGGTACCCGTGACCGGACGTCCACGACGACCGTTGTCGAACAACGCGTCGACGGCTTCCTGCAGCATGCGCTTCTCGTTGTTCACGATGATCTCGGGGGCACCGAGGTCGAGCAGGCGGCGGAGACGGTTGTTGCGGTTGATCACACGACGGTAGAGGTCGTTGAGGTCCGACGTGGCGAAACGGCCACCGTCGAGCTGCACCATCGGGCGCAGCTCCGGCGGGATGACCGGCACGACGCCGAGCACCATCGCTGCCGGCGAGTTGCCGGTGGCGAGGAAGGAGCTGACGACGCGCAGACGCTTGATCGCGCGGATCTTCTTCTGGCCCTTGCCCTCGGCGATCTGCAGGCGCAGCGCCTCGGCCTCGGCGGCCAGGTCGAACGCCTCGAGCCGGAGCTTGATCGCCTCGGCACCCATGTAGGCGTCGAAGTAGATCCCGAACCGGTCCTGGAGCTCGTGGAAGACGGCGTCCTCGGGCTTGAGGTCGCCCACCTTGAGGTTGCGGAAGTCCTCCCACACACGCTCGAGACGGGTGATGTCCTCGTCGAACGACTTGCGGACCTGGGACATCTCCTTCTCGGCGGTGTCCTTGGTGCGGCGCTTGACGTCGGCCTTCGCACCCTCTTCCTCAAGGGCGGCGAGGTCGTCCTCGAGCTTCTTGAGGCGGTCGGCGATGATCGAGTCGCGCTGGCCCTCGAGGGTCTTGATCTCGAGACGCATCTCGTTCTCGAGACCCGGCATGTCCGCGTGACGGCCCTCTTCATCGATGTCGATGATCATGTACGCCGCGAAGTAGATGACCTTCTCGAGGTCCTTCGGCGCCATGTCGAGGAGGTACCCGAGGCGCGACGGGACGCCCTTGAAGTACCAGATGTGCGTGACGGGGGCAGCGAGCTCGATGTGGCCCATGCGCTCACGACGGACCGAGGACTTGGTGACCTCGACGCCGCAGCGCTCGCAGACGATGCCCTTGAACCGGACACGCTTGTACTTGCCGCAGGCGCACTCCCAGTCGCGGGAAGGACCGAAGATCTGCTCGCCGAACAGACCGTCCTTCTCGGGCTTCAGGGTGCGGTAGTTGATGGTCTCCGGCTTCTTGACCTCGCCGTACGACCACTGACGGATGTCCTCGGCGGTCGCGAGGCCGATCCGAATGGCGTCAAAGGAAGTTGCTTCGAGCAATGTTCTTCTCTCTTGCTTGATTCAGGCTTCGTGTACGGGCGGGATCAGATGTCGTCGACGGACGACGACTCGAACCGCGAGGAGATGTTGATGCCCAGCTCCTCCGCAGCGCGGAAGACCTCGTCATCGTTGTCGCGCAGGCTGACCGCCTGGCCGTCGGCCGAGAGGACCTCGACGTTCAGGCAGAGCGACTGCATCTCCTTCATGAGGACCTTGAAGGACTCGGGGATACCGGGCTCCTGGATGTTCTCGCCCTTGACGATCGCCTCGTAGACCTTCACGCGGCCGAGGATGTCGTCGGACTTGATCGTCAGGAGCTCCTGGAGGGCGTAGGCGGCGCCGTACGCCTCGAGCGCCCACACCTCCATCTCACCGAATCGCTGTCCACCGAACTGCGCCTTACCACCCAGCGGCTGCTGCGTGATCATCGAGTACGGCCCGGTCGAACGGGCGTGGATCTTGTCGTCGACCAGGTGGTGCAGCTTGAGGATGTACATGTAGCCGACCGAGACGGGCTCCGGGAACGGCTCGCCGGAGCGGCCGTCGAAGAGCTGCGCCTTGCCGGACGAGCCGATGAGGCGCTCGCCGTCACGGTTCGGGAGGGTCGAGTCGAGGAGGCCCTCGATCTCACGCTCGTACGCACCGTCGAACACCGGGGTGGCGACCTTCGTGCCGGGAGCGGCGCTGTGCGCTGCCTCGGGGAGCGCCGACGCCCACTCCTGGATGCCCTCGACGTTCCAGCCCTGCTTGGCGAGCCAGCCGAGGTGGATCTCGAGGACCTGACCGAAGTTCATGCGGCCGGGGACGCCGAGCGGGTTCAGGACGATGTCGACCGGGGTGCCGTCGGCGAGGAACGGCATGTCCTCGACCGGGAGGATGGTCGAGATGACGCCCTTGTTGCCGTGACGACCGGCGAGCTTGTCACCGGCGGTGATCTTGCGCTTCTGGGCGATGTAGACGACCACGCGCTGGTTGACACCAGAGCCGAGTTCGTCGTCGCCGTCCTGCGAGTCGAACACCTTGACGCCGATGATCGTGCCCTCTTCACCGTGGGGCACCTTCAGCGAGGTGTCGCGGACTTCACGCGACTTCTCGTTGAAGATGGCGCGGAGGAGGCGCTCTTCAGCGGAGAGCTCGGTCTCGCCCTTCGGCGTGACCTTGCCGACGAGGATGTCGCCGGGGCGGACCTCGGCACCGATGCGGATGATGCCGCGCTCGTCGAGGTCGGCCAGCAGGTCCGGGCTGACGTTGGGGAGGTCACGGGTGATCTCCTCCTTGCCGAGCTTGGTGTCGCGGGCGTCGACCTCGTACTCCTCGATGTGGATCGAGGAGAGCGTGTCGTCCTTGATGAGGTTCTGCGACAGGATCATCGCGTCCTCGTAGTTGTAGCCCTCCCACGGCATGAACGCGACGAGGAGGTTCTTGCCGAGCGCGAGCTCGCCGTTCTCCGTCGCGGGACCGTCGGCGATGACCTCGCCCTGCTCGACACGCTCGCCGGCCGAGACGACCACGCGGTGGTTGTAGCTCGTGCCCTGGTTGGAGCGGTCGAACTTGCGCAGGTAGAAGGTCTGCGTGCCACCCTCGTCGAGCTGCAGGGTCACGGCGTCGGCCGAGACCTCGGAGACGACACCGGCCTTGTCGGCGGTGACGACGTCACCGGCGTCGATCGCGGTGTAGCCCTCCATGCCGGTGCCGACGAGCGGCGACTCGGAACGGAGCAGCGGGACCGCCTGACGCTGCATGTTCGCACCCATGAGGGCGCGGTTCGCGTCGTCGTGCTCGAGGAACGGGATGAGCGAGGTCGCGACCGACACCATCTGGCGCGGCGAGACGTCCATGTAGTCGACCTCGCCCTTGGCGACGAGTTCGACCTCGCCACCCTTCTTGCGGACGAGGACCTTGTCGTCGGCGAAGTGGAACGAGTCGGTCAGCGGAGCGTTGGCCTGTGCGACGACGAACTCGTCCTCTTCCGAGGCGGTGAGGTAGTCGATGGTCTTCGTGACCTCGCCGTTGACGACGCGACGGTACGGGGTCTCGATGAAGCCGAACGAGTTGATCCGACCGAACGACGCGAGCGAGCCGATCAGGCCGATGTTCGGGCCTTCCGGGGTCTCGATCGGGCACATGCGGCCGTAGTGCGACGGGTGGACGTCGCGGACCTCGACGCCGGCACGCTCACGGGACAGACCACCCGGGCCGAGGGCCGAGAGACGACGCTTGTGCGTCAGGCCCGCGAGCGGGTTGTTCTGGTCCATGAACTGCGACAGCTGGGACGTTCCGAAGAACTCCTTGATCGCGGCGACGACCGGACGCACGTTGATGAGCGTCTGGGGCGTGATCGCCTCGATGTCCTGCGTGGTCATGCGCTCGCGGACGACGCGCTCCATGCGGGACAGACCCGTGCGGACCTGGTTCTGGATGAGCTCGCCGACGGCGCGGATGCGACGGTTGCCGAAGTGGTCGATGTCGTCCACGTCGAGGCGCAGCTGCACCGGCTCGCCGTCGCGCACGCCGTCGAGCGTGGTCTTCTCGGCGTGCAGGGACACGAGGTACTTGATCGTCGCGACGATGTCCTTGACGGTCAGCACCGAGTCGGACAGCGGGGCGTCGATCCCGAGCTTGCGGTTGACCTTGTAGCGGCCCACCTTCGCCAGGTCGTAGCGCTTCGAGTTGAAGTAGAAGTTGTCGAGCAGCGCACGCGCGGCCTCGGCGGCGACCTGCTCGCCCGGGCGCAGCTTGCGGTAGATGTCCTTGAGCGCCTCTTCCTTCGTGAGGATGGCGTCCTTCTCGAGGGTCGACTCGATCGAGGCGAAGCCCTGGAACTCCTCCATGATCTCCTCGCTGGTCAGACCCAGCGCCTTGAGGAAGACCGTGACGGACTGCTTGCGCTTGCGGTCGATGCGCACGCCCACCTGGTCGCGCTTGTCGATCTCGAACTCGAGCCAGGCACCACGCGAGGGGATGACGCGAGCGGAGTAGATGTCCTTGTCGGACGTCTTCTCCTGCTGGCGCTCGAAGTACACGCCGGGCGAACGGACGAGCTGCGACACGACGACGCGCTCGGTGCCGTTGATGATGAACGTGCCGCGTTCGGTCATGAGCGGGAAGTCGCCCATGAAGACCGTCTGCGTCTTGATCTCACCCGTCATGTGGTTCATGAACTCGGCGTTGACGTACAGCGGAGCGGCGTAGGTCTTGCCGCGCTCCTTGCAGTCGTCGATCGAGTACTTGGGGTCCTCGAGCTCGGGAGCCGTGAACGAGAGCTGCATGGTCTCGCCGAGGTCCTCGATCGGGGAGATCTCCTCGAAGATCTCCTCCAACCCGGAGTGCAGGGCGAGGTCGGTGCGACCCTGCTCCTGTCCCTCTGCGAGACGGGCCTTCCAGACGTCGTTGCCGACGAGCCAGTCGAAGCTCTCCGTCTGGAGTGCGAGCAGATCAGGAACCGTGAGGGTGTCCGTGATCTTGGCGAACGAGAGTCGCGAGTGGTTGCGACCGTTCTTGGGGTTGGTGGATGCGTTGGGCGCAGCAGCCAAGGGTGTGACCTCCGTAGGCCCCGTCGGGCCGATACTGACGAGCAGCATGTAGGTGAGTAGATTGATCGCTCGGCGATCCCCGCGAGTTCATGCCCTGTGACCACGCCGACGCGTGCCTGACGCGGAACGTCGGTGCACGTGTGGGATGATCTCCGTGAGCGGGACCCGCCGCCATATACGGGTCCGGCTGCACCAGGGCGAGTTGAGCCTGGAGGCTCAGAACTCTGCGTCGACCGCAATATGACGACACGGATGCCAGGGAGCGCGAACTGTCATCATAGTTCGCGCCGAGACGTGCTGTCCAGTCCTGGCTTGACCGGATTCGGCAGTGGCGTGTATAAGCCGCCCGGTGTCCGCGGAATTCCCCGCCCGCGCACCTGGCCAGCACACCCGGCCCGTGCCGTGGACGCGGCCACCCGCTCAGCCGAGGCGTTCGCGCTCGACGTGCCCCGAGCCTCCCGACCGACCCTGCCGTCCCGCCAGCGCACGGAAGGCATCCTCGGGTCGGCGGGTGCGCACGAAGGTGACGCGACCACGGTCGTCGGTGAGCTCGATCCCGAGTCCGGGAGTGAGGATCAGGGCGCGCACGCCGCGGCCGATCCGCAGGCCGACTCCGCCGTAGGTGCGGGCGTCCGCCTCGACGAGTCGGACGTCGGTGATGCGCCGCCGCGCGATGCGCCGCGGGGGCAGCGGCCGGAAGTGCAGCGTGACGTGCGTGTCGGTGACGGCGAACCCGGCTCGTGCGAGCAGCAGCAGCACACCCGCCACGACCGCGACCAGCGCCGGCACGATGAGGGCGGCCTCCGGTGCGTCGCCCGGCCAGGCGGTCACCGCCGCGGTCAGGCCGAGCCCGCCGAGGAGCAGGACCGTCCCGACCACGCGCATCCAGGTGGGCGCCGTCTCGTGGTCGGCATGGGCCGGACGGGAGGCGCGGATCACCCGCGTCGGTCGGTTCGCGGTCGTGCGCGGCGTGGCGCGGGTCGTCGGTGCGCCCAGGCGCGTGGTGGGCACGCTCATCGTGTCGGCGGTCATGTCGGGTCTCCTGCGGCTCGGCGGAGTGTTGCATCCCGTATTTTACATGACGGGTGCGATGTGATCACGGCCAGCGCGCGCGGGTGACCGGAAGGGGCGCGCGGAGCACACCCGCGACGCGCACGGTCGAGCGGTGGGGGCGCTCGACGGCACGTCGTGGTCACGTCGGAAGGGCGGACGCGCGCGGTGTGGGGCACCGCACGCATCGACGCGGTTCCGCGTGACGACCGCATGAACGGTACGGAACGAGTCTTGGCGTCCGCTGGCCGTCCATGTGTACGCATTCACGTACGCGCCGGTACCGGACACCGAGCGTCAGCGCAGGACGCGCGCGACCGCCTCGGCGCGGGTGGCCACCCCGAGCTTCGCGAACACCTGGTTCACGTACGACTTCACCGTCGGCACCGTCAGGAACAACTCCGCCGCGATCTGCGGGTTCGTCCGGCCCGCCGCGATGTGCTCGAGCACGTCGGCCTCGCGCGGGGTGAGGTCCGGGAACCGCTCGCGCAGCGCCGGCACAGCGGGCGCGGACGCCGTCACCCCGCCACCCGCGAGCTGCGCCACCAGCCGCGCGCCCACCGTCGCGTCGAACGTCGACTGTCCCGACGCGACGGCCCGGATCGCCGTCGCGATCTCGGACCGCCCGGCGTCCTTCGTCAGGTACCCGCGGGCACCCGCCCGGAGCGCGGTCACGATGGACTCGTCGTCCGCGTAGGTCGTCAGCACGAGCACCGCCACCTGCGGGTGGTCGGCGACGATGCGCGCGGTCGCCGTCGGCCCGTCCGTGCCGGGCATGCGAAGGTCCATCAACACGACATCGGGGGCGTCGCGGTCCACCGCCGCGATCGCCTCGGCCCCGTCGGCGGCCGCACCGGTCACCTGCAGGTCCGGCACCAGCGACAGCACCGTCACCAGGCCGTCGCGGACGATCGCCTGGTCGTCGACGACGAGGACACGGATGGTCACGAGGCCTCCCCCTCGGTGACGGCCACGGCGTCGACCGGCAGGTGCATCGCGACGACGAACTCGTCGTCGGACCGCTCCGCCTCGACCCTGGCGCTGCTGCCGAGCTCCGCGAAGCGCTCGTGCATCCCGAGCAGGCCCTGTCCGCCGCCGGTGAGCGGGTTGGCCACGACGACGTCGACGGCGTCGCCGTCGCGGATGACGGACAGCGACACGGGACGGCCGGGGGCGTGCCGGCGGGCGTTGCTGAGGGCTTCGCGGACGACCTGGACCACGGCGGAGCGGTGCGCCTCGTCGAGTGCGGCCAGGATCGCGTCGCCCTGCACCGCGATGGTGCCACCGAAGGAGCGGTGGGCGTCGACGATGGCGGTCAGGTCGGCGCGGTCCGGAACGTGGTCATCGGAGGTCCGGGAGGCCCGGTTCGCGTCCGGCACGTCGGCCGGGATCGTCCGCACGGCCGGTTCCGGGGCCGTGGCCGGGTCGGGCCCCGCGTCGTCGCGCAGTGCGTGCACGGCGCGACGAGCCTCGGCCAGGCCGTCCGCCGCCAGGGTCCTGGCCTCGCCCGCACGCTTCGTCGCGTCGTCGACCCGGCCGGCCTCGAGCAGGGCCTCGACCGCGTCGAGCTGCAGCACGAGGCCGCCCAACGAGTGCGCGAGGACGTCGTGGATGTCCCGCGAGGCCCGGGACCGGTCGGCGAGGAGCTGCGCCCGCTGCTGCTCGCGCTCGGCCTGCTGCGCACGGTCGGCCGCGATCCGGAACTGCCGGCGGCTGAAACCGATGAGGACGCCGAGCAACAGCCCGCCGCTCGTGCCGAGGACGAACTGGACCGAGGCGTGCTCGATCGTGGCGCAGACCGCGATGACCACGACCGCCCCCACCGCTGCCACCGCTGCCGCCCAGACCGGCACCCGGAGGTTCGCGCCGAGCAGCACGATCCCGACGATCACTGGGACGATCAAGAGCGAGTCGGTCGCCACGACCGTCAGGGATCCGGCGACGATCATCACGACGCCGGCGACGACGAGGACCCGCTGCGTCCGACCGGACTCGCGGAGGGCCCACGCGGCGAGCGCCACCGCACCGACCACCCACACCCACGCGGGGAGCTGCTGCTCGAGGCCGTTCTTCACGAACCAGAACGCGACGACGGCGACACCGAGGGCGTTGAGCCCCCAGGCCGTGGCGGAACGGGACCGACCCCCGGGGAGGTCGGTCGGGTCCTGTCCGCTCAGCAGGGTCACCGGACCATCATGCCGCGGGTGGTGCGGCCGCCGGGGGCCCGGTCGCCGCGGTCTCCGCGGTCACCGCGGTCACCGCGGTCTCCGCGCGGGATGCGCTGGTCGATCACCAGGGCGCGGGCGGCACGGTTCAGCGCGAGGACGAGGAGGATCGTGCCGGTCGAGGTCAGCAGGTGCGCACCGAGGTGGCCCCCGAGGACGTCGAGGCCGATGCGGACGACGATGAGCACGATCCAGAGCGACGCCCCGAGCCAGCCCGTGCGGGACTGGATCGTCCGACCCGTGCGGTCCGGGGTGGCGACGGTGCGGAACCGGGTGATGGTGCCCATCGTCAGGCCGACCCCGATGGTGATCAGGGCCTCGATACCGAGGAACACCACGTCGGTCGTGGTGACCGTCGCCGACGTCTGCGCCAGGACGACCACGCCGACGACCGCCATGATCATCGGCGTGCGCCAGATGCGCGCCGGGTCGAGGTACTGCCAGGTCGTCTGGCGGTACCCGAGGAAGCCGACGAGTGCGACGCCGATCAGGACGTTCGCGAGGAGCTGGACCGACATGGTGGGTGCCTTTCGTGGTGGTCCGGCGGGCGTTCCCGACCGGTGACCCCAGCCTCGTTCCGGGGCGTCCACGGGCACACCAACCAGGGGTGGGGGCACGGGTGGTGATCGTGGGGCCGGTCCGGTGGTGTTCGATTGACGGCATGGCTGATGCGTTCGACGGGTTCCGGATCGGTGCGGGGTACTCGGTGGTCGAGCCGGACCGGCACCGCCCCGGGTCCTTCACGCTCGTCGTCGACGGCACACCGCAGTCGCACGTCGACCTCGAGGACCCGACCCACTTGGCGTTCGAGTACATCCGGCGGATCGGGCACGCGATCGACCTGCTGCCCTCCGGCCCGGTCACCGCGCTGCACCTCGGCGCCGGTGCACTGACGCTCCCCCGGTACGTCGCCGTGACCCGGCCGGGCTCGCGCCAGCAGGTCATCGAACTCGAGCGCGACCTGGTGGACCACGTCCGTGAGGTCCTGCCGTTCCCACGCGGCGCGTCGATCCGGGTGCGGTACGGCGACGCGCGCGAGGTCCTCGGCAAGCTCCCCACCGGGCTGCGCGGCACCGTGGACCTCGCGGTGGTCGACGTCTTCGGCGGCTCGCAGATCCCGGCGCACGTGACGAGCATCGAGTTCTACCGCGAGGTCGCCGCGTTCCTCTCGCCGACCGGCATCGTCGCCGTGAACGTCGCCGACGGCGCGGGGCTGGCGTTCGCGCGTGGGCAGGCGTCGACGCTGCAGGCCGTGCTGCCGTCGGTCGCGGCGGTGGCGGACACCGGGATGCTCAAGGGCCGTCGGTTCGGGAACATCGTGCTGCTCGGTTCCCCGACCGACCTGCCGATCGCCGAGATGCCGCGGCGGTACTCGTCGGACCCGATGCCGGCGAAGGTCGTCCACGGTGCGGAGTTGCGGGCGTTCATCGCCGGGGCCCCGATCGTCACCGACGCGACGGCCGTGGCGTCGCCGGAGCCGAACCGGAGCGTGTTCGGCGGCTGATCCCACGCCGACGACGGGGCGGCGCGCGAGGCCGTTCCCGGGCACTCGGCGGGTGCGGCTGTCAGGATGGTCTGAACGACCGCGCAGGTGCGCGACCGAGCGATGGGATCCCCTGATGACGAACGACGACCGGAGCAACCAGGACCGGACGGGCGACGGCCAGGCGCCGAGCTGGGGCGGAGCCCCGCAGCAGCAGCCCGCCGCCGACGCCCCGCGGTACGGCGAGCGGAGCGACTCGACGCCGCAGTACGGGCAGCCCGCTCCCCGGTACGGCGAGCAGCAGGACCCGTACGGCCAGCAGCCGTCGGGCACGCCGAACTGGGGTGGCGAGCAGCAGCACGGCCAGCAGCAGTACGGGCAGCAGCCGTACGCCGCGGCGCCCGCGAGCTCCGGGTCACCGGCGTGGCAGAGCTACGAGGAGCCGAAGGCCAAGAAGAAGACCCTGGGCGTCGTGGCGTTCGTCGTCGGTCTCGCGGCGCTCGTCGTCGGCGTCATCGGCGGGTACCTGTTCGGACAGGCCTTCGGCGGCTCCGAGGCCTTCCGCGACTCGATGGAGAACAGCGGAGCGACGCCGAGCGACTCGCAGATCACCGAACTGATGACGTCATCCAACGCCGTCACCGGGTCGCTCATGTTCTACCTCGGCACCGCCCTCGGCCTGTGGGCGATCGTGCAGGGCATCATCGCGGCCGTCACCAAGCGCGGGCGTGCCTGGGGCGTCGTCGCGATCATCGTCGCCGTGGTCGCGGTGATCGCCTTCGGCATCGCCATCGGCTTCGCGGCGGTCGCCGCGAGCGGGATGTCCTGATCCGCTGACCAGCCGCTCGGACGGCCCGTCGTGCTCCGGCACGGCGGGTCGTTCTGCGTCCGTCGACACGAAGCCTGAGCGCGTCGCACCGGCCGCTCCCGGCAGAGCGCGGCTACCCTCGAACCGATGTCCCTCCCGCCCGACGACCGTCAGCCGCCCGACCCGTCCGACCCGTCCCGTGAACCGCGCCACGCGGCTCCCGTGACGGCCGGGGTCAGCCCGGGCAGCACCTTCGCGCCCATCAGCCTGCGACCGGCGGTCGACGTCGACGCCGTGCACCAGCGTCTGCGCGACCTCGGTCAGAGCCGCAGTACCGAAGCCCTCGCGGAACGCGCCGAGCTCCTCCGTCTGCTCGGCCGTCTCGACGAGTCGCTCGTCGTCGCGGAGGAGGTCTTCCGCCTGGCGATGTTCACCGGGGAGCGCCAGGACAAGGTCGCCGCCCGGATCCGTCGCGCGCACATCCTGCACGACCTCGGTCGGCACGAGCGCGCGGCGACCGAGGCCGCCCTGGCCCGCGACACCGCCGCGACCGAGGAGTGGCCGGAGCTCGAGGGCGCCGCCGCCGAGATCGAGGGCTGGTCGCTGTTCGAGAACGACCGCTTCGAAGAGGCCCGCGCCGCGCTGTCCCGCGCCTACCAGGCGTTCCGGCAGGCGGGCGCGCCGTCCGAGCGCACCGACGCCCTGCGCACCGCGGTCGAGGCCGCGATGCGCGCTTCGATCACGCACCCCGCCGAAGCGGCCGACAAGCCGCGGACGGCCCGCGAGGTCGCCGCTCGCCGCGCCGAGGACGACGAACCGACCATGCGCGTCGCCGAACCGGTCAAGCAGGTGCCGCCGATCCGCCGCCGGGTGCTCGGTGCGCCGGACGCCGCCCGCACCGAGGCCGACGACATCTGGGGCCGGATCGCCGCCCGGGCAGCCAAGAAGGGCCAGGCCGACCCCCGCGCCGACCAGTGACCGCACTCGAGACGGTCCGCTCCCGCGCCGAGGCACTCATCACGGAGCACCTCGGCGCCGGTTCCTGGGCGTTCGGCTTCGACCACGCGAAGACCCGCGCCGGGCAGTGCGACTTCGCCCGCAAGCGCATCACGGTCAGCCGGCACCTCGCCGCACGGTTCTCGGACGACGACGCCGAACAGGTCCTGCTGCACGAGGTCGCCCACGCCCTCGCCGGGGCCCGCGCCGGTCACGGCCCGAAGTGGAAGCGGACCGCGGCCGCCATCGGGTACACGGGTTCGCGGCTGCACGACGGCCCGATCGCCAGCGAGCTCGCGCCGTGGATCGGGACCTGCCCCGCCGGACACGAGCACTTCCGCTACCGGACGCCCACCCGTCCGCTCGCGTGCGCCCAGTGCTCCCGCCGGTTCGATGCCCGCAACGCGATCGTCTGGCGACGTCGGAGCGCGGCGGACGACCCCTCGACCGTGGCCTCGACTACCGCATGAGTCCGTCGGCGCGCGGAGGCGCGCCGGTAACCCGTTAGCCTGGGCGGATGCACACGGGGCAGCACATCCGCACGGACGCCGGATCCACCTGGTTCTTCGACGCCGGTCGGATCGCCCTGGACTTCGCGCACACCGGCGGGTTCGCCGACGACCCGGACGGCCGGCGCCCCCGGTCGCAGCTCGGCGAACTGCTCGCGAGCCCGGCGGACCTGGACGAGTGGCTCAGCGACCACACCGAGCCGATCGACGTCGGGGCGAGCGCGCGCGAACTGCAGGACGCCCGCGCGCTCCGCGCCGCGATCGCCCGACTCGCCGTCGCCGCGGCCCCCGGCCCGGCGACCACCGCGGCCGAACGCACCGCCGTCGCGGCGGGCCTGCGTGCCGGGACCGGCCGCACGCGCCCCGCGCCCGACGACATCGACACCGTCAACCTGTTCGCCGCCCTGCCGGACGTGCCCCCGAGCCTCCCGGGTGGCCGACGCCGCGCCGGAGCCAACCGCGTCCGCCTGGCCCAGGCCCTGTCCAGCGTCGCGCGCGACGCGGTCGCGCTGTTCACCGAGGTCGGATTCGACGACGTCGAGGCGGACAGCCGCCCGACGCGCCTGAGCCGCTGCTCGGCAGACGACTGCGCGCTGGTGTTCTACGACTCCTCGCGGGGCGGGACCCGCCGCTGGTGCTCCATGCAGCGGTGCGGGAACCGCGCCAAGGTCCGGGCGCACCGAGCTCGGCGCGCAGCGGACTGACCACCCTCCGACCCTCCGACGAGGACCCGCGAAGAAAAAGATTCGGCGTGCCGAATTCTCTGGCATGCTGGGTGCCGTGACCGACACCGCCGCCGCCAGGACCACCGAAGAGCCCACGGGCACTCCGAGGCGCCGCGCCGCCGGGCTCACCCTGCTCGGCCCGGCGTTCGTCGCAGCCATCGCCTACGTCGACCCCGGCAACGTCGCCGCCAACCTCACCGCCGGTGCGAAGTACGGCTACCTACTGCTCTGGGTCTTGGTCGCCGCGAACGCCAGCGCCGTGGTCGTGCAGTACCTGTCCGCCAAGCTCGGCGTCGTCACGGGCAAGTCCCTGCCGGAGCACCTCGGGCTGCGGATGCGCCGCACTCCGCGGCTGCTGTTCTGGGGGCAGGCCGAGATCGTCGCGGCCGCGACCGACGTCGCCGAGGTGATCGGCGGCGCACTCGCCCTGCACCTGCTGTTCGGCCTGCCGCTCGTCGCCGGTGGACTCATCACCGGCGTCGTCTCCATGCTCCTGCTGACCCTGCACAGTCGCCGCGGGACCCGCACGTTCGAAGCCGTCGTCACCGCGATGCTCGCGATCCTGACCGTCGGGTTCTGCGCCGGCCTACTGTTCGCCCAGGTCTCCCCCGGCGAGCTCGTCAGCGGCCTGGTGCCGCGGTTCGAGGGCTCCGAGTCGGTGATGCTCGCGGCGTCGATGCTCGGCGCGACGGTCATGCCCCACGCGGTGTACCTGCACTCCGCGCTGGCCCGCGACCGGCACGGCGACGTGCCCGCCGGTCCCGAGCGCCGCCGGGTGCTCGTCGCCACCCGGTGGGACGTGGGCCTCGCACTGGTCGTCGCCGGTGGTGTGAACATCTGCATGCTCGTCCTCGCCGCGGCGACGCTGCCCGGCGTCGCGGACACCGACTCGATCCCCGGCGCACAGCGGGCGATCGCCGAGCACGTCGGACCCGTTGTCGGCGTGCTGTTCGCGGTGGGTCTGCTGGCGTCCGGGCTGGCGTCGACCTCGGTCGGCTGCATGGCCGGCGCCGAGATCATGAAGGGGCTGCTGCACGTGCGGATCCCGCTCGTGGCACGGCGCGTGATCACCCTGGTGCCGGCGATCGTGCTGCTCGCGGTCGGTGCCGATGCGACGATGCTGCTCGTGGTGAGCCAGGTCGTGCTGAGCTTCGGGATCGCCTTCGCGATCGTCCCGCTGGTGGTCTACACGTCCCGCCGGAGCGTCATGGGTCCCGACGTGAACGCCGCGACCACCCGCGTGGTGGCGTGGGTGATCGCGGCGGTCATCGTGGCGCTCAACGTCGCGCTGATCGTGCTCACCCTGACGGGTTGAGCACCGACGGTGCGCGTCGACGCGGTGCGCGACACGACGTCGGTCGTCACTCGACGACCGTGACGTCCTTCCAGAACGCGACGTAGCCCGAGTAGTCCTTGCCGACCCGGTCGAACGACGACGGGATCGGCGTCGGGTAGGACCACGCACGGTCCTGCAGCGCCTGCCCGTCGACGTTCACCGTGAAGTACTGCGTGTCGCCCTTCCACGGGCAGTGGTACTGGGTGGGGCTCTCGGTGAAGAGCTCGGACTTCACGCTCGACGGCGGGAAGTACCAGTTGCCCTCGATCTTGATGAGGTCCTCTTCCGGGGCCTCCGCGATCACCGTGTCGCCGACGACTGCCTTCATGCGTTGCTCCTTCGCTCACTGGTGCCGGACGGCCTGGACGGCGCGCCGGCCCTGTCCGCCCGAACGCTACGCCCGGCCCCGTGATTCCCGCAGGACGACCAGGTCCGGCCCGACGGCGAGTGCCGCGTGCACGTGTTCGCGTCCGAGGACGGACGCGCTCTCGGACGCCGTGACCAGGTGCTTCACCGCGCGTCGGAGCCCCGTGTACGCCGCGCAGGCGGCGGCCGCCTCCGGCGCGGTGTGGTCGATCCCGACTGCGGCGAGCGCGTCGACGACGGCGCCGGCCGCGAGCAGGTCCTCGACCGCGAAGTCGGGGGCGTCGGGCACGTCGACGGCTTCGCCGGCGGCCTCGGCCGCGTCGTCCAGGGCGCCGACGTGGTGCAGCCCGGCGGCGACGACGGCGACGACGCAGCGGTCGCCGCGTTCTGCCTGGAGGCCCGTCACCCGTTCCGCGATCGCGGTCGCGTTGCCGAGGTGGCCGAGTACGACCTCCGGACCGTCCGGTACCCGGGCGGTCGCGTTCCGGAGCGCGCGGCGCTGCGCCGCCGTGTCCGGCGAGCCCGGCAGGACGTCCACCCAGACGACGAGGTGTGCGCCGTGCGCGATGCGTGCGGCCCCGCCGGCTCCCCACGCGAACCGGACCTGGTACTGCTCCTGGGTGCGTTCTGCCACGTCCGTCACGATAGCCGTCCGGACGATGCTGTCCCTCTCCACAGGGTGACCGTCCCGACAGGCTCCGCCAGGGTCGACGACCGTAGGATGCACTTCCATGGAGATCGCCCCCGCGCCCACCCTGACCGGCGACCGTGTGACGCTCGAGCCCCTCTCGCAGGAGCACGCGGACGACCTGCGGGCAGCGGTGACCGATGGCGATCTGTGGCGGACCTGGTACACCTCGGTCCCCGCGCCGGCCCAGGTCGAGGACGAGATCGACCGGCGTCTCGCCGAGCACGAGGCCGGCCGCATGGTGCCCTTCGCGGTGCGGGACCGTCCGACCGGTCGCGTGGTCGGTTCGACGACCTTCACGAACATCGACCCGGGCAACCGGCACGTCGAGATCGGCAGCACCTTCCTGGCGAAGTCGGCGCAGCGGTCGGGCATCAACACCGAGTCGAAGCTGCTGATGCTGTCCCACGCGTTCGAGGCCTGGCAGTGCATCGCGGTCGAGTTCCGCACGCACTGGCACAACCACCAGTCCCGCGCTGCGATCGCCGGCCTGGGCGCGAAGCAGGACGGCGTCCTGCGGAACCACTCGATCGGCCGCGACGGCACACTCCGCGACACCGTGGTGTTCTCGATCATCGCGTCGGAGTGGCCGGCTGTCCGGCTGTCCCTGGCCGAGCGGCTCCGGCAGCACGACCGCGCCGAGGGGTCCCGCCGCCGGTCCGCCCGGCACGCCTGACCGTCAGAGCGTGTGACGGACGGTCCGGTCGCCGAGTGGCTGGACCGGACGCGCGTTCTCGACGTGCGCCGCCTCGAGGTCGGCGAGCTGGTCGGCGCCGAGTTCGATCGGTTCCTCGAGCACGATCCACCGCACGCCTTCGGTGCACGGCGGCGTGGTGAGCGAGCCCTCGTACGTCGCGAACGACCTGACTGCCGGCAGCATCGCCTCGATGTCCACCGTGCTCTCGCGGCCGGCCCCCGCCGTCGCCCCGGCGAGGTAGCTCTCGTAGGCGGGGTTGTGCGTGCCCCGCTCGGCGAGGACCCCCACGACGGTCAGGTCGCCGCGGCCGTCGGCGTGCACGAAGTGGAACTCCGCGTCGGCCGGCTCGCCGTCGACGGTGTGCTCCGAACCCGCGTGGAAGTGCATCTGCACCAGGTCGAGGTCCTCGCCGGCGATGGTCGTCGAGGCGCCGTCGCCGGCCGTGAACTGCACGGTGTGCCCGTTGTCCGCCGTCAGACCCCGGACGGCGCCGGAGCCGACGAGGTCGAGGTCGGCGCCACCGCGAGCTGCCGGCAGGTCGATCGGGGACTGCCGCTCGCCGGCGCCGCAGGTGCCGTACTCGTCGGCGAGGGCGCCCCAGCGCTCCGGTGACCCGGCGCCCTCGTACGACCACGACGTGCCGGCGTCGTGCGCGTCGGCCTCGGGAGGTGTTCCGGCCGCGCAGCCGGCGAGGACGAGGAGGACGGCTGGGGCGGCGATCAGAGGGAGGCGGTGATGAGTGGTTCGCATGCTGTACACACTCACATACTCGTATTTCACATTTGCCGAGAGCGGCTGTGGCCGCGAGCGTAGGGTCCTCGTCATGCACGTCGGTATCCGGATCGTCCTCGACGCGCCGGTGGCCGCCGTGCGCGACGCCCTGCTGTCCCCGTCCGTGATGGTCGCGGTGACGAAACCGTTCCTGGTGTACCGCTCGCGCAGCGCCGAGGGGTTCCCCGAGCGGTGGGAACCGGGGCGCCCGCACCCCATCACCGCGAGCGCGTTCGGCCTGGTGCCGAGCGGCGACACGCACGTCGACCTCGACCTGTACGAGATCGACGGCGTCCCCGTGCAGCGTGACAACGGCGGTGGTACGAGCGGGCTGTTCGGCCGGATGACGATGCGCCACCGGATGGCGGTCGTGCCGGCTCCTGGCGACCGGACGCTGCTCATCGACCGCCTGACCTACCGGATGCGGCCGTGGCCCCTCGGCGCACTGCTGTGGCCGGGAATGTGGGTCATCTGGCAGTGGCGGGCGTACCGGATGCGTGCGCTCGCGCCCACCTGGCGGACGGATGCTGCCTGACCGAGGCGAGTCGGGCCTCCCGTCCACCGCGGAGCGGGCGTAGCCTCGACCACGTGAGCCAGACGCGCCCCCAGGAGCCGACGACCGACGACCGTGTGCGCAGCACGCTGGCGACCGTGGACTGGCGGCGCATGACGTTCGACCTGTACCGCCGTGTCCGCGCGACGCCGGACCCCCAGACGGCGCACGCGCTGTGGCGGGAGACCCGCGACGCGATGTTCGCGGAGCACCCCGCGTCGCCGCTCCTCGACGAGGACGCCCACGACTTCGAGTCGCTGCCCGTGCCGGACTACGACCCCGCCTGGCGGTTCCAGGTCCGCATCGAACCGGCCGAGGCCGCCGCGTTCGACTACGAGACCGGAACCGACGGCACCGTGCACTTCGACCGCCTCGGCGTCGTGACGGTCCCGGGCGTCGGCACGCTCGACGTCTGGTCGCACGGCGGCTACGCGGGCGGCCTGTTCGTCCCCGTGAAGGACTCCAGCGCCGGCAAGGCCCGCGGCACGTACGGCGGCGGACGCTACCTGCTCGACACGATCAAGGGCTCGGACCTCGGCGGCGACGACGCCGACTCGCTCGTGCTGGACTTCAACTTCGCGTACAACCCGTCGTGCGCGTACGACCCGGCGTGGGCGTGCCCGCTCGCGCCTCCCGGCAACACCGTGCCGGTGCCGATCCCGGTCGGCGAGCAGTACGACTTCTAGGGTGGAACGCATGACAGGTCTGGTCGCACTCGACGCCGGCGGACGCGTGCCGCCCTTCGAGCAAGTCCGTTCGCAGATCGCGGCGCAGATCGGTGCGGGGTACCTCGTCGACGGCGAACGACTGCCGAGCGTGCGCGGCCTGGCCGATGAACTCGGACTCGCCGCAGGGACGGTCGCGAAGGCCTACCAGCTGCTCGAGGAGGCCGGGCTCGTGCACACCGCGCGCGGCGCCGGGACGCGCGTGGTGCGGCCGGCCGAGGTGCCGGACGCGGTCGCCGACGCCGCACGTGCCCTGGCGGCCGCTGCCCGCGCGGCGGGTCTGTCGGCGGACCAGGCGGCCACCGCACTCAAGGACGCCTGGCCCGCGTAGGCGCGGGGCTTCCGGGGCGTACCTGGTGCTTCCGGGCGTACCTGGTCGGAAGTTCCGACCCAGTACGCCCGATTCGACGTTCCATCGCGGGCGTTCTGGGAAGGAACCCGCGCTCAGCAGCGCTCGTAGACGTACGCGTCGTCCTTCGGGGTGACCAGGTCACGGTCCCGCAGGATCGTCATGGCCGGGCGGCTCTTCAGTTTGCAGACCGAGCCCCACGAGCGCTCGAGGGTGTCCGAGTACTCCACGTCGATGACCCGCCCGCCGTAGACCTTCGTGTACGCCGCGCACTCCCGGTACTGCACGCACTCCTCGGCGACGACGAAGTCGAACCCGGTCTGCTTCCGCCCCGACGCCCCGAGCTGCGGCGTGTTCTTCTGCCCGACGGCCAGGCCGTGCCGGTGTCCGGCGGCCACCAGCGACTTCGCGAGCGCCAGGTTGCCGGCACGGGTCAGCCGCTTCCCGCTGCGGGTCCACGAGTCGAGGTTGTCGAACTCGACCGCGTCGAACCCGCGGGCGCCGCACCGGGCGACGGTCTTCGCGATCACCTTCGTGATGAGCGCGCGCTTCGCCGCCGTCCGGGTGTCGAGCAGCATCTCGTCCGGCCACCCCGGGTCGGACACCGGCTTGCCGGCCTGGTCACGCAGGATCGCCGACGGATACGACTTCGTCCACGTGCGAGCCGCCTCGGGCTGGGTCTGGAACCCGTTGACGTAGCAGATGTCGTACGTGCCCTTCGCGGGCTTCGCGGTGCTGTCCCGTTCGACGATCGTCACGCCGGACGGCGGTGTGTAGGAGCCGCCGAGCTGGTAGTCGGGGCGTCCCGAGGTCGGCAGGTTGCGGTAGCTCGCCGCAGCGCTGGTCGGAGCAGCCTCGGCGCAGCCGGCCGTGCCGAGGACGGCCACCAGGGCCATCGCGGTGGTGATCAGGACGGTTCGCGTGCGCACCCCGGAATTCTCGCATGCGCACGTCGAACTGCCCGGTCCTGGGTTCTGCGGGGTGCACGCGCTATGCTGGTGGTACTCGAGACGCCGATCGTCTCGTGCGTCGTACGGACGCCCCGAACTCCCGACCACGTTCCACCGATCCTCTGGTCGATGATCGAGCACCTCCCGAAGGTGCCCAGGCTTCTCTGCTGCGGCGACTGCGCCAGCCACCTCTGTTGGCGCGCATCCCGCCCGCGCGCTGCCTCAGAGCGCGCCCACAGCCGGTCTCATCCGGCTCGAAAGGTCACCATGACCACCAATGACCTCCGTTTCTCCGACCTCGGCGTCCCCGCGCCGATGGTCGCCGTCCTCGCCGACCAGGGCAAGGAGACCGCGTTCCCGATCCAGGAGGACACGCTCCCCGACTCCCTGCAGGGCAAGGACGTCCTCGGCCGTGGCCGCACCGGCTCCGGCAAGACGATCGCGTTCGCGATCCCGCTCGTCGCCCGTCTCGCAGCCAGCGGCCGCAAGCGCCGCGCCGGCCGCCCCCGCGCCCTGGTGCTCGCCCCGACGCGTGAGCTCGCGACCCAGATCGACGTCGCCCTCGCCCCGCTCGCCAAGGCCATGGGCCTGAACACGACCACCATCTTCGGTGGCGTCGGTCAGGGCCGTCAGGTCGACGCCCTGCGCGGCGGCGTGGACGTCGTCGTCGCCTGCCCGGGCCGGCTCGCCGACCTCATGCAGCAGGGTCACGTGAACCTCGGCGACATCGAGGTGACCGTCCTCGACGAGGCCGACCACATGGCCGACATGGGCTTCCTGCCCGGTGTCACCAAGATCATGCAGGCGACCCCCGAGAACGGACAACGACTGCTGTTCTCGGCCACGCTCGACAACGGCGTGGACAAGCTCGTCAAGAAGTTCCTGCACAACCCGGTGATGCACTCCGTCGACGAGGCGAACAGCCCCGTCGAGGCGATGACCCACCACCTGTTCGAGGTCGCCGACGCCGACGCGAAGAAGCACCTCGTGAGCACCCTCGCCTCGGGCAACGGTCGCCGCATCCTCTTCATGCGCACGAAGCACCACGCCAAGCGCCTCGCCAAGCAGCTCAGCAGCCAGGGGATCCCGGCCGTCGACCTGCAGGGCAACCTGTCGCAGGGCGCCCGTGAGCGGAACCTCGCGAAGTTCTCGTCCGGCGAGGCCCTCGTCCTCGTCGCCACCGACGTCGCCGCCCGCGGTGTGCACGTCGACAACGTCGAGCTCGTCGTGCACGTCGACCCGCCCACCGAGCACAAGGCGTACCTGCACCGCTCGGGCCGTACCGCCCGCGCCGGTTCGTCGGGTGACGTCGTCACGGTGACGATGCCCGCCGAGCGTCGCGACGTCGCGCAGATGATGCGCGCCGCCGCGATCAAGGTCACCCCGCAGCAGGTCACCGCGACGTCGCCGGCGGTCACCACGCTCGTCGGCGAGATCGCCCCGATCCGCCACGTCGCCGAGGAGCCCGCACAGCAGCAGCGTCAGCCCAAGCAGCGTTCCGCCGATTCCGCCGGTGACCGCGGTCGTCGTGGTCGCGGCGGTCGTCCGGGAGGCGCGGGTCAGCCCGCGCGCTCCGGCTCGGCTTCCGAGTCCGCCGGTTCGGCCGGGGGCCGTCAGGGCCGTCCGGCTCGTGGCGCGCGGTCCGAGGGCGCCGGTCGCTCCGCTGCGGCGGGTGCGGGCTCGACGGGCGGTCGCCGCAGCGGCGGCAGCCGTCGCGCCGGCAGCGACACCGTGCGCGGTGGGTCGTCGGCGGTCTGGTCCTCGGACGGCGGCTACGCCGCGGGCCGTGGAGCCGGCCAGGAGTCGGGCGGGGGCCGTCGTGGCTCCTCGCGCCGCGCCTCCCGTCCGGCCGGCGCTGCAGACCGCCACTGACCTGCCCGACCCGGCCGCGCTGACCCGCGGGGGACAACCTTGAGGCCGGCTGCGAGCCCACCACCGCGACGGGCGTAGGTTCTCCTGCACCGGATGCCGCGCGAGCGGCTGACGGGGAAACGTCCGCTGTTGGAAGGAGTGCCTATGGCTGGGATCGAAGACATCAAGAACGCCGCTGAGAAGGCGGCAGGCAAGGTCAAGGAGGCCGTCGGGAACGCGACGGACAACGACCACCTCAAGGCTGAGGGCAAGACCGATCAGGTCAAGGCCGACACCAAGCAGGCGGGTACGAACGTCAAGGACGCCGCTTCCGGCGTCGCCGACAGCCTCAAGAACGACCGCGACACCAAGTAACAAGCCGGTCCAGCACCGCGCTGCGAAGCCCCCGGATCAGATCGGATCCGGGGGCTTCGTCGTGTCCGGGTGCTGCCTGTTCGAGTACCGGGCCGGTCGTCACACGAGCGCGCCGACCGACGCGAGGCCCGCGCGCAGCAGGGCACCGCGGCCACCCTCCATGTCGTCGGCGACACCGTCGGACGCGGCTTCCATCGGGGTCATCCAGGTGAGCTCGAGGGCGTCCTGCCGGGGCTCGCACGTGCCGGTCACCGGGACGACGTAGGCCAGCGAGATCGCGTGCTGCCGCTCGTCGGTGTAGACGGAGGCGCCGGGGAGCGGGAAGTACTCGGCCACGGTGAACGGCGTCGGGCTCGACGGCAGCTGCGGGAACGCCATCGGCCCGAGGTCCTTCTCGAGGTGGCGGAAGAGCGCCGTGCGGATGGACTCGCCGAACATCACACGACCGGACACCAGGGTGCGCACGATCGAACCGCTCGGGGCCACGCGCAGGAGCACCCCGACCTCGGTCACGACGCCGAGCCCGTCGGTGCGGACGGGGATCGCCTCGACGTAGCAGATGGGGAGTCGACGACGCGCGTTGGCGAGTTCCTCGTCGGACAGCCAGCCGGAGTCGGGGTCGGGGGTTTGCAACGAGGCCATGCACCGTGTCTACCAGGGACGGCGTCGAGTTCGGCGGAAGGCGCGGGACTTGGGGACGGTTAGCGTTGTCCACATGATCGATGCAGACCTGGTGCAGTGGACGCGTCCCGCGGAGGAACGCGCGGGGACCCCGCTGCTCGTGACCATGCACGGCGTGGGGTCGAACGAGCACGACCTGCTCGGACTCGCCCCCGCGCTGCCGGCAGCCTGGACGATGGCGTCGCTGCGGGCACCGATGCCGTGGGGGCAGGGGTTCAGCTGGTACCCGCTCGGCACACCCGGTTCCCCTGCACTCGAGCCCGTCGACGGCGCGGCCGCCGGGGTGCTCGCGTGGATCGACTCCGTCGCCGCCGACCACCCGCGGATCGGGCTGCTCGGGTTCTCGCAGGGCGGGTCGATGGCGCTCCAGCTGCTGCGTGCGCGACCGGCTGCGTTCGCGTTCGCGGTGTCGCTCTCCGGGTTCGTCGTGCCGGGGGCGACGGACTCGCGTGACGAGGCCGTCGCCGACGTCCGACCGCGGGTGTTCCTCGGGCACGGCGACCTCGACCCGGTGATCCCGGCCGAGGCCACCGCGCGCACGCAGGCGTGGGCGGCGGCGAACACCACCGTGACGGACCGGACGTACGAAGGGCTGCCGCACGCGGTGTCGGCAGCGGAACTGGCGGACGTGGCGGCGTTCATCGGCGGGTAGGGGCGCGGGGTTCGGCGCGCTCGGTGAGCAGCAATGGTCGGGTCCGACGTGCGGACTCGACCATTGCTGCTCACGATGTGGACGGGAGGCACGGGGCGGGCTGGCACCGGGCCCCCTGTCCGTCAGTCGGCGAGGATCTGCAGCAGGTCCTTGCGGAGCTTGTCGACCTTGGCGGTGGCGGCCTTGGCCTGGTCCTCCGTCGCGGTCGTGCGGTACATCTGCAGGACGCCCATGGTCTTCCGGAGCGCCTCGAAGAACTCGCGCTGCGCGTCCGGGATCCCGGGCGCCGCGTCGAGTGCCGCCGCGATCTCGTCGGCCTTCGCCTCGGCCTCGGCCTTGCCGGCGTCGGTGAGCTCGAAGAGCGTCTTGCGGCCGTCGCCCGACGAGACCACGAGGTCTTCGTCGACGAGCTGCTGGAGGGTCGGGTAGACCGAGCCCGGGCTCGGCTTCCACGCGCCGCCGGTGCGCTCGGCGATGGTCTTGATCACGGCGTAGCCGTTCTGCGGCCCCTCGGCCAGCAGGCCGAGGATCGCGAGACGGACGTCACCGCGGCGGCGGCGTTCGCGACCGAAGCCGGGTCCGCCGAAGCCACCGAAGCCAGGGCCGAAGCCCATGCCCGGCCCGAAGCCCGGGCCGAAGCCACGGCCGCCTCGGCCGCCGTGCTCGTGGTCACCGCGGTCGCGGCCGGGGAAGCCGGCGCCGTGGTGCTGCCGCGCGCCGCCGAACCGGGGGCCGCGCGGGTGGTGGTTGCTGTCGTTGTCGTCGTGCATGGGGCGCATGGTGCGTCCTTCCTTGGTGCTGAGTCGGCTCGCGACCGGTCTGACTGGTTTCGTCTTCGTCGTATCGCGATGTGTTTACGATAGATCGCTAAGTGTCGCTCTGTCAAGGGGTACCTCGCACTGGGCCTGCTGTCGGGGGTGCCGGGCAGGATGGGCGGACCATGACGGACGTCTTCGAGCGCTTCTCCCCCGCGACCGCGGAGTGGTTCCGGGGCGCGTTCGACGCCCCGACCCCGGCACAGGCGGGCGCCTGGGACGCCATCTCGACGGGACAGCACGCACTCGTCATCGCACCGACCGGTTCCGGCAAGACCCTGGCCTCGTTCCTGTGGTCGATCGACCGGCTCATCAGCGCGACGGATCGCCCACCGGCCAAGCAGCGCACGCGGGTCCTGTACGTCTCGCCGCTCAAGGCCCTCGGCGTCGACGTCGAGCGGAACCTGCGCAGCCCGCTCGTCGGGATCACGCAGACGGCCCGGCGGCTCGGCACCGAACCACCAGAGGTCACCGTCGGGGTGCGCAGCGGTGACACCCCGTCCTCGGACCGGCAGAGGCTGCTCCGCCAGCCGCCGGACATCCTCATCACGACGCCCGAGTCGCTGTACCTCATGCTCACCTCGCAGGCACGCGAGACCCTGGTCAACGTCGACACCGTCATCGTGGACGAGGTGCACGCCGTCGCCTCGACCAAGCGCGGGGCACACCTGGCCGTCTCGCTCGAGCGCCTCGACGACCTGCTCGACAAGCCCGTGCAGCGCATCGGGCTGTCCGCAACGGTCCGACCGCCGGAAGAGGTCGCGCGGTTCCTCGGGGGTCGGGCGCCGGTGACGATCATCGCCCCGCCGGCGCAAAAGACCTTCGACCTGCGGGTCGTCGTGCCGGTCGACGACATGGCCGAGCTCGGTGCTCCACCGGTCGGTGCGGACGCGTCCGACGCACCGTCGAACGGTTCCATCTGGCCGCACGTCGAAGAACGCGTGGTCGACCTCGTCGAGGAGCACCGGTCGACGATCGTGTTCGCGAACTCGCGGCGTCTGGCCGAGCGACTCACCGCGCGGCTCAACGAGATCCACGAAGAGCGCGTCCTCGCTGCGTCGGCTCCGGCCGAGGCCGCCGACGCGCTGGTCCCGGCGGGGGCCTCGCCGGCCGACGACGGGCTGCCGGTGGCGCGGGGTCGCCCGCAGTCACCCGCGCGGACCTCGGCACACGCGGTCGCACCCCAGGGCGCGAAGCGACCGCCGGCGCAGGTGATCGGCGCGTCCGGGCAGACCGGTGGCGGCGGCTCGGACACTGCAGTGCCCGTGCTCGCCCGAGCCCACCACGGCTCGGTGTCGAAGGACCAGCGCGCGATCATCGAGGACGACCTGAAGTCCGGTCGGCTGCGGTGCGTGGTCGCGACGAGCTCGCTCGAGCTCGGGATCGACATGGGCGAGGTGGACCTCGTCGTCCAGGTCGAGGCACCGCCCTCGGTCGCGAGCGGCCTGCAGCGCGTCGGCCGTGCCGGGCACCAGGTGGGCGAGATCTCCCGAGGGGTGCTCTTCCCGAAGCACCGCGCCGACCTCGTCAACAGTGCGGTCACGGTGGAACGGATGGTCACGGGGCAGATCGAGTCGATCTCGGTGCCGGCGAACCCCCTCGACGTCCTGGCGCAGCACACGGTCGCGGCCGGGGCGATCGACACCGTCGACGTCGAGCACTGGTTCGACCTGGTCCGACGCAGCGCCCCGTTCAGCGGCCTGCCCCGCTCGGCGTTCGACGCCACGCTCGACCTGGTGACCGGACGGTACCCGAGCGACGAGTTCGCCGAACTCCGCCCGCGGCTGGTGTGGGACCGCGTGCACGGCACCCTGACCGGACGCCCCGGCGCCCAGCGCCTCGCGGTGACGAGCGGCGGCACGATCCCGGACCGCGGCATGTTCGGCGTGTTCATGGTCGGCGAGAAGGCGTCGCGCGTCGGCGAGCTGGACGAGGAGATGGTCTACGAGTCGCGCGTCGGCGACGTCTTCGCCCTCGGTGCGACGAGCTGGCGCATCGAGGAGATCACCCACGACCGGGTCATCGTGAGCCCGGCGTTCGGACAGCCCGGCCGGGTGCCGTTCTGGAAGGGCGACGGCATCGGCCGCCCCGCAGAACTCGGTCGTGCGACCGGGGCGTTCGTGCGCGAGGTCGAGGGCTCCTCGGACGACGACGCCCGCGCCCGGGTCGCCGCCGGTGGCCTCGACGAGCGCGCCGTCACGAACCTGCTGACCTTCCTGCGCGACCAGCGCGCGGCCACCGGCCACGTGCCGAACGACACCACGCTCGTGGTCGAGCGCTTCCGCGACGAACTCGGCGACTGGCGGCTCATCCTGCACTCGCCGTACGGCATGCAGGTGCACGCACCGTGGGCCCTGGCGGTCGCGGCGCGGCTGCGCGAACGGCACGGCATCGACGGCGACGCGATGGCCGCCGACGACGGCATCGTGGTGCGCATCCCCGAGACCGACGCCGAACCGCCGGGTGCTGACCTGTTCGTGTTCGAGCGCGACGACCTCGAAGCGCTCGTCACCGACGAGGTCGGCGGGTCAGCGCTGTTCGCCGCGCGGTTCCGCGAGTGTGCGGCGCGCGCCCTGCTGCTGCCCCGGCGGAACCCCGGGCAGCGATCGCCCCTGTGGCAGCAGCGGCAGCGGGCCTCGCAGCTGCTCGAGGTGGCCCGGAAGTACCCGTCGTTCCCGATCGTGCTCGAGACCGTGCGCGAGGTGCTGCAGGATGTCTACGACGTGCCCGCCCTGCTCGGGATCGCCGACGAGATCGCCGGTCGTCGCATCCGCCTGGTCGAGACCGAGACCGAGACCCCGTCGCCCTTCGCCCGCTCGATCCTGTTCGGGTACGTGGCCGCGTTCATGTACGAGGGCGACTCCCCGCTCGCCGAACGCCGGGCGGCGGCACTCTCGCTCGACTCGACGCTGCTCGGCGAGCTGCTCGGTCGCGCCGAGCTGCGGGAGCTGCTCGACCCGGCGGTCATCGCCTCGGTGGAGCAGGACCTGCAGCGACTGTCACCGGACCGTCGCGCCCGCGACGCCGAGGGGCTCGTCGACGTGCTGCGGCTCGTCGGCGCGCTCGACCTCGACGAAGCCGTCGACCGGAGCTGGCTGGCGGCGTCGGACGACCGCTCCGCCGCTGCGACCGAGGTGCAGACGGTGCTCACCGCGCTCGAACGGGACCGCCGCGTCCTGTCGTTCTCGCACGCCGGAGCCACCCGCTGGGCCGTCATCGAGGACGCCTCGCGCCTGCGCGACGCGCTCGGGGTCCCGTTGCCGATCGGTGTACCGACCGCGTTCGTCGAACCCGTCGCCGACCCACTCGGTGACCTGGTCGGCCGGTACGCCCGGTCGCACGGGCCGTTCTCCGCACAGGAAGCCGCCGGCCGACTCGGCCTCGGGATCGCCGTGGTGCAGGACACCCTGCGCCGCCTGGTGGCCGACCGTCGTGTGGTCGAGGGCGAGTTCCGGCCGGATCGTCAGGGCGCCGAGTGGTGCGACGCCGAGGTCCTGCGGCGGATCCGCACGAAGTCCCTCGCCGCGCTCCGGCACGAGGTCGAGCCGGTGTCCCCCGACACCCTGGCGCGGTTCCTGCCGGCCTGGCAGCACGTGCAGACCCCGGGCACCCGCGGCGGCCTTCGCGGGGTCGACGGCGTCCTGCAGGTGATCGACCAGCTCGCCGGGGTCGCGCTGCCCGCGAGCGCCTGGGAGACCCTGGTGCTGCCCGCGCGGGTGACCGACTACTCCACGAACATGCTCGACGAACTCACCGCCACCGGCGAGGTCCTGTGGTCGGGTGGCGGGACCCTGCCCGGCAACGACGGGTGGGTGCGCCTGCACCTGGCCGAGACGGCGTCGACGACGCTCGCCGAGCCCTCCGGCGACGAGACCACCGAGCTGCAACGCGACGTGCTCGGTGCCCTGGCCGGCGGCGGTGCGTACTTCTTCCGCCAGCTCGGGCAGGCGGTCGGCAGCACGGACGACCAGGCCCTGACGACGGCGCTGTGGGACCTCGTCTGGGCCGGACAGATCACGAACGACACGTTCGCGCCGCTCCGCTCGATGCTCGGTGGCAAGGCGAAGAGCAGCAGTGCCCCGCGGGCCCGTGCGTACCGCGGGCGCCGACGTCCGACGATGCCGACGCAGTCCGGTCCACCGTCCGTCGGCGGCCGCTGGTCCCTGCTCCCGCTGGCCGAGTCCGACTCGACCCTGCGGGCCGCCGCGACCGCCGAACAGCTACTCGAGCGGTACGGGGTCGTCACGCGCGGCGCCGTGCAGGTCGAGGGCGTCCGGGGCGGCTTCGCCGGCGTGTACCGGGTCCTGTCGCGGTTCGAGGAGTCCGGGCGTGCGCGCCGCGGGTACTTCATCGAGGGCCTCGGCGCCGCACAGTTCGCCACCGGGCCGACGATCGACCGGCTCCGCACCTACGCACGCGACCTCGACGACGACGAGCGCGTCGACCCGGACCGGAAGCGCGAGGCACTGACCCTGGCGGCGACCGACCCCGCGAACCCGTACGGTGCGTCGCTGCCCTGGCCGTCCGAGGACCGGGCCGCCGGCGACGCGGACGACACGGCCGCCGACACGGCCGGATCGGCATCACCGGCGACCCCGACACCGGCCACCACCGGCTCCCGCGGCCACCGGCCCGGGCGCAAGGCCGGAGCGCTCGTCACCACCGTCGACGGCCGGCTCGCGGTGTACGTCGAGCGCGGCGGCAAGTCGGTACTGACCTTCACGGACGACCCCGCCGACCTCGCCGTCGCGGCCGCGTCGATCGCGGGCACCGTGCGGACGGGCCTGCGGAAGCTCGCGGTCGAACGCGTCGACGGCGAGTTCGTCCTCGGGACCCCGCTCGGCACCGCGCTGGGCGAAGCCGGCTTCACCGCCACCCCGCAGGGACTCCGGCTCCGTGCCTGAGGGCGACACCGTCTACCGGGCGGCGCACCGGCTGCACACGGCGCTCGCAGGCAAGGTCCTGACCCGCAGCGACTTCCGGGTGCCCGCGTTCGCGACCGTCGACCTGGTCGGTCGCACCGTCGACGAGGTCGTGCCCCGCGGCAAGCACCTGCTGCACCGGATCGGGGACCTGACCGTGCACTCACACTTGAAGATGGAGGGGCGGTGGGACGTCTACGCCCCCGGTGAGCGCTGGCGACGTCCGGCGCACCAGGCACGCGCGATCCTCGACGCCGAGGACGTCTCGACCGTCGGGTTCACGCTCGGGGTGCTCGAGGTGGTCCCCCGCGACCAGGAGTCCGAGGTCGTCGGACACCTCGGTCCGGACCTGCTCGGCCCCGACTGGGACGCCGACCTGGCGCTCGAGAACCTGACGCGGGACCCTGCGCGTCCGGTGGGCCTGGCACTGCTCGACCAGCGGGTGCTCGCCGGCCTCGGCAACGTCTACCGCAACGAGCTCTGCTTCCTGCGCGGGGTGCTGCCGACGAGGCCCGTGGCCGAGGTGCACGAACCCGCGCGGACGATCGCCCTGGCCAGCCGGCTCATCCTGGCGAACCGGGACCGCAGCCACCGGGTGACGACGGGGATCGACCGCCCGGGGCGTCGGTTCTGGGTCTACGGACGCGCGGCCAAGCCGTGCCTGCGGTGCGGCACCCGGATCCGGCGCGGGGACCTCGGCGACTCGGAACTCACCCTGCGGGACACCTACTGGTGTCCGCGCTGCCAGACCTGAGCCGCAGGCGCGGTCTCGGGCACGGGCACGGGCACAGGCACGGCTCGCATCACCGGGAGACGGGATGCAGCCACTCGGCCGCGGTCGACCGCACGGCGTCGCTCACCCGCTCGAGCAACGGCGACGCCAGGTTCCACCGCTGCCACCACAGTGCGACGTCCGCCCGGCGCGTCGGGGCGAGCTCGAGCAGCTCGCCCCGTGCCAGGGCACCGAGGCACTGCGCCTCGGGCAGCATCCCCCACCCGAAGCCGAGCGAGACCGCCCGCGCGAAGTCGGCCGAGGTCGGGACGAAGTGGCGTGGACCGGCGGGCGCGTGGCCGAGCACCCGGCGGAGGTAGCCCTGCTGCAGGTCGTCGTCGCGGTCGTAGTCGACGAGCGGCACCCGGTCGAGGCGACTCAGCATGCGTCGTTCGGTGTCGGCGTCGGCCAGGTAGCGGCCGACGAACGCCGGCGATGCCACGGCCCGGTACCGGTCGATGCCGAGCGGCACCGACGAGCAGCCCTGCACGGGATCCGCCTCGGCGGTCACGGCGCCCATCACCGTGCCGGCGCGCAGCAGTTCGGCGGTGCGGTCCTGGTCCTCGCGGTGCAGGTCGAAGACCACCTCGGTGTCGGCGCGGACGCGTGCGAGGGCGTCGAGGAACCACGTGCTGAGCGAGTCGGCGTTGACGGCGAGCGGGATCGACGGCATGGCAGCCCCCGTTCCGTGGGCGTCGGTCTCACCGAGTGCCCGAGCGGTCTCGTCGTCGAGCAACCGCACCTGGCGTGCGTGTCGGAGCACGACCGCACCGTCGGCGGTCGGTGCCACCGGCGTCGTCCGCTGCAGCAGGACCCGGCCGACCTGCTGTTCCATCGACTTGATCCGCTGGGAGACCGCCGACGGGGTGATCGCCAGCGCTCGGGCAGCCGCGTCGAGTGTGCCGTGGTCGACCGCTGCCAACAGGGTCTCGAGGTGCTCACGCTGGAACCGGACCATGTAGTGCAGCTTACGGTGCTGAAGGAACGTGAGCTGGTCTACAGGCGTGGCCGGGCCTAGCGTCGTCGACGTGACCGCACTCCTCCCCCTGCTCGCCGGCCTCGGCACCGGACTCGCCCTGATCGTCGCGATCGGCGTGCAGAACACCTACCTGCTCCGGTTGGCGGTCAGCTCGGGCCTGCGCGTGGTCGCGGCGGCGGTCGTCGTGTGCGCGGTGTCGGACGCCGTGCTCATCGTCGCGGGGGTGCTCGGCGTCGGGGCCGTCGTCGACCGGTTCCCCGTGGCGCTCCTGGTGGTCCGGTTCGTCGGGGCCGCGTTCCTGGTGACCTACGGCGTGCTCGCCGCGCGACGGGCACTGCGGCCGTCGAGCGACGCCATGCGCGTGGCCGACGAGGCGGCGGACGACGTGACCATCGCGACTCGCGTCGCCGACCAGGCGTCGGACGACGGCGTACCGGAGCCGGCCGCGGGCAGTGGACCCGCCCGGCCCGGGACGGTGGCGGCGGGGCGGACACGCACCGCGCCTCCCGGCCAGGCGGTGACCATGCGCACGGCGGTGGCGACCACGCTCGTCTTCACGTGGGCGAACCCGCACGTGTACCTGGACACGCTGGTGTTCCTCGGGTCCGTCGCGAACCAGCAGGGCCCGGACGACCGCTGGCTCTGGACCGTCGGAGCCGTCGCGGCGAGCTGCCTGTGGTTCGGTGCGCTCGGGTTCGGCGGGCGACTGCTCCGGCCGCTGTTCGCGAAGCCGCTGACGTGGCGGGTGTTCGACGGCCTGGTCGCCGTCGTGATGCTGACGTTCGGCGTCCTGCTGGTCGTCGGCGCGTAGGAGGCGCAGGACCCCCTACTGCATGCCCTTGCCGACGCGGCTGTTGCGGCGGCTGTAGCCGAAGTAGATCGCGAAGCCGATGACGAGCCAGACGACGAAGCGCAGCCAGGTCTCGACCTCGAGGTTCAGCATCAGCCAGAAGCACAGCACGGCCGACAGGATCGGGATCACCGGGGACCACGGCACCCGGAAGGCACGGGGGGCGTCCGGGCGCGACTTGCGGAGCACGATGATGCCGATCGACACCAGCACGAAGGCCGACAGGGTGCCGATGTTGATCATGCCCTCGAGCTTGTCGACCGCGGTGAAACCGGCGAGCAGCGCGACGACGATCCCCGCGACGACCTGCACGCGGACCGGCGTCTGCGTCTTCGGGTTCGTCTTCGAGAACCAGCGCGGCAGCAGACCGTCGCGGCTCATCGCGAAGACGATGCGGGACAGGCCGAGCAGCAGCACCATGACGACGGTCGTCAGGCCGATCAGGGAGCCGATGGCGATGATGCCGGCGGCCCACGGCAGTCCGACGATGTCGAACGCCGACGCCAGGGAGGGCGCGTCCTCCTGGGCCAGACGCTGGTACGAGACCATGCCGGTGATGACGATGCTGACGCCGACGTACAGCAGCGTCACGATGCCCAGGCCGATGAAGATGCCGCGCGGCAGCGTCTTCTGCGGGTTCTCGGTCTCCTCCGCGCTGGTCGCGACGACGTCGAAGCCGATGAACGCGAAGAACACGAGCGACGCCGCGGCGAGCAGCCCGAAGACGCCGTACTGGGCAGGCTCGGCACCGGTGAACCAGGACACGAGCGACTGGGTCCAGACGCTGCCCTCGGCGCCCTTGGCCGGCTCGGCCGGCGGGATGAAGGGGGTGAAGTTCGCAGCCTTGACGAAGAACGCACCGGCGACGATGACGAACACGACGATGGCGACCTTGATGATCGTGATGACCGCCGAGACCCGGGACGACAAGCGGGTGCCGAAGGCGAGCAGCACGGTGAAGATGCCGACGATCAGGACGGGACCCCAGGTGAACGGGATCGAGCCGAGCTGGATCGTGTCGGGCAGGTCCACGCCGAACACCCCGAACGCGGTGCTGAGGTAGATGCCCCAGTACTTCGCGATGACGGCGCTGGCGGTGAGGGTCTCGAGGATGAGGTCCCAGCCGACGATCCAGGCGAGCAGCTCGCCCATCGTGGCGTAGGTGAACGTGTACGCGGAGCCGGCGACGGGGATCGTCGAGGCGAACTCGGCGTAGCACATGATCGCCAGGCCGCAGGTGACGGCGGCGAGCAGGAACGAGATGATGACGCCCGGTCCGGCGAAGTTCGCGGCGGCGTTCGCTCCGACCGAGAAGATGCCGGCACCGACCGCGACGGCGATGCCCATCGCGGCGATGTCGAACGTCTTCAGGGAGCGTTTCAGGGACCGGCCCTGCTCCTCGGAGTCGGCCAGTGAGGCCTCGATCGACTTGATGCGGAGCTTCGTTGCCATGGGGTGGATCCCGTCATCGGCTGGGCGGCGGACCCCGCGAGATTACTGGTGTACCACCCCGGCACGCAAACAGCGGGGACGCGTGGCGTCCGTCCGGCGCATGGTGGCCACCGACCGGGAGGCCCGGCTCGGCTCAGGCGGATCGGCGCCAGTCGCGCAGGAACCGCGCTCCGGCCTCGTCGTGGATCACCCCGTCGGGTGCGGTGAGCACCGGGTACGGCGTCGTCGGCACGCCGTCCGAGGGACGGACGTCGACGTGGGCGACGTCGTGGCCGTTCGCGTGCAACCAATCGGCCATCGAGTAGTCGCTGCGCGAGTCGCCCATCGTGCGCCAGGCCGTCGGCAGGTCGCCGTCCTGCGCGAGGAGCTCGAGCGACCGCGCGGCCCCCATGTCCTTGCCGCTCCGGTCGGACTCGACGTCGGTCGAGATGATCGTCGGGTCGATCCGCCACTGCACGGCTCCGTCGGCGTCCGGCCGGACGTCGTCGAGACGCCGCACTCCGAGGCCGCGACGTTCGAGGGCCGCCATCGCCTTCGCGTCGAACTCCGGCTGACGGGCCAGGTACGTGGCGTTCGGCACCTCCACCCGCTGCTCGATCGACACCATGGCGCGCTTCGTCTCGTCGAAGAACACCAGGTCGGCGTAGTCGGTGCGGACGAGCTCGCGCATCTCGTCGGCGTAGTCGCGCGGGAGTGCCAGGTCCTCGGCGACGGTGAGCTCGCCCATGCCGCCCTCGTACTGCGGGCCGATCGAGCACCAGACGGCGCCCTTCTCGCAGACGGCGTGCACGCGACCGCCCTCGGCGAGACCACCGGCCAGCAGGGGTCCGACCACCTCGCTCCGGATGAAGGCGTCGCTCCGGCCGGTGTTGAAGACGACGGGGATGCCCTCGGCGGCGAGGGCGACGAGGTCCTCGATGATGCTCGGGATCGCGATGGTGCGGGAGACGGGGCTGGCGATGGGCCCGTCGACGTCGAGCAGGAGACCGAGACGAGGTGCGTTCACGGCACCATCTTCGCAGGAGAGCTGAACTCCCCAGCACGAGCTGGGTTCACGGCACCATCTTCGCAGGAGAGCTGAACTCCCCAGCACGAGCTGGGTTCACCACGCCATCCTCTCAGCCCCGCGTGACTGCCCTCGCGGTGAACTGGTCGAGCACGGCACCGATCGCCACCGGGTCGGGCACGTGGCCCTGCCCGGGAACCTCGACGTAGTCCGAGCCCGGCACGGCCTCGACGACCGCACGGGCCGCGTGCCGCATCCACTCGTGGCCGTCGCTGCCCGCGGCGACGAGCACGGGCACGCCGACCGCTGCCGCGACCCGCTCCGGGATCGCCAGGCCGTTGAGCACCCGCACGTCGCGGCTGAGCACGTGGGCGTCGACGACCAGGGACCGCCAGAGTGTTCCGCGGAGGCGCAGCGCCGAGATCTGCCCCATCGGCACACCCAGGACGTGCGCGAGGAAGGCCCGGACGGCCTGGGCTCGCCGGCCGGCGGCGACGTGCTCGTCGAGCAGGTCGGCGAAGACGACGTCGTCGGCGTGCGGGTCGACCGTCGCGCGGTACGGCGGCTCCCACAGCACGGCACCCCCGAGCGGGACACCGGCGGCGAGGCCACGCAGGACCACTCCCGCGCCGACGCAGAGGCCGAGCGCGGCGACGGGTCCGTCCACACTCGCAACGACGGCCGCGAGGTCCTCGACCTCGCGCTCGATCGCCCACGGGGTCGTGTCGCCGCTCGCGCCGCGCCCACGCCGGTCGTACGTGATGACCCGGTACCGGTCCCGCAGTCCACCGGTCAGGCGCTCGACCGTGGGGGTGCCGTGGTGGTCGAAGGCGCCGCCGACCACCACGAGCGCCGGACCGGCCCCGGCGTCGGACACGGCGAGGACCGTGCCGTCGGCGGAGACGACCGTGCGGTCGACGTGCTGGTCCATTGGGGCCTTCCGAGAGGGTACGACGGCGCTGCGTCGGGTCCTCGGGAGGGACCGGGCGGGTCGGTCCTCTGAGCATGACAGCGGAGCGCTCCCACGTCACCACCCGCAACCAGGGGGAGACGACCGGTCCGATTCTGCTCGTACGCCGCTCAGCGGTCGCGGTGGATCGCCCGGCGATGGCCGGCATCGACGACGACGACGACGAGTCGGCCGTCGTCGATCTCGTAGATCAGGCGGTAGTCGCCCGATCGGACCCGCCAACCGGGTCGGTTCACGAGCTTCCGAGCTGCCGGGGGCTGCGGGTGTTCGGCGAGGATCGCGAGGAGTCCCTCGATACGCCGACGACCGTCGGGCGGGAGCTTGCGGATGACACGTTGCGCGGACGGGATGACCTCGACCGACCAGGTCATCCGAGCCCGAGCTCGCGCTTGAGATCGTCCCACTGCACGTTCTCACCGCCGATGCGCTTGTTCTCCGCGATGGCAGCGTCGTACGCGATCAGGTCGTCGAGGTCCTCGGCCGCCTCGAGCAGGCGGTCCAGGACATCCGCGTCCACCACCGCCGCGACGCGCTTGTTGCGCCGGGTCAGGTAGACGGGTTCGTGCCGGGCGTCGTCGATGATCGACGCCAGGCGGCCACGTGCTTCGGAGATCGACACTTCGCTCACCTGTACATTCTAGAGCGTTTTGTACAACTCAGACGAGCGCCGTGGTGCCGACCGATTCGCGTTCGAGCAACGACCGCTTGACGTCGAGCCCCCACGCGAAGCCCCCGAGCGTGCCGTCCGACCGCAGCACCCGGTGGCACGGCACGAAGAGCGCGGGCGCGTTCCTCGCGCACACACTCGCTGCGGCCCGCACGGCGTCCGGACGGCCCATCGCCCCCGCGAACTCGGTGTAGGTCAGGGTGCCGCCGGCCGGGATGCGCCGGAGCTGCCGCCACCCCTCGGTGAACAGGTCGGTGCCGAACTGTCGCACCGGCACCTGCATGGCGTGCTCGACCTCGCCCGAGTAGAAGGCGTCCACGGCGTCGGCGGCGGCGACCGTGCCGTCGACGATCCGACTGGGTCGGTACCGGTCGGCGAGTCGCCCGAGGATCCGGTCGACGGAGTCGGTCCAGCCCGAGGCGAGGACCCGGCCCTCCGCGTCCTCGAGCACGGTGAAGGCCCCGTCCGGGGTGTCCAGGGTCTGGATGGTTGCGTCGGTCATCGTTCGTCCTTCCGAGGGTCGTCGTCTGCGCGGCGCGCACGGGCGGTGCCGTGCGCGGGTGCACTGGCGGCCGTCGCGATCGCGCGGTCGATGATCGGTCGCCAGCAGTGCATCGTCAGGTAGCTCCGCCAGGGCGCCACCTGCTCCGACCATAGGGAGAGCGCACGCGCCGTTCCGGGCAGCCCGAGTTCCTGTGCACCGTTGCGCACCGCGAGGTCGCTGTGGAGGAACACGTCGGGGTGGTGCCGGACCCGGAGCGCCACGTAGTCGGCGGTCCACGGCCCGATGCCCTTCACCGCCAGCAGCCGGGCCCGCAGCTCGTCGAGGGACTGCCCGCCGTCGACCACGAGCGACCCGTCGGCGAGCGCCGCGGCGACCCGCAGGATGGTGTCGACGCGGGCAGCCGGACCGCGCAGCACCTCGTGCCCGCGGACGGCGATGACGGCGGCGGACGGGAAGAGCAGGCCGTCCGGCATGATCGACGCCGGCACGGCAGCGCCGAGCGCCGCGACGAGCCGCGTCTGTGCCGTCCGGGCCGCGGCGACGGAGACCTGTTGCCCGATCAGGGTGCGGAACACGATCTCGTGCGCGTCGACCGCCCCCGGCAGCCGCAGCCCGGGGACCCGCCGCACGGCTGCGGCGAGCTCGGGCACGGAGCCGAGCACGGCGTCGACGGCGACCGGGTCAGCGTCGAGGTCGAAGTACGACCGGACGCGGGCGACGAGCGTCGGCAGGTCGGACAGGTCACTGACGCGCACCCGCAGGTCGATCCCGGTGCCACGACCGGGGGCCGTGGAGCCGGGTGTCCCCGCGACCGCAGCCGACGCGCTGAACCAGCCCGGGCCTCCTGGCAGGTCGAGCAATCGCCCGTAGGAGGTGACCCGCCCCGAGTCGTCGGTGTCCACGTGTTCGAGGCCGGGCAGGGCGTGCAGCGCGTGCCAGTCGAGGAGCCCCTGCGCGTCGAACGGCGGGCGCGCGGGCAGGTGCACGTGCAGGACGCCGTCCGGGGTGGGCCGTGGCGTCCGGCGCGCACGCAGTTCGGAGGGGGTCACGCCGAAGACCTCGCGGACGGTGTCGTTGAACTGGCGGATGCTCGCGAACCCGGCGGCGAACGCGACGTCCGCGATGGGCAGGTCCGACGACGTCAGGAGCGTGCGTGCCGTCTGGGCGCGGTGTGCGCGGCTGAGTGCTTTCGGTCCGGCGCCGAGCTCGGCCGTCATGATGCGGTTGAGCTGGCGTTCCGAGTAGCCGACCCGTGCAGCGAGCCCCGGGACGCCGTCGCGCTCGACGACGCCGTCGAGGACGAGGCGCATGGCGCGTCCGGCGACGTCCTCGCGCAGGTCCCACTCGGGGCTGCCGGGGGTCGCCTCGGGCAGGCAGCGCTTGCAGGCGCGGAAGCCGGCCAGGTGCGCCGCGGCGCTCGTGCGGTAGAAGGTGACGCCGGTCTCGCGGGGCGTGCGTGCCGGGCAACTCGGGCGGCAGTAGATGCCGGTGGAGTGCACGGCCGTGACGAACTGGCCGTCGAAGCGTGCGTCGCGCGACGCGACGACACGGTAGCGCTCGGCGTGCAGCTGGTCGGTTCCGGGGATGGTCACGGGCCCAGCCTGGCACGCACCACCGACCGCGACTGGCGGAAATCGGACGGGGCGGCGGTGGCGGCGTGGCGGCTCGAGGTTCCGAAATCTCGGCATGTCGGCGCTCTGTGCGCGCACTTGTGGAACCTCGGTGGCGCGCGCACGGCGTGTTGTGGAACCCGGGCGCCGCCGCAGCGACGCCGGCGTGCCGCCGAGACCGAGACGACTTCGTCCCGCCGACAGGACCGCCGTCGACCGGGAGGCCCGGCTAGCGTTGGGCGGGTGACCTCCGGAGACGACGTGGCCGCGTCTGACCACCGGGTCGGCTCCGTCGACCTCGCCGCTCACGTCGACCTGCCGTTCCGCGCCGACGTCGAGATCGCGCTGTTGCTCGTGGCACGCCGCCACCGCTACGAGGGCCGGCCAGCCGACGGAGCGGTACCGGTCCGACCGGACGACCCGGACGAGCTGCGGGACCGCATCGAACTCCGCGCGGGGCTCGGCATCGTCGGCGACCGCTACTTCGCAGCGCGGGCGCACGTGCACGCCTCGGTGACGGTCATCGGGCTCGAGGGACTCGAGGACGTCGGACGGTCGCTCGGCGTACCGGTCGACCCCGTGGCGACCCGGCGGAACGTGTTCCTGCGCGGTGCCGACGTCGAAGCGCTCCGGGGCGAGCGGTTCTCGCTGCAGAGCCCCGGCAGCGGTGCAGTGCTGTTCCGCGGGTACCGGCCGGCGAACCCGTGCGCGTGGATGGACCACGAGGTCGCGCCGGGGGCGTTCCGGGCGATGCGCGGACGGGGCGGGGTCCGGTGTGACCCCGAGTCCGACGGTGTGCTCACCCTCGGACCCGCGGTGCTCCGGACGACCGGCCCCGTCGCACTGGACTGACGACGGCGCCGTCAGCGGCGGCGGCGTCAGCGGCGGCGCCGTCAGCGGCGCCGCACCGTGCTCACGCGGTGAGCGCGCTCTCGATCGCGTCGACGAACGCCGGCAGGTCGTCGGGGTTGCGCGACGTGATGATCCCGCCGTCGACCTGGACCTCGTGGTCGACCCACTCGGCACCCGCGTTCCGGACGTCGGTCTGCAACGACGGGAACGAGGTGATCGTCTTCCCGCGCAGCACACCCGCCTCGATGAGTGTCCACGGGCCGTGGCAGATCGCCGCGACGGGCTTGTTCGCCTCGACGAAGGCCGTGACGAGGGAGACCGCCGAGTTGTCCTGCCGCAGGGTGTCGGCGTTGATGGTGCCGCCCGGGACGACGAGTGCGTCGTACCCGGTCACGTTGACACCGGCGATGGTGGTGTCCGGGTCGAGGGACTTCCCGGGGTCCTTGTCGCCGACGAGGGTCGCGATCGGACCGGACTCCTGCGCCGCCACCGTCACCGTCGCACCGCGCTCGCGGAGCTGGTCGACGGGCACGACGATCTCGTCCTGCTCCACGCCGTAGTTCGTCGCGATGACGAGGACCTTCTTGCCGTCCAGGGTTGCCATGGTCGCTCCTTCCGCGGCCCGGTGGTTCCGGCCGCACGTGCGGCCCGGTGGTTCCGGCCGCGCACCCGAGGGTCGTCGGGGAGCGCCGAGCGTGCCCGCAGGACGCAGCGACCGCTCAGCCGCGGATGCGGAAAGCGGACCCTTCTGCCTCGACGGTGATGCCGTCGTACCCCGACACGCGGTGCAGCCCGGCCGTGACGTCGGACTCGTGCGGGCCGACGACGACCGTGGTCGCTCCTGAGGCGATGGCCGACTCGAGGCCGGCGGGGGCGTCCTCGAACGCCACGCAGTCGGAGGCGTCGACCCCGAGCAGCGCGGCACCGCGCAGGTACCCGTCGGGGTGGGGCTTGCCGTGCTCGACGTCCTCGGACGGCACGAACGCCGTCGGCATCGTCAGTCCCGCGGCGGCCATCCGCCCGGCGGCGAGGTCGCGCGGCGCGCTCGTCACGAGCGCCACCGGGACCCCCGCGGCGAGGAGCCGGTCGACGAAGGCCGCGGCGCCGGGGATCTCGGAGATGCCCTCGCTGCTCGCGCTCTCCTCGGCGACCAGTTCGGCGGCGATGCGCAGCTGCTCCTCGCGGTCCAGGTCGGGCAGGAAGTGCTGGATCGTGCTGATCGCCTGGCGGCCGTGCGAGAACGCGAGGATCTCGGCCGGGTCGATGCCGCGCGACTGCCCGAACCGGGTCCAGGTCGACTCGACCACCGCGGTCGAGTCGACGAGCGTCCCGTCCATGTCGAAGAGGACCCCGGACGCCACGATGTCGATCACGCGCCCGACCCTAGCCGACGCGGTCGACCGGCACCGGGGCGGGCGGCTCCGCCCGGACGTACCGGGTGAGCAGCACGTCACCCGCACCGCGGAGCACGTGCGCCGGGCGCATCCGCCGCAGCTCCGGGGAACCGCCGCGGGCGATCCGCGGGCCGGCACCGCCCTCGAGCGACGGGTCGATCGTCAGGGTCAGCTCGTCGACGGCGTCCGCGGCGATGAGCGAACCCAGGAACGAGGGACCACCCTCGCAGTGGATCGTGCCGAGCCCCCGCGCCACCAGTGCGTCGCGGACGAGCGACACGTCGACCGATCCGGGATCGGCCCCGGGACTGCACGGCACGACGGCGGCGACGGACGACAGCGCGACCCCGGTCTCCGACGCAGCCGCCGCAGCGGAGGTCAGGACGACGGCCCGGACCGGCGCCTCGGTGAACACCCGCGAAGCAGGATCGAGCGAGAGCGACCGCGAGACGATCGCGAACACCGGGTGGTCGGGCATGCCGTGCGCCCGACGCCAGGTCACGTCGGCGTCGTGCAGGACCATCGGCCCGTAGCCCTCGTCGCGCACGGTGCCCGCGGCGACGAGCACCACGTCGGCCACCCGGCGCAGCAGGTCGAACACGCGCAGGTCGTCCGGGCCGCCGAGCGACCCCGAGACACCGGCAGCCGAGGCGGACCCGTCGAGCGTCGCCACGAAGTTCACCCGCAGCCACGGCGCCGGGGCACCCGCGGTGTACAGGTCGAGCAGGTCGTCGTCGGACAGGTCCGCGATCGACGGGGGCAGGAGGTTCACGTGTTGTGCCTCGATTCCACCGGTGCCCGCCAGCCGAGCGTCGCCTCGACCATGCGCATCGCGTCGACGCTCTCGGCGACGTCGTGCATCCGGACGATCCGCGCACCGAGCATCGCGCTCACCGTCGCGACGGCGAGCGAGCCCGCCAGGCGTTCGCCGCGCGGGCGCCCGAGCGACTCCCCCACGAAGTCCTTGTTCGACACCGCCGCGAGCACCGGGTAGCCGAGCGCCACGACCTCGGGCAGCCGCCGGGTCAGCTCGAGGGTGTGGACGGTGTTCTTGTTGAGGTCGTGGCCCGGGTCGACGACGATCCGCGACTCGGGGACGCCCGCGGCGAGCGCCCGGTCGACGCGCTCCCGCAGGAACCCGACGACGGACGCGGTGACGTCGTCGTACTGCGGCGGTGCCTCGAGCGGACGACGGGGTTCGGCGAGCGAGTGCGTGATGACGATCGTGGCCTCGGAGTCCGCGACGACGGCAGCCATCCGTGGGTCGGACAGGCCGGTGGTGTCGTTGACGACGCTCGCGCCGGCCGCGATCGCCGCCGCGGCGACCTCCGGGCGGAAGGTGTCGACGCTGATGACGACGTCGGACTGCTGGGCGAGCTGTTCGACGACGGGGACGACCCGGTCGACCTCGTCGGCGGCGGGCAGTTCCGGACCAGGGGCGAACTTCACGCCGCCGATGTCGACCCAGTCGGCACCCTGCTCGGCCGCCCGGACAGCGGCCTCGACGGCCCGGTCGAGCTCGAACGTGGCGCCGCGGTCGTGGAACGAGTCCGGGGTCCGGTTCACGATCGCCATCACGGCGATGCGGTGGTCGAAGTCGATGGTGCGGCGGCCGATCGTGCGCACCGGGTCACGCAGGTCGGGCACCACCCAGCCGGGTCCGGCTGCGACGCCCGGGAGGCCCGTCATGCGTCCGCCCCGTCGCTCGCCACGTGCGTGGTGTCCGTCACACGCCCCGCGCCGATGAGCGCGATCGCCTCGGCCCGGCCCGCGGCGTCGGCCAGCGAACCGGTCGCCGCCACCGTCACGGTCGTCGAACCGGTCTGGCGCTCCCCGCGGGTCGTCACGCACTGGTGCTGCGCGTCGAGGACCACGAGGACACCCTCGGCGCCGAGCCCCTCGGCGATCGTCGCGGCGACCTGTTCGCCCAGCCGTTCCTGCAGCTGCGGGCGCGAGGCCACGGCGTCGAGCACCCGGGCGAGGGTGCCGAGTCCGATCAGGCGGTCGCCCGGCGCGTAGGCCAGGTGCGCGACCCCGAGGAACGGCAACAGGTGGTGCTCGCAGACGGACCGGAACTTCACGTCGCGGACGATGACGAGACGCCCGCGCTCACCGTCCTCGGCGTGCACGGTGCCGTCGCGGGCGATGGCGACGGCGTCCGTTCCGATACCGGAGAAGAACTCCGCGTACGAGTCGGCGACCCGAGCGGGAGTGCGTTCGAGCTCGGGGCGATCGGGATCCTCGCCGATGCCGAGCAGGAGTTCGCGCACCGCGGCCTCGACGCGGGCACGGTCCATGCGTGACGTCACCCACCCATCCAACACCAGCCATGGCCGGAGAACGCGAACCGGCGCCCAGCGCGAGGTGCGCGATCGGCGTGGGACGGGCCTCCCGGCTGCCGCAACCTGTGAGATCCGTGTGACACCCCCGAAACCCAGCATCCTTTAAACTCTCGTGGTGAGCGCCCCGCAGACCGACACCACACCCCGGAACCGCTTCGCGACCGGCCTCGACCGATACTTCTCCATCACGAAGCGCGGATCCACGATCCCGCGTGAGATCCGAGGCGGACTCGTCTCGTTCGTGACGATGGCGTACATCGTGATCCTCAACCCGCTGATCCTCGGCGGGTTCAGCGCCGACCAGGCCGCCAAGGACGTCTCCGGCGGCTGGCTCGAGAACGCACAGGTCGCCGCCGCGACCGGACTCGTCGCCGGGCTGATGACCATCGCGATGGGCGTCATCGCGAACCTGCCGTTCGGCATCGCCGCCGGCCTCGGGATCAACTCGTTCCTGGCCGTCAGCGTCGTGCAGCAGGTCACGTGGGCCGAGGCGATGGGTCTCGTCGTCATCAACGGCGTGATCATCGTGGTCCTCGCGTTGACCGGGATCCGGACGATGATCTTCACCGCCGTCCCGGCGCAGCTGAAGGCCGCGATCACCGTCGGGATCGGCCTGTTCATCGCCTTCATCGGACTCGTCGACTCGGGCTTCGTGCGCTCGTCCGGGCTCGCGTCCCCGCCCCTGCAGCTCGGCGAGGACGGCTCCGTCGGCGCCCTGCCGACCATCGTGTTCCTGATCGGCCTGGTGATCATCGGCACGCTCATGGCCCGGAAGGTCAAGGGTGCGCTGCTCATCGGCATCGTCGCGACCACGATCATCGCGATCATCCTGCAGGCGATCTTCCAGGTGCCGACCTCGGTCGACTCGAAGACCGGCTGGAACCTCAACGCGCCCGGCCTGCCGAGCGCCCTGTTCGCGTTCCCCGACCTGTCGCTCGTCGGTCACGCCGACCTGTTCGGCGCGTTCAGCCGCATCGGGCCGTTGGCCGCGTCGATGCTCGTCTTCACCCTCGTGTTCACGAACTTCTTCGACGCGATGGGCACCATGACCGGCCTCGCGAAGGCCGCCGGCGTCGCGAAGCCCGACGGCACGTTCCCCCGCCTGAAGTCGGCGCTCGTCGTCGAGGGCGTCGGCGCCATCGCCGGTGGTGGCGCCTCGGTGTCGTCGAACACCGTCTTCATCGACTCCGCCGCCGGCATCGGCGAGGGCGCCCGCACCGGCATGGCCTCCGTCGTCACCGGCCTGCTGTTCCTGGCGTCGATGTTCCTCACCCCGCTCACGCAGGTCGTCCCGCTCGAGGTCGCCGCGGCCGGACTCGTCGTCGTCGGAGCGCTCATGGTGGCGCAGGTGGCGGACATCTCGTGGTCGGACTTCGGCTCGGCCCTGCCCGCGTTCCTGACGATCGTCGTCATGCCACTGACCTACTCGATCGCGAACGGCATCGGCGCCGGCTTCATCAGCTGGGTGCTCATCAAGCTGCTGTCCGGCCGTGGCCGTGAGGTCTCGTGGCTGCTCTACGTCGTCGCCGCGGGCTTCCTGCTGTACTTCGCGCGCGGACCGCTCGAGGCGCTGCTCGGCGTCGGCTGAAGCCAGGTCGCCGGGACGGTCAGTCTGCGAGAGCGGGCCGGGAGGCCCGTGCTCAGTCCGACAGGTCGCTCGGCGTCGCCTCGTGGTGGCGTCGACCGTCCGTCCGCCGGTCCTCCTTCATGCCCGCCTCGAACAGGTGGCGGCGTCCCTGCACGAGCTCGTCCCGCGCGGTGCGCTCGAGCTCCTTGGCGAGGGCGTAGTACCCGTCGTCGTAGTCCTCGACGACCTGGAACGTCCAGCGGCCGGCGATGACGTTGCGGCCGACGAGCTCCGTGTCGATGCGGTCGGCCAGTTCGGTGTGCCCCGCCTTCCGGAGCTGCTCGACGGCCTCGCCGAGGTTCAGGTCGGCGGTGCCGGTCATGCGGTGGAAGCCGTAGAGCAGACCGCGGGCGTGCTCGATGACCTCGACCGCGGCGGACAGCGTGCCGAGTGCCTCGACCGTGGCGTCGGACACTCCCTCGGGGACCTGGTGCTGTGCGTCGGGGCCCTGATCGTCGTTCGTCATGCTCCCCGTCTACACGACGGCGTCTGCACCTGCGGGCGGCGTCGTCCGCGACCCGCCGTCGCGTCGGCGAGCTCTTGCGGGGTCGCGTCAGTCGACCTAGCATTCGAACACACGTTCGAACGAGGAGACCCGATGATGATCACGGAGACGGCCGCCACGGTGTGGTGGGCCGAGGGTGCGCCGAGCCGGCTGGTCTGGGCCGGACGCCGCTGGCGGGTGAGCGACACCCCGACCCGTCTGACCGTCACACGGGCCGAACTGCCGACCGCCATCACCCACGCACCCGAGCGCACGGTCGGCTGGCGGTTCCAGGCGACCGCCGACGACGGGGACACGCTGGTGGTCGACATCGTGCCCGAGGGCAACGGCTGGGGCGTCGCGCGGACCTGGACGTGAGCACCGCGTCGAGTGTGGACTACGTCGTCACGCGTTCGGCCGGCGCCCGCTCCGGATCCGGTCGCTCCATGAGGCGCCAGGCGCCACCCGTCAGTGGCGCGAGCGTCACCACCGTGTAGAGCACGACGACCACCCCGAACGTCGCCTGGACGCCGATGCCATCGGCCGCGAAGCCGGCGAGCAACCCGCCGAGGGGGATCCCCGCCCAGGAACCGGCTCCGAGCAGCCCGAACACCCGGGCGCGCATGTGCTCCGGGATGCGCTCCAGCTCGACGGCGCCGAGGATCGGGTTGAGCGACCCGGCGGCGAGCCCCGACAGCGCCGCCGCGGCGAGCATCCACGGCAGCCCGAGGCCGAGTGCCGGCACCAGGAGCGAGGGCCCGCCGGCGAGCACGAAGCACAGGACGAAGGTGATCCGACGGGGAACGCGGTGCGCGACGTACCCGAAGGCCACCGACCCGAGGAACGCCGCACCGCCGAATGTTCCCGTCACGAAGCCCAGCGCCTGCGCCCCACCGAGGGTGTCGGCGGCGTAGAGCGGGAGCAACGTCGTCGACCGGGCCGCGTCGAGCAGGTTCGTGACCAGCACGAGGGCGATCACGAGCCGGAAGAACGGGTCGCGGACGCAGAACCGGAAGCCCTCGGCGATGTCCCGCCAGTACCCGTTGGTCGGAGCCGCGTCAGCGCCCGCGCCCGCTCCGTCGTCCTCCGCCGGACGGACCAGCACCGCAGCGAGCAGGGCTGCGGTGCCGAACGCCACCGCGGTGCAGACGAGTGCCGCCATCGGGCCGGCAGCCGCCACGAGCACACCGCCGAGCGGTGCGCCGATGAGCACCGACAGTCGCTGCGACGCCTCGAAGTGCCCGACCGCCCGCTCCAGTGGAACGCCGGCCGATCGCGCGAGTCCGGGCAGCAGGACCCGACGTGCGGACTCCCCCGGCAGGTCGAACAGGCCGCTCACGAAGACGAGCGACAGGAGCGCCCAGAACGGCAGACCCACGGTCCAGGCGAGCACCGGCATCGCCAGCAGGGTCGCACCGCTGACGAGGTCCGACGCCACGCTCGACCGGACGAACCCGACCCGCTCGACGAGCGCTCCGCCGAAGGGGCCGCCGAGGACGATCGGCACCGTCGCGGCGAAGGCGGCGATCCCGACGTCCGTCGCCGAGCCACCCCGCGCGAGGACGGCGAAGGGCACGGCCACGGTCGTGACGACGTTCCCGGTCCTCGAGACGGCCTGGACCGCGAGCAGTGCACGCAGCCGGGCCCGGGCGTTCACGCTCGCCCCATCCGGTAGCTCTGCGTGACGGCGATGACGCGCTCCGAGCCGTCGCCTGGCGTGTGCGCGTCGCTCACGGCCGTCCATCGCCCGACCACGGCACGCAGTTCGGCGCCGAGCCCGCTGAGTTCCTCGACGGTCAGTCGCAGCACCTCGTCGGAACTGGTCGACGCCGCGACCCACTCACGCCCCAGGACGGGCGCCTGGTCGATGAACCGCCCGTACTCGGCCGCGTACGCATCGGCGACGGTGTGGTCGAGCGCGGTCGTCGCGAGCATGCGTTCCGGATCGTCGAACGCGTCGGCGAGATCCCACGACGTGTGGTCCGCCGTCGCCCGCCACCACCGTTCCCGCCGGTCCGAACCGAGCTCCGGAGCCGGCTCGATGAAGTCCGCGTCCGCCAGCCGCTTGCAGTGGTAGCTGATCGTGCCGGGCGCTTCGTCGATCTCCTCGCCGAGCATCGCCGCGGTCTGCGGCCCACCGGAGCGCAGGAGCCCGACGATCCGCAGTCGGGTCGGGTGGGCGAGGGCGCGCATGTGGGCGGCGTCGTCGAGTCTGCGAACGGTCATGGTCCGACCTTAGATGCACAACAGTTCTTGCGCAACGATTCTTGTGTAGTTGGTCGGTTGAACCGACCAGTGCCGCGCTACGGTTCGGGCATGGCGAAGTGGATCGCGCTGCTGCGCGGAGTGAACGTCAACGGCATCACGATCAGGAGCGCCGACCTCGCGGACCTGTTCCGAGGGCTCGGCTTCGCCGACGTCCGCACGGTGCTCGCGTCCGGCAACGTGGTGTTCGGCACGGATGCCGACGCCTCCACCCTCAAGACGACCATCGAGCAGGCGCTCCGCGACCGCTTCGGCTACGACGCGTGGATCGTGCTCGTCCGCCACGAGGACCTGGCGGCGGTGATCGAAGGGTTCCCGTTCGACCGGGCGGACGACCGGCACGACTACGTGGTGTTCGGCTCCGACGACGACGCCCTCGACGCACTGCTCACCGACCTCGCAGTCGACGCCACGGTCGAGCAGGTCGCCCGGGGCGACGGAGTCGTGTACTGGTCCTGCCCGAAGGGCTCGAGCACGGACACCGTGTTCGCGAAGCGGGCCGGGGCAGCACGCTTCAAGCGCTCGACCACGACGCGCAACACGAACACCCTCCGGAAGCTCCTGTGACCCGAGGCGCCCTGCACCACGTCGAGCTCCGCACGCGCGACCTCGACACGGCGAGCAGCGCGTGGGGTTGGTTGCTCGGCGAGCTCGGGTACGCGCCGTTCCAGCAGTGGCCGGAGGGCCGCAGCTGGCGACTCGGTGACGTCTACGTCGTGCTCGAGGCCGCCCCGCTCGACGGCGCGCACGACCGTCGGCGGCCAGGACTGAGCCACCTGGCGTTCCACGCCGGCGACGCCGACCAGGTCGAGCAGCTGTGGACGGACGCACCGGCGCACGGCTGGGGCCGCCTCTACGAGGACCGCCACCCGTTCGTCGGCGGGCCGCATCACCGTGCTGCCTTCTTGGAGGATGCCGAACGGTTCAAGGTCGAGCTCGTCGCGAGCTGACCGGTCGAGCGCCCCCCGACAGCCGGACCGCCGCCCTACGTGGTCGTCTCGTCCACGTCGAAGTCGCGCTCGAGCGAGATCGTCGGGATCGACGCCGTGATCACGGAGCCGTCCGCACGGAGCGTGCCCTGGATGTCGCTCGTGGTCGGGGCGTGCCCGGACATCCGCGGCCCCTGGTGCGGCAGCGGCACCACGGTCGGCTCGCCGGCCTCGATGTCCCACTGCTGGTTGTGCACCCACGCGGTGAAGCCCGAGCCCGTCTCGACCGTGAAGGTCATGGAGTCCTGCCCGAGGTCCACCCGGACGCGCGATCCACGCACGGTCAGGCGGTAGGTCAGGGCGTCCCAGTGCCGCGGCAGCCGCGGGTTGAACGTCATCCGGCCGCCGTGGTCGCGCATGCCGCCGAACCCGTTGACGAGTGCACCCCAGATGCCGCCGGTCGACGCGATGTGCACGCCGTCCGAGGTGTTGCCGTGCAGGTCGGCCAGGTCGACGTAGAGCGCCGTCTGGAAGTACTGGTCGGCGAGGTCGTGGTACCCGACCTCGGCCGCCATGATCGACTGCACGACCGCCGACAGCGTCGAGTCGCCCGTGGTGAGCGCGTCGTAGTAGTCGAAGTCGCGGCGCTTCTCGGCCGCGGTGAACTCGTGCCCCTGCAGGAACAGCGCGAGCACGACGTCGGCCTGCTTGAGCACCTGGAACCGGTAGATCACCAGCGGGTGGTAGTGCAGCAGCAGCGGGCGCTTGGACTCGGGGGTGTTCTCGAGGTCCCAGAGTTCCTTGTCCAGGAACTGGGCGTCCTGCGGGTGGATGCCACGGTGCGGGTCGAAGGGGATCTCCATCGACTCGGCGGCGTGCTCCCACTCGACGAGCTCGTCGGGGCGCAGGCCGGTGCGTCGGATCATCCGGTCGTACTCTTCGACGTCGTCGGCAGCGAGCTCGCGGCACGCGTTGACCGCGAACCACAGGTTCGCCCGCGCCATGACGTTCGTGTACAGGTTGTCGTCGACCACGGTCGTGTACTCGTCGGGTCCGGTGACGCCGTCGATGTGGAACTTCTTGTCGCCGTTGGAGCGCCAGAAGCCGAGGTCGGCCCAGAGCCGAGCGGTCTCGACGAGCACGTCGATCGCTCCGCGCTTCAGGAACTCGGTGTCTCCGGACGCCCGCACGTACTGCATCAGGGCATGCGCGATGTCGGCGTCGATGTGGTACTGCGCGGTGCCGGCGGCGTAGTACGCGCTGGACTCCTCGCCGTTGATCGTGCGCCAGGGGAAGAGCGCGCCGCGCTGGTTCAGCTCACGTGCCCGTGAGCGTGCCGCGTCGAGCATGTTGTAGCGGAAGCGCAGGGCGTTCCGGGCGACGATCGGCGCCGTGTAGGACAGGAACGGCAGGACGTAGATCTCCATGTCCCAGAAGTAGTGTCCGCCGTACCCGGAGCCGGTGACGCCCTTGGCGGCGATGCCGTGTCCGTCGGTGCGGGCGGTGGCCTGCGCGAGCATGAACAGGTTCCACCGGACGGCCTGCTGGATGGCCGGCTGCCCGGCGATCTCGACGTCGCTCCGCGCCCAGTAGTCGTCGAGCCAGACGCGCTGCTTCTCGAACGTCTCGTCGATGTTCTCGGCGTGCGCCCGGTCGAGCGTCCGGTCGCAGCGGTCGGCGAGTTCGCGCACCGGGACTCCGCGGGAGGTGTGGTAGACCACGTGCTTCACGAGTCGGATCGGCTGGCCGGCGCGCGCCTGGACGCGGTAGACGTGCTTCGCCAGGTCGTCGTCGATCGACGACGACTCGTCCCAGCTGTTCTCGGTCTCGAGGTGGTGCTCCACGCCGACGCAGATCGTCATGCCGGAGCTCGACGCCTGGTAGCCGAGCAGCGAGCGGGCGCCGGTGCTGCGCTTGAGCTTCGGTTCGAGCACCCGGTCGGTGAAGGCCTCGGCCTTGCGCGGGTCGAAGGCGTTCGCCGCTGCCCGCATCCCCGCGTGGTACTCGTCCTGCACGTCCTGGCGGTTCAGGATCTGGCTGGACAGCAGGATCGAGGCGTCCGCGTCGAGCACGGTGACCTCGTAGTCGATCACGGCGAGGTGGCGGTCGGTGAACGACACCAGACGGCGGGACCGGATCAGCACGCGCTTGCCGGACGGCGTCGACCACTCGGTCTCGCGGAACAGGTAGCCGCCGCGGAACTCGAGCCGCCGCGTGTGGTGGAGGATGTCCGCCTCGGCCAGCACCAGGGGTTCGTCGTCGACGTACAGCCGGATCACCTTGGCGTCGGGCGCGTTGATGATCGTCTGCCCGGTCTTGGCGAACCCGAAGGCGTCTTCGGCGTGCCGGATCGGCCAGGTCTCGTGGAACCCGTTGATGTAGGTGCCGTACTGCACGCCACCGCGGCCCTCGTCGAGGTTGCCGCGCAGGCCGAGGTACCCGTTGCCGACGGCGAAGTTCGTCTCGGCGACGCCCTGCTCGTCGGGGGTGTACTCGGTCTCGACGAGTGCCCACTCGTCGATCGGGTACCGGACGCGGTCGAGCGGGTCCGAGGTGATGGGGTTCATGGTGCTCCGTGGGAAGGGAGAGTGGCGTGGGGACGTCGGTTCGACCGGGAGGCGCGGCTCGCCTCCGGTCCGCTGGCCTACGTGGTGCTGGTGGTCGCCCGGGGAAGGTCCGCGACCAGGTCGGCGAGGTCCGTCACGACGACGTCGGCACCGTGCGCGCGCAACGCGTCGGCGCCCGCTCCGCGGTCGACCCCGACGACGAGGCCGAAGGCCCCGTTCCGGCCGGCTTCGACACCGCTCGTGGCGTCCTCGACCACGACGCACTCGGCGGCGGTCAGACCGAACCGTCCGGCGGCGTCGAGGTAGGTGTCGGGGGCGGGCTTGCCGGCGAGGCCGTCCTGACGTGCGACGAGCCCGTCGACGACGACGGGGAACCGGTCGAGGATGCCGGCGGTCCGCAGCACCGAGACGGCGTTCGCGGAACTCGAGACGACCGCGACGTGGAAGCCGGCGTCGATCGCGGCGGTGAGGAACCGGAGCGAGCCGGGGTACGGCTCGACGCCGTGCTCGTCCAGCTCGGCGGTGAACTCGCCGTTCTTCCGGTTGCCGAGACCGCACACGGTGTCGGCGTCCGGGCCGTCGTCCGGGGTGCCCTCCGGCAGGTCGATGCCCCGCGACCCGAGCAGCGAGCGCACGCCGTCGTACCGCGGCTTGCCGTCGATGTACGCGAAGTAGTCGGCCTGCGTGTACGGCGCGACCCCGTGCGCCTCGAGGTACGGCGTGAAGAGCCGGCTCCAGGCACGCATGTGCACGTCGGCGGTGGGGGTGAGGACACCGTCCAGGTCGAACAGGAGCGCTCGCGTGTCCGCGAGTCGCGCGGGTGTGCGCCGGGTCGGCGTCGTCATCTGCAGCCCTTCAGGGAGAACGGGGTCGTGGACGTTGCTCTCATCGAGTCTAGGACCGCTCCAGCACGGGTGCGCAGGCCGCGCCGTCAGCGCAGGCCGGGGGCCGGCGGCAGGTCGCGCGCCCACGCCTCGATCGCCGACGAGATCTGCTGGCGGGCGTCCTCGCGGCTGATGGTCGCCGTGCGGTCGCCCGGCTGGTCGCCGTACGCGCCGAAGTCGGCGTGGTTCGAACCCTGGACCTCGGTCATCGTCGCGGTCGACGGCAGCAGGTGCCGGGCGGCGTCGACCTTGTCGGGCGTCGAGAGCCCGTCACGTGAGCCCGAGACGCTCAGCACGTCGATGTACGACGTGCTGATGTCGTTCGCGCAGTAGCTGCCGAGCAGCAGCAGGCCGTCCGCGTCCTGCGCGAGCTGGCAGGCGCGGACACCGCCCAGCGAGTGCCCACCGACTGCCCACGTCGCGACGTCCGGCGCGTGCGCCTCGAAGGTGGAGAGCGGCCGGGTGTCGAAGAACGCGAGGTTGAGCGTCGGCTTCGTGATGACGACCGTCGTGCCGTTCGCGACCACCTGCCGGAAGGTCGCCATGTACGCGTACGGATCGACCTTGGCACCCGGGATGAACACGATGCCCTTGCCGTCGGCCTGCCCCGTCGGGGTCATCACGACGGAGTCACCGGCGTCCTGGACCGACACGCGGTCGTCGCGCCAGACCTGCAGCGCAGCGCTCCGGGTGCCCTGCATGACGATGTGCGCCCAGACGAGGAACACCACCACGACCACAAGCAGCACGGCGACGATCCACGCGGTCCACCGCAGCACTCGGTTCATGCGACCACCGTACGGCGCATCAGCACCGGCGGCGTTCGCTTCGTGAGCAGCAATGGTCGGGTGCGACGTGCACACCCGACCATTCCTGCTCACGATGTCGCCCGAGACGGGCGACCGTGACCCGCTACTTGATGGCGGCGCGGATCTCGGCAGCTGCGGCGCCGACGTCCGACGCGCTGTAGATCGCGCTGCCGGCGACGGCGATGCGGGCACCGGCCTCCTGCACCGAGGCGACGGAGGACGCGTTCACACCACCCGCGATCGAGAAGGGGACACCCGACTCCTTGCCGGCGTCGAGCAGCGTCGAGAACGTGAAGCCCTCTTCCGCCTGCTCGTCGAGCCCGGCGTGGACCTCGACGAACTCGGCACCGAGTGCGACGACCTCACGAGCACGGGCGGCCTTGTCGGAGACGCCGATCAGGTCGACGACGATGCCCTTGCCGTGCTTCTTCGCGGCCTTGACGGCCCCGACGATGGTCGAGTCACCGGCGACACCGAGGACGGTGACCAGGTCGGCACCGGCCGAGAACGCGATGTCGGCCTCGAGCTCGCCGGCGTCCATGGTCTTGAGGTCGGCGAAGACGATCTTGTCCGGGTGGGCTTCCTTGATCGCGGTGACCGCGGACAGGCCGGCGCTCTTGATCAGGGGCGTGCCGAGCTCGAGGACGTCGACGTGCGGCGCGGCCGCGGCGGCGAGTTCGAGGGCGGCTTCGGTGGTCAGGGTGTCCATGGCGAACTGGAGCTGCATGTGGATGCCTTTCATTCGAGGTTGGCGTGTCGGGGCCAGAGGTCGTCGGCGGACTGCCCGCCGCGGGACCAGAGCGTGTGGAACAGGGCATCGCCGACCAGGGCGACGGCCTGTTCGAAGAGGCTGCCGGCGTACTGGGCCGAGGCCGTGCCGGAGCGGTCGGTCTTCGTCGCTGCCGGCAGCACGAGGGTGACGTCGGCGACCTCGGACAACGGGGAGTCGTCGGTGGTCGACAGGGCGACGACGGACGCTCCGACGTCGTGCGCGGTGCGGGCCGCCTGCACGATGCCGCTGGTCGTGCCGGATCCGCTCGCGACGAGGAGCACGTCCCCGGGGCGGATCGCGGGCGTGGTGGTCTCGCCGACGATGTGGACGTCGCGACCGAGGTGCATGAGCCGCATCGCCGTCATGCGCAGTGCCAGGCCGGACCGGCCGGCGCCGTGCACGAAGACCCGGTGGCTCCGGTCGATCAGGTCGAGGGCGCGCTCAGCCGACGCGTCGTCGACGTTCGCGGCGAGGTCGGTGACCTCGCGCACGATCACGTCGAACGCTGCGGGGACGGTGGGTTCTGCCATGTCCACGAGCATGCCGCCACGCGGCCTGGTGCACCGCTACCCGCGTCGGCAGGCTCCCCACCCGATCGGGTGGCCCCGTCCGCACGGGTGGGACAGGTAGGTTCGGCTCCCATGGACGCATCGGGAACGGACCGGGAGGCCCGTGGCGGCTCCGCCAGTCGGCTCGCCGCCTCGGAACACGCCAGGACGGTCGCCGAGCAGGCGGACCGTCAGGCGCTCACCCTCGAGTCCGTGCTCGCCGTGCTCCGGTCACCGCGGGTGTCCGACGCCGCCGCGCGGGCCGAGGCCGTCGAGATCGCGTCAGCCGCGCTCGTCGACCTCCGCACCGAGACCGATCACCAGCGCAGCACCCTGCTCGAGCCGGTCACCGGAGCGTTCTCACGGCTGCGCGCCGACCTGCGCCCGCTCGTCCGGTTCGGTGACCTCGACGTGCAGTTCGTCGAACCGCCCACGACCGGCCGTGCGCTGCCCGGTGACGTCGCCCACGCGGCCCGGGCCATCGTCCGGACCGCCGTGCTCGCCCTGGTCGACGGCGGTGCGGCCAAGCGCGTCCGCATCCAGTGGGACTGCGACGGCCGGAACCTGCTCATGCAGCTCCGTGACGACGGGTCCGGCACCCTCGACGTGCACGACGACGCCATGCGGCCGATCGCGGAGCGCGTCGTGACCCTCGACGGGCGCGTCCAGGTGTCGAGCACACCCGACTGGGGCTCCGTGCTCGACATCTCGCTGCCCCTCGACCCGTCACCGACCGAGGTGGACTCGGTCGCGGACGACGACCTCACCCCGCGGGAGCGCGACGTGCTGCGGCTGCTCGCAACGGGCGTCGGCAACCGCGAGATCGCCGAGGGCCTGGGCATCAGCGTCAACACCGTGAAGTACCACGTGGCGAACCTGCTCCGGAAGCACGGCGCCCGCACCCGTGCCGAGCTCGCGGCCTTCAGTTCCCGGGCGTGACCCCGACGGGGGCGAAGCGGTAGCCCATGCCGGACTCCGTCACCAGGTACCGCGGGTGCGCTGGGTCGGGCTCGAGCTTCCGCCGCAGCTGCGCCATGTACAGCCGCAGGTACCCGGAGTCGTTGCCGTGCGACGGTCCCCACACCTCGGTCAGGAGCATCTCGCGGGTCATCAGCCGGTCAGGGTTCGTGACGAGCACCTCGAGCAGACGCCACTCGGTCGGGGTCAGCCGGATCGCGGGACCGCTGGCCGGGGTCACCTGCTTCGCCACGAGGTCCACGACCAGGTCGCCGATCCGGATCGTCGGCACGGTGTCCACGCCGGTCGGGACGCGACGCCGTCCGAGGGCCCGCAGCCGCGCCAGCAGCTCGTCCATCTGGAACGGCTTCGTCACGTAGTCGTCGGCGCCGGCGTCGAGCGCGTCGACCTTGTCGGACGAGTCCGTCCGTCCGGACAGCACCAGCACCGGCACCTGCGACCAGCCCCGGATGCCCTCGAGGACACCGATGCCGTCGAGCCGGGGCATGCCGAGGTCGAGCAGCACCAGGTCGGGGCGTTCGGTGATGACGGCGTCGATCGCAGCGCGGCCGTCCTTCGCCGTCACGACGTCGTACCCGCGTGCGGCGAGCGTCACGGAGAGCGCCCGGACGAGCTGTGCGTCGTCGTCGGCGATCAACACCTTCATCGGAGCTCCACTCCCACGTGCCCGGCGATCGGCAGCCGCACCACGACGGTGAGCCCACCGCCCGGGGTGTCGTCGACCTCGATCGTGCCGCCCATGCCCTCGGTGAACCCGCGCGCCAGGGCCAGGCCGAGCCCGAGGCCGGTCTCGTTGTCGGTGTCGCCGAGTCGTTGGAACGGCTGGAACACCTCGTCGCGGCGGTCCTCGGGGATCCCGGGGCCGTGGTCGGCGACACGGAGTTCGACCCCGCCGGCGAACGCGCTCGCGGCGATCCGCACGTGGGTACCGTCCGGGGCGTACCGGGCCGCGTTCGCGAGGAGGTTCACGACGACCCGCTGCAGCAGGACCGGGTCGGCGAGCACCGGCGGCAGGTCGGCGGGCAGGTCGAGGTCGACGTCGTCGGGGCCGAGCTCCAGTTCGTCGAGCGCGGGGGCGACCACCGTCTCGAGCGCGATCGCAGCCGGGGTGACCGCGAGGACACCGGCCTGCACGCGACTGACGTCCAACAGGTCTGCCAACAGCACCGCCAGCTGACCGAGGCTCTCGTCGGCGGTCGCGAGCAGCGCCTCCCGGTCGGCCCGTGACAGGTCGATGTCGGGCGCACGAAGCGTCTGCACGGCGGCGGAGGCCGCTGCGATGGGTCGGCGCACGTCGTGGCCGACGGCCGCGAGCAGCGCGCTCCTGACCCGGTCGGCGGCGGCGATGCGCTCGGCGCCGACGGCCGTGCGGGTCAGCTCGCGGTGCTCGACGGCGGCGTCGAGCTGTTGCTCGACGACCCGCAGCAGTCGGCGCTGGGTCGGGTCGTCGGGCACACCCGCGAACTCGAGGACGGCCCCGGAAGCCAGCGTCGTGGACGCGTCCGGCGTCGAGCCGAACTCGCCGGAGGTGGCCGGCACCTCGTCGCCCTGGCGGATCCGGACGCCGGCGAAGCCGAAGGCCTCACGGGTGCGGTCGAGCAGTGCCTGCAGGGCGTCGTCACCACGGAGCACGCTGCCGGCGATGCCCATCAGGAGCCCGGACTCGGCCGAGGCGCGGCGGGCGGCACGTGATCGGCGCGCGGACCGGTCGACCACGAAGCTGACCAGCACCGCACTGATCACGTACATGACCAGGGCGAACAGGTGCAACGGCTGCTGGACGGTGACCATGTAGAGGGGTTGCACGAAGAAGTAGTCGAGGCTCAGCCCGGACAGCACGGCCGTGAACACCGCTGGCCACATCCCGCCCACGAGCGCCACGACGAGCACGAGCAACTGGTACGCCAGCACGTCGACGGTGATGGCGTCGGGGTCGCTGCCGATCGACAGCGCCCAGGTGAGCAGGGGCCCGACCAGGACCGACAGCACGAAGGCGGCGAGGACCCGCCCGCGCGACAGGCTGCCACCGAGCTTCGGCAGGGTGATCCCGCCGCCGGCACGCTCGTGGGTGACGACGTGCACGTCGATGTCGCCGGACTCCCGGATCACGGTGTTGCCGATCCCCGGACCGGTCATCGCGGCAGCGAGCCGACTGCGTCGGCTGACGCCGATGACGATCTGGGTCGCGTCGATCGACCGCGCGAACCGCACGAGGGTCGACGGCACGTCGTCGCCGACGACCTGGTGGTACGTGCCGCCGAGCTGCTCGAGCAAGGTCCGCTGCTTGCCCAGCGCCCCCGGGTGCCGCACGCGCAGACCGTCGTTCGTCGTCACGTGCACGGCCGCGAGTTCGCCCCCGGCACTGCGGGCGGCGATACGGGCACCGCGACGGAGCAGGGTCTCGCCCTCGGGCCCGCCGGTCAGGGCGACCAGCACCCGTTCCCGGGTCTCCCAGCGGTGCTCGATGCCGTGTTCGGCGCGGTAGGCCTTCAGCGCGTCGTCGACCTCGTCCGCCAGCCAGAGCAGCGCGATCTCACGCAGGGCCGTCAGGTTGCCGAGCCGGAAGTAGTTCGACAGCGCCGCATCGATCCGGGCGGCCGGGTACACGAGTCCGTCGGACAGCCGTTCGCGCAGCGCTGCCGGGGCCAGGTCCACGACCTCGATCTGGTCGGCCGCGCGCACCACGGCGTCGGGGACGGTCTCGCGCTGCACGGTGCCGGTGATCTCCCGCACCACGTCGCCGAGGGACTGCATGTGCTGCACGTTCACCGTGGAGGTGACGTCGATGCCGGCGTCACGCAGTGCCTCGACGTCCTGCCAGCGCTTCTCGTTCGCACTGCCGGGAGCGTTCGTGTGCGCGAGTTCGTCGACGAGGGCGACCTCGGGTGCCCGGGCGATGACGGCGTCGAGGTCGAGGTCGTCGAGCTCCACACCACGGTGCGCGACCGAGCGGCGGGGGACCACTTCGAGTCCGGTGACGAGGGCGGCGGTGGCGGCGCGCTCGTGCGTCTCGACGACGGCGACGACGACGTCACGGCCCTCGTCGAGCAGCCGGCGGCCCTCTTCGAGCATGGTGAACGTCTTGCCGACGCCCGGTGCGGCACCGAGCAGGACCCGCAGCTTGCCGCGCTTCACGTGCTCATCCTCTCGCGTCCGCTGTTGCGGGGCAGCCGGTCGACTGATATTCTCCTCGTAACCGTTCCCACCAAGGCTCGAGCCTCGGCTTCCTCAAATCGGGTGGGACTGTACCGCCCCGCGTCGCTTGTCGGCGCGGGGCACTCTTTTCTTCGCTCACGTTCGTTCCCCATGCTGTAGTTGCTGCCGGCTTGCCCGAGATCCCACGTTCTTCGCTCGATCTCGGAGTCGCACCATGGCGCACGCCAGCATCCCCATGTCGCTGTACCGTGCCGACCAGTTCCGCCATGCACTGCATGTGCGTGCGCTCGACACATCCGACGCATCCGTCCTGCGGACGCACGATTTCGACAGCGAGTTCCGATCGATCGCGCTTGCACTGACCGAACGGATCGAGATCGCCTTGCGCGGGCGGGTCGACCGCGCGGCACGGCACCGTTTCGGCAAGCTCTGGCACCTTGACCCGAAGGCGTTCCGGGACACGTTCGACCACGACTCGTTGCTGCGGCGCGCAGCAGGAGTACTCAACCGAGCAAACGACCCGGTGACGCAGAAGGTCTGGCGAGAGCGAGCGCTCGATCAGGTTCCCTTCGGGATGCTGGCCGAGGAGCTCAGCTTCGGTGAACTGTCGCGGCTGACGGGCGCCCTGGAACCCCGATTGCACGATGCGGTGGCCCTCGCGTTCCGCCTGCCTGCGGGAACGCTCCGTCCGTGCCTGCACCACATCACGCACGTCCGGAACTGCTGCGCCCACCACACGCGACTCTGGGGCCGCAGCTTCCGGATCCCGCCGCCGACCTTCCGCTCCCCCGCCGACCTGGTCGCTCGACTCGAAGGGCTGCCGAAGCGCACGCCGGTGCACTCCCTCGAACTGCTCGCACACCTCGCCGAGACCGTCGGCCCGTGCGACCGTCACGCCGATGCCGTCCGACGGTTGATCGACGAGCACGACGATCTGATCGGCGGCATCGGCGGACGGCCGAGCTGGGCGGCGAGGTGACCGCACGTCAGGACAGCTTCGCCAGCGCGAGGTTCAGGGCCAGCACGTTCACCACGGGCTCGCCGAGGAACCCGAGCTGCCGCGACTCGGTGTGCGATGCGACCAACTGCCGCACCGTGTCCTCGGACACGCCCCGCGCCGCTGCCACGCGCGCGACCTGCTGCGACGCGTACTCGGGGCTGATGTCCGGGTCGAGACCCGAACCCGAGGCGGTGACCGCGTCGGCGGGGACGTCCGCCTCCGAGACCCCGTCGGCCTCTGCCAGTGCCGCACGCCGCTCCTCGACGGCCTGCAGCAGGTCCGGGTTGTTCGGCCCGAGGTTCGAGCCGGACGAGCCCTGCGCGTCGTAGCCGTCCTCGCCGGCGGCGGACGGCCGCGACTGGAACCAGCGATCGGCCTGCTTGCCGGTGAACGACTGCCCGATCAACGAGGAGCCGACGGCCGTGCCGGACGAGTCCGTGACCATCGAGCCGTTGGCCTGGTCGTGGAACGCCGCCTGGCCGACCCCCCAGACGGCGAGCGGGTAGCCGACGCCGAGCACGACGGTGGCGAGCAGGGTGAGGCGGATCGCCACACCGGTGGAACGGACGGTGGAACGTGCAGATGCCATGACTAGAACCCCGGGATGAGACCGACCACGAGGTCGATCAGTTTGATGCCGATGAAGGGGACGACCACGCCGCCGAGCCCGTAGACGAGCAGGTTGCGGCCGAGGATCGACGACGCTGCGGCCGCGCGGTACTTGACGCCACGCAGGGACAGCGGGATGAGCGCCACGATGACGAGCGCGTTGAAGACGACCGCCGACAGGATCGCGGACGACGGGCTGTGGAGCCCCATGACGTTGAGCGCTGCGAGCCCGGGGAACGCCGCCTGGAACATCGCCGGGATGATCGCGAAGTACTTCGCGACGTCGTTGGCGATGGAGAAGGTGGTCAGGGCCCCGCGGGTGATGAGCAGCTGCTTGCCGATGCGGACGACGTCGATGAGCTTGGTCGGGTCGGAGTCGAGGTCGACCATGTTGCCCGCCTCCTTCGCCGCCGTCGTGCCGGTGTTCATCGCGACGCCGACGTCCGCCTGCGCCAGGGCCGGGGCGTCGTTGGTGCCGTCACCGGTCATGGCGACGAGGTTGCCGCCCTCCTGCTCGCGCTTGATGTACGCGAGCTTGTCCTCCGGGGTGGCCTCGGCGAGGAAGTCGTCGACGCCGGCCTCGTGCGCGATCGCGGCCGCGGTGCGGGGGTTGTCACCGGTGATCATCACCGTGCGGATTCCCATCGACCGGAGCTCGGCGAACCGTGCGGCCATGCCGTCCTTGACGACGTCCTTCAGGTGCACGACGCCGAGCAGGGCGACCGCGCCGTCCGAGGAGCGGCGACCGACGACGAGCGGCGTCCCGCCCTGGTCGGAGATCTCCGCCACGGTCGAGTCGATCGCGGCCACGAGACCAGCGTCGGGGGTGTCCGCCCAGGCCAGTACAGCAGCAGCGGCCCCCTTCCGGATCTGCGACCCGTCCGGCAGGTCCAGACCGGACATGCGCGTCTGCGCGGTGAACGGCACCTCGACGGCGCCGTCGGGCAGTGCCGGCGTCACCCCGGCGTCCGCGGCGAGCGACACGATCGAGCGCCCCTCTGGTGTCGAGTCGGCAGCGCTGGACAGCGCGGCTGCCTCCATGAGCGAGGCCTCGTCGATGCCCGGCACCGGCACCACCCGTGACGCCCGACGGTTGCCGTAGGTGATCGTCCCGGTCTTGTCGAGCAGCAGGGTGGTGATGTCTCCGGCGGCCTCGACCGCGCGGCCCGACATCGCGAGCACGTTGTGCTGCACGAGCCGGTCCATGCCGGCGATGCCGATCGCGGAGAGCAGGGCCCCGATGGTGGTCGGGATGAGGCAGACGAGCAGGGCGATGAGCACCGGCACGCTGACCGTCGCACCGACGAGTCCCGCGATGGGCTGCATCGTCAGGCAGACGATCACGAAGACGATCGACAACGAGGCGAGCAGGATGTTCAGCGCGATCTCGTTCGGCGTCTTCTGGCGTGCGGCGCCCTCGACCAGGCGGATCATCCGGTCGATGAAGGTCTCACCAGGGGTCGAGGTGATGCGCACGATGATCCGGTCCGACAGCACGCGGGTGCCACCGGTGACGGCACTGCGGTCACCGCCGGACTCGCGGATGACCGGTGCGGACTCCCCCGTGACGGCCGACTCGTCGACGGACGCGATGCCGTCGATGACGTCGCCGTCGCCCGGGATCACCTCGCCGGCGACCACGACCACGACGTCGCCCTTGGCCAGGTCGACCGATGCGACCTCCTCGGTCTCGTTGCCGTCCGCTGCTGCGTCGGCCTGGTCGTAGCCGAGCACCCGGCGGGCGCTCGTGGTCGAGCGGGTCTTCCGCAGGGTGTCGGCCTGCGCCTTGCCTCGCCCCTCGGCGACCGACTCCGCCAGGTTGGCGAAGACGACGGTGAGCCAGAGCCACACCGCGATCGCGATGGTGAACGCGGACGGCTCGACGACGGCGGCGGCCGTCGTCAGTGCTGCGCCGACCTCAACGATGAACATGACGGGGTTCCGCCACATGAGTCGCGGGTCGAGTTTCCGCAGGGCGCCCGGGAGGCCCGCCACCAGTTGACGGGGTCCGAATGCGGACGAGCGGGTGGCCGGCTCCACTGCGGTGCGCGGTTCCGGCTCGGTGGTCACGGTCATGACAGTCCTTCTGCGAGCGGGCCCAGTGCGAGCACCGGGAAGTAGGTGAGAGCGGTGACGATGACGGCGACGCCGCCGAGCAGCCCGATGAACAGCGGGCGGTGGGTGGGCAGCGTGCCGGCGGTCTCCGGCACTCGGTCCTGGGCGGCGAGGGACCCGGCGAGCGCCAGGACGAACACCATCGGCACGAAGCGGCCGAGCAGCATCACGACGCCGAGCGAGGAGTTCATCCACGTGGTGTTCGCGGTGAGTCCACCGAAGGCCGAGCCGTTGTTGTTCGCGCCCGAGGTGAACGCGTAGAGCAGCTCGGACAGCCCGTGGTTGCCGGGGTTGAAGATCGACGTGCCGAGCACCTGTTCGCGGACGCCGGGGATGACCAGGGACAGCCCGGTGGCGAGGAGCACCAGGGTCGGCGTCACCAGGATGTACAGCGCCGCGAAGGTCATCTCCTTGGCGCGGATCTTCTTGCCGAGGTACTCCGGCGTCCGGCCGACGAGCAGGCCGCCGATGAACACCGTGATGACGGCGAGCACGAGCATGCCGTACAGGCCGGAGCCGACACCGCCCGGGGTGACCTCGCCGAGCATCATGTTCAGCATCGCCATCATCCCGCCGATCGGGGTGAAGCTGTCGAACATGCCGTTCACCGCACCGGTCGAGGTCGCGGTCGACGTCGTGCCGAACAGGGTGGTGCCGAGGATCCCGAACCGGGTCTCCTTGCCCTCCATCGCCGCTCCGGCTGCGTGCGTCGCGAGTCCGCCGCCGCCGAGCTCGGCGATCGACATCACCGACAGGGACACGAGGAAGATCGCGCCCATCACGGCGAGGATCGCGTACCCCTGGCGGTCGTCACCGACGAGCCGCCCGAACGTGCGGGGCAGCGAGAACGGGATGACGAGCATCAGGAAGACCTCGACCAGGTTCGTCCACGCCTGCGGGTTCTCGAACGGGTGTGCCGAGTTGGCGTTGAAGTAGCCACCGCCGTTCGTGCCGAGTTCCTTGATCGCCTCCTGCGACGCGACGAACCCGTCGGGGATGTGCTGCGTGCCACCGATGAGCGTGGTGACGTCGGTGCCGCTCCCCCACGACTGGATGACACCGCCGGCGACGAGCACGATCGCGAACACGAACGCACCGGGCAGCAGCAGGCGACCGACACCGCGGACGACGTCCACCCACACGTTGCCGAGGGTGCCGGACTTGCGGCGGGCGAACCCGCGCACCAGGGCGACGGCGACGGCGAGCCCGACGGCGGCGGACAGGAAGTTCTGCACCGCGAGGCCGGCCATCTGCACGGTGTAGCCGACGGTCACCTCGGGTGAGTACGACTGCCAGTTCGTGTTCGCGACGAACGACGCCGCGGTGTTGAACGCGAGCGACGGGCCCACGGCGGGCAGACCGAGGTCGCCGGGCAGCACGACCTGGACGCGCTGCAGCAGGTAGACGAGCAGCAGCCCGACGACGCTGAAGAGCAGGACGCCGCGCAGGTACACGGGCCACGACTGTTCGGCGTCCGGGTCGACCCCGATCAGCCGGTAGACCGCGCGCTCGACCCGGTTGTGCCGGACGGGTGTGAAGACCTTCGCCATCCAGTCGCCGAGCGGGCGGTAGGCGACGACGAGCAGCAGGACGAGCGTGGCGACCTGGACGATCCCCGCCCAGACGTCGGCGGCGCCCACGCCCACGGCGCCCACTAGAACCGCTCCGGACGCACGAGCGCCCAGACGAGGTACACGACTGCGGCGATGCCGAGGACGGCGGCCGCGATGGTGATGCCGATCACAGCCGTTCCACCCCCTTGGCGATCAGTGCCACCACGCCGAACACGGCGAGGACACCGGCGACGACGAACACGTCGAACACGAGGGACTCCAGAAGGTCTGCGGTGTCCGCGCCGGGCGACGCGGACGGCACCACGTGTGGTGCCGAGACCGATGCTGGGTCCTGCACCGGGCCTCCCGACCGCTCCTAACGGTTTCCTCACGCCGCCCTGGCGGACGCATGCGCCCCGCTAACGCGCGCTCGCCGCCCGGAGTCGAGCTGCCGACGCGACGGTGGCGTCACGGAGGTCGTCCGGACCCTCGACGACGAAGTCGACCGCGAACCCCGCGAACGCTCCGGCGAGCCCCGGCCAGGACCACGAGCCGAGCGTGACCCGACTCCGGTCGTCGGGCAGAGACTCGACGACGGCGTCCTCGGGCAGGTAGGGCGTGACGGTCCGGGCGTCGGCGGCCGTCATCGTCACCGAGCCGGTGCACGGCCACACGTCTGCCTGCGCCGATCCCTTGAACCGCGCCGACACGAAGGCCACGGGGTCGCCGCCGGGGACGGGTCGCGGCGTGAACGGGACCCGGGTGCGCATCCGCGGGGTGATCCGGTCGATGCGGTGCGTGCGCCAGTCGCCGCGGTCGAGGTCCCAGCCGAGCAGGTACCAGCGGCCGTTCCGTGCGACGACGGCGTGCGGTTCGACGCGGCGGGGTGGGTGCAGGTCGTCGTCGCCCGCGTACGTGAAGCGGAGGACCTCGTGCAGGTGCACGGCCTTGCTCACGGCGACGAGCACGTCCGGGTCGGTGCGGGTCCGGCCGGACGTCGTCACGGCCTGCACCGCGTCGACCCGCGACCGGAGCCGCGCGGGCATGACCTGCCGGACCGTCGCGAGCGCTCGGGCGGCTGACTCCGCGATGTCCGCTCCGGAGGCGGGTGCGACGGCGAGCGCCAGGGCGATCGCCACGGCCTGGTCGTTGTCGAACAGCAGCGGCGGCAGGTCGGAGCCCGCTGCGAGCCGGTACCCGCCGGCGGGACCGCGCAGCGCTTCGACCTGGTACCCGAGCTCACGGAGGCGGTCGACGTCGCGGCGGACCGTGCGAGGGCTGACCTCGAGACGGCCGGCGAGCTCGTCGCCCGGCCAGTCGCGGTGCACCTGCAACAACGACAGCAGCGCGAGCATGCGCGAGGAGGGTCCGGCCATGTCGATCATCCTCGGCGAAGAAGCGGACATGATCTGACCGCATTGCCGGTCATCCTCGTTCCATGAGCATCGAGACGACAACCCACCTCAACTTCGACGGCAACGCCCGCGAGGCCCTCGACTTCTACGCATCGGTCTTCGGCGGCGAGGTCACCGCCGCCACCTACGGGCAGATGGGCGCCCTCGACGATCCCGCCTGGGCCGACCGGGTCGTCTTCGGCCAGGTCGCCACCGACGCCGGGTTCCGGGTCATGGCCTTCGACGTCTGGCCCGGGCAGCCCTACGACCAGGGATCGAACGCCTTCTACGTGTTCGTGCACGGGGACGACACCACCGAGATCGAGCGGTACTGGGCCGTGCTGTCCGACGGGGCCGAGATCCGGCAGCCGCTCGCCCCTTCAGCCTGGGCGCCACTCGCGGGGCAGCTCCGCGACCGGTTCGGCGTGGTCTGGCAGCTCGACGTCGCGGCGCCGACCGAGTGACGCGGCGGTGCGGCCGGGACGGTCCCGGCCGTACCGACGCTCGGACGTTTGTGAACCGCTTCCACACGGAAAGCGGCCGCCGGTAGCGTGCTGGCATGCCCGAGTTCCGTCCGATGCCCGGCTACGAGCTCGGGGACGGACGGGTGGCCGCCCGCCGACGCCGCTCCCGGTTCGGCCGCGTGTGGCGCTGGATCGGGCCGCCGGTCGCACTCGTCGCCGTCGTCGCTGCCGCGCTGCTGTTCCACTGGTACGCCGGCGTGGCCGACCAGGTCGAGTGGGAGTGCGCCGTGTCCACCTGCGGGACGAACGACCCGCGGTCCTTCGCACCGGAGGGGTGCTGGGCACTCCTGGTACTGGCTGCGCTCGGCGTCGGACGGCTGCCGGGACGCTGGTGGTGGCGAGCCGGGCTGCTGCTGGCGTTCGCCCTCGTCGCCGCGTGGTCGATCGACTGGTGGCGGATGCCCGGGATCGACCTCGGCCTGTTCGTGACGCCGATCGGAGCCGGGGGCGTCGGCGCCGTGCTGCTGCTCGCCCGGATCGGGATCGCGGTCGACCGTGCGCGCGGGCGAGCCCACACCGCGCGCCGGCGGGCCGAACAGGGCAGTCCGCGGGACGTGGCCGAGCGCTGACCCGGTCGGAGGATCAGCCCACGCGGCTCCACGTACTCACCGTCACGGCCGCGGTCACGCTCGTCGGCGCGAACACCTGCTCGGGGTCGACGTGGTGGTGGCTCGGCCCCATGTGCACGACGTCGTGGACGTCCTCGGCGGACAGGTCCATCGTCCACGTCAGGTCGTCGGAGGACCGCAGCCCGAACGACGGCGTGAGCGAGTCGTGCAGCCGCCGCTCCTTCTCGGGATCCACCGTGATGGTCGCCTCGGCCAGCTCCGCCAGGTGTCCGGTGCGCGGGGTCACCACCACGAGGAGGCCCTCGGGGTGCAGCACCCGCGCGTACTCGGTCTGGTTGCGCGGCGCGAAGACGTCCAGCACGACCGCGGCAGCGCCGTCGACGACCGGGAGGCGCTCGGTCACGTCCCCGACGACGGCTCCGGCACGTTCGTGGACGCGGGCCGCCCGTCGGATCGCGACCGCCGACAAGTCCAACGCGACTCCGAGCCTCCCGTCCGCCGCGCGCAGCGCATGCGCCAGGTACGTCCCCGGACCGGATCCGACGTCGAGCACGATGCCGGGCGCCGTCGCCTCGGCGACGACCGCGGCGAGCGCCCGCTCGACGGGCGCGTAGTGGCCCCGCCCCAGGAACCGCAGCCGGGCGTCGACCATCTCCGGGGTGTCCGCGGTGAGCGCCCGACGCTTCGCCGGCAGGAGCGTCAGGTGGCCCTGCTTCGCCTCGTCGAACCGGTGCCCGGTCGCGCAGCCGACCTGGCCGCCGTCGACCCGGCCGAGCGGCTCGGCGCACACGGGGCAGGCGAGCATCGGCAGCAGGTCGTCACGCACCGGCCCAGCGTACGGGGCCTGGCTAGCCTGGCCGGATGTCGCTGCAGCAGCTCTTCGGTCTCGACGGACGCGCCGCCCTGGTGACGGGAGGCAGTTCCGGCATCGGACAGGCGATCGCGGTCGCCCTGGCGGACGCGGGAGCGCACGTGCTCGTCGTAGCTCGGACACGGTCCACCATCGATGCGACGGTCGATGACATCCGTGCCGCTGGCGGTTCGGCCGACGGCATCGTCGCGGACTTGTCCACGCGCGCCGGAGCACACGCACTCGCCGCTGAGGCCGGCGACGTCGACGTCCTCGTGAACTCCGCCGGCATCAACCTCCGGCCACCGATGGCCGACCTCGACGAGGCCACCTGGGACGCCACGATGGCCGTCAACCTCGACGCGCCGTTCGTGCTCGGGCAGCGGCTCGCACCCGGCATGGCGGCCCGTGGGTACGGGCGGATCGTGTCGATCAGTTCGCAGCAGGCCCACCGCCCCTTCGCCGCCAGTGGCGCGTACGGGGTCTCCAAGGCCGGCCTGGAGGCACTGGCCCGGTCCCAGGCAGAAGCCTGGTCCGCGCAGGGGGTCACCTCCAACGTCCTCGTCCCCGGTTTCGTACGCACCCCGCTCAACGAGCGGCTCAGCGCCGACCCCGCGACCGTCGCCGCCCTCGCGGCACGGACGCTGGTCGGCCGGAACGGACTCGCCTCGGACTTCGCCGCCGCCGCGGTGTTCCTCGCCGGTCCCGGTTCGGCGTACGTCACGGGGCAGTCGATCGCGGTCGACGGCGGGTTCTCGGTCCACTAGGTCCTTCGGCGCCTGAGGTACTGGCAGGGCCTGCCTGTGCCGGGGACCGGCTGGCAGGATCGACGGCGTGAAGACACTGGAGTTGCCACAGACGGACCTCACCGCATCCGACGTCGTCGTCGGCCTGATGCGGATCAACGACATGAGCGACGAGGACATCCGCGCGCTCTACAGCGCGTCGCGTGACGCGGGCGTGAACATGTTCGACCACGCCGCGGTCTACGGCGAGTGGCACGGCTGCGAGGAGCGGTTCGGTGCCGCCGTGACGCTGTCGCCCGCGGAGCGCGCAGAGATCGTGCTGCAGACCAAGGTCGGCATCCGGCCGACGCCGAAGGGTGCGTACTTCGACTTCTCGTACGAGCACATCCTCGAGTCCGTGCACGAGTCGCTCGAGGCACTGCAGACCGACCACGTCGACGTCCTGCTGCTGCACCGCCCCGACGCCCTGGTCGAGCCGGAAGAGGTCGCGAAGGCCTTCGACGAGCTGCACGCCGCGGGCAAGGTGCACCACTTCGGCGTCTCGAACCACATCCCCGGCCAGGTCGACCTGCTCAAGAAGCACGTCCGCCAGCCGCTCGCGTTCAACCAGGTGCAGCTGAGCATCACCCACGCCAACGTCATCTCGCAGGGCCTGACCGCGAACATGGGCGGCCTCGAGCAGTCGATCTCCCGCGACAACGACATCCTCAACTACTCGCGCATCAACGACATCACGCTGCAGGCCTGGTCGCCGTTCCAGAAGGGCTTCTTCGACGGCGTCTTCCTGGGCGACCGGGAGCAGTACGCCGAGCTGAACGACGTGCTCGAGGAGGTCGCCGCCGCGCACGGTGTCACACCGACCGGCATCGCGGTCGCGTGGATCACCCGCCACCCCGCGCACTTCCAGGTCGTCCTCGGCACCACGAACCCGCAGCGCGTGCGCGACTCGGCGGCCGGCTCGGACGTCGAGCTGTCACGCGAGGAGTGGTACCGCATCTTCGACGCCGCGGGGCACACCGTTCCGTGAGTCGATCGGGCAGGGTGGGGTCGTGCTCCACGACCTCGCCCTGCCCGTCCGTCTGTCCGCCCGCGCCGGTTCGGTGGTGGTGCGGAACGCGGTCGACAGCGACCTCGACGCACTGATGGCGCTGCTCTCCGACGACCCGATCAGTGCCGCTCGCGGGGACGTCGCCGCGCCGGAGGACCGCCCGCAGTACGCCGCGGCACTCCGATCGATCGCGGACGACCCGGCGAACGCACTGCTCGTCGCCGAGGACGCCGACGGGCGGCTCGTCGGCACGCTGCAGCTCACCCGGATCCCGGGGATGGCCCGCCGTGGCTCGACCCGGCTGCTCGTCGAGGCCGTGCGGGTCAGCAGCGCACTCCGGTCCGGCGGCATCGGGAGTGCCCTGATGCGCTGGGTCACCGACATCGCGGCTCCGGACCTCGGGACCCCGCTCGTGCAGCTCACCTCGGACGCCGCCCGGACGGATGCGCACCGGTTCTACGAGCGCCTCGGCTTCACCGGCTCGCACGTCGGGTTCAAGTACCGCGTCCCCGGCGTCGGCGCACGCTGACGTTCCTTCCCAGAACGCGCGCGATGCAAGGTGCTTCCGGGCGTACCTGGTCGAAACTCCGGACCAGGTACGCCCGATTCGACCAGGCGCGCGCTAGTCGTCGGAGGCGGAGTCGGCAGACCGCGGTGTCGGCACGTGCACGTCGACCGGGGACACCCCGGCGGGGTCCGCGGAGGCACCGCCCACGACGTCGAACGAGATCCCGAGCATCGCCGGGTCCTCGTCGAGTTCGAGCCCGTCCTCCTTCGCCTGGTCCTCCGGGATTGCACGGCCACCAGACGGGTCCCACGAGTTCGCGATCGACATGCGCACGAGCATGCCCGAGCCGCTTGGCAATCGCCCAAGAAACCCCCGTGGACCCCCGAAGCGATCAGAGGTCGTCCGGGTGCAGCCGCTCGCCGGCCTGCGGGCGCCGGAACACCGGGCCACCGCCGGCTTCGTCCTCGTCGTGGTGGCTGACGGGCGAGACGCTCGGGTCGGCGGAGTCCTCGCCGACGTCGGCGCCGCGGTCCTCCTCGATCTCGAGTTCCGCCTCGTCGGAGCCGTCCACGGGGATGGCGGCGCCCTGCTGTTCCGGATCGAACGGTGTGCTCATCGACATGGGCCGAGCATGCTCCGGCCTGGTGAACAACGCGTCAACGCTGTCCGTCCGCCGCGATCAGCTCCAGCTGCGTCAGCGCCACGTCGGTGCCCGCGGTGAAGACGAACGACGAGCCGCCGCCGATGATCCGGAACACCCGGGTCTGCCCGGCCCAGGTGAACTCGGCACAGTCGACCGCCGTGACCGTCTCACCGAGGGACACCTGCCACGAGTACGACCCCGGAGTCGCGACCGTCACCGTGTACAGCGAGGCGGCGGGGCAGTCCACGTCGAACGAGACCGACTCCCCCGCGGCGAGCGCCGACACCGTGCGCCCGGTGTCGTCGACCAGCGGCGACGCCCCGACGGGCAGCAGGTCGACGGGGGCGTCCCGGTAGCCGTGCACCTCGGACGCCGACACCGGGCGGGTGTCCGACGCCCAGCCCTGCGGTTCGGGTGACAGCGTGAAGACGATGTGCGACGCCGACACCACCACGTGGTGCGGGATGCTGACCGACGTCCAGGGCGACCCGTCGACCGTCACCGACGCGACGTACGCACCTGCGGAACCGTCGGCGACCTCGATGACGGTGGGCGTTCCTCCCGGCTGCTGCAGCACCGTCCTGCGGACCGACGGCGGCACGAGCACGTAGGTGCCGGTCGACGGCGCCAGCGGGTACAGGCCGATCGTCGCGAAGACGTACCAGGCGCTCATCTCGCCGTTGTCCTCGTCGCCGGGGTAGCCCTGGCCGAGGTCGGAGCCGACGAACAGCCGCTCCAGCGATTCCCGCACGATGCGGTGCGCGTCGTCGTGCCGCCCGGTGAACATCGGGAAGAACGGGATGTGGTGCGCCGGCTGGTTGGACAGGCCGAGCATGCCCATCCGGACGTCGCGGGCCTCGGTCATCTCGTGGATCGGGAAGCCGTACGCGCCGGAACGGACGGTCGCGCCGGTCTCGGGTGTCGCGAAGAACGCGTCGATCGCGGCGTCGAACCGCGCCGGCCCGCCGTGCAGGTCCACGATGCCGGCGCCGTCGTGGGGTGCGGTGAAGGCCGTGCCCCAGGCGTTCGTCTCGGTGTAGTCGTCGCCCCAGTCACGCGGGTCGAACTCGGTGCCGACCCGCCACGAGCCGTCGGGGTCGCGGCCGATGAAGAAGCCCCGCTCGGAGTCGAACACGTGCCGGTACTGCAGCGATCGACGGGCGAACCACTCCGCCTCGGCCTCGTACCGGGACAGGTCCGCGGGCGTGTTCGCCCGTGACGCGAGCAGGCCCGCCATGACGGCGAGTCCCCAGTCGTTGATCGCGGCGTCCAGGGTCCAGGACATCCCCTCGGACGTCGCCGTGTCGACGTGGCCACGGAAGGCGCCCGGGAGGCTCCCCTTCCGTCCGACCCGCTCGTCACGCGGCGGGACGGTCGCGTTCCGGACCGCGCTCCGGTACGCCTCGGCGAGGTCGAACCCGGTGATGCCCTTCGCCGCGAGGTCGGCGAAGACGGTGTCGCTCGTGGTGCCCGTCATGCAGTCCTCGGCGCCGGGGGCGCTCCAGCGCGGGGTCCACCCGCCGTCGTGGTGGTGCTCGACGAAGCCCTGCGCGAGCGCACCGGCGGTCTCCGGGGTGAGGAGCCCGAGGAGCGGCCAAGCGGTGCGGTAGGTGTCCCAGAACCCGTTCGTCGTGGTGAACGGCCCCTCGACGACCTCCGGCCCGGGCTCGTCGCGGATCGGGTCGGCGAGGACGGCTCCGTACGGCGAGCGGTGGTGCGGCGATCCGGTCAGGGCGGTCTCGCCGGCACGGTTCGGGTAGAGGAACAGCCGGTACAGGCCGGAGTACAGGCTCGTCAGCTGGTCCTCTGTGGCTCCGTCGAACGAGAGCGTCGCGAGCTTCGCCGTCCAGAGCGCCTCGGCGCGGGTGCACATGGTGTCGAAGGTGCCGGCGTCGTCGAGGTTCGCGCGGGCGTCCTCGATCGAGACCGTCGAGATACCGAGCAGGACGTCGACGGGACCGCCGCCGTCCACGGTCAGCCAGCCGCGCAGCTCGTGCTCGCTGATGCTGGTGTGGTCCGCGGTCACGGACGGGATCCGGACGTGCACGTGGTGCGGCGGGGTGCCGGGGCGGTCGTCGAGGACGGCCTCGACCACGGCGGTGCCGTCGGTGATCGTCACGGAGACGTCGGACACCCGGCCGTGGTGGTCGAGCACGATGCTGCGGGTCCCGGTGAAGCGGAACCCGAGGGCGAACTCCCCCGCGGTCATCTCGGCCGTGACACCCTGGTCGAGGGCGACGCGGTACCGGTGCGGACCGTCGAGTTCGTCGTCGTGGTCGAACCCGAGGGCACGTGCGGCCCGGTCGACGTCGGGGGTGTCGAGGGGTGACGGCATGACCTGGAACACGCCGCGGTCGCCCATCCACGGCGACGGGATGTGACTCGTCGCGAAGGCCTGGATCGCCGGCCGGACCCGCCCGTCGGCCTCGGTGCGGGCGTGCTCCTGGTACGCGTACGGCCAGCGGTTGCTCGACGCGTCGGTCATCGGCAGGCCGAACACACCGCCGTGCGGGACGCCGACGAGCGGGGCGTTGTTGCCGCGGGAGAACCGTGACGAAGCCTGTGTGCCGCGGGTGGTGCGGACGTGGTCGAGCGGCGTGGCCGGCGTCGGCCGAGCCGGGCCGATGCGGACGTCGTCGAGCCAGCCGCGGAGGGCTGGACGCTCGCCGTCGGCGTCCGACGGCTGGGTGTCGGAGCCGAGCCGGGCCTCCAGTCGGTCGACGACCCGCCCCGCGAACGGCGTGAGGTCCACCGCGCGACGGTTCCACTGGTCGACCCACTGCTTGCGGGCCGTGTCCTGCGCGTCGGGCGTGAGCGCGTCGCCGTACTGGTCGCGTGCGTGTCCGCCGCGCGCGGGCCCGTGGTCGCTCAGTCGCGTGCCGTCGGTGAAGACGACGTCGACGGCGAAGGCCGTGGCGTCCCAGAAGTGCGGCAGGTCCGCCTCGGTGGGCTCGGCCGCGCCCTGCGGCAGCGTGCGCTCCGGGAACCAGACCCACGACAGTTCGTCGCCGGGTGCGACCACCCGGCCGCCGGAGCCGGGGACGAGCGCCACCACGGCACCGTCACCCGCCGGTCGTTCGACCAGCCACCCCTCCGACGATCCGAAGCCGACACCGTTCCGCGCCGCGACGGCCGTCGTCGGCCCACCGCTCCGTTGCAGTTCTCGCACGGGTCCAGCGTATTTGTTCCAGCGTCTGGACGAAAACGCTCGGCGTGTCAGCCCTTGTTCTGTGTCAGCCCTTGTTCTGCCCGGGGGCGTTCTCCGAGTTGCCGGGACCTGCGTCCGCCGACGTGTCGGTCGTGGTGTCGGCCGCGCCGTCGGCTGGGTCGGCGCCGTCCTGCGGCTCCTGCACCGGGTTCGAGACCGGCGCGCTCGGCTCCGGACCGACGGACGGCTCCTGGCTGGGCTCGGCGGGCTCACTCGGCTGCTCGGCCGGCTCGGACGGCTGCTCCGCCGGCTCGGAGGGCTGCTGCTCGGCCGGCTGACTCGGCTGCTGCTGCTCCTGGCTCGGCTGCTGCTCCTGGCTCGGCTGCTGTTCTTCCTCGCTGGGCTGCTGCTCGGTCGGTGCGGTCGAGGTCGTGTCCGTCGGGGCCGGTGTGCCGTCGTCGTCGCCGTTCAGCGCGAACACCGCGACCCCGATGCCGATCAGCACCAGGACGACCACGACGATCGCCGTGATGATCGGCCCCTTGCGGCGCTTCTCGCGCTTCGACGGGTCGTCACCGGAGCCCGGTCGGACGGGCGGGGCCGCGGGGGGCACCCCGCCTCCGCCGCCGGTCGGGCCGCCGGCGCCGCGCTGGGCACCGAGGACGGTGGTCGACACGTCGTCCGCCGCGTTCGGCTGCTGGGCGTCCATCACGCGGGTCGCGTCGTCCGCGCCCGGCTGTCCACCCGGACGGGAGGCACCACTCGCCGGCATCACGCGGGTCGCGTCGTCCGCGTGCGCGGCCATCGGAGCCGTGGCTGCGGCGGCGGCTGCACCCGCTGCCGCGCCGGCGCCCGCTGCCGTCAGCGTTCCGGGGCCGCCGGGCAGGAGTTGCGTGGCGGCTCCGGGCTCGTCGCGACCCAGAGCGCGGAGTCGTTCGGCCGCCTCGCCCGCGCTCGGGCGCTCGGACGGGTCCTGCGCCGTCATCACGTGCAGGAGCGTGCGCCAGGCCGTCGGCAGGTGCTGGTCGATCTCCGGGCTGCGGGTGAGTCGTGCGGTCGCGGACTCGATGGCGCTGCCCGGGAAGGGTGTCTTGCCCGTCAAGCACTCGAGCAGCACCAGCCCGAGCGCGTAGACGTCGGCCTTGCCGGTGATCTCCTGCGCCAGGACCTGCTCCGGCGCGAGGTACGCGGCGGTCCCCATCACGGTGCCCGTCCCCGTCACACGCGAGGCGTCACGCAGCAGGGCGATGCCGAAGTCCGCGAGCTTGACGTGGCTGCCGTCGCGCTCGAGGAGCACGTTGGCGGGCTTGACGTCGCGGTGGACGATGCCCTGCGCGTGCACGGCGCTCAGCCCGTCGGCCACCTGTGCGCCGACGCGGGCGGCGGTCGTGGGGTCGAGCGGTCCCTCGCGCAGCCGGGTGGCCAGGTCACTGCCGGGCACGAGTTCCATGACGAGGTACGAGTCGCCGTCGGCGTCGTCGAGGGCTGCGTCGTACAGGGTGACGAGGGCCGGGCTGCGCAGCGTCGCGAGGGTCTGGATCTCCGACTCGGCACGCGCGCGTTCACCGTGGTCGACCGGTCCGATGCGGAACACCTTGACGGCGACCTCACGTCCGAGCTGCTCGTCGACCGCCCGGTACACGGACGCCATGCCACCGTGTCCGAGCGTGCCCGTGACGCGGTACCTGCCGCCGAAGACCCGTTCTTCCATGACGGGCAACCTACCGGTAGCGGCTGACGGGGCCACTCATCCGGCTCGGTCCGGGGCGGGCTCGGCACCGTGGCGGAGCGCCGTCAGGTACAGCCGGTGCGCCGTGATCACGAGGGCGAGCCAGGCGAGTCCCAGCGCCCAGGCTGCCAGAACGTCGGTGAGCCAGTGGTGCCCGAGGAACACCCGCGAGGCCCCGACGGACAGCACGAACAGAGTCCCGACGACGATCGTCCACACCCGCGTGACGACCCGCGACTGCCGCAGGAGCAACAGGTACACGATCGTCCCCACGATGACCGTCGCGTTGAGGGTGTGGCCGGACGGGAACGACGGCGAGTGCTCGTACGGTGGCACCGCGTCGGAGAGCGGCGGACGCGCCCGACCGATGAGGTCCTTGCCCGCGATCGTCATGAGCAGCGAACCGCCGCTCGCGGCGACCAGGAGTACCAGTGGCGTCCACGCACGGCGCTGGATCGTGAAGCCGACCAGGAAGCCCAGGGCGACGATGGGCATCCCGATCGTGCCCGCGATGTCGGTCCACCACGTGACCAGACGATCCCCCACGGGCGACCGGAGGGTGAGCGCCCAGTCGAGCACCGGCCGGTCGAGCACGGCGACGTCGTCGGCTTCGCGGACCGCGTCGTAGACCTCGGAGGCGATCCAGGTCGCGACGACGGCGATCCCGATGCCGACGGCCAGCGTGAGGAGCAGGAGCGGCATCGCGCCGTACCGGTGGCCGAGGGCGGTCCAACCCCGAGCGGTCGCGCGGCCTGCGCGGGTGCGCCAGCGGGTGAGGTCGACCTCGCCGACGGTGCGGTCGGCGGCGTTCCCGCGTTCGGTGTCCATCCGTCCACCCTGCCCAGGTGCGGTGGGGTCGGTTACGGGGTTCCGCCGTCCGTCGACGCGATCGAGGCCGTGCACGGCCTCGAGGACCTCGTCGTCGAATGCGGGAGCACCCGGTCGCCCGCTGTCCCGCCCCACGGTGACACCGGCGCTACCGGCGTGCACCCAGCGCACGATCGATCGCTGCGACTGCGCGCTCCGCATCGCCGGATGTGGCGAGGAACACCTGTCCGTTCGGCCTGGCGATCCGCACAGCCTGTTGTCCCTGCGCGGCCAGGAGCAGGCCACCGCGGCGACTTGCTCCTTTGACGCCCCATCCTCCGAAGTCTTCCATGGGGCGCACGTCGACGCTGTTCACCGATGCAATGTCGGTGATCGCGATGCGGACTGCCCAGAAGGGCACTGCGACGAACCAGACTGCGTCCCGCGTGGCGATGATCGCCACCACCGGAGCAACGAGCATCATCACGAGCGCACCACTCCCGACACCGAGCATCCACCAGCCACTCGCCTCCGGGAACTCGGCGAGGGAGAAGACGCAAACCAGCAGCGGGCCGCTGCAGAGGATGAGTCGGAGGCCGATGTCGAAGCGTTGCCAGGAGAGAACACTCATGCGTCCATCCGATCGTTGCGGGGCGCCCGGAGGTAGAGCACCAGAAGTGCCGCCATCGAGAGGAAGAACGACCAGAGACCGAACATGACACCGATGGAGAAATGGAAGGCGAGCAGGATCGGGAGGGCGATCCTCCTGACCTCTGGACGCACGAACAGCAGCGCCGCTGCCAGCAGCTCGAGTGCCAGGACGCCGTAGTTGACGATGACCGCGCCAGCGAGCGCGTCCTGTGCGACCTCGGCAAGCCAGAGGAACGCCGCCGGGGGCCGGAAGCTGGGTTCTTGGATCCAGTACCAGAGCGCGGTCCCGTTCGCCCACTCCGCCACGGCGAACTTCGCGATCGCCGCGTTGGCGTACAAGACGGAGGCCTGGACCCAGACGATCACCAGGACACCCCAGGCCACCCCTCGGACTCCCCACGGCCGCGCACTCCACCGACGGTCTGGTGACCAGTGACTGCGCCGACGGTCGAGGAGGAGAAGCGGGACCAAGAGCAGTGTGAGTACGGCCGCCACCTGGTCCCCGCCATCGCGGATCGGAGAGCAGATGTTGAGACTCCAGGCCACCCACCAGTGCGGAACTGCGGTGACCGCGGGGAGGTAACCGCTCAGTACCGCCAGCATGACCACGACCACGAGAGTCATGGTCGCCGGCGTGGCACCTCCAGCCATACAGAACAATGACCACCGAGCGGTTGCTGCGTCACACACGACGCCATCCGGGTTGTCCGGAGTCTCGATGAAGAGCGCTGCGCTCGGCGTCACAAGCACCGTGAGGAGCGTGGACAGCGCGAGGAGAGTGCGTGCAACCGCCAGCGATGAGCTGTACGGCGAGACCTCATCGATGAACCGAACTGCGGCGTCCAGGAGTCCCCGCCCTGCCGAGGCCGGATCTCTCCACTCTGAACGCACTCCCCGGGCGAGGGACTGCAGGTTCATCTGCACCGAACCTCCACCACAGCGATCTCCTCGATGAGCGGGTCCATGCCGCGGAACGCCCAAGGCACGGGCTCCTCCCGTGCGAGTGTGATCTTCCCGCACAAGGAGTTCAGTTCATTCGTCACCCGGACTGACTGATGCTCCAGTCCCTCGCCGCACACGGTGACGTCCATGCCTTCCTCACAGCGACGCCAATCCCCAGGGTCCAGCTTCCGCATGACCCGCTCGACGTCGATCCCGCCGAGTCGAGAAGCGCGGTTCAACCCGAAGGACCACTTCCCCTGCGAGTTCGGGGCAGTGCCCACTGCATTGCCTTCGTCGTCGTACGCAACCACGAACGACTCTCGTGGCGACTTCGTGAAGAAAGACCACCCTTCCGGGATGACCTCCCGCGCCACGTTGGCCACACGTTTCGAGGCAGGCCCGAGATGATCGGCCGTGGGGAGGGACAGCGCGGTCACACCGCTCACGGTGACGGCGACCACCGCCACGCACAGCGCAAGGGCACGGACCTCTGGGTTGAGCACCGACGCCTACTGGATGATCGAGGCGACCTGCACGGCGAGACGCTCTCGCGCCGCTGTGCTCTCGGACCCGGTCGCGGCCTTCCCGCACCAGGTCCAAGCGCCGCACCACAGCGCTACGGAGACAACGACCGCTACCGCTGCAGTCGCTACCGCGGCGTTGTGTGCGCCGACCGCCGCGTACGCGACGCACACCACCGCGACGCCGCACCGACCGCTCCCCTGTGCTGACGGAAGAGCCGCAGGGTCGACACCCTCCGCCTCCATCTGCTTGCGTGTGTGATCGACGACGATCACACCGAGCTCGGCGGAAGCCGTCTGGACGCGATACACATTCCCGCTCCTGAGACCCTGCAGGACGGGCCGCAGACGTTCCTTCTCGGCGGACAACACCTCCGAGCTGGCTGCGCGCGCTTTCGCGCGGTAGCCATCAACGTCGAAATCGTCTGACACGAGTACGTCGGTCCCGACCTCAGTGCCCAGTCGCCCGGCGAGATCGCCAGCGCCGAATGCAAGCGCGTTCACGATCTCCACGTCAGACGGTCCGGCCGCCACCGAGGACGGGGCACCAGTCGCTGGACTGGTGCCGACCAGGCTCCCGGCCAGGAGGACCGCTGCTGCAAAGCTGGCAAGTGAGTGCTTCATCGCATTCCTTTCGTCAATGCGAGAACACTGGCATACATATGTCACCGACACAATGTTCACCCTGGATCGGCCGGTTGCAGGCCTCACCGGCCGGGAGAGCCGCCTCGCACCGCCGCAACACTCCGGCGAGAGCGCTGGAGGATGACGAGACCGACGGTCACCCCGACCGCGGCCATGAAGGGGGTCAGGAACCACGCGATGACGATCGGGACGGCCCGCTCAACCGGTGCTTCGACGCGGAGCATCAACGACAGGGCGACGATCGGCAGCGTGAGCGTGGCCACCCAGCAGACCACCGCCAGCACGGTGAGCAGCACAGCGGCACCCTGGTGGTCTGACCTTCGGTACGGAGTCGTCACGACACCATGGAACCAGGCCCGGTCGGTCAGTCCTTCGCCTCGGAGTACGCGCCCACCACCGCGACCGACAGCGGGAACGTCACCGGGAACTCCTGGAACAGCAGGCGTCCGGCATCGACCGCGGCCTCGCGGATCTGCGTCGCCACCCACTCGGCGTGCTCCTCCGGCGCGTGCACCACGATCTCGTCGTGCACGAAGAACACCAGGTGCGGGCCGTCCGTCACCGCCCCGGGGAACCGTGCGGTGAGCCGGGAACGCAGTGATCCCATCCACGCGAGTGCCCACTCGGCCGCGGTCCCCTGCACCACGAAGTTCCGGGTGAACCGCCCCCAGCTCCGGGCCCGCGACTCGACGGCACGCTGCATCGCCGGGGTCCCCTCGACCGTGTAGGCCTGGTTCCGCGCCTCGAACCACGACGCCTCCGGCACGGGCGACGTCCGCCCGAGCAACGTCGTCACGGGTTCGCCGCGCTCCCCCGCCCGAGCGGCGCGTTCGACCAGGTCCAGCGCGCGCGGGAACGCCCGCACCAGGCGCGGGACGAGCCGTCCGCCCTCGCCCTGGGTGGCGCCGTACATCGCGCCGAGCATGGCCACCTTCGCCTGCTGCCGGGTCTCGACGGCGCCCGAGGCCACGACGCCGTCGTACAGGTCGCGCCCGTCGCCGGCGGCGGCCATCGCCCGGTCACCGGCCATCGCCGCGAGCACGCGCGGCTCCAGCTGTGCAGCGTCGGCCACGACGAGCTTCCAGCCGGGGTCCGCGACGACGGCCCCGCGGATGCCCTTCGGCAACTGCATCGCTCCCCCGCCGTCGGCCGCCCAGCGCCCGGTCACGACGCCGCCGACCACGTACTTCGGGTGGAACCGGCCGTCGCGCACCCAGTCGTCGAGCCACGTCCACCCGTTCGCCGTCAGGAGCCGTGCGAGTCGCTTGTACTCGAGCAGCGGCTCGATGACGGGGTGCTCGATCTCCTGCAGTTCCCACTTGCGGGTGCTCGTCACCATGAGCCCGGCACGGCGCAGCGATCGCAGGACGTCGGCCGGCGAGTCCGGGTTGAGCGTCGGGTCGTCGAGGCGCTCGCGCACGACGGCGGCGATCTCCTCGAGCCGCCGCGGTCGCACACCGTAGGGCACACGCGGCCCGAGCGTCTCCTCGAGCAGCCGCTCGTGGACGTCGGCGCGCCACGGCAGGCCGGCGTGCAGCATCTCCGCTGCGACGAGGGCTCCGGCGGACTCGGCGGTCGTCAGCAGCCGGAGCGCGCCGGGTGCCGTCGACCCCGCGACCGCCGCGAGCTGCGCCCGGAACTCGGCGACCGGGTCGAGGTCGTCGTCCGGCTCCGACGCGGTGAACAAGGCGTCGTCGAAGAGCTGTGCCTGCGTCGGCCGGACGACCCGGACCTCGGCCGCCGGAGCGTCGAGCGCGTCCGCCGGTGCCGCCGCGAGTGCGGAACCACGCGCAGCCAGCGCGGCGCGCAGGATCCGTCGGCACAACCGCAGGTCGACGCAGCGGCCCACGCGCCCACCGGAGGCGAGGACGGCCGGGTACCAGCGTGCGGTGTCGTCCCAGACCCAGCGCACGCCCGGTGCGTCGTGCGCGGCGACGAAGGCCGGGAGGCCCGGCTCGTCCAGGCGGATCGGCTCGCCGTCAGCGGTCCCCGCGTCGGTCAGGGGCGTCGCGAGGACGCCGCCGTCGACGCGGCGGAGGACGAGGTGCACGGGACGATCATGCCGTGCCCCACCGTCACTGGTTGACGGGGTGGCGGTTCAGGCGCGCTTCGGACCGCCGGGGCGCACGGCTGCGGTGTCGGCGACGTCGATGCGCACGTCGCCGTCCTCGGCGCGGGACACCTCGACCCGGGGGTCGGCGTCGTGCGCGTCGGACCCGGACATGCGTCGGAAGGTGTCCTGGCGTCGTTCCTCGAACGTCATGTCCACGCCGTCGTCGAGGTGGTCGTGGTCGGGCTTCGTCATGCGCTGCACGGTACGCGCTGACGGCTCCGCGCGATCAGACGGATGCGGTCCCGGTCCGTTCGGTCCAGTGCGCCCCGGCCGCCCACCGGTCGAGGACCGCCCGGGGCAGGCGACCGGACGCGTTCGAGGCCCGAGCTGTGGCCAGCGGCACGCCGAACACGAACTTCGCCACGCTCTCGTCGCCCTCGGCGCCGTCGTGCGGGCCGGGCGGTGCGAGCCGGAACCGTCGGGCGAAGCGCACCAGGTTCGCCTCGGGACCGAGCACCGCGGCCAGGCCGGGGTCGAGGATCCACGAGCGGCACTGCCACCGCTCGGCGGCGAGCGCCGGCGCGAGGGCTCGCAGGACCTCCGGCGCGCGGGCGAACGACCGGTCGCAGGCGTCCGGGTCGAGCGGCCCGGTCTCCGGGACGTGGACGCCCCAGGCCGGCCGGCCGTCCGGCAGGCGGTCGCCGAGTTCGTACTGGAGGCGCCCCACGGCCACCACGCGACCGGTCGCCACCGAGACGAGCCAGTCCACCCCCGTGCCACGCAGGCCGTACCGGTCGAGTTTCCGGTGGACGTCGGCGACGGACGCCTCGGCCAGGCTGCGCGGGAGCCCCCGCGCCTCGAGCGCCACGGCGTTGCCGGGTACGGCCGCGCGGAACGCGGCGACCAGCAGGGCGTCCCGCTGTGCGGGGTCCGCGTCGGCGACGGTGGCGGCCAGTGCGGCCGCCACCGTGGCGGAGTCGTCCGGCGACCCCACGGCGGCGGCGAGGACCGCGACGGACGCGGGACGGGCCTCCTGGCCGGGGGTGTCGGCGGTCACTTCAGACCGGACGAGGCGAGCCCGTCCATCACCCGCCGCTGCAGGACGACGAACATGATGAGCACCGGGGCCATGGCCATCAGGCTCGCGGCCATGAGCACCGGGTAGTCGATCGTCCGGTCGCTCGACAGCGTCGCGAGGCCGGCCGCGAGGGGCATGTCCTCGGCACGCGTCGAGACCACGAGCGGCCAGAGGAGCTCGTTCCACGACCACAGCACGGTCGTGATCGCGAGCACGCTGATCGAGGGACGGGCGAGTGGCAGCATGATCCGCCAGAACGTCTGGAACGGGTTGGCGCCGTCCATGCGCGCAGCCTCTTCCAGCTCGGGCGGCATGTTCAGGAACGCCGTCCGCATCAGGAAGGTGCCGAACGCGCTGAACAGCCCCGGTGCGACGATCCCCATCAGGGTGTCGAGCCATCCGAGCCCCTGCACGATCTGGTACTGCGAGATCAGGTACACCTGCGACGGCACCAGCAGGATCGACAGCACGATCGCGAGCAGGACCGCCCGGCCCCGGAACCGCATGCGGGCGAAGGCGTAGCCGGCGAGCGTGCAGAGCACGATCTGCGCCAGCGTGCGGATGATCGTGACGTACACGGACGTGCCGAGCTGGCTGAGGAACGGCAGGCGCTCGAACACCTGCGCGTAGTTCTGCCACTGCAGCTCTCCCGGCCAGAACGTCGGGGTGACGGACTGCACCTGGGCGTTCGTGGACAGCGACATGATGATCTGCCACACGAACGGGAACGCCATCGCGAAGCCGCCGACGCCGAGGACGACGTGGATCCACCAGTGGCTGCCGCCGCGGCGGCCGGGCCGGCGTGCGGCCCGTGGCGGTGTGACGGTTGCGGTCATGCCTGCACCCACTTCCGTTGGACGCGGAACTGCACGAGCGTGACGATGCCGATGAGCAGGAAGATCACCATGGCGATCGCGGCCGCGAAGCCCTTGTCGTTGTCGATGAACCCGGCGCTGTAGAAGTAGAAGACGAGCGACATCGTCTTCGGGATCACCGGGTTGGTGCTGCCGAGGATGGCGTAGAGCAGGTCGAACAGCTGGAAGCTCGAGATCGTCGTGACGATGACCACGAAGAAGATGCTCGGGCTGAGCAGCGGGACCGTGACGGAACGGAACTGCCGCCAGCGACTCGCGCCGTCGAGTTCGGCGGCCTCGTACAGCTCCGGGGGGATGTCCTTGAGACCCGCGCCGAGGATGATCATCGAGAACCCGAGGGACGACCACAGGCCGACGAAGCTCACCGCGACGAGCGCGAACCCGGGCGTGGAGATCCAGTACGGACCGTCGATGCCGAACAGTCCGATGAACCAGTTCACGATGCCGTAGTCGCCGTTGAACATGATGCGCCAGACGAGGGCGATCGCGGCCGGCATGGCGACGTAGGGCAGGAAGAAGAGGACCCGGTAGAACTGCGCGAACCGCAGGCCCGGGGTGTTCAGCAGACTGGCGAGCCAGACCGCGATCGGGATGCCGGCCAGGACGATGACCGTGTAGACGATCGTGTTGAGCAGCGATTGGTACAGCTGCGGGTCACCGGCGAGGCGGACGTAGTTGGCGACGCCGCTGAACGTCGCCCCGCCGAACACGCCCCAGCTGGTGAACGAGTACCAGAACGTCTGGATGATCGGCCAGATGTAGAACGTACCGACGCCGATGAGCAGCGGCAGGACGAACAGCCACGGCCACCAGCCGTCCGTCCGTCGGGGTGCGCGCGTGCCGCCGGCCGTCGGGCCGGGGGCGCCCCGCCCGGACGACCGCGTCGTCCGGGCGTGGGCGGAGGCGGCCTGCGGCCGCTCGGTGTTGATCGTCATCGGCTCGGGACTCACTGTTCCTTGGCGAGGGCGGCGTCCATCTTCTGCGCGAGCTGCTTCGCGACGTCGTCGACCGGGGTCGAACCGTCGAAGGCGTTCGGCAGGAGGTTGGTCTCGAGGGTGTTCCAGGCGGCGGTGTTCTTCGACACCGGCAGGGGCTTGGCGTAGTCGACGGCGTCGAGGAACACCTGCAGGTCGGCGTCCGGCATCGTCTTCGTGAAGGCGGACTGCGTGCCCTCGTAGGCGGGGATGACGGCGCCCATGTCGCCCTGCTGCTGCTGGGCGGTCTCGCCGGCGAGGTAGACCTGGAGCGCCTGCGCCGCGGCCTTGTTCTTGCTCGCCTCGGACACGACGTTCGAGACACCGTGGATGACGGTCGCCTGCTCCTTGCCCTTCGGCAGGGGGTACACGACGACGTCCTTCTCCATCGCGGTGCCGGTCAGGGCCGAGCGGAACCAGCTGCCGCCCTGGTACATCGCGAGCTTGCCCGACGTGAACCACTGGTCGGCGGTGGTGTCGGTGAGCTGCTTGATCGAGGGCGAAGCGCCCGAGTCGATCAGGTCCGTCCAGAACTGCAGGCCCGCTTCCGAGGCCTTCGAGGCGTACTCGGACTTCGTGCCGTCGGCGTTCACGACCGATCCCCCGGCCTGGAAGATCGTGTCGTAGTAGGTCGTCTGGCCGTCCATGCCGCCGGCAGCGCCGTACGCGCCGTCGGCCTCGAGCTTCTTGCTGAGCTCGGCGCCGGTCTCCTGGAAGTCGTCCCAGGTCCAGTCCTTCGACGGCAGGTCCATGCCGGCTTTCTCGAACAGGGCCTTGTTCACCCAGACGCCGATGGTGTCGAAGTCCTTCGGCACGCCGTACTGGGTGTCGTCGTACGTGTACAGGTCGTTCAGCGCGCTCGAGTACTTCGCGGGGTCGATGTCTCCGGCCTTGATCTCGCCGGTGATCGGCGCGAGCTTGCCGTTGGCCGCGTACAGCTGGAAGTTGGGGCCGTTCATCCAGAACAGGTCGGGAAGCGTGTTGCTCGAGCCCTGGGTCTGCAGCTTCGTCCAGTAGTTGGCGAACGGCGTGACGTCGACGCTGACCTTGATGTCCGGGTACTCCTCGTTGAAGCCCTTGAGGTTGGCCTTGATCGCCTTGACCTGGTTCTCGTCCCAGACGGCGTACGTCAGGTTCGCCTTGGTGTCCTTCGCGGCAGCGGTGTAGTCACCGCCGGAGCTCGACGCCCCGGAGGACGTGGAGCACCCGGCGAGGAGTGCGGCCGCGCCGAGCGCGGCGACGGCGCCGACGAGGATCCGGCGGACGCCGGTCCCTCGGGCGGGGATGTGTGCGGTCATCGGGAGGTCCTTTCGCACGGCCGTCAGGAACCGACGGTCTGGGCGGGGTGGGTGGGGTGCGGAGCGGGTCGTGTGGAGGGTGTGGCGGGCCGGCTGAAGTGCGCGATCGTCTCGGTCGGCAGCGGCGGGACGTCGATCGGGACGGAGCCGGTCCGCAGCGAGCGGGTCGCCAGGGCACCGGCGGCGACCGCGGCGCGCGCCGCGATCGGGGACAGCTCCGTCGGTTCGCCGAGGGCGACGGACCGCAGGAACTCGGTCATGGTGATCAGGTCGGCGTCGGCGTGGCCGTCCTCGACGCCGTCGATCGGGTACTCGCGGTCCCCCGCGGTGTCCCAGCCACGACGGTGCGTCCAGACCTTCACGACGCCACCGCCGGTGTCGCCGATGTTCTCGAGGCGGCCCTCGGTGCCGATGACCGTGTAGTTCCGCCAGTAGTCCGGGGTGAAGTGGCATTGCTCGTAACTGGCCTGCACGCCGTTGTCGAGCGTCATCATCACCATCGAGACGTCCTCGACGTCGACGACGGGGTTCAGCCCGGTCTGCGCGAGCGGCGGCCAGTTGTCGTGGGAGAACCAGTCCCCCATCAGCTCGCCGCTGCGGTCCCTCCGGTCGGTGACGTCGCCGTAGACCGACAGCGACCCCATGCCCACGACGCGGCTGGTGTCCCCGCCGCCGAGCGCGTGGATGACGTCCAGGTCGTGGCTGGCCTTCTGCAGGAGCAGCGAGTTGACGTTCGCGCGGTCGGCGTGCCAGTCCTTGAAGTAGTAGTCCCCGCCGTTGCCGACGAAGTGCCGGCACCAGACGGCCTTGACCTCGCCGATCTCGCCGCGGTCGACGATCTCGCGCATCAGGCGGACGACGGCCGCGTGACGGAAGTTGTGGCCGACGTAGAGCGGGGTGCCCGTCTCGGCGGCGGTGTTGAGGACCGCGTCGGCGTCCTCGACCGTGATCGCGAGGGGCTTCTCGAGGTAGACGGCGATGCCCGCGCGGAGCAGGTCGATCGCGATCTCGGCGTGCGTCCGGTCCGGGGTGGTCACGATCGCGGCGTCGACCTGGCCGGTGAGGTCCCGGTGGTGCTCGACCACCAACGCGTCGGGGTACTCGGCCCGCCCGCGCTCGCGGCCCGCTGCGGTGACGTCCGCCACGGCGACGACCTGCGCCCGCAGTGCCGGTTCCGCGGCGACCGCCTCGGCGACGTGCCGTGCGATGGCGGACCGCTGGCCCATGCCGATCACCGCGACGCGGAGTTTCCCGTTGTCAACGCCCATGCTCATCTCGCTCCCTTGCGTGATTGTGACGCCAATGATGCCGAATCGATCATGAATGCACAATAGGCGCTCACGGATCGCTCATGGGTCCACGGCGGGAGGGTTTTACACGATCGAAACGTCGCGCCCGGGATCCGGGCGCTCGTCCGCCTGCTCAGTCGGCGACGACGAGCTCCACGCCGGCGCTGGCGAGGTCGGCTGCGAAGGCCGGCGGGACGGGCTGGTCGGTGACCAGGACGTCGATGCGGTCCAGCGGGCAGATCCTGGCGAAGGTCGACCGCTCGATCTTGGTCGAGTCGGCGACCACGATGACCCGTCGCCCGACCGACGCGAAGTGCCGGCTGACCTCGGCCTCGCCCTCGTGCATGGTCGTAGCGCCGTACTGCCCGGTCAGGCCGTCCACCCCGAGGACCACGAGGTCGAGTGCGAACTCGTCGAGGGCGTCCCGGACGAGCGGTCCGACGAGCTCGTACGACTGCCGCCGCGCCACCCCGCCCGTGACCACGATCTTGACGTTTGCGCGGACGGACAGCTCGTAGCCGACGTTGAGCGCGTTCGTCACGATGGTGATCCCGAACTCGCCATCGGCCCGGATGAACCGCTCGCTCTTGCCGAGTTCACGCGCGACCTCGGTCGTGGTGGTGCCGCCGTTGAGCCCGACGGTCTCGCCGGGCTGCACCAGTCGTGCGGCGGCGCGCGCGATGGCGGTCTTCGCCTCGGCCTGGCGCACGATCTTGTACTGCAGCGGCAGTTCGTAGCCGGCCCCGAGCGCCGCTGCTCCCCCGTGCGTGCGCGTCACGAGCCGCTGGTCGGCGAGCGTCGTGAGGTCCCGTCGGGCCGTCGCCGCCGAGATCCCCAGCAGCTCCCCGATCTCGGCGATCGACACGTTGCCGCGCTCGCTCACCAGTTCGAGCAGGGCGTTCAGCCGCTGTTGGGGGGTCATGACGGCCATCCTACGGTGCCGTTGCGACCGCTCGGTGATCGGAAATGACGCTTTGGTCTTCCATCGCGCACGATCGCTCGCTACGCTTCCTGATCATCGATCACCCGGATCGAACCGGACCGGAAGGCTCCCATGACCGACACCTTCGTGAGCGCCGAACTGGCCTCCCAGCCGGAGACCTGGCGCGCTGCCGCAGCACTCCTGCCGACCTTCTCGGACGCACTCCCCCAGCCCGGCGAACGCGTCGCGGTGATCGGCTGCGGCACGAGCTGGTTCATCGCGATGAGCTACGCCGTCGCCCGTGAACAGGCCGGCCTCGGGGTCACCGACGCCTTCGCCGGCTCCGAGTACCCCGCATCGCGCGAGTACGACCGCGTGCTCACCATCAGCCGCTCGGGCACCACGACCGAGATCGTCGACCTGCTGCAGGCCCTGCCGTCGCAGCGCACCGTCCTGATCACGGCCGTCGCGGACAGCCCCGCCGCAGCCGTCGCCGACGACGTGGTCGCACTGCCCTTCGCCGACGAGCGCTCCGTCGTGCAGACCCGGTTCGCCACCACGGCGCTCGCCCTGCTGCGCGCGTCGATCGGCGACGACGTCGACGCCCTCGCCACCCAGGCCGAGACCGCCCTGACGGTGCCGATCGACGACCTGCTCGACGCCGAGCAGGTCTCCTTCGTGGGCCGTGGTGCCGCCGTCGGTCTGACGTTCGAGGCCGCGCTCAAGACGCGGGAGGCCGCACAGTTCTGGGCCGAGTCCTACCCGGCGATGGACTACCGGCACGGGCCGATCGCCATCGCGCAGCCCGGCCGGCTCGTCTGGTCGCTCGGCGCCGCGCCGCAGGGGCTCTCCGACGAGGTCGCCGCCACCGGTGCGCGCTTCGTGCAGCACGACCTCGACCCCATCGCCGGGCTCGTCGTCGTGCACCGGTTCGCCGTCGCCCTGGCCGAGGGTCGCGGGCTGGACCCGGACAACCCCCGTTCCCTGACGCGGTCGGTCATCCTCACCTGATGGCGGGCGCAGGCGCGGTGCTCGGGGTCGACGTCGGCGGCACGGGCACCAAGGCTCGGCTGACCGACACCGACGGACTCGTCCTGGACGAGACCCGGGTCCCGACGCCGCGCGACGACCCGTCGGCGGACCGACTGGCCGTCGCCGTCGCCGACCTGGCTGCCCGGGCGCTCGACCGCGGTCGTCTCGACGCCGTCGGGCTCGTCACGCCGGGTGTCGTCGACGAGGCCGCCGGCACCGTCGTCCTCGCGGTGAACCTCGGATGGCAGGACGTGCCGATCCGTGGCCTCGTGCAGGCCGAGCTCGTCCGCCGCGGCATCGACGTCCCGCTCGCCTTCGGCCACGACGTCCGCGCCGGCGCCCTCGCCGAGACCCACACCGGCGACACGGCGCTGTCCCACGGATCGGTCGCCTTCGTGCCCGTCGGCACCGGGCTGGCCAGTGCGCTGGTCGTCGACGGCCAGGTGGTGTCCGGGGGCGGATGGGCGGGGGAGATCGGCCAGGTGCTGATCCCGTCCGGACCGCACGCGGGGCTCCGGGTCGAGGAGATCGCGTCGGCCGGGGGAGTCGCACGCCGCTCCGGCTCCGCGTCGGCGCACGCAGCCATGCTCCGGGTTCGCGACGGCGACCCCGTGGCGACCGCCGTCTGGGACGACTGCGTCGCCGTCCTCGCTGACGCGCTCGCGTGGACGACCGCGGTCGCCGGGTGCCACACCGTCATCGTCGGCGGGGGACTCGCCGAGTCCGGCCCGCTGCTGTTCGGGCCGCTGCGCACGGCGGTGGCCGAACGGCTCGTCGGGGTCCGCGCTCCGGAGGTCCGGCCTGCCGCCCACGGCGACGCTGCCGGAGCCATCGGCGCGGGCCTGCTCGCTCGGCGGCTGCTCGAGAGCGGAGTCCTGCTGTGACCACGCTCGTCCGCGCGCCGCGCATCGTGACCGCTGCCCACGACCTGCACCACGGCTGGATCCTCCTCGGCGACGACGCCACCGTGCTCGCGGTCGGTGTCGGCACACCGCCGCGCGCAGGCACTGCGGTCACCGTCGAGGGCACCGTCGTGCCGGGCTTCGTCGACCTGCACGCCCACGGCGCCCTCGGCCACGACTTCGCGACCTGTTCCACGGAGGATGCCCGGGCAGCGGCGGCACACCACCGGTCGCGGGGGACCACGACCCTCGTCGCCTCGATCGCCACCGGACGCCCCGACGACACCGTCGCAGCGCTCACGCGCCTTCGACCGCTCACCTCGGACGGCACGCTGGCGGGCCTGCACCTCGAAGGGCCGTGGTTGTCCCCGGCCCGCCGCGGAGCCCATCGGATGGACCTGCTCCACGCCCCGGACCCCCTCGAGGTCGAGGCGTACCTGGCGGCCGCCGACGGCGCGCTGCGGATCGTCACGCTCGCACCCGAGCTCCCCGGCGCCCTCGACACCGTGGCGCGGTTCGTCGCCGCCGGGGTCGTCGTGGCGATCGGGCACACCGACGCCACCGCCGAGCAGACCCGCCGCGCGATCGACGCCGGTGCCTCGGTCGTCACTCACCTGTTCAACGGCATGCCACCGCTGCACCACCGCACGCCGGGGCCGGTCGGGGTCGCCCTGACCGACGACCGGGTCCTGCTCGAGTGCATCGTCGACGGACACCACCTCGACCCGACCACGATCGAGCTCGTCCAGCGGAGCGCACCGGACCGCCTGGTCCTCGTGTCCGACGCGATGTCGGCGACGGGCTGCCCCGACGGCGACCACACCATCGCCGGGTCCGCAGTCTCGGTCCGCGGCGGTGTCGCGATGCTCGCCGACGGGTCGTCGTTGGCGGGCAGCACGATCACCGTCGCCGACGCGGTCCGCCGGCTGCTGACGAGCGGGGTCGCGGTACCCGAGGTCGTCGCCGCCTCTGCCACCCGCGCGGCTCGGCTGCTCGGTCGACCGGCGCCGCTCACCGTCGGCGCGCCCGCCGACCTCCTCGTCCTCGACCCCGACACCGGTTCGGTGCGGAGCCCCCTGACACCGGCGGTGGTCGCGTGATCGTCGTCGTCACGCCGAACCCCGCCGTCGACGTCACGTACCGGGTCGCCGAACAGCGCATCGGCGAGACCCAGCGGGTGCTCGACGTCGCGCGGCACCCGGGTGGCAAGGGCCTGAACGTCGGCCGGGTCCTGGCGGCGACCGGTGTCGCGACGCACGCGGTCCTGCCCCTCGGGGAGACGCCCGGCCGCTGGATCTCGACCGCGCTCGACCGCCTGGGCCTCGACCACACCGACGTCGTGGTGTCCGGTACGACCCGCACGACGGTCACCGTGGTCGACGACATCGCCCACCCGACGATGTTCGGTGAGCCCGGCCCGGTGCTCACGGCCGTCGAGTGGGACGCCGTCGCCACGGCGGTCGGCGGACTGCTCGCCGACGCCGACACCACCGCCCTCGTCGTGTCCGGTTCGCTGCCCAGCGGAACCGCGCCCGACGTCGTCGCGAGCTGGGTCGCCACGGCGCACGGGCACGGCGTCCTGAGCGTCGTGGACTGCTCCGGTGCCGCACTGCTGGCGGCGGCGAGCGCCGGCGCCACGGTCTGCAAGCCGAACCGCGAGGAACTGCTCGAGGCCACCGGTGCCACGGACGAACGTGCCGGCGCGCTCCGGCTGCTGGAACTCGGTGCCGGTGTCGTGGTGGTATCCCGCGGGGCGCACGGCATCGCCGCCCACACCGCGGACCGCGTGCTCGAGGTCCCGGCGGTGCCCGGTGTGTCCGGCAACCCGACGGGCGCGGGCGACGCGGCGACCGCCGGTCTCGTCGGCGCTCTGGTCGGCGCGGGTACCCAGCAGGTCCCCGGTGCACCGTTCGCTGACGACACCCTGCTCCGGGCCCTCCGGTCCGCTGCCGCCCACGGGGCCGCCGCCGTCCTGCGCCCGGTGGCCGGCGAGGTCGACCCCGGCGACGTCCACCGCTTCCTGACCCACCCCGACCGAACGAGGACCCCAGCATGATCACCGACCTGGCCCTGACCGGCCTGCTCGACACCGCCCGCACGGCACACCGCGGGGTCGGCGCGTTCAACGTCGTCCTGCTCGAGCACGCCGAGGCCATCGTCACCGGGGCCGAGCAGGCCGGGCTGCCCGTCATCCTGCAGATCAGCGAGAACTGCGTCCGGTACCACGGCGGGCTCGCGCCGATCACGACCGCGACCCAGGCGATCGCCCGGGCCGCCGACGTCGACGTCCTGGTCCACCTCGACCACATCGAGGACCCGGACCTCGTCGCCGCCGGGATCGACCTCGGCGTGGACTCCGTCATGTACGACGGCTCCCACCTGGACTTCGCGGCGAACGTCGCCGCCACCCACGACCTCGCGGTGCGGTGTCACGCCGCCGGCGTCGCCATCGAGGCCGAGCTCGGCGAGGTGGGCGGCAAGGACGGTGTGCACGCTCCCGGCGTCCGCACCGACCCGACCGACGCCGCCGCGTTCGTGGCCGACACCGGGGTGGACGCCCTGGCCGTCGCCGTCGGGACGTCGCACGCGATGCAGACCCGCGAGGCCTCGGTCGACCGCGACCTGGTGGAACGCCTGCGCGACGCGGTACCGGTCTCGTTGGTCCTGCACGGCTCGTCGGGTCTGTCCGACGACGAACTGCGCGGGGCGGTGCGCGCCGGCATGACGAAGATCAACATCTCGACGCACCTGAACGGCCTGTTCACCCGTGCCCTGCGCACCGTGCTCGACGAGCGACCCGACCTGGTCGACCCGCGGAAGTACGTGTCGGCGGGGCGCGAGGCGATCTCCACTGAGACCGCACGACTGCTGACGCTCCTGCACGGCTGAGCGGAAGCAGCGACAACGCGAGCAGCGCCAGCGCCCGCAGCGACAGGGAGCCCGTTCAGCAGAGCGGGACGTTCACCGCGAGCCCGCCCATGGCGGTCTCCTTGTACTTCGACGACATGTCCGCCCCGGTCTGCCGCATCGTCTCGACGACCTGGTCGAGTGACACGTGGTGCACACCGTCCCCGCGCAGGGCCATGCGTGCGGCGTTGATCGCCTTGTTCGCCGCGATCGCGTTCCGCTCGATGCACGGGATCTGCACCAGGCCGCCGATGGGGTCGCACGTCAGCCCCAGGTTGTGCTCCATGGCGATCTCGGCGGCGTTCTCGACCTGTTCCGGTGTGCCCCCGAGGACCTCGGCGAGCCCGGCGGCCGCCATCGAGGCAGCGGATCCGACCTCGCCCTGGCACCCGACCTCGGCGCCGGAGATCGACGCACGCTCCTTGTAGATCGAGCCGATGGCGCCCGCGGTGAGCAGGAACCGCACCACGGCGTCGTCCCGGTCGGCGGCGGTGATCGCGGGGACGTACGTCAGCGCGTAGTACAGGACGGCGGGGATGATGCCGGCGGCGCCGTTGGTGGGCGCGGTGACGACCCGGCCACCGGTGGCGTTCTCCTCGTTCACCGCCATGGCGACGAGGTTCACCCACTCCATGGCGAACAGCGGGTCGTGGTCGGGGTCCTCTCGGGTGAGCTGCTCGTGCCAGGTGCTGGCGCGGCGGCGGACGTCCAGGCCACCGGGCAGGCAGCCGTCCCGTCGGACGGAGCGCTCGACGCACGAGTCCATGACGGCGTGGATGCCGAGCAGTCCGGTGCGGACGTCGGCGTCGGTCCGGGTGACCGACTCGTTGGCGAGCGCCACCCCGCTGATCGGCAGGCCGGACGCGGCACAGGCGGCCAGCAGTTCCGCGCCGCTGGAGAACGGAAACGGGACACGGTCGTCGACGGGGATCGCCGCGCCCGCGACGACGGCCCCGTCGCCCTCGTCCTCGCTGTCGCGCGCGATGAAGCCGCCGCCGATCGAGTAGTAGGTCTCGTCGGCCAGGTCGGTACCGGACGCGTCACGGGCGCGCAGCCGCATGGCGTTCGGGTGCCGGGGCAGCATGGTCAGGGGGTGCAGCACGATGTCGGCGAGCCGGAACGGCACGGGCGCTCCGCCGTCGAGTCGGAGCACGCCGTCCCGTTCGAGGGCATCGAGCGCCGCTGACATCGCGTCCGGGTCGACGGTCTCGGGGTGGGACCCCATCAGGCCGGCGACCACGGCGCCGAGGGTGCCGTGGCCCTGCCCGGTCGACGCGAGCGAGCCGTACAGGTCGACGGCGACGGACGCGACCGGGAGCCCGGCCACCAGGGTGGCGAACTCGGCACCGGCCCGCATCGGCCCGACGGTGTGCGAGCTCGAGGGACCGACACCCACGCTGAACAGATCGAAGACGGAGACCGGCACGCCGCCACACTAACCCGTCCGGACGGACCGGGTCTCGGACTGGCCGCGTCGAGTCTCGGGCTGAGCGACAGATCACGGACCCACGAGCGCGAGAACTGTCGCTCACCGCGAGACTCGGCGCGTGGGCTAGCGGCGGGCGTTGCCCTCGGCCGGCACCACGAACCACAGGACGACGTAGGCGATCCACAAGGGGCCGGGGAAGAGGCTCAGGATCACCCAGCCGATGCGGACGAGGGTGCGGGAGAGGCGGAAGCGATCGGCGAGGCCGGCGCAGACACCGGCGAGGATGCGGCCGTTGCGGGGACGGGAGAGTGTGCTCATGGGGACGACGCTACGCACCAGCGACGAGCAAGGGCATCCGGGCAGTACCCCGGAGCACGGTGGGGACAACCCCCGAACGACCCCCGACCCCCGAGCCCCCGCCGCACACCGAGCCGCCGAACGGCCCCCGGCACCCGTCAGGGGATCAGCACGATCTTCCCGCGGGTGTGCCGCTGCTCCAGCTGCTCGTAGGCGTCCTGCACCCGGTCGAGCGGGTAGGTGGCCGCGATCGGCACCTCGACCTCGCCGTTCGCCACCTGCATCGCGAGGGCGCCGAGGATCTCCGGGTCGGCCGTGTCCGCACTGCCGGATGCCTTCGCACCGACCTCGGCTGCGGCCTCGAACGCGATGATCGTCTCGATGCGGTCGACCGGCACGCCCAGGGCGATCCCCAGGTGCACGTACTCGGGTCCGTAGGTGTCGATGACGGCGTCGATGCCGTTGGTCGCGAGTTCGGTGATCCGCTCCTGCAGGCCCTCGCCGTACGCGACGGGTCGTGCTCGCTTCGACCGGAGCCACTCGTGGTTCGCCTCAGACGCGATCGCGATGACGTCGATGCCCTCGTTCGTCAGCAGTTGGGTGACGAACCCGCCGACACCACCGGCAGCCCCGGACACGACGACGGTCTCGCCGGGACGGGGATCGACGGCACGGACGGCGGCGGCCGCGGTCGTCGCGACGATGTCGAGCCCGCCGGCGACGGTCCAGTCGAGCAGGCGCGGCTTCTGCACGACCTGTTCGGCCGGCACCGACACGTACTCCGCCTGGCTCGCGCGGTCCCACGACCACCCGAGGACCTCTTCGCCCTCGTCGACGCCGTCGACGCCCTCGCCGACCGCGACGACGATGCCGGCGAAGTCGGTGCCCTGTCCGGACGGCAGCGCGTCTGCGGACCCGCCGTCGAACAGCCCCTGGCGGATCGCCGATTCGCCGGGGTTGATGCCGGCGGCGCGGACGCGCACGAGCACCCGGCCGGCGGAGGCCTCGGGGACGGGGACCTCGGCGACGTGCAGCACGGACCGGTCTCCCCACTCGTCGAAGCGGACAGCGCGCATGGTCTCCGGGATCTCAGTCATCGCGTCCGACGGTACCCCGAGCACGACGAACGGTCCGCGTGGACCGCTCCATCGGCGTGACGGTGGGAGACTGGGCGACATGCCCATCCTCAACAAGGACATGCAGGTCTGCATGTCGCTCGCGGCCCGGCCGAGCAACATCGGCACCCGGTTCCACAACTTCCTGTACGACGAGCTCGGGCTCAACTTCCTGTACAAGGCGTTCACCACGACCGACCTGCCCGGCGCCGTAGCCGGCATCCGTGCCCTCGGCATCCGAGGCTGCTCGGTGTCGATGCCCTTCAAGGAGGCGATCATCCCGCTCGTCGACCACATCGAGGAGTCCGCCGCCGCCATCCAGTCGGTGAACACGGTCGTGAACGACGACGGCGTGCTCACCGCGTCGAACACCGACTACGAGGCGATCGCCGCGCTGCTCGCCTCGCACGACGTCGACACCGCTTCTCGCGTGCTGCTCCGCGGTTCCGGCGGCATGGCGAAGGCCGTCACCGCGGCGTTCCGTGGCGCCGGCTTCGACCACCTGACGGTCGTCGCCCGCAACGAGCAGACCGGCCCGGCACTCGCGTCGCAGTACGGCTACGAGTGGGTCGCCGAGGAGCGCGAGGCGGGGGAGACCGACCTGGTCGTGAACGTCACGCCCCTCGGCATGCGCGGCGACCAGCAGGACGCGCTCGCCTTCGCCCAGGACCGGATCGAGGCGGCCCACACGGTCTTCGACGTGGTCGCGTTCCCGTCGGAGACCCCGCTGGTCCGCGCCGGCCGCCAGGCCGGCAAGCACGTCATCACCGGAGCCGAGGTCATCGCGCTGCAGGCAGCACGTCAGTTCGAGCGCTACACGGGCGTCGCCCTGACCGACGACCAGGTGGCGCGCGCCAGCGAGTTCTCGCGCGCCGAGTAGTCGACGCAACCACGAGGACGGACGGGAGGTGGGCCCCACACGCCGGTTCCGGCGTGACGCGCCAGCGGCACGACGGCCGTGACGGGAGGGACGGTGCCAGCTGGCACCGTGCCTCCCGTCCGTCCGTGGGGACGTCTCAGGCGTTCGCCGCGCGTCCGACGGCCACCCACCCGAGCCGGCGCAACGTCTCGTGGTTGCGGACCCAGATGAGCGGCTGCATGAGGAAGTCTGGGACGTACGAGCCCGGACCGGCGACCGCGTTCTCGACGATCGTCACCTTGCAGCCCTTGCGGTGCGGCTCCACGGTCAGTTCCACGCGTGCCTCGCCGATCGGCCACCCCTTCGGCTGGATCACCATGCGGTGCGGCGGGTCCCACACCAACGAGGTCGTGACGTCGTCGATGACGACCGGCCACGCGCCGAACGAGTGGTGCAGGTGCGTGCCGACCTGCGGCCACCCGGGCTCCTGCGCGCGCATGCGTGAGGCGCCGACCACCCAGGTCGTGTAGAGCCAGCCGTCGGCGAGCACGTCGAAGACGTCCTCGGGCGAGCAGTGCAGGATGCGGACGTTCTTGGCCATGGTGTTCAGCCTTCCGGGGTGAGGTCGACGTCGTCGGGCAGCCCGAAGGTGTGCCGGAGCGCGCTCTTCGCGGCACGCCAACCAGCCATGCCGTGCACACCGGGTCCGGGCGCGGACGACTCCGAGCACAGGTACATGCCGCCGCCCATCCGCCACGGGTCGCTGGACAGCACCGGGCGCTTCACGAGCTGCCAGAAGCTCGCAGCACCGGCAGCGATGTCGCCGCCGACGTAGTTCGGGTTGTGGTCCGACATGTGCGCCGCCGTGCGGCTCGACGACTGCAGGATCGTGTCGCGGAACCCCGGAGCGAACCGCTCGACCTGCCGCGTGATCGCCTCGGTCTGGTCGACGTCGGACCCCGCCGGCACGTGCGCGTAGGCCCAGAACACGTGCTTGCCCCCCGGTGCACGGGTCGGGTCGACGACGGTCGGCTCCGAACCGAGCACGTACGGCCGTTCGGCGTGTCGGCCGTGCGCGACCGAGCCCTCCGCCGCGGCGATCTCGGCTCGCGTCCCGCCGATGTGCACGGTGCCCGCCCTGCGCAGCGCCTCGTTCGTCCACGGCACCGGGTCGGACAGTGCGAAGTCGACCTTCGCGGCCGCGTTGCCGAACCGGAACCGGCGGAGCGCACCGCGCTTCGGGGTCGGGATCTGCGAACCGGCGATCCGCAGCATGCCGGGCACGCTCGTGTCGAACAGCACCGCCTTCGCCGGGGTGAGGTCACCGAGCGACCGGACCTCGTGCCCGGTGACGATGCGGCCGCCGTGCGCGACGAGGTCGTCGGCGAGCGCGTCGACGATCGCCTGGCTGCCGCCGATCGGCACGGGCCAGCCGCGGGCGTGTGCGTAGGCGCCGAGCGACAGGGCCGCGGCGGCCGTCGACAGCGAGGGCATGTGCTGGATGGAGTGTGCGGCGACGCCGGACACCATCGCCGGCGCGGCGTCCTGCCGGAAGCGGGCGTTCCAGGCGCTGCTGCCCTGCTCGAGGGCGCGCAGGCCGAACCGCAGCACCGTGAGCGGGTGCCGCGGCACGTGCAGCAGGGCGTCGGTCGCGAAGTCGGCGACCTGGTCGGCGGAACGGGCGAGCGGGCCCATCAGGTTCCGGAAGGCGGGGCCGTCCACACCGAGCTCGGCGGCCGTCCGCTCGAGGTCCTGGTACGCGATGCCCGCGCGACCGCCGTCGAGCGGGTGCCCGTACTGCACCTCGGGCAGGCGGAGCTCGATGCGCTCCTCCATCCGGAACAGCCGGAAGAACTCGGACTGCAGCGCCATCGGGTGCACGGCCGAGCAGACGTCGTGCAGGAACCCCGGCAGCGTGAGCTCCGCGGTGCGCGCCCCACCGCCGATGGTGTCGTTCCGCTCGACGACCTCGACGGACAGGCCCGCTCGGGCGAGCGTCACCGCCGCCGCGAGTCCGTTCGGTCCGGCCCCGACGACCACCGCATCAACCATGGTCCGAGCCTAGGGACTCGTGTCTGCGCGTGGTAGCGGTCAGGGGCGGGCGACGTCGGGGTCGGCCGGGTCGGAGCCGTCCTCGTCGCCGTCGGCGTCGTCGGGCTCGTCGGCGTCGACCGGGGTCGAGCCCACGGGGTGCTCGGCCAGCAACGTCGCGAAGTCCTCGTCGAGCATCTGCTGCAGGCGGTCGTCACGGCCGATCTCGTAGTCGTCGGCCGGACGCTGGGCCCAGCCGAGACGCCCGACGACCGTGGTGCCGATGTCGTCCCAGGCGCGGGCTCGGGCAGCGAGCACGATGCCGTCGACGAAGTGCTGGTCGTCGCGGCGCTTGTCGAGCATCGTCGCGAGTTGCTCGTACGTCGCCTCACGCGTGCGGAGCTTGAGGTCGTCGCCCCGCCGGTAGTCGTGCTGGTGGCGTGAGCGACCCTTCGACTTGCTCGACGTCGACCGGATCTCCCGCATGCGGGCAGCGTCGCCACGCTGTTCCTCGGCCATGCGGTGGAGTTCCTCGCGCGCAGCCTCGGCGATCAGCGCGTGGTCGAAGTAGCCCTGGTCACGCAGCGCGTTCGTGATGATCCGGTTGCCGACCGCGATCGTGACCGCGGCCTTCGCGATGAGGAAGCCCTCGTCGACGGCACGCTTCAGTTCGACCTGGCTGATGGGTCGATCGCGCACGTCGTGGTTGCGTCGTCCGAACAAGGCCATGCTCCGACGATACCGGCGGCGGGTGACCATCCGTCCGCAGGCGGACCCGGATCAGGCCCTGGAGGGACGACGCACCCCGAGCGGTTCCGTAGCGTCGGGTGCATGGTCACGTACTCGGAATCCCCCCGCACCGGTCTCGGGACGGCGAGCCTGGTCCTCGGGATCTGCTCGCTGCTCGCCGGATGGACGTTCGTCGCACCGATCGTCGGGCTGTGCCTGGGGGTCGCTTCCCGGAGCCGGGAACCGCTCGCCCGTGGTCGCGCGGGGTGGGGGATCTTCCTGAACCTCGTCGCGCTGGCCGTCTGGATCCTGCTGCTCGTGCTGGCGGTCGTCGGCGGTGTGTTCGCCGTCTGGCAGGGCGCGACGCAGGGCTCCTGACGCAAAGCTCCTGACGCGCGCGCACGTCGGCGGGGGAGACGCGCCTAGAGCAGCAGGCCGTAGACGGCGACGTCGGCGCGGACGGGCCCGAGCGGCAGCGCACCCCGCAGGGTCCCCTCGTGGGCGAACCCGAGCCGTTCGGCGAGCGCGCGGCTGCGGACGTTGTCGACGCCGGTCCGGATCTCGAGCCGTGCGGTGCCGCGTGCCCGCGCGACCTCGACCAGCACGCCGGCGGCCCGCCCTGCGACACCACGACCCTCGTGTCCGGCGTCCACCCAGTAGCCGAGGGACGCCTGGCCCAGGTACGGGTCGAAGGTCAGCGACGCCACCCCGACGATGCGGTCGTCGGACCGGATGACGCACGGGAGCGCGCGGTCCATCGCGAACTGGCCGAGCAGCCGTTCGGTGTGCAGCCCGATGGTCTCGCGGTCCTGCGGGTCCCACGCCCACGGTTCGGCCGCACGCAGCCGGTCCAGGTTCGCGCGCACGAGCTCCAGCACCGGGTCGACCGTCGTCAGGTCGCGCAGCGTCAGCGTGTACCCGTCGCCGAGGTCCCGCCCGAATGCCGCCACCCGTCAGAGACTATGCACGCGGAGCCCTACTCGTACCGGAGCGCCTCGATCGGGTTCTGCCGTGCGGCGCGGCGTGCGGGGAGGGTGCCGGCGAGGAACGCGATGAACATCACGACGAGGATGATCGTCGCCACCGAACTCGGTGCGAACTGCATGATCTGCAGGCCCGGCAGGTCCTTGAGTACCGTGCCGGCGAGGACGTTCGAGATGCCCGTGCCGAGCAGGATCGCGACACCGGCACCGATCGCGCTGCCGAGGAACCCGATGAACACCGCCTCGAGCGAGAACAGGGTGTACACCTTGCCGCCGCCCATGCCCATGGCCTTCATCAGGCCGATCTCGCGGGTGCGCTCCTGCACGCTCATGAGCAGCGTGTTGATGATGCCGAAGCCCGCCGCCACCAGGGCGATGACGGCGAAGGCGTTCAGGACCCCGACGATGCCGCTGATGACGGTCTGGAACTGACCGAGCTGGTCCTGGATGGTCTGCCCGAGGAACCCGTCGTCCGACAGTGCCTTCTTGACCGTGGTCGCGGAGGCCCCGGAGTCGAGCGTCGCGGTGGCGCTGGCGTACGAGGTCGCGATCGAGTCCGGCTTGCCGACCTCTTGCGCGGCCTGCATCGCGTCGGTGAGCGCGGCGTTCGCCCCGGCCCCGCCTCCGAACAACGACTCGTTCTGCACACCGACCACCGTGGCGGTGAGGGTGTGCTCCTTGCCCTGGTAGTCGTCCACCGCGAAGGTGAGCTCCTTGCCGACGGCGGCCTTCGCGCTGCCGAGTCCGAGGTTCTCCAGGTAGTTCGTCGGCAGGATCACCTGGTTCGTGTCGGTGTCGTCGTCGAGCTGCTTCCCGCTCGCCAGGTCGGCGTCGAGCTCGCCGGCGTTGGCCGTGAGCGAGACGACGTACTTGCCGTCGTCTCCGTGCTCGGCGTACTTCGGTGCGAGGGCGACCGCCGGACGGATGCTCTCGATGCCGTCGATCGCACGGATGTCGTCGACGTCGGACTGCGACAGGTACGAGAACGACGCCGGACCACGGTCGACGCTCTGGCCGGACTCGTCGGGGTCGTACTCCGCGGGGCCGCTGTCGGTCGACGCGGTGTCGACGGCCTTCGTGATGGTCAGGGAGCCGGTGTCGCCGATCGAGGAGACCTGGGTGTCGATGTAGTTGCTGACACCCGTGCCGATCGCCGAGGTGAGCGTGATCGTGAAGGCGCCGATGAAGATCGCGATGACCGTCAGGGTCGTGCGCAGCTTCGACCGGAAGGTGTTCGCGACCGCGGTGCGGAGCAGGTCGAGGAAGTTCATGCGGAGTGCCTTCCGTGCGTGGCCTGCTGGTCGACGGCGGCGCCGGCCGTGGGCACGCCGTCCGATCCGCCGACGATGAGTCCGTCGCGGACGTTGACGCTGCGGTCGCAGCGGGCGGCGAGTTCTTCGTCGTGGGTCACCACGACGAGCGTGATCCCGCGTTCGCGCTGCAGGCCGAAGAGCATGTCCTCGACCACCTGCCCGGTGTTCGTGTCGAGGTTGCCGGTCGGCTCGTCGGCGAAGATGACGCTCGGCTCGCCGACCAGCGCGCGTGCGATGACCACGCGCTGCTTCTGCCCGCCGGACAGGTCGTTGGCGTCGTTCTTCGCCTTGTCGGCGAGGCCGAGGGAGTCGAGCGCCGCCATGCCGCGGCGCTTCCGTTCAGCACCGGAGACGCCGGCGATCTTGAGGGGGAGAACGACGTTGTCGAGCACCGAGGTCTTGGGGGTCAGGAAGAACTGCTGGAACACGAACCCGAAGGTGCTGTTGCGCGTGCGGTTCACCTGCCGCGCACCGAGGGTCGCCGCATCGGTGCCGTCGAGCAGGACCTGCCCGGTCGACGGCTTGTCGAGCAGTGCGAGCAGGTGCATGAGCGTCGACTTGCCCGAGCCGGACTTGCCGACGATCGCCAGGCTCTCGCCCTGGTGCACCTGGAGCGACACCCCCTTGAGCGCGTCGAACCGCGTCGGGCCTCGGCCGTAGGTCCTGGCGAGGTCACGGGCCTCGAGCACGGGAGTGGTCATGGCCCCACCGTAGTGTCCGGTGCACGACTGCAAGTTTGCGTTTGCTGTAGATCATGTGACGTTCCGGTTACAGTCGGGCCATGTCCGACACCGCGCCCGCCACCGAGATGGGTCTGCGCGACCGCAAGCGCATCGAGACCCGCAACCGCATCGCGGAGGCGGCTCGATCGTTGGCCCTCGAGCAGGACATCGACCGCACCACGATCGAGCAGATCGCCGCCCGCGCCGAGGTGTCACCGCGGACGTTCTTCAACTACTTCGAGAGCAAGGAGGACGCGGTCCTCGGGCACACCGAGCTCGACCTCGACCCTGCCACCCTCGACGCACACCTGGCCGCCGTCGCGGGGGAGCCGGCGGCGCAGGCCGTGGTCGACCTGGCGTTCCTGGTGTTCGGCTCGTCGTTCGGCGACGAGCACGAGCGACTCGAGCGCAAGGAGGTCATCGTGCGGTTCCCGCAGCTGATGCGCCGCCAGGTCGCGCGGATGACCACGGTCGCCGAGGCGATGACCGGCGCGGTGCGCACGATCCTCGAACGCGACCCCGCCTGGGGGCCGGACGCCGCGACACCGCAGGCGGCCGAGATGCTGCTCGGCATGTGCATGACGGGACTGCGCAGCGCCGCCCGGCACGAGGGCTCCGACCCGGAGCAGGTGCGTGCCGCGGTGGTCGCGTCGATCCGCGACGCCGCGGCCCGCATCACGGCTTCGTGATGAAGCCCTCCTCGACCATCCAGTCGAACGCGACGTCGGCGGGCTCGCGCCCCTCGACGTCGACCTGACGGTTCAGCTCCTGCAGCACGGCGTCGGTGAGCTTCGGCGAGATCTGGTCGTAGACGTCGGCGAGCTGCGGGTACTCCTTGAGCGTCTTCGAGTCGAGGACCGGGGCGACGTTGTACGCCGGGAAGAAGCCCTTGTCGTCCTCGAGCACCGTCAGACCGAGGGACTTGATGCGGCCGTCGGTCGTGAAGACCTCACCGAAGTTGCACTTGCCGCGGTCGGTGGCCGTGTAGACCGTGCCGGTGTCGAGGATGCTGACGTTGTCACTGGGGATCCCGTTCTCACCCGAACCGCCGAGCTCCAACCCGTACTTCTTCAGCATCGGCTTGAACCCGTCGGCACGCGAGTTGAACTCCGACTCCACGCAGAAGGTGCGTTGGTCGACGGGCAGCCTCGCGATGTCGGAGAGCGTCGTGACGTCCCCGAGCTCCTTGACCGCCTCGTCCCGGACCGCGAACGCGTAGGTGTTGTTCATCGGCGCCGGCTCGAGCCAGGTCAGCCCGTTGCGGGCGTCCTCCTGCTTGACCGCTTCCCACTGCTCGGTCTTGTCCGGGATCCCCTCGGCGTGGCCCATGTAGGTCAGCCACGCGGTGCCGGTGTACTCGTACGTCATGTCCGCGTCGTGCGTGGTCATGAGCTGCCGGGCGGGGACGCTTCCCGGCACGTTCGTCTCGTCAGTGACGTCGAACCCGGCGGCCTTCGCCGCGAGCACGGCGACCTTGCCGAGGACGAGCTGCTCGGTGAAGTTCTTCGACGTCACGGTGATGTGGGCGTCGTCCGGCAGGTCGTCGATGCGCTCGATGGTGCCGGGACCGGCCTCGGGGACGAAGGACGTCGCGGGCTGCAGGCCACAGCCGGCCAGGACGAGCGCGGTGGTGCCGGCGAGGGCGACGGCGGCCCCGCGGCGGAGGCGGCGGGTACGGCGGTTCATCGGAGTCCCTTCGGTCGTGCGACGGTCTCGACCAAGCGGCCGAGCCAGTCGATGGAGAGGGCGAGGAGGGCGACCAGCAGCGCGCCGGACACCAGCACCTTCGGCAGGAACAGGCTCACCCCGGTGGTGATGAGCAGACCGAGGCCTCCCGCGCCGATGAAGGTCGCCAGGCTCGCCGTGCCGACGAGCAGCACGAGGGCGGTCCGGATGCCCGAGAGCATCACGGGCACCGCGAGCGGCAGTTCGACGCGCATCAGCACGCTGAACGCGCTCATGCCCATGCCACGGCCGGCCTCGACCAGTCGGGCGTCGACGCTCTGCACACCGATCATGGTGTTCCGGAGCACCGGCAGGATCGCGTAGAGCACGAGCGCGACCACGGCGGACCACGAGTTCAGGCCGAGCCACGCCCCGAGGAGCACGATCAGGCCGACCGCGGGGGCCGCCTGCCCGAAGTTCGCGACGGCGAGCACGTACGGGCTCGCCCGACGGAGCGGTCCGCGCGTGAGGACGATGCCGAGCGGGATGCCGATGACGAGCACCAGCACCGTCGACTGCAGCGTGAGCACCAGGTGCTGCCCGGTGAGCGCCAGGATGTCCGACGGGTTGAGCGTCGTGCGCTCGGTCGGGGTCAGGTCCGCCGTGGCGAGCCAGATCGCGAACCCGGCGAGCACGACGAGGATCGCGATCGGCTGGAACAGCAGGCCCTTCCAGGACGTGCTGGCGCCGGTGGCGGGCCCGGCGGCGACAGCACTCACAGGTCTTCCCCGGAGGGCGCGATCACGGGCGCCGCCGGCGAGGACGGCAGCGTCTCGATCTGGTTGGTGTTCGTGCCGACCGGCGTGTACGCGCGGTCGTCAGCGGCGGCCGCACGCGACCGGGTGATGGCCTCCATGACGACCTCGACCGTGATGACACCGCGGAACGCCTCGCCCCGTCCGGTGACGAGTGCGGCGCCCGCGCTGGAGACGAGCATGGTGTCGAGCGCGTCGTTGAGCGTCGAGGCCTCGCCCACGATCGGCAGTTCCGGGTCGACGCCGTCCGGGATCCGGTCCAGGCGCTCGAGCTGCCGGCGCGACGGCCAGCCGATCGGCCGCTGCCGACGGTCGACCACGACGGCGTGCCCGTGGCCCCCGGCCTCCTGCATGCGCTGCAGGACGGCCTTCGCCTCTTCGCCGGGGGAGCAGGTCACCGCGGAGACGACCTCGACGTCGCGGACCCGGTTCAGGGTGAGCTGCTTCAGCCCGGCACCCGAGCCGATGAAGTTCTCGACGAACTCGTTCGCCGGCTCGGCCAGGATCCGCTCCGGGGTGTCGTACTGCACGATGTGCGCGCCCTCGGTGAAGATGACGATCCAGTCGCCGAGCTTCACGGCCTCGTCGAAGTCGTGGCTGACGATGACGATCGTCTTGTGCAGCTCTTCCTGGATCCGCAGGAGCTCGTCCTGCAGCCGCTGCCGGGTGATCGGGTCCACCGCACCGAACGGCTCGTCCATCAGCAGGACGGGCGGGTCGGCGGCGAGCGCCCGGGCGACGCCGACGCGCTGCTGCTGGCCGCCGGAGAGTTCGCGGGGGTAGCGGTCGCGGTAGGTGTCGGGGTCGAGCGAGACGAGGTCGAGCAGCTCGTCGACGCGCGCCGCGATCTTCTCCTTCGACCAGCCGAGCATCCTCGGCACGATCGCGATGTTCGCGGCGACGGTCATGTGCGGGAAGAGGCCGCCGGCCTGGATGACGTAGCCCATCCGGCGGCGGAGCTCGTCGGCGTCGATGCCGGTCACGTCGTCGTCCCCGACGACGATGCGGCCCTCGGTGGGCTCGATCAGCCGGTTGATCATCTTGAGCGTGGTCGTCTTGCCGCAGCCGGACGGGCCGACGAGCATGACGATCTTGCCGGCGGGGATCTCGAGCGTGATGCCGTCGACGGCGGGCTTCGACTGTCCGGGGTACCGCTTGGTGACCTCGTCGAGCAGGATGCTGCGGCCGGTGACGTCCCCGTCGGGCGCGGTGGTGGTGGCGGAGTCAGTGCTGGACACGGATACCTCTCGAGATGGTCAGGCGGCCGAGGCCGATGAGGAGCAGGTCGAGGACGAGGGCGAGCAGGACGACGCCGATCACCCCGACGACCACGGAGTACAGGGCGTTCGCGCCGCCGAGGCGCGAGAGTCCGGAGAAGATGAAGCCGCCGAGCCCCGGACCGAGGGCGTACGCGGCGATGGCCGCGATGCCCATCACCATCTGTGCGGACACGCGGACGCCGCTCAGGATGATCGGCCAGGCCATCGGCAGTTCGACCTGCACGAGGGTCCGGAACCGGCTCATGCCGATGCCCCGCGCCGACTCGACGACGCTGGGCGGGATCTCGGCGAGGCCGACGACCGCGTTGCGCAGGATCGGCAGGGCGGCGAAGAAGACGACCGTCACGACGGACGGCAGCACGCCGAAGCCGAGCGGGACGATGAGCAGGCCGATGACCGCGAAGGACGGCAGGGTGAGGCCGATGGCGGACACCCCGTTCGCGACGGAGGTCAGCCGGGGGCTGCGGTAGACGAGTGTGGCGAGCACCACGGCGATGACCGTGGCGAGCACCGTGCACTGGACCACCAGCGAGAAGTGCTGCCACGACGAGAACCAGATCTGGCTCCATCGCTCCACGACGTACTGGAACACGGGTGGGCGCTCCCCTTCCGGTCGGCCGAACTGCCCACGGGTCGGGGCACAAGCTGCGCCAAAGCTACGCAGGGCACGGACCGGTCGCACGACGAAGCGCAGTGGAAGCGATCGTTTCCTGTGCAGGTGGCCGGACGAGAACCCCTGTTCAACGGGCGGTTCGACCGTCGAGCCTGAGAGAACGGTAACGATCGTGAGGGGCCATCGGCTACGTGGTCAGGCCCCGCAGTCCGGAGCGCTCGGCGATGTCGACGAGCTGCTCGCGCCAGAGGACCCACTCTTCCGGGCTCTTGTCGGCCAGGTTGCCGTCCCCGTCGCCCGCCAGTCCGTCGAGCATCTCGCGCACGATGTCCGCGTGCCCCGCGTGCCGGGCGGTCTCGTACGCCATGTGCACCAAGATCCGGTGGAGCGTGACCTCGCGGTGCTCCTCCGGCCACCACGGGACGGTGCCGCGGGCGTCCAGGTCGAGTGCCTCGATGGTCGCGTCGGCGTGCGCGGCACTGCGGTGGTGGAAGGCCACGACGTCGTCCAGGGTCTCGTCGAGGGACGCGTACATGTCGTCGCCGTCCTCCGAGTCGAGCCAGGCGGGCGCGTCCGGCAGCGGTCGGCCGAACACCTCGCCGAAGTAGCCGGCCTGCACCCCCGCGACGTGCTTCACGAGTCCGAGCACGTTCGTACCGGTCGGGGTCACCGGCCAGCGGGCCTGCCGTTCGGCCAGGCCGTCGAGCTTGCCGAGGAGCGCGGCGCGGTGCTTCTGGAGGTACCGGTGCAGCGTCCGCTTCACCCCGGCGGCCGAGGCCAGGGGATCGGTGTCCGACGATGCTCCCTCGTCCGACAGGGCCGCGTTCCCGCTGGACGCGAGACCGGTGGTCGTCGCGGGGTGGACCTCGGGGACGGCGTCGGTGCTGCTCATGCCCTCGATCGAGCCACCACGACGTCCTGCAGGCGTGCCGATTCCTGCACGGCCACGCGCTCCGCGGTGAGCAGCAGCCCGGCCACCTCGGCCGAGGTCCGCGCGGGGGCGTCGTTCCAGCTCGTCAGGTCACGCACGCGGCCCATCCGGACGTCGGGCGCTGGGCACCACAGCACCGGCGCACCCTCGTCCACGGCGAGCGCGTGCCAGACGAGGTCGAGCGAGTGCTGGACCCGCGGCGAGTGCACGGCGTGCGGTCCGCCGGCGGCCGAGACGACGGCGCCGACCAGGCAGGCGGCGACGAGCGGCCGACCCTGCACGTCCATCGCGGCGGCGCTCGTGGCGTTCCGCGTCCGGCCGTGCTCGTCGAGGTACGCGAACCAGGCGTGCTGGATCCAGCCGCGTTCGACGACGCCGCGCGCCTCGGACAGCAGGTGCTCGAGCTCGCCGAGTTCCTGCAGCCGGGCCTCGACCCGTCGGACACGCGCGGCGGCGCGGCGCTCGGCGAGGCGGTCGAGGAACCCGCGCAGGCCGGTTCGGTCGGATCGGGTGGGAGCGGGAGAGGCGTCGGTGGCGACGTCGTGCTGGACGCGGAACTCGAGGGTCATGAGGGCCCCTCCGATCGGCTGTGCACGGTTGGTGCGGTCACGATAGCCCCGCGGGGTCTCAGCCGTCCAGCACCGCGTCGATGCTGCGCCGGGCGACGCTCCGGAAGGCGCGTTCGTCGGACGTCGCGAGCGCGGAGGCGAGCGCGATCGCCCACCCGCGGGCGCGTCCCCAGGTGGTGTCCGGGGCGGCGACCAGCGCCCGGAACGCGTGGCGGGCCTCCCGGTCGAGCGTCAGCCAGGCGGTGGCGAGGTCGACGGCGGGGTCCCCCGAGGTCACGTCGCCGAAGTCGACGACCGCCGACAGGCGTTCGTCGCCGTCCGGCGCGCGGTCGACGAGCACGTTGAAGGGGTGCAGGTCGCCGTGCACCCAGACGGGAGGCCCGGTGTGCGTCGGCAGCGCCGCCGCGGTCCGCCAGGCCGCTGCCAGCTCCACGGCCCGGGGCACGTCCTGCGTGGCGAGTCGCGCCAGGACGGCGTCGCTGCGCGTCGCCAGCGGTACCGCACGGAACGGGTTCGCCGGCGCCTCGGCCGGAGCCGGCACGTGCAGCCGTCGCACGAACTCCCCGAGCGCCTCGGCGACCCGTACCCCGGCGGCACGCTCACCGACGGGCGCACCGGGGAGCCACGGGACGACGCTCCACGACCAGGGGTACCCGAGCGCAGGACGGCCCACGCGCACGGGGGCGGGCACAGGCGCGATCGGTGCGACGCGGACGGCGATCTCCGGCAGCCACCGCTGCTCGTGCTCGACCAGGCGTGCCGCGAGCTCCCGCCGCGGCAGGCGCACGGCGTACTCGTCGCCGAGCCGCACGATGACGTTGTCCCAGCCGTTGGCGACCACCACGAGCGGCAGGTCCGCCAGGTCGGGGTGCTGGTCGTGGAGCAGCGCCCGGACGAGCGGGACGTCGACGTCGACCTCTGCCGGTGGGGTGGGCACCGATCCAGGCTAGTGGGCCGCCGGACACATGCCCGCGAACGGGGGCGGGTGCGGAAACCGACCGCTGGGTATCCTCGGGAGGACGGTGACGTGGGTGTTTCCCTGGGGGGACCCGCGTCACTCCGGGGCGATGATCGCGACGAGTCGGGGGACCTCGGGTCGCAGACGTTCCGTGACCAGCGCGGCGAGCAGCACCGTCCAGAGCTCCCGCAGGCGCTCGTACAGGTCGGTGCGGTCGGCGAGCACGTCCGACACCGTCTGCACGCCCGTGTAGGCGGGGATGACCACGCGACCCACCAGGTCCGGGTCCCACCGGGCGTCGACCTCGCCGGCGTCGATCGCCTGGCGGACGGTCTGCGCGATCACCGCCATCCAGTCGGTGTACGGGTCCTGACGGGGGACGTCGCGCGTCGCGACCTCGGTCGACAGACGGATGCCGGCGCTCACGACGACCTCGGTCACCATCTGGGTCGCCAGTCCCTGCGACATCCACATGAGGGCCTCGAGCGGTGTCCTGCTCCGGGCGATCGCGGCCTCGCCGTACCGCCGGGAGACCTCGTGCTGCTGGACGATCACGGCGCCGGCCAGGTCGGCCTTCGAGGCGAAGTGGAAGTAGAGCGCACCCTTGGTCAGACCGATCCGCTCGGCGACGCCGTCCATCGACGCACCGAGGTACCCGCGGTCGTCGAACTCGGCGGCCGCGGCCCCGATGATCGCCGCGCGGGTCTCGAGCGCGCGCTGCTGCCGGGTGCGTCCGTCCTGCGCCATCACCTCCCGATCGTAGTCCCGCTCCCGGGGCACGCACGGCCCGCGTCCGGGCGGGTGCCCTACGGTTGGCGGCCATGGACGGATGGCGGAACCCCGCGCGGTGGGCGCGGACCGGACGGTGGCTGCTGCTGCCGATCGCGGTGCTCGACTGGGTGGCCCTCGCGCCGCAGACCGTGGTCGTGGTCGCGTTCCTGATCGCCGTCGTCGGCCTGGCGGGCATGGCGGCCGCGCTCGTGGTGCACATGCTCGGGCGCTCCCGCGGGGCGATGGCCCTGCTCGGCGTCGTGCTGCTGCTCGGCGGGCTCGTGGTGTTCGGCCTCGACCCGTTCCCCGGTTCGTTCCCGCTCATCGACGCGTGGTGGCCCGAGTCGATCACGCAGCCGCAGGTGGTCGGCAGCGCCTACTGGCAGCTGGCCGGTCTCGGCATCGAGCTCGCCGGCTTCGGGCTGCTGGCCACGCTGCTCGTCGTCGCGCTCACCGGGGCACCGCGATCACGGCAGGACCGCTTCCGTTCCTGACCGCGGTGCGGCAGGACGCCGTTCAGTGACGGCCCAGCAGCACGACGGTGACGTCCCGGCGGTTGTCCGCCTGCACGAGCGCGCGGATCCGCTCGACGGCCGCGGCACCGGCCGGCTCGGACCGCACCAGGTCGGCCAGGTCATCGAGGTGCCGGATGCCCTCGAGCGCCAGGACACCCTCGGTGCACACCGCCAGCCGATCGCCCGCCGCCAGGTCGAGCGTGGCGGGGGACCTCGGCACGGACTCCGGCTGCAGGCCGAGCGGCAGGTCGAGCGAGTGCAACGCACGGCTGCTGCCGTCGGCGCGGATGAGCACCGCGAGGCCGTGGCCCGCGTCCCCGAAGTCGACGTGCCCCGACGTCGGGTCGAGCCGCAGGTGGAAGAGCGAGCCGACGGCGTCCGCAGCGGACAGGTCGGCGGTGATCTGGGCCTCCAGACCGCCGATCGCGTCCGGCATGGCGGTCTCGGTCCGCGCGACCACGGCACCACGGACGGCCGAGGCGAGCAGGCCGGACGCGCGGCCGGCCGCCGCGACGCTGCCCACGGTGACGTGCAGCGCACCGTCGGCGGCGAGTCGCCAGTCGGCGACGTCCCCGCCGCCCTGCTGACGACGCAGCGCGAGCGTGTCCAGGTCGTGGCCGGGGACCTCGACGCGTTCGGGGACCAGGCTCTCGCGCACACGGCTGATCCGACCACGGTCGATCGCCTGACCGAGCTCGCGCTCGGCCCAGCGCGCGAGGTCGCGGAGCAGGTCGAGGTCCGCGGCCGACATCTCGCGCGGGGTCGCGTCCATGATGCACAGCGTGCCGACCCGGGTGCCGTCGAGCATCGTCAACGGCGCCCCCGCGTAGAAGCGGATCCCGTGCTCCGCCACCGCCGCGGTGTGCGCGTACCGGTCGTCGAGCGAGGCGTCGGGGATCACCATCGGCTCCGGACTGAGCACCGTCGTGGCGCAGAACTGCTCGCTCGCGGGCACGCTCGAACCCTGGTGCCAGCCGAACGTCGACTGCGTCGTGACGACGTCACTGTGGACGAGGTTGAGGAAGGTCAGCGGCACGCCGAACGCCTCGTGGGTCATGCGGGTGATGCGGTCGAAACGCTCCTCGGGGCCTGCCCCCAAGACCTCGAGCGCCTCGATCACCGCGGTGCGTCGGTCCGCACCGTCGAGATGGTTGGTCACACGCCCTGTCTACCCGCTCAGTCCGTCAGGAACCAGTCCCGCGGGTGGGGGTCGGCACTGAGCGTGCGCCGCTCGGACACCGGGGCCGCCCACGACGCCGCGTTCGACAACACCTGCTGGATGTCCGAGTGGTGGTAGACGGGGTACTCCTGGTCGCCGGGGGAGAAGTAGAAGACCTTCCCCAGACCGCGGCGGTAGGCGACGCCGGACCGGAACACCTCGCCGCCCGCGAACGTCGACAGGAAGACCTCCTCGTCGGGGCGCGGGATGTCGAAGAACTCGCCGTACATCTCCTGCCGGTCGATCACGATCGGGTGCGGGACCCCGGCGGCGATCGGGTGCTCCGGCGCGATCGTCCAGACGAGCTCGCGTTCGCCGTCGTTCCGCCACTTCAGCGAGCAGGTGGTGCCCATCAGGCGCTTGAACGGCTTCGAGTAGTGCCCGGAGTGCAGTACCACCAGGCCCATGCCGGCGTGAACGGCGTCGACGACCAGGTCGACGACGGCGTCGCTGACCTCCTCGTGGGCGGCGTGGCCCCACCAGAACAGGACGTCGGTCGTGGCCAGGCGCTCGGCAGTGATGCCGTGGTCGGGCTCCTGCAGCGTGGCGGTGCTCACGGTGGCGTCGGGGTGGTGCTCGCGGAGCGCTGCGGCGATCACGGTGTGCATGCCGTCCGGGTAGTGCCCGATGACCGTCGCGTCACCGCGGGTCTCGTGCACGTTCTCGTTCCAGACGACGATGTTCAGGGGACGGGATTCGGTCGGCACTGACATGGCTCCACGCTAGCGGGTCTTCTCCAGGGGCGGTCCGCGACGATGTGGGCATGACTCCCCGCTCCCTGTTCCGCGCCGCCGCGGTCGCCGAACTCGTGACCTGGACCATGCTCATCGCCGGGATGGTGCTCAAGTACGGCCTGGACGCCGGCGACTGGGGCGTCCGGATCGGCGGCGGGGTGCACGGCTTCGTGTTCCTGGCCTACCTGGTGGTGACGACCGTCGTCGCGGTCAACCAGCGCTGGTCCGTCGGCGCGCTCCTGCTCGGCTGGGCGAGTGCCGTCGTGCCGTACGCCACGGTGCCGTTCGAGGTCGCGGTGGCCCGGCGCGGCATGCTCGAGGGCTCGTGGCGCCGCTCGCCGGACGCGCACTCGGGCTTCTGGGACCGCCTGCTGTTCTTCGTGGTGCGTCGTCCGGTGGTCGCGGTCGGCATCGGGGTGGTGGCGGTCGCCCTGGTGTTCGTGGTGCTGCTCGCCGCGGGTCCGCCCGTGCCGCGCTCCTGACGGGCGCGGGCGGTGAGTTCGTGCCGTCGCGAGGTCGCGCCGCCGCGAGGTCGCGCCGTCCCGAGGTCGCGCCGTCCCGAGGTCGCGCCGTCCCGAGGTCGCGCCGCCGCGAGGTCGCGCCGTCCCGAGGTCGCGCCGCCGCGAGGTTCCACAACACGCCGCTCAGGTTCGCCGAGGTTCCGGAAACGAGCCGTGCGCGACGCGACATGCCGAGATTTCGGAACCTCGGGGGCGGGTGACGGGCGGGTGACGGGGGCGACGAGCGGGGGCCGGCGCGCGTGACGACGGACGGGAGGCCCGGTGCCAGCTGGCACCGGGCCTCCCGTCCGTCAGGTGGTGCTCCTAGAGCGCGGCGAGCGTCGCGTTCAACGTGGCGGACGGGCGCATGACCGCGCTCGTCTTGGCGTCGTCGGGGCGGTAGTAGCCGCCGATGTCGGCCGGGTGGCCCTGCACGCCGTTCAGCTCGTCGACGATCTGCTGCTCCTGGGCGTCGAGCTTCCCGGCGATGTCGGCGAACGCCGCCGCGAGCTCGGTGTCCTGCGTCTGCGCCGCGAGCTCCTCCGCCCAGTACTTGGCCAGGTAGAAGTGGCTGCCGCGGTTGTCGATCGAGCCGAGCTTGCGGCCCGGGGACTTGTCCTGCTCGAGGAAGGTCCCGGTGGCACGGTCGAGCGTCTCACCGAGGATCTTCGCCCGCTCGTTGCCCGTCACACCGGCGAGGTGCTCGAGGCTGACCGCCAGCGCGAGGAACTCGCCGAGGCTGTCCCAGCGCAGGTAGTTCTGCTGCACGAGCTGCTGGACGTGCTTCGGCGCGGAACCGCCGGCGCCGGTCTCGAACAGTCCGCCACCACCGAGCAGCGGGACGACGGAGAGCATCTTCGCCGAGGTGCCGAGCTCCATGATCGGGAACAGGTCGGTCAGGTAGTCGCGCAGGACGTTGCCCGTGACGGAGATGGTGTCCTCGCCGCGGCGGATGCGCTCGAGCGAGAAGCGCATGGCGTCCTCCGGCGACAGGATCTCGATCTGCAGGCCCTCGGTGTCGAGCTCGCCCAGGTACCCGCGGACCAGACCGATCAGGTTCGCGTCGTGCGCACGGGTCTCGTCGAGCCAGAACACGGCCGGGGTCTCCGACGCGCGGGCACGGGTGACGGCGAGCTTGACCCAGTCGCGGATGGCGACGTCCTTGGTCTGGCAGGCGCGCCAGATGTCGCCGGGCTCCACGTCGTGCTCGATGACGACGTCGCCGGCGGCGTTCGTCACGCGGACGACGCCGGCACCGGGGACCTCGAAGGTCTTGTCGTGCGAGCCGTACTCCTCGGCCTTCAGCGCCATCAGGCCGACGTTCGGGACGGAGCCCATCGTCGCCGGGTCGAACGCACCGTTGACGCGGCAGTCGTCGATCACGGTCTGGTAGATGCCGGCGTAGCTCGAGTCCGGGATCACGGCGAGGGTGTCGTGCTCGTCGCCGTCCGGGCCCCACATGTGGCCGGAGGTGCGGATCATCGCGGGCATCGAGGCGTCCACGATGACGTCGCTCGGGACGTGCAGGTTCGTGATGCCCTTGTCCGAGTCGACCATCGCGAGCTCGGGGCCCGCGGCGATGCCGTCGGTGAAGGCCTGCTTGATCTCCGCGCCGTTCGGCAGCACGTCGAGCCCCGCGAGGATCGAGCCGAGGCCGTCGTTCGGGGTGAGTCCGGCGGCGGCCAGGTCGGCCCCGAAGCGTTCGAACACCGACGGGAAGAACGCCTTGATGACGTGGCCGAAGATGATCGGGTCGGAGACCTTCATCATCGTGGCCTTGAGGTGGACGGAGAACAGGACGTCCTCGGCCGCGGCGCGCTGGATCTGCTCCTGCAGGAAGGTCTCCAGCGCGGCGACGTGCAGCACGGTGCCGTCGACGACCTCGCCCTGCACGACGGGGATCGACTGCTTGAGGACCTGGGTCTCGCCGCCCTCGGCGACGAACGTGATCGTCAGGACGTCGTCGGCGGGGGCGATCCAGGACTTCTCGTTCGACCGGAAGTCGTCGACGCCCATGGTGACGACGTTCGTCTTCGAGTCGCTGCTCCACGCACCCATGCGGTGCGGGTGCTTCCGGGCGTAGTTCTTGACGGACAGGGGCGCGCGGCGGTCGGAGTTGCCCTCGCGCAGCACGGGGTTGACGGCGCTGCCCTGGACGCGGCCGTAGCGGGCGCGGGCGTCGCGCTCCTCGTCCGTCTTCGGCTCGTCGGGGTAGTCCGGCAGGTCGTAGCCCTGCGACTGCAGTTCCTTGATCGCGACCTTGAGCTGCGGGATCGACGCCGAGATGTTCGGCAGCTTGATGATGTTCGCCTCGGGGGTCTTCGCGAGCTCGCCGAGCTCGGCCAGGGCGTCGTCCACGCGCTGCTCGTCGGTGAGCCGCTCGGGGAACTGGGCGATGATCCGGCCGGCGAGCGAGATGTCGCGCGTCTCGACGTCGACACCAGCGGTGCCGGCGAAGGCCTGGATGACCGGGAGGAAGGAGTGGGTGGCGAGGAACGGCGCCTCGTCCGTGAGGGTGTAGATGATCTTGGCCATGCTGGCGGGTACTCCCTTGTTCGACCGTCGGTACGTCCACGGTACTCGTGGCGCAGGATGTCTCGACATCAAGATACATGGTGCGACCTGCGTTCGGCAGGTGCTCGGCAGACGTCCTGGAGGCGCACTGGCGACACATAGGAATGCCCGGTGGACTGGTCTTCCGCAGTTCCCGAGCCGCAGGAGGGTGACCATGTCGACGACACGTCAGACGCCGGAGGATTTCGGGTGGACCGCGGAGGACCTGCGCTCCGCCTACGCCTCGGACGGCAGTGGCCCGTACCGGTACGCCCCGGACGGCAGTGGGCCCTTCTCGTACGACGTCGACGGGTCCGGTCCGTGGCTCGTCGGCCCGGAGCCCCGCCGCGGGCCGGCACGGTTCGCCCCGCGCGACCGGAGCGGGCGCGGGCGACTCCGCAGGTTCGGGACCGCCTGCACCGCCGGAGCGCTGGCCCTCGTGCTCGCCGTCGGCAGCGTCGCGGTCATCGCCCACGCCGCCCCTCCACACCCCTCGGTCCAGGCGAGTGTTCTCCACAGCGGTGAGCCCGACGGGACCTGATCGCGCGGACGGTGCCACGCTGGACCGGTGACCGAACTCCTCGTGGTCGGCGTCATCGCCGTCATCGCCATCGCGGGTGCTGCCGTGCTCGGGCCCCGCATCGGGGTCGCGGCGCCGCTCGTGCTCGTCGTCGTCGGGATCGTCGCGAGCCTGCTGCCGTTCGTCCCGGACGCCGACATCGAACCGGAGTGGATCCTGGCGGGGGTCCTACCACCGCTGTTGTACTCGTCAGCGGTGTCGATGCCGTCGATGAACTTCCGGCGCGAGTTCGGCGCCATCAGCGGCCTGTCGGTGCTGCTCGTCATCGCGTCGAGCCTGGTGCTCGGCCTGTTCTTCGCCTGGGTGGTGCCGGACCTCGGGTTCTGGTGGGGGATCGCCCTCGGGGCGATCGTCAGTCCCACCGACGCCGTCGCCACCTCGATCGTCAAGCAGACCTCGGTGTCGCGCCGGGCGATCTCGATCCTCGACGGCGAATCGCTGCTCAACGACGCGACCGCGCTCGTGCTCCTGCGCACGGCGATCTTCACCGCGGGTGCATCGTTCTCGTTCTGGGGCGCGCTCGGCGACTTCGCGAAGGCCGTCGCCATCGCCGTGGCCATCGGCTGGTTCGTCGGCTGGTTGAACGTCTTCGTCCGCGCCCGGGTGCCGAGTGCCGCGGTGAACACGGCACTGTCCTTCGCGGTGCCGTTCGTCGCTGCCCTGCCGACCGAGCACTTCGGCGGATCCGGGCTCGTGGCCGCGGTCGTCGCGGGTCTGTTCACCGGCATCGTCGGGCCGCGCAAACTCCCGCCGGGCCACCGACTGTCGGACGCGCAGAACTGGCAGACCATCGAGCTCGTGCTCGAGGGCGCGGTGTTCCTGACGATGGGGCTCGAACTCGCGTCGATCCTCGGCGACGTCCAGCGGGAGCACGCGGGCATCGCTCCGGCGCTGCTGATCGCCGTCGGCGCCCTCGTGCTCACCGTGCTCGTCCGTGCGGCGTACGTCGTGCCGCTGCTGCTGGCGCTGTCGGCGAGCGCCAAGCGCGGCGAGCGGATGCAGGAGCGCTTCGCCGAGATGCACGCCGGCGACCGCGACGCGATGAGCGAGGTGATCCGCGAGCACCGGCCCGGCAACCGCGCACCCTCGGAACGAGAGCTCGACCGGTTCACGACGCGCGTCCGCCGCACCCTGGCGGACATCGCGTACTACACGAAGGCACCGCTGGGCTGGCGGGAGGGCACCGCCGTGGTCTGGGCGGGCATGCGTGGAGCGGTGACCGTCGCCGCTGCGCAGACCCTGCCCGAGGGCACGCCGCAGCGATCGCTCCTGGTCTTCATCGCGTTCACGGTCGCCCTGTTGTCGCTCGTGGTCCAGGGCGGCACGATCGGCCCGCTGCTCCGGCGGATCGCGGCACCGGCACCGGACACCGCTGCGAAGGACACCGAGGAACGCCGGCGACTGCTCGACCTCATGCGCGGTGCTGCCGAACAGGTCCCGGGGACGCGTGAGCAGCCGCCGGCGACGAACGAGGAGCTCCGGGCCGCCGACCCGGCCGAGCTGCGGGCGTGGATGGGCCGCGAGAAGGCCCGACGGCTCGCGGTGCTCGAGGCGCAGCGCGCGGCGATCCTCGATGCCCGCGACGACGGCACGTTCGACGCCGAGGTGCTCGAGTCGATGCTGCAGAACCTCGACGCCGAGCAGATCGCCCTCGAGCTCCGCGGGGCGCCTGCCCGCTGACGGCTGTCACGCCGGTCAGGTGCCGATCGAGACGCGGAACACCCGCACGCCGGCGGCCCGGAGTGCTGCGAGCCCGAGCCGCATCCGCATGCTGCGGAACGGCCGCTCGAACCCCGACGGTGCCGATGCCGCGTCGATCTGGTGCAGCACCTCGGAGGTCAGGGTGCGCTCGACCTTTGGCGCCAGCCGCGTCAGACCCGAGACCGTCACGACGATCCGGACGGCGTGCGGCACGAGCAGGGGGTCGATGAGTTCGGCGGCCTCTTGTGCGCGGTGGAACGCGGGGTCGTCACCGGGGCGGCGGATCGCGATGACCGCGAGTTCGGCGTCCCAGGTCTCCTCCGGGTCCGGCAGGTCGTCGACCCCGATGACCCGCATGCGGGCAGCGTCGATGCCCGCGCGCACCGCGGCGGCGCGGAGCACGGGCAGGAGTTCCTGGGTGCCGGCGAGCACGACGTCGGCGGTGCCGAGGTCGACCTGCGCGGGCCGCTCTCGCGGCGATCGGGCCATGGTGCGGGTCCTTCCGTCGCTTTCCCACGACGCTACCGATGTCGGACGGTCGGGGGACGTCGGGGCCCGCGGTGATCAGGTGCCTCCCAGCCCTGCGGTAACGAAAAGATCACGGTGAGGCCTGTACAAAGCGACAGAGTCGTGCAGAATGGTGGGCGGCCATGACGACTGCACCCGAACTCGACCAGCACCCGGAGACCCCGGTGGTGCACCTGTCCCGTCGCGCTGCCCTCGAGGCCGAGCGCGCCGCAGCCCGGAAGCCCCAGCGCCGAGCGGACAAGCCGGAGAAGTCCGCCAAGGTCGCGAGGCCCGCAAAGGCAGCGAAGGTCATCGAAGCAGCAACGGTCGCGAAGCCCGTCGGCCGCCGCGCCACCGCAGCCCGCGCGACGACCGAACACGTCGACACCCGCATCACGCGCGTGGTCCGCCGCCCCGCTGCCACCGTGACGAGCGTCACGAAGGCCCCACGGGCCTCCCGGTCCGGTCGAGCCGGGCGGATCACCCTGACCAGCGCGGCTGCGGCGATCGCGATGTTCGCCGCCTCGGCGATGCCCGCCCACGCCAGCGCCGGTACCTCGATGGCGACCTCGACCATCGCGCCGATCGTGCGCACCCAGGACTACGCGGTCACCCAGGCGGTCACCGCGACCGGGCTCGACCGCGACGGGTTCACCGTCGGCGGCGGCACGACACGCACGGTCGTCACGGCGGGCGGCACGGCGGACGCGAGCGGGATCGCAGGCGAAGCCGTGTCCTACGGCGGAGCCGTCCGATCCCCGTTCCCCGGCCCGGTGCAGATGAGCTCGGGCTTCGGCTACCGCGCGGCACCGTGCGGCGCGTGCTCCTCGCTGCACCAGGGCCTCGACTTCACGCCCGGCATGGGAACGCCCATCGGCGCCGTCGCCGCCGGCACCGTCCGGATCTCGGGCACGTACTTCTCGTACGGCAACGCCGTGATCATCGACCACGAGATCGACGGCCGCCAGGTGTCGACGCTGTACGGGCACATGATCCCGGGGTCGTCGCCGCTCAAGGTCGGCGACCAGGTCGAGGCGGGCCAGTTCATCGGCCTCGTGGGCTCCTCGGGCGTCTCGACGGGCGCGCACCTGCACCTCGAGGTCTTGATGGACGGCGTGACCCCGATCGACCCCGAGGCGTGGCTCGAAGCCCGCATCGGCCGCTCGCTCACCACGTAGCGCCGAGGCACGCACAGCAGACGTCGAGCGCTGGTGGGGTGACATCCCAGCAGCCCTGTGCAGACTCACAGGCATGGACGATCACCACAGACCGCCCGCCCGTCGTCGATCCGAGGAAGCTGCCCGCTGATGGGCGCCGACACCTGGATCGCCTTCGGGCTCGTCATCCTCTTCGTGCTCGTCGGCGGGGTCTTCGCCGCTGCCGAGATCGCACTCGTCTCGCTCCGTGAGTCGCAGTTGCAGCAACTCGAACGCCGGGGCTCCCGTGGCCTTCGCGTCGCCGAGCTCGGACGCGACCCGAACCGGTTCCTCGCGGCCGTGCAGATCGGCGTGACCGTCGCCGGGTTCTTCTCGGCTGCGTACGGTGCCTCGTCGATCGCACCCGACGTCGCGCCCCTGTTCACCGGCCTCGGTCTCGGTCAGGGCGCCGCCGAGACGGTCGCCCTCGTGCTGATGACCCTCGTCATCGCCTACCTGTCGCTCGTGTTCGGTGAACTCGTGCCGAAGCGACTCGCCCTGCAGCGCGCCGAGGGCTTCTCGATGCTCGTCGCGCCGACCCTCGACCGCTTCGCGACCCTGATGCGCCCGGTGATCTGGGTGCTGTCCGCCTCGACGAACCTGGTCGTCCGTGCACTCGGCGGCGACCCGAACGCCCGCAGTGAGTCGATGAGCACCGAAGAGCTCCGCGGACTCGTCGACGAGCACACCGGTGTCGACGAGCAGGGCCGCCGGATCGCCCGGAGCGCGCTGGACGCCGGTGACCGGATCCTCCGCGAGTCGATGCGCCCCTGGTACGACGTGTCGACGATCGACGCCGCACTGACCATCGCCGAGGCCACCGACCACGCGATCGAGGTCGGGCACACCCGGTACCTCGTGACCTCCGGCGGGCGCGACGAGGTCGACGGCTTCGTGCACCTCCGCGACCTGCTCCGGCCGAGCGACCCGTCCGCACCGGTGTCGACCCTGGTCCGCCCCGTGTTGGCGCTGCCGGAGACGAAGTCGCTGTCGGGCGCCATCGCGGACATGCGGACCGACGGGCACCAGATCGCCCTGGTCGTGGACGAGTACGGCGGCAGCGCGGGCATGGTCACGCTCGAGGCGCTGCTCGAGGACCTCGTCGGACGCATCCGCGACGAGTACGACGAACCGACGGCCGAGCACGACGGCGTGGACGGGTCGACGGTGCTCGAGGACCTCGTCGCGGACGGCGGCCCGGCGCTGCCCGACGGCGACTACGAGACCGTCGGGGGGCTCGTGCAGGTCCACCTGGACCGCGTGCCCGAGGTCGGCGACGTCGTCGCCGCCGGCGGCCACCGCCTCGAGGTGACCGCCATGGACGGTCACCGGGTGGCGCGGGTGCGGATCACGGCCGACGTCGGCCGGTAGACGCGACCGCTGGTGCTCGGGAGGCCCGTGGCGGCGCCGCCACGGGCCTCCCGTCCGCCCGGCGGGTACCGCCAGTGCCTGCCGGACGGACAGCGCCGCCACGTACGCTCTCCCCATGGGTATCGACGTGCGCAACGAGATCCGCGACTTCCTGTCCTCCCGACGGGCGCGCCTCACGCCGGAGCAGGTCGGCATGCCGTCCTTCGGCGGCGGCGTCCGCCGCGTCCCGGGGCTCCGGCGCCACGAGGTCGCCATGCTCGCCGGCGTCAGCGTCGACTACTACACACGACTCGAGCGCGGATCGCTGAAGGGCGTCTCGGACAGCGTGCTCGAGGGCCTCGCGAGCGCACTGCAGCTCGACGAGGACGAGCGCGTCCACCTGTGGGACCTGACCCGACTGGCGAACTCCGGCGTCAAGACGATGCACCGGAACGTGCCCACCCGGGTCCGCCCCGGCGTGCAGCGCCTGCTCGACGCGATCACCGGGGCGCCGGCGTGGGTACGCAACGAGCGTGGTGACGTGGTCGCGACGAACGAACTCGGTCGCGCGCTGTACTCGCCGATGTTCGCTGGCCCCGGGCGCCCCGTGAACACCGCCCGCTTCACGTTCCTCGACCCGGCGGCCCGAGACTTCTTCCCGGATTGGGCGCAGACCGCGAAGGACGCCGTCGCCGTGCTCCGTGCGGCCGCGGTGTCGAACCCGTGCGAGCCCGGACTCATCACCCTCGTCGGGGAGCTCTCCACGCGCAGCGAGGAGTTCCGCGGCTGGTGGGCCGCGCACGACGTCCGACTGCAGCGTGCCGGCGGGAAGCGCATCGACCACCCGATCGTCGGGGAACTCCGGCTGGCGTACGAGGCGCTCGACCTGGTCGCCGACCCCGGCCTGACACTGTTCACGTACTCGGCCGAGCCGGGCAGCGAGACCGAACGGTCGCTGGCGCTGCTCGGCACCTGGGCGGCGACGGAGCGGGCCGAGCAGTACGCGGCCCTGCGCGCGGCGGAGTCCGAGTCCGAGTCGGTCGACTGAACCGCTGGTCGGCCCGGTGCACGGTTCGTAGGCTGGGGACGTGACCAGGACGACGGACGGATCAGCGGGGGACGCCGACTACGCCCGCATCGGCCAGGACTACCGGCAGTACCGGCGCCCCGAGCCGACGTTCGCCCGGGCGATCGCGAAGGCCCTCGGCGACGCCCGCACCGTCCTCAACGTGGGTGCCGGTGCCGGGTCCTACGAGCCGACCGACCGGCAGGTCACTGCGGTGGAACCCTCGGCATCGATGCGCGCCCAACGACCGGACACCCTGTCGACGGCGATCGACGCCACCGCCGAGGACCTGCCCTTCGACGACGACACGTTCGACGCTGCGATGACGACGTTCTCGGTGCACCAGTGGGGCGACCTCGAGCGCGGGCTGGCCGAGCTGCGCCGGGTGACCCGGGGTCCGATCGTGATCCTGACGTGCGACCCGGCCCGCGTCGAGGACTTCTGGCTCGCCGAGTACGCACCAGAGGTGATGGCGACCGAGGCCCGGCGCTACCCCGCGCTCGACCGCATCGCCGCCGCACTGGGCGACGACACCGTCACGAACACCCCGCTGCCGATCCCGTTCACGTGCGTCGACGGCTTCTCCGAGGCGTACTACGCCCGGCCGGAGCGCCTGCTCGACCCGGGCGCCCGGAAGGCGAACTCGGCGTGGAGCTTCGTCGACGAGCTCACCGCACGGCGTTCGGTGGCCGCGCTCGACTCCGGCGAGTGGGACCGGCGGCACGGGGCGCTGCGGATCCGGCCGACCTACGAGGGCGCCCTCGTCCTGGTGACGGCCGTCCCCGCCGCTTGACACGTCGACGTAGGCTGGTCGCGTGAGCTTCCAGGAGGTGGTCGGCGCCCGTTTCGCCGGCATCAGGGCGTGAGGCCCCCGGTCGTGCCCGCAGGCACGGCCGCCCTCGTCGAACCCTGACCTCCTCCGCCCGGTGCGGTGTGCGTCCGCACGCCCCGGGCCCGCTCGAAAGCGATGCACCATGCTCCCCATCACGGAGAAGACCCTCCGCACGTCCTTCGTCAACGCCTCCCGCAAGGAGACGACCGACATCACGCTGCCCGCCGACTTCGAGGCGATCGACTGGGACGCCCTCGACTTCCTGGGCTGGCGCGACCCGAAGATCGGTCGGCGTGCGTACGCCGTCGTGCCGACCCTGGACGGCGAACTGATCGGCATCCTGTTCCGGCAGGCCGAGGCCTCGTCGCGCTCGCGCGCCCAGTGCTCGTGGTGCCAGGACGTCAAGCTGCCGAACGACGTCGCGTTCTACAGCGCGAAGCGGTCCGGGCCGGCCGGCCGCAACGGCAACACCGTCGGCACGCTGGTCTGCCAGGACTTCCAGTGCTCGCGGAACGTCCGGAAGCTGCCGCCGCCCGCGTACGAGGGCTACGACGTCGAGGCCGCGCGCCTGCGGCGCATCGAGGACCTGCAGCTGCGGGCCGCGTTCTTCGCAACGGAGGTCTGAGACGCCGGCGTCTCGCGTCCGCAACGCGACGGACGGCGGACGGGAGGCGCGGGGCGGGGCCGCCACGGGCCTCCCGTCCGGCAGACGCGAGCGTTTCAGGGCCGCGGGTCGCGTTGCGGGGGAAACCGCCCGGTAACGCGGGTGAAACGGTCGTTCCGTAGCCTCGGCGCATGGACCTCGGCGACCTCGACGACGCGACCGCCCCCGACGCTGCCGCGGTGATCCGGAAATGGGCCGACGTGCCCGCGTGGGTCGACGCCCTGGTGGCCGCGCGCCCGTTCGGCACGGTGCCGGCGCTGCTCGACCGCGCGCGCACCGAGGCGGCGTCGTGGGGTGCGCCGGAACTCGACCACGCCCTCGCCCAGCACCCGCGGATCGGCGAACGGACGACCGATGCCTCGTCGGCCCGCGAGCAGTCGTCGATGCGCACCGCCCACGACGACGTCGCCCGCCGGATCGCCGACGGCAACGCCGCGTACGAGCAGCGCTTCGGTCGGGTGTTCCTGGTGCGGGCCGCCGGCCGGACCCCCGAGGAGCTGTTGGCCGAGCTCGACCGGCGCCTCGCGGGCGACCCGGCGGTCGAGACGCAGGAAGCCGCGGCTGCCCTCGCCGACATCGCCCTGCACCGCATCCGTGCGACCTTCGCCGTCCCGCACCTGACCACCCACGTGCTCGATGCCACCAGCGGCACCCCGGCGGTCGGCGTCGGCCTGACGCTCAGCACCGTCGACGGTGCCGTCGTCGCGACCGGCACGACGGACGCCGACGGTCGCGCCGCGACCGTCGACGGTGCCGTCGTCGCGACCGGCACGACGGACGCCGACGGTCGCGCCGCGCTCGGCCCCGACGTGCTCGCGCGCACCGACCACGTCCTGCGGTTCGACACCGGTGCCTACTTCGCCAATGCCGGGACCCCGACCTTCCACCCGTTCGTGACCGTGGCCTTCCGCGTCACGGGCACCGAGCACCTGCACGTCCCGCTGCTGCTGAGCCCCTTCGCCTACAGCACCTACCGAGGGAGTTGACCGCACCGCGCCTGGGACTTCCTCGCACTGCTCGTCGACCAGTCCCGGGGAGCACCTGCACGCCGTCGTCTCACCGCGATATTTGATGTGTTTCATCCAGCGGCTGAGCCGTGACAGGATCGATCTTGTTCTGTTTCGTTAGCGAGGGCGAGCCGTGACAAATTACGAAATATCAGCTTCCGTACCGAAGCGGGGCCGGCCGGCCCGCCAAGCCGTGGACAAACGGTTCGAAGCTGCAATCGACGAGCTCGCGAACTACGGCGGTCTCCCGAAACCATACGAAGCAAAGGGACTCTGGGACAGGCTCTGGCATCTCGAGGCACACCACTCGACCGCGATCGAGGGCAACACGCTCGTGCTGCGCGAAGTGGAACAGCTTCTCGAGCAGGGGCGCGCGGTGGGCGCGAAAGAACTCAAGGACTACCTCGAAGTCCTCGGGTACGGCGAGGCTGCGAAATGGGTCTACGAGCAAGCTCTCCAGCCAGCGGCGGGCGATCAGCTCATCACCCTGCAGGAGGTTCGCCAGATCCACAAGGTCGCACTCAGCGGCGCCTGGGACGTGACGCCGCATCCGGACGCCAACGACAGTGAGGGTCCCGGGAACTTCCGCGAACACGAGATCGCGCCGTTCGCGCACGGAATGACACCGCCGTCGTTCCCGCTCGTCCATGCGGAACTGACGAACTGGGTCGACCGCGCGAACGACTTCGGCGTCGGGGTGGCCGACGGGTCGATCCTCTTGGCCGAAGTCCCGGAGTGGCTCGCGCAGATGCACCGGAACTTCGAGCACATCCACCCGTTCATCGACGGGAACGGCCGTACCGGCCGCCTCTGTTTGAACCTCATCCTGGTGCGACTCGGCTGGCCACCGGCAATCGTCTTCAAGGACCAGCGGAAGAAGTACCTCAAAGCGCTTGACCGCGCAGACAACGAAGACTTCGGTCCGCTGGCGGAACTGCTGAGCCGGTCAGTCATCGACAACCTGCACACCCTCATCCCGAACATCGCTGGCCCCGCGAAGTACGTTCCGCTTCCCGCCTTGGTCGATGACGACTTCTCCCTCGTCGCCCTCAAAGCAGCGGCGGCTCGTGGGCGACTCGAGGCGATCAGGGGGACTGATGGACAATGGCGATCGAGTCGCGCCGCGGTCGATGCCTACAAGGAATCACGGTTCAAGCGGAAGCCGAGGGACACGACGTTCTGATTCCGTCCTCGGGACGGGTGTCGATCAACGTGCTCCTGACCTGCCCGAGTCGGGCAACGCGATCGGCGCCGTCGACCGCACCCCGTCGTACGAGCCGACCGCCGGGTCCTCGCCGTACCGCTCGGCCACGGAGCGCGACCCGAGCAGCAGGTTGAGCAGGATCGCCGCGACGGCACCGGCCGAGATCCCCGAGTCGAACACCAGCGTGAACCAGGTCGGGAACTGCCCGTAGATCTCCGGGGCAACGGTCGGCAGCAGCGCGATGCCGAGCGGCAGCGCCACCACGAGGACGTTCCGGTTGTCGAACCGCACCTTCGACAGCGTCCTGATGCCCGAAGCCGCCACCATGCCGAACAGGGCGACGCCGGCACCACCGAGCACCGCGTGCGGGATCGCCTCGACCACCGCAGCGACCTTCGGCACCAGGCCGAGCACGACGAGGATGCCGCCGGCCGCCGTCGCCACGTACCGGGAGCGCACGCCGGTCAGTGCGACGAGCCCGACGTTCTGCGCGAACGCCGTGTACGGGAACGTGTTGAACACCCCGCCGACGACCGTGCCGAGCCCGTCCGCCCGCAGGCCGTCAGCGAGCGTGCGCTTCGACACCGGGCGGCCGGTGACCTCGCCGACCGCGATCACGTCGCCGGTGGTCTCGGTCATGATCACGAGTCCGACGACGAGCATCGACACGATCGAGGCGAGGTCGAACGTCGGCAGCCCGAAGTGGAACGGCGTGACGACGGCGAACCAGCCCGCGTCACCGATGCCCGACCCGTCGACCATGCCGGGGACGAACAGGGCCACGACGGTGCCGAGCAGCAGCCCGAACAGCACCGACACCCGCGCGAGACCGCGCGGAGCGAAGCGTTCGACCAGGACGATCGCGAGCAGCACCCCGGCGGCGAACGCGACGTCGAGCGGGTCCGCAGCACCGTCCTCCCCGCCGTCGGTCACCCAACCGGCCGCGACGCTCATGAGCGACAAGCCGATGATGAGGATGACCGTGCCGGTGACGATCGGCGGGAACAGCCGGACGAGCTGCGCGAACCACGGCGCGACGACCACCATGAAGACCCCGCACGCGATCGTCGCCCCGTAGACGGCGGTGATGCCGTGCTCGGTGCCGATCGCGATCATCGGGCCGACCGCGGCGAAGGTGACGCCCTGCACGAGCGGCAGCCGGACCCCGAACCGCCAGAAGCCCACGGACTGCACGATCGTGGCGAGGCCCGCGACGAACAGGTCCGCGCTGATGAGGAACGCCAGGTCGGCACTGTCGAACCCGAGCGCACCGCCGACGATGAGCGGGACGGCGATCGCGCCCGCGTACATCGCGAGCACGTGCTGCAGGCCGAGCGGCAGGAGTCTCGCGAGTGGTGGGACGGAGTCCACTCCGTCGTCACTCCGGGTCGTGCGCGGTGTCTTCTCGGTCGTCATGGCGTCCCCTTCGAGCGGTGGTCTCCCTGTGCTCCGGACGCTATGCAGCTCGTGTTTCCCCGGGATGACGGACGTGGGTCGCGTCGGTCACCGGGCTCCGGCCCGAAACGCACGCCGAGACGGACTGGAGGCCCGTGGCGGATCCGCCACGGGCCTCCAGGCCGTCGTCCGGTTGCGTCAGCGACCGATGGTCGACATGTCGGGGTAGCGGTCGCCGGTCGGGACCGGCAGCGCCGACAGGCGCGACAGCTGGTCCGCGGTGAGGGTCAGGTCGGCGGCGCCGACGTTCTCCTCGAGGCGGGAGACCCGCTTCGTACCGGGGATCGGGACGATGTCGTCGCCCTGGGCGAGCAGCCAGGCGAGCGACACCTGCGCCGGAGTTGCGTCGGCCTCGGTCGCGATCTCCTTGACCGCGTCGACGATCCGCATGTTCAGCGCGAACGCTTCTTCCTGGAAACGCGGGTTCGCCAGGCGGAAGTCGTCGGAGTCCAGGTCGGACGGCTTCGTGATCGCACCGGTCAGGAAGCCGCGGCCGAGCGGCGAGTACGGCACGAGGCCGATCCCGAGCTCACGCAGGGTGTCGAGCACGTCACCCTCGGGGTCGCGCGTCCACAGCGAGTACTCGCTCTGCAGGGCGGTGATCGGGTGGACGGCGTGGGCCTTGCGGATGGTCTCGGGTCCGGCCTCGGACAGCCCGATGTGCCGGATCTTGCCCTCCTGCACGAAGCCGGCGAGCTGACCGACGACGTCCTCGATGGGGACGGCCGGGTCGACGCGGTGCTGGTAGTACAGGTCGATGTGGTCGGTGCCGAGGCGGCGGAGGGAGCCCTCGAGCGCCTCGCGCACGGACTCCGGTGCGGAGCTGATGCCGCGGCCCCGGGCGGGCGTCTCCTCGCCGGCGGTGTGGGTGATCAGGCCGAACTTCGTCGCGATCACGACGTCGTCGCGGCGGTCGGCGAGGGCCCGGCGGAGCAGGTCCTCGTTCGTGTAGGGACCGTACGCCTCGGCCGTGTCGAACAGGGTGACGCCCAGGTCGATCGCGCGGTGGATGGTGCGGATCGACTCCGCGTCGTCGGTTCCGGCGCCCGTGTAGAAGGCGCTCATGCCCATGGTGCCGAGGCCGACGGGTCCGACCTCGAGGTCTGCGAGCTTGCGTGTCTGCATGCTGCAGGTCTACTCCGGGTGCGCCGCTCGGAGGAAGGCACTGCCGGTGCCGGTCAGACACGGGCACCGTTCGTGTGGATCCTCCAAGGTCCACGCGGGGGCAGCGCGGCCTTCTGGTGTGATCGCCGTGGGCGGAGCACCAGCTGACCGCGAACTGCCCGAGTGGGTGCACGGGTGGGCGGGCGCCGTCCGGATCAGCAGCACCGCCTGACGGTCACGGAACGGCGACAGATCCCGGCTCCGTTGGATGGCGTCGCACCGCCGGCGCTACGCTGCGAGCACGGGGTGGACGCCCCGGGACGGAAGGGGAACGTCATGGTCGTCGTGTGGATCGTCGTCGGAGTGGTCGTGGCCATCGCCGCGCTGCTCACCGTGCTCGAGGTGCAGAACCGCCGTCGTGCGAAGCGCCTCGCCCACCTCGAACCGGTCGACCCGACCCTCGTCGCCCGCTCCCTCGCCGACGCCGAGGCAGCGCACTCGATGACCGAGGGCCTCGCGAAGTCCGCACACCCCGGCATCACCGGTGCCGGCGGGGGACTCGCCGGCTCGTGAGCCGCACGTCGACCCGGCGCACCCTGCTCGCCGGGGGCGTCGGACTCGGGCTCGCCGGGGTCCTGGCAGCGTGCACCCGACCGGGCCCCGCTCCCTCGGGCTCGCCGCGCCCGACTGCCAGCGGCTCCGCCGAGCCGACGAGCACGCCGACGCCGGGCGGCCCCGACTCGTGGGACGCCCTCGCCGCCGCGGTCTCCGGCACGCTGCTCCGGTCCGGGTCGAACGGGTGGGACGGCGCACGCGTGCTCGAGAACCCGCGCTACGACGACGCCGACCCACAGGGGATCCTCCGGGTCGCGGGGATCCCCGACGTGCAGGCCGGCCTCGCGTTCGCGCGCACGACCCACACGCCCGTCGCACTGCGAGCAGGCGGGCACTCGTACACGGGGTGGTCGGCCGGTGGCGCCCCGGGCACCGACGTCCCGCGGTCGCTCGTGATCAGCACGCAGGACCTCGACGACATCGAACTGCACGACGACGACACCGTCACGATCGGTCCGGGCGCGCAGCTCGGGGACGTCTACGCCGCGCTCGCGAAGGCCGGTCGGGCCATCGGCGCCGGGTCCTGCCCGACCGTCGGCATCGGCGGGCTCACCCTCGGCGGTGGGGTCGGCGTGCTCGTCCGCTCGTTCGGGCTGACCTGCGACCAGCTCACCGGCGTGACGCTCGTCACCCCGGACGGCTCCGTGCACGAGGTCTCGACGTCCCGCGAACCCGACCTGTTCTGGGCCTGCCGCGGTGGGGGCGGTGGAACCGTCGGCGTCGTGACCGCACTGACGTACCGGACGCAGGCCGCGCCTCCCGTCCTGCTCTTCACCATCACGTTCGCGTGGTCGGCGGCCGCTGCCGTGGTGCGCGCCTGGCAGGACTGGGCGCCCACCGCCGAGCCGGAGCTGTGGTCGACGCTCAAGCTGCTCAACGGCAGTCGGCACACCGCCCCGACGGTCACCGTGACCGGCGTGTGGACCGGTTCGAAGACCGGCGCCGACACCTCCGTCGACGGTTTCATCGCCGCCACGGGTGCGAAGCCGCTGGCGCACACCGGTCAGGAACTGACCTACGGCGCCGCCATGTCCGCGTTGGCGGGGAAGCCCCAGCGGGTGTCCGAGGCGGCGACCTCGTCGATCGGATCGACGAAGCTCACCGACGCACAGATCGACGTGCTCGTCGCGCAGGCGGCAGCGGCGGGCGACGTCGACGGCAACCTGGAGGGCGGGGTCGCGCTCGACGCCCTCGGCGGCGTCGTGGCGGACGTCGGCCGCACCGACTCGGCGTTCCCGTGGCGGTCCGCGCTCATGACCGTGCAGTACACGGCGGTCTTCACCGACGGCGCGGACCCCGCACCGTTCGACGCGTACGTGCGCGGGTTCCGCCGGGCCATGCGTCCAGCGTGGGGCGACGCGGCGTACGCGAACTACTGCGACGCGGCCATCACGGACCCGTCGGCCTACTTCGGGGACAACACCTCGCGCCTGCACCGCATCGCGGAACAGGCGGACCCGACGGGCGTGCTGGACCAGCCGAACTGGGTCTGACGCACGAGTCTCGGCCCGACGCACGCGAGTCTCGGTGTGAGCGACAGTTCTCGTGGCGCGCACCGCGAGAACAGTCGCCCACACCGAGTCTCGGGTCGGCCGGCCGGCCGGCCGACCGACCGGCCGCGTCCTACGATGACCGCATGGACATCGTCGACCTGGTGCTGCCGGACGCCGCGGCCTGGCGGACCTGGCTCGACGAGCACGAGGGCGACACCCGGGGGACACCGACTCAGGGACCGGCAACGCCTCCGGCGTAGACCGGGGGCATGACCACTGGCACCGACACCACCAACCGTCCGGCCGCCGCCTCCGGCACCTTCCGCATCGGGGGCGACCTCGAGGTGCACCGTCTCGGCTACGGCACCATGCAGCTCACCGGCCCCGGCGTCTGGGGACCCCCGAAGGACCACGACGAGGCCGTCCGCGTGCTCAAGCGCGCCGTCGAGCTCGGCGTGGACTTCTTCGACACCGCCGACTCCTACGGCCCCTACGTCGCCGAGGACCTCCTGCACGAAGCGCTCCACCCCTACGGCGACGACGTCGTGATCGCGACGAAGGCCGGACTCACCCGCACCGGCCCGAACGAGTGGCCGCCGGTCGGCCGTCCGGAGTACCTGCGGCAGGAGGCGGAGATGAGCCTCCGCCGTCTGGGCCTCGAGCGCATCGACCTGTTCCAGCTGCACCGCATCGACCCGAAGGTCCCGCTCGAGGACCAGGTCGGCGAGTTGAAGAAGCTGCAGGACGAGGGCAAGATCCGGCACATCGGGCTGTCCGAGGTGTCGGTCGACGACGTCAAGGCCGCGCAGGAGATCGCCACGATCGTCTCCGTCCAGAACCTGTACAACCTGCAGAAGCGCGACGCCGAGGAACTCCTCGACTGGTCGACCGAGCAGGGCATCGCGTTCATCCCGTGGTTCCCGCTCGCGACGGGCGGCCTGACCGGCGAGGACTCGCCGCTCACCGAGATCGCCGAGCGGAAGGGCGCGTCGCCGGCACAGCTCGCACTCGCCTGGCTGCTCAAGCGCTCGCCCGTCGTCCTGCCGATCCCCGGCACGTCGAGCGTCTCGCACCTGGAGGACAACCTGCAGGGCGCGACCATCGAGCTCACCGACGAGGAGTTCGAGGAGCTGTCGAAGCTGGGTTCCTGACCCTTCGGTCGCGGACGCGACCCAAGGGCGGACGGGAGGCACGGTGCCAGCTGGCACCGTGCCTCCCGTCCGTCTCCCGCGCTTTCCACCTCCGCGCTTGCGGATGCATACGCGGTATGGGCATACTCGGTATGTCCACGGTGGACGAGAGACGGGGGAAGTGTCATGAGCGTACGGATGGGCGTACTCGCGCTGCTGGTGGGGGGACCCGGGTACGGGTACCAGCTCAGGGGGGAGTTCGAGCACCGCACCGGCGGGAGCTGGCCGCTGAACATCGGCCAGGTCTACACGACCCTCGACCGCCTGGAACGCGACGGCCTCGTGGCCCGCGGCGACACCGACGACGACGGCCACGTCGTCTACACGGTGACCGACGCGGGTCGCGGGGAAGTGGCGCGCTGGTTCAGTGAGCCGGTGCCGGCCAAGCGCGGCCGCGACGAGCTGGCGATCAAGTTCGCCCTCGCGGTCACCGTGCCCGGCGTCGACGTCGCCAAGCTCGTGCAGGTGCAGCGCGGGGCCGCGATCCGCAACCTGCAGGACCTGACGCGGCTCAAGCGCACGGCCGACCCGGCGACCGACCTGGCGTGGTCGCTCGTGCTCGAGTCGATGGTGTTCCAGGCCGAGGCCGAGGTGCGCTGGCTCGACCACGTGGAGTCGACCGTGGCGCGGTACCGGCCGGACGAGCACCCGGCGGCTGACGCCGGCTCCTCGTCCCCGACCGCTGCCGACGTCGCGCGGAGCGCACGGTGAGCGCCGCACCGCTCCTGCAGCTCGACGCCGTCAGCGTGCACTACGGCTCCGGTGCGAAGGCCGTCACGGCCCTGGCCGGCATCGACCTGGCCGTCCAGCGCGGCGAGATGGTCGCCGTGATGGGGACCTCGGGCTCCGGCAAGTCGACGCTGCTCGCCTGCGCCGGCACCCTGCTGCCGCCCACGAGCGGCGAGGTCCTGATCGACGCCGCGTTCGTGTCCGATCGGCCTGCCAAGGAACTCGCGGCCCTGCGCCGTCGCCTCATCGGGTTCGTGTTCCAGGACTTCAACCTGATCCCCTCGCTCACCGCCGTCGAGAACGTGGCGCTGCCGCTCGAACTCGACGGCTGGAAGGCATCGCAGGCCCGCCGCGCCGCGGAACTGGCGCTCGACAACGTCGAACTCGCACACCGCGCCGACGCCTACCCGGACGACCTGTCCGGCGGCCAGCAACAGCGCGTCGCGATCGCCCGGGGCGTGGTCGGTGAACGTCGGCTCGTGCTGGCCGACGAGCCGACCGGCGCACTGGACTCGCAGACCGGCGAGGTCGTGCTCCGCATGCTCCGACGACACGTGGACGCCGGAGCCGGTGCGCTCCTCGTCACCCACGACGCCCGGCACGCGGCCTGGGCGGACCGGATCGTCTTCCTGCGCGACGGTCGCGTGGTCGACGAGACCGTGTACTCGGGCGTCGAACTCGCCCTGGCGGACCGGAACGCGTCGTGAGCCGGCGTCGGCGTCGGGGGATCGGCCGGACGCCGTTCGCCCTCCGACCGGCGCTCCGCCTGGGGCGTCGACTGGCCTTCGCGAAGGCCGGTCGTGCGGCACTGATCATCGCGCTCATCGGCATCCCGACCGCCGGATTCGCCGCGGTGGCGGTCGTCGTGCAGTCGACGCAACCCACGACCTCGGAGTCGCTGGACTACGACCTCGGCAAGGCGGCGGCGCAGATGCGGGTGTCCGGACCGGACCTGCCCGGCATGCGGCAGGACCCGGTGCAGTGGCAGTTCACCGACTCGAAGCGGAACAGCCCGGTCACGAAGGCCGACGAGGACGCCCCGTTCGCGAACGTCCTCGCCCACGTGCCGGACGGTGCCCTGTCGATCCCGGTCGGCAGCACCCCCGTCGTGGTGCAGGGTCCGCGGGGCCCGGTGGGTCTGGCCGCGGTGGAGGGCAGCGTCTGGGACCCGTCCCTCGAGGGGCACTGGCGCGTCCTCGACGGCTCGGCACCGACCGCACGCAACCAGCTCATGGTCACGCCCGCGACCCTCGACCGGCTCGGTGCGCACATCGGTGACACCGTCGACCTCACCGACCCCGTCACGAAGCGGTTCACGATCACCGGGACGATGCGCGACCTCGGCTCGGCGCCGAGCGAGCAGGGGGTGTTCCTGCCCTGGGGGACGACGCTGTCGACGACCGACACCACCGACGACGTCGGTCTGACGGACGTCACCGTCTACCTGCCGTCCGACGCCCCGACCTGGTCGGAGATCCGGCAGCTCAACGCGCACGGCATCGTCGTGCAGTCACGCCCCGTGGTCCTCGACCCGCCGGACGCCCGCCTGCCCGGCGGCCAGATGAGCTCCTCGCTCCTGTGGTACCTCGGTGCGATGGCGCTGCTCGGTGTCTTCGCGATGTTCGAGGTCGCGCTGCTCGCCGGGGCCGCGTTCCTGGTCGGGACCCGGGCGGACACCCGTTCGTACGCGATCGTGACGAGTGTCGGCGGGGACAAGCGGTTCGTCCGGACGATCGTCGCCGGGTCCGGCCTCGTGCTCGGGTCGATCGGCGCGGTCCTCGGCGTCGCGGCGGGCACCGGGCTCGGCGTCGTGGTGTTCCGACTGATCGACAACGGCGACGTCGTGTCGTTCCCGGGCCTGCACGTGCCCCCGCTCCTGCTGCTCGTGGTCGCGGCCGCGGGCATCCTGGCCGGGCTGGTCTCGGCCCTCGTCGCCGCTCGGGCCGCCACGCGCATCAACGTGCTCGCAGCGCTGCGGGGTTCGCTCCGTCCCGCGCCCGTCGACCGTCCGGCCCGCCGTCGGCGCCGCGTCTGGGGGCCGGCGCTCGTCGTCGCCGGCGCCGTGATGACGCTGGCCTGCGGCGTCGGGGTGCTGATGCTCAACGACCGCCCGGTGCAGGACGACCACTGGGCCTGGGTGGCCGGTGCCGGAGTCGCGCTCGGTCCGTGTCTGATGCAGCTCGGCATCGCGATCTGCTCGCCGTGGCTCCTCGCCCTCGTCACGCGGCTGTCGTCGCGCCTCGGGTTGTCGGCGCGTCTCGCCGCCCGCGATGCCCGGCGCAACCCGGTCCGGACGGTGCCGGTGCTCGCGAGCGTGATGAGCGTCGTGTTCGTCGCGTCGGTGGTGATCACGTGGAGTGCGTCGAGCCACGCCCAGTACGTCCGTGGGTACGAGTACCGCACGGCCGTCGGGGTGGCGACGACCGAGGTGCAGCTCTCCAGCGAGGACGGCGCCTCCAGCGGTCACGACGCGGCGTTGACGGCACACGCGGCGAAGGTCGTGGCCCGGGTGTTCGACCACGACCGGATCCGGGTGCTCGGCGTGGCCGAGGGCTGGGCGGGCGACACCCCGTCGTCCGTGACGCTGCCGCACCGGTGGACGGACTTCGACTGCCCCGCGAACGACACCACCGGCTGCGCGTACTACCTCGACACCGCTGACGCGAGTACGCCGCACATCTGGACGGGCACCGTCGACGACTACGCCGTGCTCACCGGCCACCGCCCGTCGGCTGCCGTGCGGGATGCGCTCGAGGGCGGCAAGGCGGTGTCCCTGTGGCCGGAGTACGCCCACGACGGCGCGGTCCGCATCGACACGTTCCACGACCGCACGTGGGAGAGCCCGACGATCACGACGAGGACGAAGCCGGACGCCAGCTTGTCCATCCCTGCGGTGCTCGACGTGCAGTCGCCGCGGATCCAGGTCGGCGTCTTCATGACGAAGGCGACCGCTGCGCAGTACGGGGTCCCGGCCGTCGACGGCATGCTCGTCACGACGCTGCCCGGGGACATCGCCCCCGAACAGTGGGACGAGCTGAGTTCCGCCTGGCAGAGCTTCGGCGGCGCGGACCGAGCCCGGTGGGACGGCCCGCAGTTCTCCTACGAAGCCGGTCCGGTCGACAACGGCGCGCTCATCCGCGCGATCGTGCTCGCGCTGGCCGCGGCCGTGACGATCGGTGCGACTGCGGTGGCCATCGGGCTCGCACGGTCCGACGGCCGCCGAGACGACGAGGTGCTCGACGCGATCGGTGCGGCACCACGACTCCGGCGGCGGGTGTCGACCTGGCAGGCGGCGATCCTGGCCTCGGTGGGCGCGGTGATCGGAACCCTGCTGGGGCTGCTGCCGATGCGGGCGCTCACCCTGCGGTTCACGGAGCCCGTGGTGGGGACGAACCACATGCCGTTCGTGCCGGACTGGTCGATGCTGGCCCTGCTGGCGATCGGGCTGCCGCTGGTCGTGACCGCGGGGGCGTGGCTCACCGCGCACGGCCGACGCCGGGTGGCGGTGCGGCGGGCGCACTGAGGCGGGGCGGCCCGGTCAGGCGCCGGGCTGCACCACCATGAGCACGGCGACCACGACCCACACCAGGTTGAACGAACCGACCAGCGCCGCGAGCTTCCGCGGCGATCGCTCGGTCCCGTTGCCGCGGAGGACCTGGCGCTGCTCCGGCAGGACCCCGAGCGCGAGGATCGCCGCAGCCACGGCGGTCAGACCGATCGACACGAGCAGCCAGGCCTCGTCGAGCGCCCCGACCTCGAACGCCAGCGCCGTGCCGAACGTCGGGACGGCGAGCGAGATGATCGAGTACACGTGGCAGATCCGGTGCAGGACCGTCGCGACGGCTCGAGCGGCCTGGTCGTCCGGATCGGCGACGAGCGCGCGTGCGGGCTTCGGGAACGTGCTCCCGGCGACCGCGACGGGCCCGAGGGTGAGCAGCGCCGCCACGACGTGCACGGTGAGGAGGACGCTGGACATCCCTTCCAGCCTAGGGCGCGGGTGTCGTGCTCACGTGCCGGTGCAGAAGGACTCGACGTCGACGTGCACCCCGCCGGGTCCACCGCCGAGCCGCATCCGTTCCACCGCGGCGTCCCCGCGGAGCGGCATGACGAGGTCGGTGCCCATCGCCCGGTCGACCGCCGCGTAGCCCGCTGCGTCCCACCCCGCCTGCACCCGCGGTGCCAGGTCCTGCGGCGGCCGGGCAGCGGCGGGCGTCGGTGACGACAGGTCGTCGAGGGGGCCGGCCCAGCGGACCGTGTCCTCGAGCAACGAGCGGGTGTCCGCCTCGATCGCGTCGGCGTCGAGCGTCGTCGTCGTGGTCGGCACCGGCCCGGGCCAGTCCGGGTCCGTCGTCGGTGCGGCGGTCACCGCGACGTCCGGAGCAGGGCCGACCGACCCGTCCGGCAACCCGCTCCCCGTGAGCAACGGACCGACGGCGAGCGACCCGACCACCGCGATCGCGACCACCGCGCCCAGGGGCCACGTCGACTCCGGCTGCTGGCGGACCTCGCCCGCCCTGCGGACCCGTCGCTCGCGCAGCCACACCGCGACGGTGAGGAACGACAGACCCACTGCGACCACCGGCAGCTCGACCGCGATCGGCACGATCCCGAGCCCGACGGCCCACCACGTCGCGGGGAGGGCAGCCGCGAGCGCCATGGTCAGGTACGACGCGACGACCAGCCGGGTCTCCCGCCGGGGCAGCACCTCGTCGGCGCGGGGCGAGCGGAACACGATCCACGCCGTCGCCACCACCGCGTTGACACCGACCCCGATGCGTCCGAGACCGAGCCCGACGAACTGACCGAAGTGCCACCCGAAGTGCGAGTGGTCCTCCACCTCGTACCGGGTGTGCCCCGCGCCGTGCAGCAGCACGAGGACGCCGGCCACCCCGAGCAGGTAGAACACCCACGACCACCGCGGCACCGCGAGTCGTCGGAGCGCGGCGGCGACGAACAGCACCGACACGGGCATGAGCAGCAGCAGCCCGACACCGGCCACGCTGTCGAACGCGTTCGGATCCACGTCACGACGCTAGGGCCTCGACCGCCGGGCGGCGGCCCCTGACAGCGCTGCTACGTCCGAGGACCCATCGCGATCGGCACCTCGGCCAGCACGACCTCGTCGTCCATCGGGATCGGCCCCCGGATCCGCGGGAGCCCGTCGACCCACTCGACGGGCACCCCCGCGGCCGCGAGCCCCGCGACGCTCAGGTCGATCCGGAGCAGGGGCAGTGCGAGGTCGCCGTACCGCTCGGCGACGACCTCGGACACCCGGTCCGGCGTCGTCGCGCGGACGTACCCGTCGGGTTCGAGCGGCACCCCGCGGGTCGCGACCTCGTACTCGCCGAACCCGCGGCTCATCTCCCAGTCGTCGGCGATCGCCACGTGACAGACCACATCGGTCATGGACCCTCCTCGTCAATGAGACGGGAGCGTATCATTACGGGTAGGCTGGTCTCGTGAACAAGCGAGGACGTCCGACCGCCGACGAGCGGGTCGCCCGCGACGAGCGGATCCTCGACGTCGCGACCGACCTGTTCCTCGAGCACGGCTTCACAGGAGTCGCGCTCGATCGCATCGCCGCCGAGGCCGGGGTCACGAAGCGCACGCTCTACACCGCGTTCGGCGACAAGCCCGCGCTGCTCCGCGCGGTCGTCCGGCGGCAGCACACGTACGCGGACGGGCCGACCCGCGACCTCGAGGCCACTGCGTCGTCGATCGGCGGCGCGTTGCTCTCGGACCGCGCCGTCGCCCTGCACCGGCTCGTCATCGCGGAGTCGACCCGGTCGCCCGAGCTCGCCCGCGAGTTCCACGAGGCCGGCCCGATCGCCGCCCAGCAGGCCCTGGTCCGTGCCGGCGCGACTCCGGAGACCGCCGCCGAACTCTTCACGCTGCTGCTCGGGGAGCTCCACCGCGAGCGCCTGCTCGGCCTGGCTCCGGCGCCGACGGCCACCGAGGTCGCCGCACGCGCCGCGCGTGCCGTCGCGGTGCTCTCGACGTGACCCGAGGGCGGACGGGAGGCCCGGTGCCAGCTGGCACCGGGCCTCCCGTCCGTCACATGGTGACGACCGCGCTCAGGCGGGGTCGGGCAGCGCCTCCGCGTACGTGCGGAACTCGCCGCGCTCCGCGTGGATCGCCCACAGCCGGTCCGCGATGGACGCGCCGGAGTGCTCCGGCTGCCCGTCGTCGATGCCGAACGGGATGATGAGCTGGCCGACGTGGACCTGCTCGTCGCGCACGGCGTCGTGCAGGAGCTGGGCGTAGGCGCTCTCCGCCGCGAACGCGACCGAGGTGCCGGTGACTCGGGCGCCGGGCCGGACCGCACTGCCGCCGTTGACGAACAGGATCGTGCCGTGGCCGATCGCCCGCATGCCGGGCAGCACCTGCCGGACCGCGTTGACCGAGCCGTAGACCGAGAACTCGATCGGACCGACCAGGTCGTCGGCGGTGGTCTCGAGGACCGGGCGCATGTACTCCTTGGCGGGGAGCGGGCTGTACTGCAGCACCTCGATCGGGCCGAGCTGCTCGGTCGCGTGCTCGAGGGCGGTGCGGAGCGAGTCGCCGTCACGGACGTTCGCGGCGAACCCGGCGGCGGTGATGCCCTGCTCGCGCAGCGACGCGGCGAGGCCGTCCAGCCGGTCCTGGTTGCGGGAGACCAAGGCGATCGAGAAGCCCTCACGGCCGAAGCGCTCGGCGACGGCGAGTCCGAGGCCCTTGCCGGCCCCGATGATGGCGATGGTGGTCATGCGGAGTACTCCTCGTCGGTGACGTGCTCGAGCCAGGTGGTGGTGGTCGCCGGGTCGTCGGCGAGGTCGAGCATCGCGAGGTGCTCCATGGAGTCCGTCGGGGTCGCACCGTGCCAGTGTTCCTCACCGGCCGGCGTGTAGACGGTCTGCCCGGTCTGGACCTCGACGACGCCGCCGTCACGGGTCCCCATCCGCGCGACGCCCTCGGTGACGTGCAGGGTCTGCCCCTTGGCGTGCGAGTGCCACGCGGTCCGCGCGCCGGGCAGGAACCGGACCTTGGCGACGGTCATCGACTGGCCGTCCTCCTTCGGGCTGGCGATGGCGTCGAGGTACACGTCGCCGGTGAACTGCGCGGCCGGGTTCTTGACGGTCGGCTGCTTCGGTTGGATCTCCATGGCCCCGACGGTAGGCCGATGTGCGCACCGGAGGGAGGTGCCGGTCGTACCCCTCAGCCGTTTCCCGAACACGACGTGTGTGATCGACGCACGATCCGGGAGGACCACCGTGGACAGCAGCGAACACCCGCACCAGCACCCGAGCCCCGCCCGAGCCCGACGCGCCTGGTCCGCAGCGGGCATCGCCGCGGTGGCCGCGCTCGCCCTGAGCGGCTGCGCCGGTGCCGCACCCGACGACGACCGCGGCTCGTCGGCGAGCGCCCGCGCCACCGCCCCCGCCGACCTGCCGACCGGGCAGGTCGCGCCCGACGGCGACACCACCGACGTCGTCACGGGGCTCGACGCACCATGGTCGGTCGTCCGCACCGGCGACGACGGCGACGCCCTGGTCAGCGAGCGCGACTCCGCGAAGGTCCTCGAGCTGCAGGACGACGGCACGACGCGCGAGGTCGGCACGGTCGAGGGCGTCCGCCACGGCGGCGAGGGCGGACTGCTCGGCCTGGCCCTGCACGACGACGACCTGTTCGTGTACTCGACGGCCGACGACGGCAACCGGATCCAGCGGTACGACCTGACCGGCACCACGGGCTCGTGGGCGCTCGGCGACGCCACGACGATCATCGACGGACTGCCGTCGAACACGTTCCACGACGGCGGCCGGATCGCGTTCGGCCCCGACGACATGCTCTACGCCAGCGTCGGGGACGCCGGCGCGAGCAGCGACGCGCAGGACGAGGACTCGCTCGCGGGCAAGATCCTGCGGCTCACCCCGGACGGCGACGTGCCGGACGACAACCCCGTCGACGGGTCCCCGGTGTGGAGCCTCGGGCACCGCAACGTGCAGGGCATGGGCTGGTCGTCCGACGGCACGATGTTCGCGTCGGAGTTCGGCGAGAACACCCTCGACGAGTTGAACGTCATCGAGGCGGGGGAGAACTACGGCTGGCCCGAGGTCGAGGGGGAGGGCGGCGAGGACCAGGGCTTCGTCGACCCGGTGCAGCAGTGGTCGACGGACGAGGCCTCCCCGAGTGGCCTGACGGTCGTCGACGACACCGTGTTCGTGGCCAACCTGCGCGGCGAGGTGCTCCGGGCCATCCCGGCGGACGACCCGGATTCGTCGACCGAGTACTTCCAGGGCGACTTCGGCCGGATCCGGACCGTGCTCGAGGGACCGTCGGACACGCTGTGGTTCGTCACGAACAACACCGACGGCCGCGGTGACCCTGTGGAGGGCGACGACCGCATCGTGTCCGTGCCCCTGACCCGCGCCGCGGGGTGAGCCGACGGAGCGCTGCCACGGGGGTTCCGACAGCCCCTCGCTCGCACGCTCCCCGGCCCGTTACCGTGACGACATGAACCACCGCGACGAAGCCCGCGACTTCCTGTCCAGCCGTCGCGCCCGCATCACCCCCGAGCAGGCCGGGGTCGAGACGTTCGGCACCCGCCGCAGGGTCACCGGGCTCCGGCGCGAAGAGGTCGCCCGGCTGGCAGGCGTCAGCATCGACTACTACACGCGACTGGAGCGGGGGAACCTGCAGGGCGTCTCGGACAGCGTGCTCGAGGCCATCGCCGGCGCACTGCAGCTCGACGCGGCCGAGCTGGAACACCTCCGTGACCTGTCCCGGCACCAGAACGCGACCCCGCGGCGGGCGGGCACGGTCGTGCCGGTCGCCGCGGTCCGCCCGGAGCTGCAGTACCTGCTCGACGTCATCACCGACGCTCCGGCGATGATCATCAACAACCGCCAGGACATCGTCGCCGCCAACGCCCTCGGCTACGCCATGCACTCGGACCTGGTGTCGGCGCCGGCCCGACCGATGAACTTCTCGCGCTTCATCTTCCTCGACCCGCAGGCGCGGAACTTCTACCAGGACTGGCAGCGGGCGGCGCACACGAACGTCGCGATCCTGCGGCGCGAGGCCGGCCGCACGCCGAACGACCGTGACCTCGCGGCGCTCATCGGGGAACTCTCGATGCGGAGCGACGACTTCCGCGCGCTCTGGGCCGCGCACGACGTCCGGCGCCACTACGCCGGCGTGAAGTCCTTCCACCACGCCGTCGTCGGCCCGCTCGAGCTGCACTTCCAGACGCTCGAACTCGCCGAGGACCCGGGACTCGCGCTGACGATCTACCCGGCGACCCCGGGCAGCCCGACCGCCGACGCGCTCCGCCTGCTCGCTTCGTGGGCGGCGACGGAACGCATCGCGGAACGTGCCCACGACGTCGTCTGACGGGTACCAGCAACCCCTGCTTCCCCGGCCCGCACGGTCCTACCGTGGACGCATGGACACCAGAAGCGAAGTGCGCGACTTCCTCCGCACCCGCCGCGAGCGGGTCACACCGCAGCAGGTCGGGTTGCCCGACTTCGGTGGCGTCCGACGGGTCAAGGGGCTCCGTCGCGAGGAGCTCGCGCTCATCGCCGGCATGAGCGTCGACTACTACATCCGCCTCGAGCGCGGGAACCTCACCGGCGTCTCGGAGAGCGTGCTCGAGTCACTGTCGCGTGCGCTGCGCCTCGACGACGCCGAGCACGCGCACCTCTTCGACCTGGCCCGCGTGCAGAACACCTCGGCGACCACGCGGCGGAAGCCCCCGACGTCGAAGGTCCGGCCGCCCGTGCAGCGCATGCTCGACGGCATGACCATGCCCGCGTGGGTCCGGAACGGCCGCTCCGACTTCCTGGCCGGCAACGCCCTGGCACGCGCGCTGTACTCGCCGCTGTTCCTCGACCCCGCCGGCACCCCGAACACCGCCCGCTTCGCGTTCCTCGACCCACGCGGTCGGGAGTTCTGGCGCGACTGGGACATCGTCGCGAGCGACATGGTGGCCGTGCTCCGCGCCGAGGCCGCCCGACAGCCCCACGACAAGGGCCTGACCGACCTGATCGGTGAGCTCTCCACCCGCAGCGAGGAGTTCCGGCAGCGGTGGGCCGCGCACGGCGTCATGCGCCACCTGAACGGCGAGAAGCGGGTGCACCACCCCGAGGTCGGCGACATCGACCTGACCTACGAGACCATGGAGCTCACGACCGACACCGGTCTGACGCTCATCGCCTACGGCACCGAGCCGGGCTCACCGTCCGAGGAGCGCCTGCAGCTGCTCGCGAACCTCGTCGCCACGACGGCCGCAGCCGTCCCGGAACCAGAGGACGCATGAGCGAGACCGAGTCCGTCCCGACGACCGCAACCGCCACACCGCCAGGGTTCCTGGGCCGGGTTCGGTTCCGCTGGCGCGCCGAGCAGGAGATCCACGAGCTGACACGCGACCGTGCGCTCGAGGAGCGCGTTCGCGCCGAGGCCGCCGTGCGGCTCGCGCCCGGCCCGTGGCACCTCGGCGAGCTGTTCCGGCGTCGCTGACGCCGACCGGCACTGCGCGTGACCAGACGGCGAACGGGAGGCCCGTGGCGATGCCGCCACGGGCCTCCCGTCCGTCAGTCGGTCGCGTTCACCGACGACGTGCGGCCGGCACGAGGGTGTGCTGCCCGTAGCTGTTGTCGTCGGGGTTGATCGTCACGCCGGGTGCGACGAGCTCGTCGATGCGGTCCAGGACCTCGTCGCTGAGCACACGGTCGGCGGCGGGGAGCTGCGACTCGAGCTGCTCCATGGTGCGCGGGCCGATGATCGCGCTCGTGACGCCGGGGTGCCGGATGACCCACGCCAGGGACATCTCGATCAGGGACATGTCCTGCGACTCCGCCAGCAGCGCGAGTTCCTCGACCACGTCGAGCTTCCGCTGGTTCGCGGGCGTCGACATGTCGAACCGGGCCGCGGGGCGGTGCTTCGCCGTCGGGGTGCCGGGAGCGTCCTTGCGCCAGCGACCGCTGAGCCACCCGCCCGCGAGCGGGCTGTAGACGAGGGTGCCCATGCCGTAGCGCTGCGTGGTCGGCAGGACGTCCTCCTCGATGCCGCGCACCAGGATCGAGTAGGGCGGCTGCTCGGTGCGGAAGCGCTCCAGGCCGCGGCGCTCGGAGGCCCACTGGGCCTCGACGATCTCGGCGCCCGAGTACGACGACGAGCCGATGTTCCGGACCTTGCCCTGACGGACCAGGTCGGTCAGGGCGCCCAGGGTCTCCTCGACGTCCGTCGTCGGGGACGGACGGTGCACCTGGTACAGGTCGATGTGGTCGGTGCCGAGGCGGCGCAGGGAGTTCTCGACCTCCTGCATGATCCAGCGGCGCGAGCCCCCGGAACGGTTCGGGCCCTCGCCCATCGGCATGAAGAACTTGGTGGCGAGCACGACGTCGTCACGGCGGCCCTTGATGGCCTTGCCGACGATCTCCTCGGAGACGCCGTCCGAGTAGGCGTCGGCGGTGTCGACGAAGTTGATGCCGGCGTCGAGCGCGCGGTGGATGATCCGGATCGAGTCGTCCACGTCGGCGTTCGCCCACGGACCGAACATCATGGTGCCCAGCGCGAGCGGGCTCACCTCGACGCCGGTGCGTCCGAGCTGGCGGTACTCCATGGTTTCCTCTCCGTGCCCGCGGGTCTCGCCGGGCACGGCTGCCACGCTAGGCCGGTCATCCACGGTGAAAGGGGGGAGGACCGTACCTCCCTCGGTCGGCGGGGCCGTCGTAGCGTCGGGACATGACGTTCGCCGAGACCGACCCCGAGTTCGCGAAGTACCACGCCGACTTCGTGGACGAGACACTGCAGCACGCGTCGCTCAGCAGCCACGACCGCGCGGTCGTGCAGCTCGGCGCGATGATCGCCGCCGGCGCGCAGACTGCCTTCCGACAGCTGCTCGGCACCGCGCTCGACGGCTCGCTGACGCCCGTCGAGGCGAAGGAGATCGGGTACCAGGCCGTCGCCTACGTCGGGTCCGGGCGCGCCTCGGACTTCCTCACGATCACGAACGACGTGCTGATCGCGCGCGGTGTCGAGCTACCGTTGCCGGGTCAGTCGACGACCACCCCCGGCAACCGACTCGAACGGGGCCGTGCGGTCCAGAGCGCCGTCGTCGGCGCCGGACGTGTCGACGCGATGTACGAGGACGCGGCCGACGACACCGTGCACTTCCAGCGGTTCCTGTCCGGCAACTGCTTCGGCGACACCGTCGGACGGGACGGGCTCGACCTGCCGACACGTGAGCTGCTGACGTTCGCGGTCCTCGTCGCGCTCGGCGGTGCGGACGCGCAGGTCGAGGGACACGTCGCGGGCAACCTGCACGTCGGGAACACCCGGCAGCAACTGCTCGACGTGCTCACCGTCCTGGTGCCCGTGATCGGCTACCCACGGACGCTCAACGGGCTCGCCGTGGTGAACGAGGGTGCGCCGGCCGACTGACGCTCAGATCGCGAGCTCGACGTCGTGACCGTTGACGGTCACGATGATGCGTGGGTTCTCGGCACCGGTCGCGGTGATGTAGCTGCGGAGCGTGGAGAGCAGCATGTCTTCTCGCCGCTCCATCTGGGACACCGCGCCCTGACTGATGCCGAGCTCGTGCGCGATCTCGGCTTGGGTGCGCTTGCCGGCTTCGCGGACCATCGCGAGGCTCATCGCGTGGATGCGGTCGAGTTCGTCCGCTTCGACCTCGAGTGCGGCCACCGCGTCTGCGACGCCCGGCCGCTGCATCATCTGTTCGAGGCGGTCGTTCCCACGTACGAAGTCTTCCTTGCCCATCATGCTTCCTCGGTCTCGTTCCGCCATCGGTTGATCAGGCGATCAGCTCGGACGCCGACCGTGTCGTAGAACACGTCACCCATTGACGCTTTGTCGCCGGAGAACAGTGCCACCACGACTCGGTCCTCGTCCGGCGGGAACCAGCAGATCAAGCGGAGCGCCACTCCCGCGACGTAGGGGTGTGACACCAGCCAGATCGGATGCTGCTTGGACTGCCGTACACGCTTGATCATCGCGGTGTCCTGAACCGGAGCGGAGTCCAGGTCCCGATCTGCGTGCGGCGACATTACCTGCGACTGATAATAGCTGCAACTAATATCGAGCGCAAGGGCAACGACGTGGTGAGGGTGCGTTCCTCAGATGACGAGGGGGCCAGCCACCTCGAGCTGGTCGTGGTCGACCTGCCAGCGGACGGCATCGAGCACCGTCTGTCCGGCGGTGAACGCGGGCGTGTAGCCGAGCAGACGGCGGGCCTTCTCGACGCTGAACACCTGGCTGCGTGACAGGTGCTCCCAGCTGGCGTCAGCGTGCTCTGGAGTCGTGGTCTCGCGGAACCGGTCCCAGCTGACGGGCTCGAGCCGGGCCTCCTGGCCGAACCACGACGCTGCCAGGTGGGCGTACCCACGCGCGGTGAGCGCCGTCGGGGCCGTGATGAAGAAGTCCTCGCCGACCGCCGCATCGCGGCGTTCGACGGCGAGCTGGAAGGCCTGGGCGACGTCGTCGGCGTGCACGTGGGCCATCGTCTCGGCGCCGAGACCGGGGACCTCGATGGTCTCGCCGGCGGACAGCCGCGTCAGCACCGACGGGTCGAGGTTGCCGAGCGGACCGATCGGCATCCAGCCCGGCCCGCTGATGTGGCCAGGGTGCAGCGTCGTCGTCACCAAACCCCCTGACGCGGTTTCTTCCTTGAGCATCCGGGCGATCGCGTCCTTCTGGACGCCGTAGTCACCGAAGGGCGGCGTGAAGTCGTCCTCGGTGATCGGCAGCACACGGGATGCACCCGCGCGCCAGATCGAGCCGCAGTGCACGAGGTGCGTGCCCGTCCCGCGGAGCGCTTCGACGAGGGCGGCGGCGGACGACTCGGTGAAGCCGACGAGGTCGACGACGGCGTCGGCGCCGAGCGCGGCGATCCGCGTGCCGAACGTACCCTCGCGATCCGCCTGCTCGCGGTCCGCGGTGACGCGTTCGACCTGCTGCCACTCGGGGGAGTCGGCGTAGGGGGTACTGGTACCGCGACTGATGGCGACGACCTCGTGACCGCCGCGGACGAGGCGGGGGACGAGGAACGTGCCGATGTGGCCGGTGGCTCCGATGACGACGATGCGCATGCGGCACACGGTAGGCCGAGCCGCTTCGGATCGTGAGCAGGAACGGTCGGGTGCCGATGAGCGACCCGACCGTTCCTGCTCACGAAGCGCGCGCGGCGCCGTGCCTCCACCCGCTACGCGGAGGGCTCCGCGACGACGGCGCGCATCGCGGCCTCGGTCGCGGCTGCGAGTGCTTCCGCGGGCTCCGACATCAGGCTCTTCACGAAACGTGAGTCGTCGTCGGCGAGGACCTCGAACACACCGGCGACGGTGCCCTCGTAGGCCTGGGCGACCACGTCCTCCGGGCGGGACTTCGGGACGTCGAACCGAGCCCCCATCGCCGTGTCGACCATGCCCACGATGAGTCCCGTGACCGTGGTGCCCCGCGGTGCGAGCTCCACCCGGAGCCCGTTGGTCGCGGACCAGGCAGCCGCCTTCGACGCGGCGTACACGGTGGGGATCGGGGTCCACGCGGCGAGCGACAAGACGTTGAGGATCGCACCACCGCCGTTCGCCGCCAGGATCGGTGCGAACGCGGCCGACATCCGGATGGTGCCGAAGGTGTTCGTCGCGAAGACCCGCTCGAGGGACTCGTCCGAGGGTGCGGCGATGGAGGCGTCCGCAGCGGGCGCGATGCCCGCGTTGTTCACCAGCAGGTCGACGTCCGGCGCCGCCGCGGCTGCGGCCGCGATCGACGACGGGTCGGTGAGGTCGAGCACGAGCGGCTGGACACGGTCGTCCTCCCACGCGCGCGGCGAGCGAGCCGCTGCGTAGACCCGGCGCGCACCACCATCGAGCGCCTGCCGGACGAACTCGGTTCCGAGGCCCCCGTTGGCGCCGGTGACGAGGACGGTGCGGTTCTCGAGCTGGTTGGACATGATCACTCCTGCAGTAGGCTGACGAAACGGGGAACCTCCCCGGATCATTATGTGGGGACGTTCCCCACTTACGTCAAGCCAGGAGTGCAGATGCGTGCCGATGCCCAGCGGAACCGGGACGCGATCCTCGCCGCAGCGCGCGAGGTGTTCGACGCCGACGGCATACTCGCGCCCATCGACGGCATCGCCACCCGCGCCGGAGTCGGGAACGCGACGTTCTACCGGAACTTCCCCACCCGCGACGACCTGCTCGCGGCCGTGATGGACGACAGCGTCCGCGCGATCATCGAAGACTCGGCGGGACTGGATGCCCTCGACGCCGACTCGGCGCTGCGCGAGTGGATGTTCCGACTGACGTGGCAGCTGCGCGTGTGGCAGAACCTGCCCTCGTGCATCGCCGACGCGATCGAGGACGAGGATTCCCCGATCCGGACACTGTGCGCACGACTGACCGCACGCACCGCGGAGCTGCTCGATCGTGCTCGGGCGGCGGGAACCGCGTCCGCGGTGGAGGCCGCTGCGGTGTTCGAACTGCTGACGACGGTGTCGTGGGGGGTCGACCGGTTCGGGGACGACGAAGAGCGGGCCCGGGAACGTGTCCGGCTCGCGACCGCCGGAGTGCTCGCCGCGCGGTGAGGCGTGCCGCCCGCCGCCTCGCGCCGATCAGTCGGCGGTGATGACCTTCACGGAGCCGGCGATGGTCGCGGCGTCCTCGGCGAGCGCCACGACCGGGTCGGGCAGGCGCGTGGTGGCACCGACGAGCTTGCGGGCACCCCACCCGACGAACGACCCGACGATCGCACCGACGCCTCCGAGGATCGCGCCCTCGATGCGCAGGTCGCGCTTGCCGGTCGTCCCGAGCGCGGCGCCGACGAGTGCGCCGGAGCCGATGCGACCGACGAGGCCGGCGGGGGAGATGCGGTTCGGGGTCATCGGCAGCTTGTCACCGATGAGCTCACCGACGGCCGAGGCGACGAGGAGTCCGCGGCCGAGCGGGGTGCTGAAGACCTTCCAGTCCTGCCACGAACCCTTCAGCGAGGACCGGTCGTGGTTCAGCGCCAGCACCGCGAGCGGGGTGGCGCTGCGGCCACCGCTCAGGATGCCGAGCACCAGGGTGCGGACCAGGGTGTGCTGCTCGTGCTGCTTGCTCATCGTGTCTCCAGTCGTGATCAGGTCCGACCGTACGCACGTGGGCCGCGAGCGCTCCGAGGGTCCTCACGAACTGCGGGTACTGAGCCGGCCCGAGTAGCGTCCGCCGCATGAGCAACGTCATCGTCTTCGGCGGCCACGGCAAGGTCGCACTCCTCACCACCCGCATCCTCAGCGAGCGCGGCCACACGGTCACCTCGGTCATCCGCGACGCGGACCAGTCCGACGAGATCCGGGCCCACGGCGGCGAGCCCCGGGTCGCGGACATCCAGCAGCAGTCCCTGACCGACTTCGCGGAGCTCGTCCGCGGGCACGACGCCGTCGTGTGGTCCGCCGGTGCCGGCGGCGGGTCCGTCGACCGGACGTGGGCGATCGACCGCGACGCCGCGATCCTGTCGGTGCAGGGCGCGAAGCAGGCCGGCGTCGACCGCTACGTCATGGTCTCGTGGTCCGGGTCGCAGCTCGACCACGGGGTGCCGCAGGACGACGACTTCTTCGCCTACGCGCAGTCGAAGGCGATCGCCGACGCCGTGGTGCGCGACTCCGGTCTGCAGTGGACGATCGTGGCGCCGAGCACCCTGACGGACGACGACGCGACGGGCTCGGTGGACTGGGACGGCTCCTCGACCGACGTGCCGCGTGGCGACGTCGCGCACGTGATCGCCGACGTGCTCGAGACCCCCGGCACGGCGGGCAACACCATCCGGTTCAACTCGGGATCGACGCCGGTGGCGGACTTCCTGCATGCCGACGCGGTCTGACGGCGTCGACAGGTCTGACGGCGTCGACAGGTCTGACGGCGTCGACAGGTCTGACGGTCGGGCGCTGCCCGGTGCCACGCGTCAGTAGATCGCCGCGATGCCGGTCATGTCACCGAGCCCGAGCGTCCGCGATCCGGTGTCGCAGTACCCGCCGGACGGCTCCATGACCTGACCGGTGCCGGTCTTCACGTGGCCGAGCCCGTACAGGTGCCCCCACTCGTGCGTGGCGACGGCCTGGGTGTCGAACCGGGCGCCCGAGCAGGTGGCCGTGGAACTCCACTTGTAGCTCGTGGCGTACCGCTGGTCGGACTCCTTGGCGATGCCGTTGCCGTCGTACCAGACGCACGTCACGCCGAGGGTCCCGGAGGGCAGCTTGCCCCACCCGACGACGCTGTAGCCGTTGCTCTTCGAGCACGCGCCCTTGTCGGTGAGCCCGGGTGCCTGGGTCGCCAGGCGCACGTAGGAGTTCCGCGCGGACGAGGTCACGGTGCGGTCGCACGACGAGATCGTGCCCGTCCACGCGTTCGCCGCCTTGCGCAGGGCGTCCTTGGCGTACGACGACTTCTGGCCGGACTCGTTGTAGTACCACTGCACCGTGCTCGACCAGCGGTACCCGTTCCGTGCGTTGGCCGTGCTGGTGCACTTGGTGGTGGCCGCGGTCGTGGCGGCCGGCGCGGCAGCCGCCTCGCTGGCCGCGGCGCTCCGCGCCTGCTCCCGGCGCACCGCCGGTGCCGAACCGCTCCACGCCTCGTCGATGCGGACCGCGACACCCCCGGTGCCGGTGTTCGCGATGACGACCTCCGCCAGCTCGGGAGCACCCGGCGCCGCGGAGCTGCTCGCCATCACGCTCTCACCGGGGTCCGGCACGGCGAACGTGCGGCCGTCCGGCAACACGACCGTGCCGGACGCGACCGTGCACCCCGTCCGGAGCGTCTGCACCGAGAGCGTCCCCGCGGCGCAACGGCTGCCGGCCGCCGACGCGCTCGGCGTCGCCGCCTGCGCGGGTGCCGCCGTGGCGGTGAGGCCGACGACGAGTGCGATGACCGCCCCGGTGGTGAGCGTGTTCCTGACAGGACGCATGGTTGCCCTTCCCGCGGCGAGCCCCTGTGCCCGCCGTCCCTGATCGGGTCCATGCTCGCCGATGGGTACCCGTCAGGTCCAGGGCTGCGCCAACAGGACAGGCCCTGCTCCGCCGTCGCGGTGGGTCAGCGCAGCCGTTCGACCATCGGACAGGCGAACGGGTCGCGCGCCGCCAGACCGACCTCGTTGAGGTAGCGGACCACGATGACGTAGGAGTGCACCAGCGTCGTCTCGGTGTACGGCACGCCCTGGTCCGCGCAGTACTTCCGGACCATGTCCCGGGCCGCGCGCAGGTTCGGGCGCGCCATGCTCGGGAACAGGTGGTGCTCCACCTGGTGGTTCAGCCCGCCCATGAAGTACTCGACCCACGCGCCGCCCCCGATGTCGCGCGAGGTCAGGACCTGGCGTGAGAAGAAGTCCACGCGGCGGCCGGGTTCGATGACGGGCATGCCCTTGTGGTTCGGTGCGAACGCGATGCCCATGAGGAACCCGAACACGGCGAGCTGCACGCCGAGGAACGCGAAGGCCATGCCGACCGGCAGGAACCAGAACACGACGCCCAGGTAGAGCACGAACCGCCCGACGAAGACGGATCCCTCGGCCCACCGGCGCTTCACCGGGCCGCGGCTGGTGTACGTGCGGATCGACTGCCAGTGCAGGTTCACACCCTCGACCAAGAGCATCGGGAAGAACGCGTAGCCCTGCACCCGGACGAGCACGCGCAGGAAGCCGGTCCGGCTGGCGGCGTCCTCGGGCCGGAACGAGATCGCGTCGAACGAGATGTCGGGGTCCTTGCCGACCGTGTTCGGGTTGGCGTGGTGCCGGGTGTGCTTGTTCATCCACCACGCGTAGCTGATCCCGGTCAGGAACGTGCCGGCGTAGCGGGCCGCTCGGTCGTTCCAGTGGTGCGACGCGAAGACCTGACGGTGTGCGGCCTCGTGGGACAGGAAGGCGAACTGCGTGAACAGTGCGCCCAGCACGCCGGCCACGATCAGCTGGTACCAGGAGCCGCCGAGCACGGCGAACGCCCCACCCGTGATGCCGAGCAGCACGGCGAGCACGGCGATGAGACCCCAGTACCAGCCCGTGCGCCGGCCGAGGAGCCCCGCGGTGCGCACCTGCGCGAGCAGCGCGGTGTACGTCGAGGTGGTGTCGGCTCGGGGCGACCGTCGTTCGGTCTTCCGGTAGCCCGTCGGTACGACCAGTTCGTCGCCCATGGTGTCCTCCTGGATCCAGTGCTGCGGCTGCAACCGGGGTCCGGGGCTACGACTTGCTGGTGATCGTACGCCGGTCAGGACCGGGGACACACGGGATCAGGCGGGGAGGACCAGACGGCGTTCGACGATCGCGCGGGCGACGTCGGCGAGCCGCTCCTGGTGGGACCGCGCGTACTGTCGCAGCAGCTCGAACGCCGCATCGGTCTCGACCGAGTGCGTGTACGCCACGAAGCCCTTGGCCTGCTCGATCACGACCCGACTGTCGAGCGCTCGCTGCAACTGCGCCTGCGTCAGTGCCGCGTGTTGCAGGGTGCGCTGCTGCAGGATGCTGATGGTCGCGACGTCGGTCAGTGCCTGCGCGGCCAGCGCGTCGTCACGGTTCAGCGCACCCTCGGTCTCGCGGAACAGGTTGAGCGATCCGAGCGTCGTGTCCCGCAACCGCATCGGGATCGCGTGCACCGACGCGTACCCCGACTCGGCGGACGCGGCGGCGAACGTCGGCCACCGGCGTTGCATCTCCGCCTGGTCGCCGACGGACACGGGACGCCCGGTCGCGAAGCACTCCACGCACGGGCCCTCGCCGGCATCGAGCTGCAGGAGTCCGACGAAGCTCGATCGTTCACTGGTCGACGCCACGACCTCGAGTTCCTGGTTCTGGTTCGCCAGCAGGATCCCCGCGGCCGAGGCGTCGAAGATGTCGACGACGCTGTCGACCAGGTTCTGCAGCAGGTCGACGACGTCGTACTCGTCGACGAGGGTGTCGGTCAGTGTGACGAAGGTGTCGATGAGCCGGCGCTCGCGGGTCGGTGCCATGGGGCGTGCTCCTCAGTTCTCGGAACCGTACGGCCGGGCGAGGTCGATGCGGCGAGCGATGACGTCGTTCGAGACGTCGCGGACGGTGCGTTCGGTGGCGAAGGCGTGCGCCTGCAGCACGAGGAGGGCGTCGGAGACGTCCACCCCGAGTTGCGCTGCGACCATGCCGGTCGCCTGGTGCACCTCACGTCGGGAGTACCGGCTGGTCTCCATGTCGGCACGCCCGTCCGCGGCCGCCGCGAGCAGCGCACCACGGAGTACCCGACGGGCGGTGACCTCGGTGAGTTCCACCGCGCCGCGGATCTGGCCCACGGTCAGGGTGCGCTCACTGTCCACGGACAGGTCGACCGCGCCGACCGGGATCGTCCCGATGCGCATCGGGAACGAGAACACGGCCCCGACCCCGGCGCGCAGGAGTTCCTCGAGTGCGAGCGGCCAACCGGTGTTCGTCGTGTTGGACAGGTCGGACTCCAGAACCGGGCGGCGGGTCGTCAGCGCCTGCCAGCACGGGCCCTCGCCGAGGTCGAACTGGATCTCGTCGATCCGCTCCGCTCGCGCGTCGCTCGCGCACACCGTCCCCGACCCGAGCGGGTTGCCGAGCGTCGAGATGCCGACCCCGGTGACGGGCAGCGTCGACAGGAACGGCGGGCACATGTCCGCGCCGTCGGGGGCGGCTTGCAGTGCGGTCACCGCCGTCGTGAAGTCGTTCATCAGAGGGACACCGTCCTGGTCCGGGTCGAACGCGGGGGCTGATCCGGTCCCCGCGTGCTGCCACGCTAGCGCAGTGCTCCGCAGCCGTCGCCTGCCCGGGCCGTCGACGGCACGTGCCGGCGACGGCACGAGCCGTCGACGGCCCGGACACCGTCACCCGGCGTGGAGGCGCGCGGGCTCCGGCACGAAGTGGATCCGCTCCGCCGCCCGCGTGACCTCGCGGGCTCGAGCGGCGCGGTCGTCGAACTCGATGCGGGCGGCGTCGCGGACCTGCTCCTTGTCGAAGAGCGCGGCCCGACTCACGACGTCGACGATCGTCGCCACCACCGTCGCGAGACCGCGTTCGAGCTGGCCGAGGTTCGTGTTGCCGATGACGAGACGCCGGTCCTGCACGTCCAGCGTGACGTCGGGGTAGCCGGCGGTCACGAGCTGCGCGTGCCCTTCGGCACCGCGCAGGCCCGCCATCTCGACCGCGTCGGGTCGGCGGTTGAACACCGCCGGGACGTCGTAGTACTTCGCCGCCGTGGGCTTGCCGAGTTCGGTGGGCAGGCCGGAGGCCACCACACTCGTGAGCGCGAGCGGCGTCGAGGCCGCCTCGGACTGGTCCGTCATGATGACTCCCTTGGCGGCTCCCCGCGGGAGCACGAGAGGATCTCGGACTCGGTACGGCGACACCGTGGCGTCAGTGTGGGACCCGGGGATGTGAGCCCTCCCAGCCGACCGGCTGCGGGACGCGCCCCGCCCTGCACCGCGGCGGGGCGCCGGGTGCGACCCCGGCGCCGCCCCGCTCAGGCGAACTGCGCGTAGAACGCCGACGGGTCCTGCGACAGCGACGCCTTCACCGCGCTGCTCCACTCGTCGACGACGACCTCGGCCGCGCCGCGCTCGACGCCGTCCAGCGCAGCCCGCGCCACGTCGGCCGGGTCGACCTTCGGTCCCTCGTAGCCGTCCATCATGTCCGTGTCGGCCGCGCCGAGGTGCAGCCCCTGCACGCTGATCCCCTTGCCGGCGAGCTCCAGCCGGACGGCGTTCGTCAGGTTCCACTCGGCGGCCTTCGCCGCCGCGTACGCACCGGATCCCGGGTAGACGAACCAGGACAGCGCGGACAGGACGTTCACGATGCCACCGCCACCGTTGCGCTCGATCACCGGTGCGAACGCTCGGATCATCGCGAGGTTCCCCCAGTAGTGCGTGTCCATCTCGCGGCGCGCGTCCGTCAGGTCGTCGGTGAGCAGCGAGCCCGTCGTCGAGATGCCCGCGTTGTTCACGAGCAGGGTGACGTCGCCCGCGGCTGCGGCCGCCGCCTCGATCGACGCCTGGTCGGTGATGTCGAGCGGCAGCGCCACCACGCCTTCGACGTCGACGAGTTCCGGTCGACGTGCGGTCGCGTAGACCTTGGTGGCCCCGCGCTCCAGCAGCTGCAGGGCGAAGCGGCGTCCGATGCCCCGGTTCGAGCCGGTGACGAGTGCGACCGATCCAGCGATGTCCATGGTGTCTCCTCCTGCCGTGCGGGTGTCTCCCGCAGCGGCTCGGTTACGCTAAGACCTCACATGGATGTCAGGGGCAAGCCCCGGATCGGAGTCGGCATGCGGATCGGCGACCTCGCCGCGGAGACCGGCGCCAGCGTGCGCTCGCTGCGGTACTACGAAGAGCAGGGACTGCTCACGGCGTCGCGGACGACCAGCGGGCAGCGCGTCTACGACGCACCGGCGGTGGAACGCGTGCAGCTCGTGCAGCAGCTGTTCGCCGCCGGCCTGCCGAGCCGCACGATCGTGCAGCTGCTGCCGTGCGTGGACAGCGGGCACGCGACCCCGGAGTCCTTCGCGCTGCTCGTCGCCGAGCGCGATCGGATCACGGCGCAGATGGCGGAGCTCGAAGCAGCCCGCGGTCGGCTGGACGAGGTCATCGCCATCAGCGAGCACCCGACCGCCGAGCACTGCCCGGCGCTGCGCGAGCCGGCAGACGGAGCGGTCGCGGCCTGAGACGGAACGCCAGAACGGACGGGAGGCACGGTGCGCGCCCGCACATCCTCCCTCGCAGGCTCGGTCGGCGCACCCGCGCGACGCTTCGCGTCGCCGCCGAGCGGGTGCGCCCGTCCGCCACCTGGTCACGACCAGGGCAGCAGGTGCGGCGTCAGGGCTGGAACACCTGGATCTGGTCCAGCTCCGCGAAGCCCGTGCCCTTCGTGAAGGTCAGCGTGTTCGCGCCGGCCTTCAGGGTGACGGTCTTCTGCGCCCACCCGAAGCGCCCCCAGTTGACGGTCGGCGCGTAGCTGACCGTCCCGGCCGACGTTCCGTTGACGGCGAGCGCGTGCGTGCTCGTCGCCCCGGTGCCGTTGTCGTACCGGACGTTGACGGTGTACGTCCCCGCGGTCGCCGCCTGCACCGTGAACTGCACGGAGCTGGTCGGATTGTTGATGTTGCCGACCTTCGCACCGCCGACGGCGTCGGCCTGGGTGACCGTGCTCGTGTCGCTCCGCACCGCCGACTCGGCCTCGTACCGCAGCGCGTTGATCGGGATCGACCCGACCCGCACGTCGTTGTAGGTCGTCGCCAGGTTCTCGACGTTCGTCGCCTGGTAGAGCGTCTTGCCGTCCGCGCTCGAGTCGAAGCCCTGGGCGAAGCCGCTGAACGTGCCGCCTTCGGCGTCGCGGGCGTCGTACGTGACGGCGTAGGGCAGCTGCTCCCACGAACCGGAGCCCTGGTTGCGGTTGACGACGAAGTTCTGCCCGCCGTCGATGTTGCCGGCGCTGTCGAGCGACCACTTCGACGACACCACGATCATGCCGTTCGCGTTGCCCGTCGTCGGGACCCAGCGGACTTCGGGCGAGGAACCGACCCCACGGCCGTCCGGCAGCGCGATCTTCGTGCCGATGCTCGTCTCCGGGCTCCAGGTCAGCCCGTCCGGCGAGGTCTTGAAGTACACGGGCGCCGTGTTGTTCGTCTGGCTCGGTCGGTTGACGACCTCGAACGTCGCCACGTAGTTGCCGTTCGGGATCCGGGTCACCGTGATCATGCCGGGCCGGTCACTCTTGTTCGTCGGCGCCGAGACGTTCACCAGGCCGCCCCAGGTGAGACCGCCGTCCGTCGACCGTCGGTAGCTGACGGCCTGCAGGACGCCCTTCGCCTTCTGCCGCTCGTCCGAGAAGTACGTGACCAGCCCGCCGTTCGCATCGACGGCGACGGACGGCTCCCACACCGTCGAGGTCGTCGAGCTCGGGCTCGGGTCGTACGTGGCCGGACCGCCGGTGTCGACAGTGCTCACGAACGACCAGCTCAGCCCGTGGTCGAGGCTCTTGTACATGACCAGGCGGCTGCTCGACCGGTCGGTCGGCATGATCATGCCGCTCAGCAGGAGGGTGCCGGCGGGCATGGTGCCGAGCTGGATCGGGGTCTCGTACAGCGAGGGCTGCGCGGTGCGAGTGAGCGTCGGGAACTGCGTGCTCGGCTTCACGGTGGCGACGCGGCTCCACGAGGTGCCGTTGTCGGTGCTGCGGTAGATCGGGTAGACCTGCACGCCGTTCTCGAGCACGAGCTGGTCGAAGGTGACGAACTGCTGGCCGTTCGCCGATCCGCTGTTCTTCAGGACGATGTTCTTGGCGTAGGTCGTGCCGGCGGCACGTCCGCCCTCGGGGTTGAAGGCGGTGCCCGCTGCCGGCGAGTACACGAGGGCTCCGTTGCCGGTCGTGACCGCCTGGGCGGGAGCGGGGCCGGTGACACCGGCGACGAGCGCCGCCGCAGCGGCGGCAGCGGTGACGACGAGCGCGAGCGTTCGGCGTCGACGAGGCGCCGGAGCGGCGCCGAGGCGGAGGGACATGGTGCTCCGTTCGGTTGGTGGTGCAGTGGTGGTGCGCGGAGACGGACTGGAGGCTCGGGACCGACCCGACCCGCGCCTCCAGACCGTCACTGGGTCGCCGACAGGGCCGCTGCCACGGCTCGTTCCTGCCGCGCGTGCGCGGCGAAGGCGTCGGCGACCGGGTTGCGACGGCGGTCGAGCCCGCCGTCGCCGTCCTCGACGAGGTCGAAGAGGCCCATCGTGAGCAGGTGCTCCTGGCGGGGTTCGTCCGTGTGCCGCCAGGTCCACTCGTACATGTCGAACAGCGGCCACCAGGTGTACCCGACCACCGGGACGCCCTCGGCCCGGAGCTCGTGCACGGCGGCCACGGAGTCGTCGAGCCAGCCGATGCGTTCGTCGACGGACCCGGTGACGCACGTCTCGGTCAGCATGACCGGAGCGCCGTACCGCTCGGCGTAGGTCGTCAGCACGTCGCGGAGCCCCTCGGCCCCCGTGTCCCGGTACGGACGCGGGTCGGCGAAGCCGCCGCCGTGGTGGACGCCGGTCTCGAAGACCTCGGTGGAGTGCAGCGGGTAGTAGTTGACGCCCATCACGTCCGGCCGCACCGCGTGCTGGCGGAACCAGTCGAGGTCCGAGTCGGTGACCCCGCCGGAGCGCAGCCGTCCGACGAGGGGATGGCTCTCGTCGACGCCGCCGGTCACGAGGTCCTCGACCAGGAACGTCTGGGCGCGGAGCCGCGCCACGGTGTCGCGGTGCTCGGGGGCATCGACGTCGCCGACGTACCGGATGCCGGCGTCGACGTGCACGAAGGTGGCGGCGTCACCGAGTTCACGGGCGATCGCGTGCTGGGTGGAGACGAACCCCTTCGCCAGCGCCGAGGCGATCCGGGCAGAACCCTCGGCGCCGGTCAGGTACGGAGGCCAGTACCCGTACTCGCCGGAGAACAGGGCGTGGATGACGGGCTCGTTGACGGGCGTGTAGTCGGTCGCGACGTCGCCGTACCGGGCGGCGAACCGGGCGGCGTACTCCGTGACGTGCGCGGGGTAGTCGGGGTTCGCGAACTGACCGTCGAGCCAGAGCGGTGTGCCGTAGTGCAGCAGGTCGACGACGGGCCGCAGGCCGGTCTCACGGAAGCGCTGCATGACACCGTCGACCCACGACCAGTCCCACACACCGGGCTCCGGGGCGACCCGGTACCAGGGCACGCCCCAGCGGAGCAGCTCGGCACCCACGTCGACCGCCAGACCGAGGTCGGCGGCGTACTGCCGGTAGTGGTCGGTGAGTTCGTACTCGTCGATGGGGCGCTCACCCGGCCGGGCCTGCGGGACGAAGGTGTCCTCGATGCCCAGGGCGAAGTGCAGCCGCCCGTCGTCGGACCAGTGCATGGTGTCTCGTTTCGTGGTGGGCGCTCCCCCGAGGGGAACGCGCGGTGTCGTCGTCACTTGAGCCCGGTGCTGGCGACGCTCTCGATGAAGCGGCGTTGCACGAGCAGGAACATGACGGCGAGGGGCAGCACGGCGATCAGGGCGCCGGCCATCATCACGCCCTGCGGGATGATGCCGCCGGGTCCGGTCAGCAGGGTCAGCCCCGAGGTGATGGTCCCCATGTCCTGGTCGGTGGTGAACACCAGCGGCCAGAGCAGGTCGTTCCAGTTGTTGACGAAGGTGAAGATGCCGAGGGTGAGCAGTGCCGGTACGGCGTTCGGCAGGATGATGCTCCGGAAGATCCGCCACTCGGACGCCCCGTCGATCCGCGCCGCGTTGTCGAGGTCGCGGGGGAGCGACACGAAGAACTGCCGGAGGAAGAAGATCCCGAAGGCGTCCGCCGCCCTTGGTGCGATGAGGCCGGCGAAGGTGTTCACCCACCCGAGGTCGGACACGAGCTGGTAGATCGGGATCAGGGTGGCCTGGAACGGGATCATCAGGCTGGCGATGATCACGATGAGCAGGACCTTGCTGCCCCGGAAGTCGAGCCGGGCCAGCGCGTAGGCGGCGAGCGCGTCGAACGCCAGCGCGAACACCGTCACCCCGCCGGCGAAGGCGAAGCTGTTGAGGATGAGCCGGCCGAACGGCAGCTGTGTGAAGATCGCCCGGAAGTTGTCGAGCGTCCACGTGTGCGGGAACAGCGTCGGCGGGTAGGCGTTCACCTCGCTCGCCGGCTTGAACGCCGTGAACACGATCACGAGCACGGGGAGCAGCACCGCGAGGGTGACGATGAGCACCGCGGCGAAGCCGAGCCAGCGCATCGACGGTGGGCGCCGGGCCACGGTCCTGCGCCGGACCGCGGTGGCCGGACGGGGGAGTGCGGTCATGATGCGGTGTCCTCTCCGCGCTTGCCGAAGAACAGGAACTGCACGAGGCTCAGCAGCAGGGTCGCGATGAGCAGCACGTAGGCCAGTGCGGACGCGAAGCCGAGGTCGAGGTCCTTGAACCCGGACTGGTAGATCTGCATGACGATCGTCTCGGTGGACCGGTACGGCCCGCCGCCGGTCAGGACGTAGATCTGGTCGAACGCCTGCAGTGCGGCGATGAGCGCGACGATGACGACGAACGCCATGGTGTTGCTGAGCATCGGGAACGTCACGTTCGCGAACCGCTGGCGGCCGTTCGCACCGTCGAGCTGCGCCGCCTCGTACAGGCTGGTCGGGATCTCCTGCAGCCCCGCCAGGAAGATGACCATGTAGAAGCCGAAGTTCTTCCAGACCGCGACGAGCACCACGGTCGGCATCGCCAGGGCCGGGTCCTGCAGGACGTTGCCGAGCCGGATGCCGCCCACCTGGAGCCAGTGGTTCAGCAGGCCGATCTGCGGGTCGAGCAGGTACGACCACGCGAACGCGGCGACCGCCAAGGACACGATGAACGGCAGGAACAGCGCCGAGCGGAAGAACCCGCGGAACGGCAGCGCCGGGTGGTTGAGCGCCAGGGCCAGCACGAGCGCCACGGCGATCGCGACCGGGGTGAACAGCACCGAGTACAGGGCGGTGTTGCCGATCGACCGGACCACGTCCGGGTCGGTGAAGACCCGGACGTAGTTCGCGAAGCCGACCCAGCTCGGGTCACCGAACCCGCTGGCGTCCGTGAAGGACAGCCGCAGCGCCGAGAGCATCGGCCAGAGGACGAACGCCCCGAGGATGACGATCGCGGGTGCGAGGAATCCGACGACGGTCGCACGGCGGCGGAAGGTCCCGTTCAGGGGCGTCCGGCCGCCGAGCTGTCCCGGGGGTCGGTACCGACGGCGTCGGCCGAGTTGCTGCGTGGTCATCGTGGTCCTCTACTCCAGGGCTGACTGCACGTCGGTGTCGGCGGTGCCGAGGAGCGACTCCGGGTCGCCGCCCGCGATCGACTTCTGCGTCGCGGTGTCGAGGGCGGTGAGCACGTCGCCACTGTTCACGACCCCCGGCAGGAGCGGGATCGTCGTGCCGGGCAGACCGGTCAGCGCCGCGACGGTGGGGTTCGCGTCGACGTCGGCGGCGGTCACGTCGGTGCGCAGGGACGGCCAACCCGACCCGAGCGCCCACTTGGTCGCGACGTTCTTCTCGTTGAAGTACCGCAGGAAGTCCTCGGCAGCGGCCTGCTTCGGGTCGTCGGTCTGTGCGGTCACGCCGAGCGAGATGCCGATGGCGGAGGCCACCTGCGCCTTCGGCCCGGCCGGGATCGCGGCGATCCCGTAGTCGATGTCGGACGCCTTCGCGACGCCGGCCATCCAGGGGCCGCCGATCTCCATGGCGGTCTTGCCGGCGGTGAAGAGCTTGTCGGCCGCGATGCCGTCGACACCGGTCGGCGAGATCTTGTCCTGCCGGATCGCCTTCGCCCAGTACTCGAGCGTCTCGACGTTCGCAGCGGAGTCGATCGTCGACTCGGTCCCGGCGTCGTTCGTGATCGAGCCGCCGTTGCCGGCGAACAGGCTCGGCCAGATGCCGTTGCCGACCGTCTGGTGGTCCGGCAGCACGAGCCCGTACTGCTCCGGGGTGCCGTCGCCGTTCTCGTCCTTCGTCAGCTTCTTCGCGTCGGCGACCCACTCGTCCCACGTCGTCGGGAACGCGTCGATGCCGGCCTCGGCGAAGAGCTTCTTGTTGTAGATCACGGACAGGGGCACGAAGCCGCTCGGGACGCCGTACTCCTTGCCGTCGACCTGCTCCATCGCGACGGCCTGCTCCTTCAGCTCCCCCGTGTTGCTGGTGTCGTCGTCGTAGAAGTCGCTCAGGTCGACGAGGGCCTGCTTCTCGGCGTAGACGGGCAGTCGGTCCGAGGTCATCGCGACGATGTCCGGGCCCTTCTTCGCCGTCAGCGCGGGGAGCATCGTGTCGTCGATGACCGCCCACGTCTTCGTCTGGGTCGTGATCGTGACCTTGTCCTGCGACTCGTTGAAGTCCTTGACGATCCCGTCCAGGACCTTGCCGTCGGCCTCGGTGTACCCGTGCCAGAACGTCAGGTCGACGTGGGCGTTCGCGGACGATCCGGGGGAGCCGGCGCACCCGGCCAGGGAGATCGCCGCCGCTGTTGCGAGCGCGACGACCGCGATGTGCTTCTTCATCGAAAACCTGCCATCCGTCCCGCACATCGGTGTGCGGGACCTCGTCCATGCCGGATTTACACCGGTGTAAATCTGGACAGTAGTCCGTGCTCGTCGGGCAGGTCAAGACCTCAGACGGAGACCGTGCGTTCCACGGCGACGGGCGCCGACGACGCCCGCACGACCAGTGCATGCGGCGAGCGCAGCACACCCGGGCCGACGGCCGCGTCCTGCTCGAGCTGCTCGACGAGCACCCCGACCGCCGTCGCCGCGACCCGGTCCAGGTCGGCCGACACCGTGGTCAGCGCGGGCGTCGCGTACGCCGACTCCTCGATGTCGTCGAAGCCGACGACCGCGACGTCGTCCGGCACGGTCCGACCGGCGAGCTGCAACGCACTCATCGCCCCGAGCGCCAGGGCGTCGTTGCAGCAGACGATCCCGTCGACCTCGACGCCGGAGTCGAGCAGTGCCCGCGCCGCCGCCGCACCCTCGGCGCGGTGCCAGAGCGCCGTCGGCACGACCCGCTCCTGCCGGAACGGGACGCCGTGTTCGGCGAGCGCCTCGCGGTACCCGCGCAGGCGTTCCTGCGCCGTCCGTACCGGCCCCGACGGTTCTGACCCGATGAACGCGATCGATCGACGGCCCGCGTCGAGCAGGTGCGCCGTCGCGTCGTGCAGGGCGTCTGCGTTGGACATCGTGATGAACGTGACCGGGCTGTCCGGGATCGGCTCGCCGAGCACCACGAGGGGGAACTTCACCTCGAGCGCAGGAGCATCGCTCGACCGCACCGTCAGCGGGCTGTAGATGATGCCGTCGATCGAGTGTTCGCGCATCCGGGTGATCGCGTCCGCCTCGCGCACGCCGCTCGCGGTCTGCTCGATGAGCACCGTGTACCCGACGGCACCGGCGGCGCGGATCACGGCGTCGGCGAGCTCGGCGAAGTACGCCTGTCGCAGTTCCGGCACCGCCAGGCCGATGACCTTCGACCGGCCGGCGCGGAAGTTCCGGGCCGAGACGTTGAGCTCGTAGCCGAGTTCGTCCACCGCAGCCATCACCCGGTCGTGGGTGCGGGCGGAGACGTGCTCGTAGCCCGACAGGACGTTCGAGACGGTCTTCTTCGAGACGCCGGCGACGGCTGCGACGTCGCTCATCGTGGGGGGCGAGCGGTGTCCCTGGGCCATCCGCGTCCCCTCTCTCGCGTCCGGAATGCGTTGGGCAGGAACCTACCGCACCAGCGTGGTGCGGCCCGGTCACGATCAACACCGTCCTCGGCGGTCCCACGTACTCCGACGGTGTCGCGACGACGGTCGAGGCGATCGCCGAGGCGCAGGCTCTTCCGGTCGAGGCGATGCGGGCCACGATCATCGGTCAGAACCGGACCAGCCTGCTCGAGCGCTTCATCGACCCGGCCGAGACCGCGGCGCTCGTCACCTACCTCGCGAGCCCGCTGTCCTCCGCGACGAACGGCGCCGCGATCCGGGTTGACGGCGGCGTCCTGACCGGGCTCCTGTAGGTGGCACGTCAGCCCAGGTGCGCGTAGTCGGGCAGGTCGATCGCGTCCGCCGGAGGTGTGAAGAACCGATCGCCGAGTCGACCGATGAACGGCGTCGAGGCGACCCGGACCGCGGCACCGAACGCAGCGATCCCGAGCCGGCTCTTCGGGTTCGCGACCCGCGGGACCCCTGGCGGCAGCTGCTGCGCCTGCGCGACGTACGGCCGCATGATGCGCTCGTAGCCGCGGAAGGCATCGCGGTGGTCGACGTGGGCAGCGAGTTCACCGGCCAACACGTACGCCCCGGTGAGCGACAGGCTCGTGCCCATGCCGCTGACCGGTGAGGCGCAGTAGGCGGCGTCACCCACGAGCGCGACCCGACCCTCGGACCACCGCGGCGCACGGACCTGCCCGATCGACTCGGAGTACAGGTCGGCGGCGGCGTCGATGCCCTCGAGCACACGACCCGCCTCCCACCCGGCGTCCGCGAACACGGTGCGCAGGCGTCGGCGCTGTTCCTCGATCGATCGTCGTTCGGAGCCGGCGCGCTCCCGCGTCCGGTCGGTCACGAACGACAGCGTCGCGCGGATCGTGCCGTGCGGGTCCGGGCGCAGCGTGACCGATCGGCCACCCGGTGCGTTGTACCAGCGCCACCAGTCGTCGTCGGCGTCGGTCCGGGGGATCGTCGCGTAGGACGTCTCGAGGCCGAGGGACCGGATCTCGGGCTCGTCGCCGAAGACCAGACGCCGGGTGCTCGACCCGATGCCGTCTGCTGCCACCACCAGGTCGAACCGCTCGTCCGCGGCGTGCTCGAACTGCACGGTCACGCCGTCGCCGGCGCCGCCGTCGTTGTCCGCGATGCCGGTGATGCGGTCGCCGAAGCGGTACTCGGTGGTGTCGGTGGTCCGGCTGACGAGCAGCTGTGCGAGGTCACCGCGCAGGATCTCGAGCTCAGCCGTGGCACCGCCCGAGTCCGTGGTGCCCGCCGGGAACTCCGCGATCACCGAGCCGGAACGGCCGACGAACCGCGTGCCGACCTCACCCGTCGTGGCGGCGCGGATGTCGTCCTCGATGCCCATCCGTCGCGACACCTCGCGCCCAGCACCCCGCACGTCGACGTTCTGGCCGCCGGTCCGGAGCTCGGGGGCGCGCTCGACGATCGTCGTCTCGTAGCCGTAGCGGTCCAGCCAGTACGCCAGGGCGGGCCCGGCGATGCTCGCACCGGAGATGAGGACGCGCTTGCGATCGGTCGACATGTTGCCTCGAATCTTGATTACCAATGAGATTGGCAATGTACACGACTACCATCGACCCCGTGCCGCACGACGAACCGACAGCGCCCACCGACGGACGACGAGGCCGCGACGCGCGGAGCGACCGCGACGATCGACGCGACCGCGAGGACCGACGCGACCGCGAAGCCGCCCGTCGCGACGGACGAGCGCTGCCCGACGACGACATCCGCGCACGGGTCCAACAGGTCGGGGTCCGCCAGCAGCGGTTCGAGCGACACCTCGCCAGAGCGCTCGACGTCGACGCGGCCGGGCTCGAGGCGATGGACCACCTCATCAGCCACGGCCAGTCCACTCCGACCGAGCTCGCGCGACGGTTGGAGATCTCCACCGCTGCCATGACCCTCGTGCTCAACCGACTCGAGTCCGCCGGCCACGTCACGCGGGAGCGGCACCCCAGCGACGGCCGCAAGCTCGTGGTCACCGCAGCCGAGCGGTCGTCCGATCGTGCGCACGACCTGGTGCTGCCGCTGATCGAGGGGATCGAAGACGTCGTCGCCGACATGGACGACAGCGAGCGCGCCACCGTACAGGCGTTCCTGGACCGCCTGATCGGGATCTACGACGACGCGATGGACGGGTCAGGCGATCGCGTCGGGTGACCACGGTCGCTCACCGAGGCTCCACCGCGCCAATGCCTCGAGCTGTGCCTTCGCGCTCTCCAGGCTCGTGTGGTCGCCGAACACCTCGCCGGACCACCCACGGACCTCGTACCGGTGCGTGAACACGACGGTGCCGATGTGGAACGGGCCGGCGTGGGCTTCCCAGAGTTCGCCGTCGAGGGCCGTCCAGCTCGTCGACTCGTGCAGAGACAGACCAGTGGGGGCTGGTGGGACGTTCAACTGCGAGGAGGACATGGCCTGTTCCGGTCGGCATCGGACGGGGAGATCGTGCCGGCAGCCGGGGGCTCGGGTCACCTGCGGCCGACGGTAGTCCCTTGTCGTCGGGGTCGCCCAGGGTCGGGCGATTGACATCAGTTACTGAGTGCACTCAGAATTGAGTCTTCTCATCGAATCGACTCCCGGAGTACCCCCTGCGCGCCTTCACCTTCGACCAGTACAAGCAGCCCCTCCGCGAGACCGAGGTCCCCGAACCGGTCGTCGGCGACCACGACGTCCTCGTGGCCGTCACCGCCGCCGGCCTGAACCAGCTCGACGAGAAGATCCGCCAGGGCGAGTTCAAGCTGATCCTGCCGTACAAGACCCCGCTCGTCCTCGGCCACGACGTCGCCGGCACCGTGATCGCGGTCGGCGCAGGCGTCCGACGGATCAAGCCCGGCGACGAGGTCTTCGCCCGCCCCCGTGACCACCGCATCGGCACGTTCGCCGAGCGCATCGCCGTCGACGAAGCCGACGTCGCCCGCGCGCCGTCGAACGTGAGCGCAGCCGAGGCTGCCTCGATGCCGCTCGTCGCCCTGACCGCGTGGCAAGCGCTCGTCGAGAAGGGCGGGGTCGGACCGGGCACGAAGGTGCTCGTCCACGCGGGCTCCGGTGGCGTGGGGACGATCGCGATCCAGCTCGCCAAGCACCTCGGTGCCCACGTCGCCACCACGGCGTCGGCCGCCAACGCCGAGTTCGTCCGCGAGCTCGGTGCCGACGTGGTGATCGACTACCGAGCCCAGGACTTCGAGCAGGAACTGTCCGACTACGACTTCGTCCTCGACAGCCTGGGCGGCGAGAACCTCGAGAAGTCCCTGCGCGTGCTGCGCCCCGGCGGGAAGGTCGTGAGCATCAACGGCACACCCGACCCCGCCTTCGCGAAGGAGGCCGGGCTCAACCCGGTGATCCGACTGGTCATCGCCGGCATCAGCCGCAAGGTCCGCGCGCAGGCGAAGCGACTCGGGGTCACGTACGAGTTCCTGTTCATGCGAGCGGACGGCGCGCAGCTCCAGCAGATCGCCGACCTCGTGCAGGCCGGCGCGATCCGCCCGGTGGTCGGCGCCACGTTCGACTTCGACCAGACCCCCGAAGCGCTCGCGTCGATCGGGACGAGCCGCGTGCGCGGCAAGACCGTCGTCACCAGCAACTGACACCCCACCCACGACCGAACGGATCCGCCACCATGAGCGCCACCGACCCCGCGATCACCTCGTACGCCCACGCACCGACCAAGACCGTGCACGCGGGCGGTGCCACCTTCGCGTACCGCGAGCTCGGGCCGACCGGTGGCATCCCCGTCGTGTTCTTCGTGCACCTCGCAGCGACGCTCGACAACTGGGACCCGCGGATCGTCGACGCGATCGCCGCGACCCGGCACGTGATCGCCTTCGACCAGCTCGGCGTCGGCGTCTCCAGCGGCACCTTCCCCGACACCCTCGACACGGCAGCGGATGACGCGTACACGTTCATCACCGCCCTCGGCCACGAACAGATCGACGTGTTCTCGTTCTCGATGGGCGGGATGATCGCGCAGGACCTCGTCGTCGCGCACCCGGGTCTCGTCCGCCGCCTCGTCCTGACCGGCACCGGACCCCGCGGCGGCAAGGACATGGACAAGGTCGCTCGCACGACGTACTACGACATCCTGCGCGCCACGCTCACCCGGTCGGACCCGAAGGAGTTCCTGTTCTTCAACCGCGATGCCGTCGGTCAGCAGGCAGGCAAGGCGTTCATCGCGCGTCTGGAGGAACGCACGACCGACCGCGACGAGGCGATCAGCGCCAAGGCGTTCCGAACCCAGCTCAAAGCCATCCAGCGCTTCGGCCGGTCCGAACCGTCGGACCTGTCCGTGATCACGCAGCCGACCCTGATCGCCAACGGCGACCACGACCGGATGGTGCCCTCGGTCCTCTCCGAGGACCTGCACCGCCGCATCGCCGGCTCCGAGCTGGTCATCTACCCGAACTCCGGCCACGGCGGCGTCTTCCAGTACTGGGAGCAGTTCGCCCCGGTCGCCGCGGAGTTCCTCGCCGCCTGACACCCGGCCCGGATCAGCGCGGCAGGACCGCCTCGAGCTGCGCCCGGATCGACTCGACGACGCTCGTCACGGTGGTCTCGGGGTCGACGGCCGACACCATCGAGACGAACACCACCGCCGAGACCACGTGCGCGAGCGTCGCGGCCCGTGCGTCGTCGAGACCACCGCGGTCGATCAGGATCCCCGCGACCGACTGCTCGGTCTGACCCGAGATCGCGAGCGCTCGCGCATGGTGCGGCTCGCCCGGATCGCCGAACGCCATCTCCCGCAGGTAGGTCCGCCCGTTGGACACCTGCACCCGGTTGCAGGCGACGATCGGCGTCACGAGCGCGAGCACCGCATCGAGCACGTCGTCGGTCGCCTCAGCAGCTCGACGGCCCTGCGCGAGGGCCTCGTCGTACTTCGCGTTCTGCACCAGCAGCAGCAACTCGCCCTTGGTCTTCGCGTACAGGAAGAGCGTGCCGGCTCCGATGTCCGCGCGCTCGGCGATCTGCTGGGTCGTCACGTCGTCGACACCGTGCTCGGCGAACAACTCGCCGGCAGCAGCCGTGATCCGGTCGAGCTTGTCCTGTCGGTTCCGCTCGCGACGGCCTGGGGCCTGTGTCACTGCACGCTCCACATCTGGTCGGCGAGGGGGTCGATCCATCCTGCCACCCGCGGGGCACCCCCAGGACCCGGCCGGCGGCCGTCGACGTGGCGCGCAGTGCGGACGGGAGGCCCGTGGCGGCCTGGCACCGCGCCTCCCTTTCGCACGTCGGTGCGATCAGTGCCCGCCCTGCGATCAGCGCGCCGCCCGCGTGAACGTGCGGTGCACGACCCCCGACGGCGACGCGACCGTCTCGACGGCGAAGCGCTCCTCGATCCCCTCGAGTCCGTCCCAGAGGCGCTCGCCCCGGGCGAGCTCGAGCGCTTCCGCCGGGGTGGCGTCGACGAAGTGGAAGGTCGTCCTGCCCGCCATCTCGAGGGGCTCGCGCGGGTGGTGGGTGAGCACGAACACGGGCGTGTGGAACGGCGGTTCGTCGCCCCACCACCCGGTCCAGCCGTCGTCCGCTCCGGCACCGTACCCGTCGAGCGAGATCGCGAAGTTGTGGACCCTGACCGTCGACATGTCGCTCCTGTCCTGCTTCAGAAGGTGATGCCGGTCGCCGTCGCGAGGGCGTCGACGAGTTGGCGGCGGAACCGGAGGTCAGCGACCGCCTGGTGCGGCTCCTGCCGATGCCCGTGGAACCAGTAACCGCCGCTGAGGGTTGCGTCGGGGTCGGTCACGAGGGCCTCTTGCGTGCGGTGCCCGAGCTCGAGGTCGTCCGACGCCCCCGCGCCGCCCATCTTCGTCGGCACCCAGCCCGGGTCGACGGCGTTGCTCAGGACGCCGGGCCGGCGCTCGGCGACCTCGGCGGCGAGCGCGGTCACGAAGAGCTTGGTGTCCGAGTACGTGTTCGTCTCCGCGGTGCCGTCCCAGTCGACGCCGTCCAGTCGGGGCCGGCCACCGCGGTGCATCCCACTGCTCAGGTACACGTGCCGGGTCGGCGTCCGGAGCAGGGCGGTGAACAGGTAGGGCGCGACGACGTTGACCGGGATCAGCGCACGGCCGGAGATCACGCCGGCGTTGTGCACGACCGCGTCGATCGGGTCGCCGGCGTCGAGATCGCGCGCGGCGGCGATCACCGCGTCGCGGTCGGACAGGTCGGCGACGACGAGCGTGGCACCACGGTCGAGCAGGTCGGCGACTGCCTCCGCCCGTGCCGTGCTTCGGGCGTGCACGACGACCTCGTGCCCGTCGCGCAACAGGGTGTCGGCGGTCGCCCGCCCGAGGCCGTCGGTCGATCCGGTGACGAGGATGCGGGACATGTGGCCATCATGCGCCGGGTGGCGGAGGCGTGTGCGGCAGGTGGACCAGCAGCGGGGCGGACGGGAGGCGCGGGGCGGGCCCGCACCGCGCCTCCCGTCCGTTCTCGGCCCGGCCACACGGCTGCAGTACGGTCGCAGCATGAGCAGCTTCCTCGACCCCGCGGACGCCGTCGCCGTCGGCGACGCGACGATCGTGCCCGACGGGACGCGTCCGGTCGCAGCGGTCGTCACGGGTGACGACGTGCGGTCGACGACGTCCGCGTCCTGGCGACCACCGAGGGCGCGTGGATCGTCTACGAGTCGCACGGTGACGGCGGCGACGAGGTGTCCCGATCCGCCGTGCACGTCACGCCGACCGGTGTGACGTGCGCGGTCGAGCTCGGCGATCGTCGGCCGCACGGTGCCGACGTGGACGGATTGTGGATCGGTGACCCTCGTGACGCATCGATGTGGATGGACGACGACGAGGAAGACGTCTCAGAAGTCGATGGAGACGTCGACGCAGATCCCGACGACGCTGCCGGGGACGATCCGCTCGACGGCGTCGACCCGGAGACCCTGCCGTGGGCGCCGGCCGAGCCGTTCTGGCCGACACCGGAGGAGTGGGCGGCGACGGTCGAGGCCGAGGCGGCCGCCGAACACGCCCACGACGACCCAGAACTCCTCGACGACGAGGACGAGGAGGGCCCGTACACCTGGAGCTTCGGCTTCGGCGACGAGTCCGAGGGCTTCGTCACGTCGATGGAGCCCCTCGCGGACCCGGGTCCGCCACTGCCCACCCCGGCGACCGACCTCGTGCTCGTGCGACCGGACGGCACCCGCGCGACGATCGCCGTCGACCACCTGGTCGAGGGCGTCGGTCGTGAGGGCTCGGTGCTGACCGTCCGGTTCGCGCCGACCGGCCCGCGCCGGGCTCCGGACGCCATGGGTGGCAGGGGCATCGCGTACCAGTACCGCGAAGTGGACGTCGATGTCACCGACGGACTGCCGACCTCGATCACCACCGATGCCCCGCCGGCACGGACGGTGGACGACGACGAGGACGAGTCGTCGTGGGAGGCCGAGGAAGCACGGCTCGAAGCGGCTCGCGCCCCGTGGACCGAGCGGTTCGACCTCAGCGGGGTCGAGGGCGCCCGGTGGCCGCTGCACGACACGGACGACTCGACGAAGGCGCGGGCGGTCGCCGAACTGGTCGGTGTGTTCGAGTCGTTGGCCGACCCGGGGATCCTGTGGACCCGCGAGCACCCGGAGCCCCGCCGTGCGGCGAGCGCCTACCGGGCCGTCGAGGTCGTCGTCGAGGGGGAGTGGCCGGCGACCGAGGTGGTCGTGTCGTTCGAGCACAGCGACGTGCCGTACCTGCGGCTCCGTCGGCGGTACCGCGTGTTCGACGACGCCGGCCACGTCGAGGACTGGACGTACGTGACGGTGCACCTCGACGAGGACATCGGCAGCGGACACATCGCGCCGCGCGACGAAGCGGTGGACGGCGTCCTCGACATCTGACGGACGGCGCCCGTTCCGCAGCCTCAGCCGATGACGCCCGTGTGCTCGAGCACGATGTTCACGCCGATCAGGATGAGCACCACACCGCCGGCGATCTCGGCGGGCTTGCCGAACCGGGCTCCGACACGGCGGCCCACCACCACGCCGACGAAGGACAGCACCGCCGTCGTCACACCGATGAGCAGCACCGCGCCGCCGATCGACACCGGCAGGAACGCCAACGTGACGCCGACGGCCAGGGCGTCGATGCTCGTCGCGATCGCCAGGACCAGGAGCTCACGGATCGGCAGGCGGTCGGTGTCCTGCTCGGTGTCCTCGTGCTTCGAGAACGCCTCCCACAGCATCTTGCCGCCGATCAGCGCGAGCAACCCGAACGCGATCCAGTGGTCGAAGTCCGCGATGGAGCGGGCGAACGCCGACCCGAGCAGCCAGCCCAGCAGGGGCATGAGCGCCTGGAACGCACCGAACGTCAGCGCGATGACGAGGGCGTGCCGCACGTCGAAGCGCTTCATGTGCAGGCCCTTGCCGAGGGCGACGGCGAAGGCGTCTGCGGAGACACCGAGCGCGATGAGGAAGAGGGCCCAGAACGACATGGGGGCGGCGCCTTTCGAGACGGTCGGACGGAGACGCCGACGTCTCAGGACCTGACGATCCTGGCACGGTACCCAGCACGAAAAGGCCTGATCAGCGGTATTCGTCGCCCCGAATTCGGGGGTTGGTGCGCCCGCCCCGGTTCCTGACGGAAGGCTCGCGGCGGTGTCGGGCTGCGCGAGGTTCCACGACACCCCGCCCGCGTGCCGCCGAGGTTCCACGACACACCGCGTGCGACCCGCCGAGGTTCCGATCGGGGCGCCGCACGCGCGCGAGGTCCCAAAATTTCGGAACCTCGCGCGGCGGGGGCTCTGGGCGCGTCAGCGTCCGGCTGCTGCGTGGGCGGCGACCTGGGTGGCCGACAGTTCCGTCCCGTAGACGGCCGCGTACCGCATGGACCCGGTGAAGTAGGGGTTCGCGGGGGAGCCCGGCCACCCACTGACGGTGTCGTACCCGATGCGGAAGTAGCCGGTGAAGTTCTCGGGGGCCTTGAACGCAGCGTTCGAGGCGACCAGCGCGCCGTCGACGTAGAGACGCATGCCGTTCGTCGGCGACATCGTCGTCACGGCGTGGTGCCACGTGCCGTCCGTGTAGGCCCTGGGTGACGTGACGACCTGGGTCGTGCCGCTGTAGGTGCCGAACGCGAGCTGTCCACTGGTGTTGAGGTAGAGCTTCCGGTCGTGCTGGCCGGATCCGCCGGTCTGGCTGCTGCCGAAGCCGATGAGCTGCCCGCCGGCGACCGTCGTCCTGAACCAGACCTCTTCGCTGAAGGTGGTCGGGTTGGCGTACGAGCGCGAGGCGGTGACGTAGCTGGTCGAGCCGTTCAGCACGTAGGCGCTGCCGGTGTCGCGCGGGCAGGCGATCGGGTCGGGGGTGGCCGCCGTCATCGAGCCCTGGTAGGTGCCGTTCACGCCGCGGCCGGACCAGTCCGTGGCGGTCCTGGCGTTCGACGACTCGGTGAGCCGGTACGCGAACAGGGCGTTCGCGGTGTCCGCTCCGACGGCGCCCGTGCAGGTGAAGTACGGGGCGGTCGCGGCCGTGTTCGTGTCGTTCCGGACGGTGGCGCTGTAGGCCGAGCGCGTCGGGGCGAACTGGTTGAGGAGGACCACGACGGCCAGGGCGACCACGAGCAGGAGGGCGACGACGCGGCCGTCGCGCAGGTGACGGAGGATCACGAGGGACGCACCGCCTCGACGCGGCCGACCGCCAGGCAGGCCACGAGCGGGACCAGGCACAGGGCGATGAGCGCCACCCACCCCAGCGGGTCGAGGTCGATGTTCGACGTCAGCTGGTAGTGCCCGTTCTTCGTGAGTTCGTGGATGACCACGCGGCCGACCTCGCCGTCGACCAGGTGCACGGTGTTGCCGCCGTGGGCGTCGACGCGGACCGGGAAGATGCCGGACGAGATGACGGTGGCCTCGACGCCCGTCGGGCTCGAGGTGTTCGTGATGGTCGTCACGTTGACGAACGGCTTGAGGACGAACGCGGCGTACGAGACCGTCAGCGCGGAGCCGGCGATCCGGAGGCAGGTGCGGGTCACCCGGTCCGTGAAGGCGCTGGTCAGGGTGAGGATCAGGAGCGTGCCGATGAGCAGGATCGGGGCGGCACGGAACAGCCAGCCGAGGTGCGGGACCAGGAGCGCCGGGGTACCGATCACGTCGGCCTGCGAGAGCGTCCACGGGTCGACGGCGCCGTTCACGTCGCCGCGGGTGTGCAGACCGCCGTCAGCGTCGATCGCGATGATGCGGTGCGTGTAGACGATGTCGGGGTTCGCGGAGGTCTCGAACGAGACGATCTCGCCGACGTGCAGGGTGGTGATGTCGACCGGCAGGTCGAGCACCAGGGTGCCGACCGGGGCGGCCTCACCCATCGAGGGGGTCTCGACGACGAACCAACGGCCGCCGGCGGACAGGAACAGGATCGCCGCGGTGAGCAGCAGAGCGGCAACCAGGGCGAGCAACCAGGCGAGGACGGACTCGGAGCGGGTGACCGCACGGCCCCGGAGGACCGGACGGTCGAGCGTGCCGCTGAGCGGGATCGCTGCGGTCTGGCTCATGTCGTGCTCCTGCGGCTCGGTGGGGTGCGGCTCAGCGCGTGCTGCGCTCGGTGGGACGGGGGTGGCGACGCTCGACCGGAGGGGGGGGTCGGTCGAGCGTCGCCGGTCTGGGGTCACGGGACGTCCCGGGACGGCTTGGGGGGTGCCGGCCCGGAGCGGGATCAGGCCGTGAACGTCCAGGTCATGGGGACCGAGGCCGCGAGGCCCTGGTAGGTGTTGCCCGCCGACGAGTCGAGGGTCACCGCGAAGTTGAACGGGACGCTGGCACCGGCGGCCGGGGCCTGCGGCATCGTGAAGGCCGACGCTGCGGCGCCCTTGAAGCTGGCGAGCGTGCCGCTGAAGACGGTGGTCGAGCCGGACGTGATGACCAGGTTCATCTTGGCGCAGAGGTCGGTCGCGGTGCCGTTGGCCGAGCCGTTCGCCGACTGGGTGCAGGTGGCGCCGGGGTTCAGCGTGAAGGTGCTGGCGGCCGCGGTCCCGGTGTTCTTGATGGAGATCGCGGTGTTCACCGTGTTGCCCGGCGTCATCGTGGTGCTGCCGCCGAACTTGTTGATCGTCGAGCAGGTCGCGGAGTTCGTCGAGACCGAACCACCGTCGGTGCTGAGGCAGGTGACGGTCGCGCCGGCGTTCTGCTCCTGCATGATCAGCGTGCCGCTGCCGGCGGTGTTGCTGCTGTTCGTGATGCTCGCCGCGAACCCGGACAGGGTGCCGGTGAGCGAGAGGGAGAGGAGCACCGCGGCGAAGATGCCGGCCAGCAGGGCCACGGGTGCGAAGCGGATCCGCTTCAGTGCGGAGGTGCGGAGCTTGGTGGACACGGTGTTACCTCATCGGTTCGGTGGTTCGCGGTGGTCTGGGGAGCAAGTCACTCGGGCGGATTTGCTTCAATCATTAAGATAGTCATCGGTTGACCAAGTTAGCCACTCGCACACCTACCCCAGTGCGGGGGACGCTCGTGTCCCCCTGGTTCCCGACATGGAAGGATTCCCCCGTGACACCCGCCGCACACGATGACGACGCCGCCGACCTGATGGCCGCGTTCACCGCTGTCGTGCGCGCGAACGCGAGCCTGGTGAACCAGCTCAGCGCGCGCGCCGGAGTGCACGAGAACGCCCTCCGGGCGCTCGTGCTCATCAGCGACACCGGGTACTCCACGCCGACCGAGGTCGCCGGGTACCTCGGCCTGACCTCGGGCGCGGTGACGAACATGATCGACCGGATGAGCACCGCCGGACTCCTCGAGCGCGCGCCGAACCCGAACGACCGTCGTGGGTCGTTGCTGCGGCTGCTGCCGGCCGGCGACGACGTCGTCACGGACTACCGGCAGCGGTACGCCGCCATACTCCGGGCGGTCGACGGCGCACACGGCGGCGAGCTGCACGAGGTGCTCAACGACCTGGCGACGAGTCTGTACGACCAGGCCGCGGCGGCGGGGGAGTAGGGCGCCGAGCTCGCGTGCTCGGGTGCCCGTCAGACCGGCTGGAGCGCCTGCCGCTCGCCGGAGGGCAACTCGACCCGGATGCTGTCACCCGTGCGGACGACACCGCCGGTCACGACGACGCTCATCACGCCGCCCTTCCGCACCACCGCACCGTCCTCGTCCCGCCCGAGCACCTCGCGCAACAGGCCCGGTTCGAACCCGTTGATCTGCTGGCACGGGTTGCGCAGGCCCGTCACACGGACGCACGCCTCGTCGCCGAGGTGCAGCAGCGTCCCGGTGGGCAGACCGAGCAGGTCGACACCGCGGGTCGTGACGTTCTCGCCCATCTGGCCGGGCTCGACGCGGAACCCGGCCTCGGCGACGTCGTCGAACACCTCGGCGTGGAGCAGGTGGACCTGACGCAGGTTCGGCTGCGAAGGGTCACGCGCGACTCGTGAACGGTGCTGGACGGTCGTCCCGGCATGCGCATCGCCCTCGATGCCCCAGCCCGCGACCAGGGTGACCTCGTCGACGACGGGCTTGCTGAACCGATGGACGTCGTCCCGGCTCACGGCGATCACGCGCGGCTGCTCGCCACGGTTGTCGGTCATGGTCCGATTCTGGCGCAGGTCCGGGTCCGGCGCACCGGTGACGCTGGGTCGTTCGTTCGGATGCCCGCGCTCAGCTGGCCGGCACCACGTCCCAGTGCCCACGGATCTTCCCGCTGTCGACACGGAACAGGTCGGCGGCGAGGATCGGGTCACCCGACTTCGCATCGACCCGCTGCGAGAACGTCCAGACGATGTCGTTGTAGGACAGGGAGATGACCGACTGCTGCGCCGGGAACTGCGCGCCAGCCGCGAACAGTTGCTTCAGCGCGGCCGTGCCGTTCGGCGCCACCGGATTGTGCTGCAGGTTCGTCAACTCCGGGCGGTCCGTCGGATCGGTGCGGTCCCACCAAGACGTCATGCGCAGACGTTATCCGGTGTCCGTGGACAACCGGCGGGCATCGGAAACGGCTCCGACCTGTGCGATCCTTCGGATGTGCACTACCGGCTGATGAACGAGTACAACGTCGATTGGCCACTGTGGGACGACGACGGGCCGTGCGCCGAGGGCACACCGTCCTTCTCGCCGCGTCTCACGAGCGAGATCCGTGCCTGGGCCCGCGACTTCACCGAGAACTACGGTATCGAAGCGGGCTGGCCGACCGAGGCTGCCGCCCGCTCCCACGAACGTCAGGGACGTCGTCTCCTTCTCCTTGTGGAACGAGAGCTGCCGCAAGAGCACGACGTCGTACTCGGCTACTGGGAGACGAACAAGCGCAAGGGCCTGTAGCTCCGACGCGTTCGGTTGGGGGATCGCCGAGCCGTCGCATCACGGCACCAGGTGCTGCACGATCGAACTGCCCGCTCCGTTGAGTCGGACTTCCGCCAGGGCGCCGTTGACCAGTGGCATCTGCGGAGGCTGATGCCCGGTGTCGAAGTCGAGGAGTACCGGCACGTCGAGGTCGCCCAGCGCGTGTCGCACGGCGTCTTCCTGGCTCAGTTCCGGCACTGCGGCGCCGTCGGTACGCCCGATCAGGATGCCGTTCGCGTCATCGAACCAGCCCGCGAGACGCAGCGAGGTGAGCATCCGAAGGACGGTGATCGCGTTCGACTCCGCCGCTTCGAGGTAGACGATCGTGCCCTCCGGGGCGTACTTCCGCGCGAATCCAGGCACGTCACCGTAGGGCGTTCCAGCAAGCAACGACACCGTTTCGAGGCAGCCACCGATCAGACGGCCGCGCATCCTCACGTCACTCGTTCCGTCGAGGGACCGCCACCTCGTAGGGGCGTCGTAGGCCCGATCGCGGTCCAACGGCTCGTCCGCCCACGCTCCCCACGGACGGCTGCGTCGGCGAGGTGCGCTGTACTGCTCGAAGGTGCTGTTCGGCGGAAGCCCCGCGACGTCGGTCCACCGCGCGAACTCGGTGGGGAGCTCGTACGGCTCATCCATGAGATTCGCGCCGTGGAGCGTCGCGAGCCCGGTCCGCGTGGTCAGGGGCAGCAGCAACGTCGAGATGTCCGACCACCCCACGAACCACGGGCGAGCTTCGGCGAGGACGTTCCAGTCGATCCCCTCGACCAACTCGATGGCGAGCTCCCCGCCCCATGGTGGAAGGACGACGTCAGCTCCCTCGAACGCAGCGTGCAGGTCTTCCGCTCGCGCAGCAGCCGGCGCCGGGGTCAGACCACCCGTCACCGCGTGCGGGCGCAGTCGAACGTCGAAGCCGAGGGTCGTGAGCGCATCGACCGCAGCGTGCAAACGCGCGAGGAGATGCGCGGGGACGCCCATCGACGGTGCCGGAACCTCGATGCGTCCCCCTGCTCGGAGCGGCGCCGGGTAGGTGATGCTCGCCATGGTTCGACCGTAACGGCCTCCTGATCATGTCCCGCAAGCGACGGTGCACCGATTCCGAAATCTCAGCCGCTCACCGGGGCAATCAGGAGATGTCAATGCATCTGCCCGGCAGCCGATCGGTTAGCGGACGGTCTAGCCAAGGCGCGTAACCGAGAGGGAGGGCTCGACGGGATCTGTCCCGGCGCCCGTGCGCGTGCGCTCTGAGCGGACGTGCGTCCGGCGGAGCCGTCGGGTCGGTTGGCTGGGGGCATGCGAGCACTGGTATTGGGTGGAACTGGGTGGCTGGGGCGAGCGATCGTGCGCGATTTCGTAGCGGCGGGAGTCGAGGTCACGTGTCTTGCGCGAGGCGAGTCTGGAGCGGTGCCGGAAGGCGCACGGTTCGTGCGCGCGGATCGGCTTGCAGCCGACGCATACGAGTCGGTGCGGGGCGCGTGGGATGAGGTGATCGAACTGTCCAGCGAGCCGGAGCTCGTAGAACCAGCCCTCGCGGAACTTGCTGACACTGCAGCGCACTGGACACTTGTGTCGACGGTCTCCGTGTACGCCCGAAACGATGAGCCAGGAGCGGACGAGTCAGCAACGCTGGTGGAACCGACGAACCTCGCGGAGTACGCGGACGCGAACGTCGCGGCCGAGCGAAGCAGCACGGCCCGGCTGGGCGCCCGACTGCTCGTTGCCCGACCTGGCCTCATCGTCGGCCCCGGCGATCCGAGCGACCGATTTGGGTACTGGCCGGCACGATTGAGCAGCAGCGGTCCAACGCTCATTCCGAAAACGGCCGGTCGATTCGTTCAAGTGATCGACGTCGCTGATCTCGCGGCCTGGCTCAGCCGGGCAGCGCGGGGCGGTTACGTCGGAGTCGCCAATGCCGTTGGGGATGTCATCCCCATGAGTACGTTCTTCGAACGAGTCTCGGCTGTCACCAACTTCGATGGCGCATTCGAGGAGGTCGAGGACGAGGTGCTGCTTGCGCACGACGTCCGGTACTGGGCAGGACCCCGATCGCTGCCGCTGTGGTTGCCGCTATCTGACGCAGCCATGGCCCAGCGATCTGCGCGGATCTTCCAGCAGATGACTGGACGTGTTCGACCGCTCGAATCGACCGTGGCCGACGTCCTCGAGGATGAACGATTCCGGGGGCTGGGCCGCTCACGTCGCTCGGGTCTGTCGGCCGCCGAAGAAAGCAGCGTCCTGCAAGACGTCCTGTAGCCGATCGCTCACCGGCCGGCCTGAAACTGCACCTGGTCGTGCAGCTCGGCGGCACACCTGTGGCCGGGGTAGCGCAGGCTGTCGAAGAACATGTTCGTGTGTGCGACGATTTGCTCGCCGGTGATGAGGACGCCGTCGTACTCGGCATCCGTCGTCGTGTGCGCGTCGGACACCAGCGTGACGTCGAACCCACGCGCGGCCGCTGCTTGAGTGGTCGTCCGGACGCAGTAGTCGCTCTGGGCGCCGGCAACGACGAGGTGCTGCACACCCAAAGCGTCCAGGACGTCGGCGAGGCGCGTGTCTGCAAAGGAGTCGCGGTACTCCTTCCGGACGAGCGGCTCGCCCGCCCTGCGTTCGAGCGGTGCCGCGAGTGCCCACGCATCGGTGCCCTCCGCGAAGCTGCCGTGGTCCTGTACCCACACCACCGGCACGCCGGTCGATCGCGCGCGCTCGACGAGCTGCGCGGTGCGACCGAGCACGCCGTCGGCGTCGAAGCAGCCTTGCAAGACGCCGCGCTGCAGATCGATGACAAGAAGCGCAGTCGTATCGGGCACACCCCATCGTCTCAGCTCACGCGTCCGATAGCCGATCCGTCAGCGGGCCGGCTTCCTTCGGAACGCCACCACCGACGCGGCGACACCGCATACGGCGATGATCGATCCCATCACGCCGAGGAACGCGCCGGAGTCGCTGAAGCCAACTATGGCCATCGCGATGCCCGCCACCAGCAGGACGACCCCGGCGATGACCAGAGTCGTCTTCGAACGTTGAGAAGCATTCGGGTTGCTCATCGGCTCAACTTAGCTCCTGGCGGCACTAACTGACCGTCTGGATAGACGATCCGCTACCGGTCGTCGCCCTCCCGCAAGCTCTTCAGGCCTGCGTACAGTGCCCACGGCATGAGCACGATCAACAGAAGCCACGATCCGGGTTTGGTGGTGTTGATGATGAGGTTCAGCAGTCCGAGGGCGAGCATGAGACTGGCTGCGATCACCATGAACCACGCAAACGGGCGCGGGTACTTTGGCAACTTCACCGGCTCAACGTAACGGCGAACGCACGGTCTCGCATCGCGATGGCTCAGCGGCGAACGATCCGGATGATTCGGATGATTCGGATGAAGTAGTACGTGAGCAGGAACATCAAGGCGCCGAGGGCGACAAGTAGGTAGCCGATGGCGTCTCCGGATCGAGCTTGCGCGATGCCCAAGATGACTGCTGCCGCCCCAACGAGCGGCGCACACACTGCAAGGACTCGAACGAGCGCCAAACCTCTTGGAGCGAGTGCTTTCACTTTGGGCATGCCTGAAGCATGCCGCAGATCGCGTCCCGCTAGCCGGTCGTCGACCGGACTCGGCGACACCGAGAACGCGGAGTTACCTGCCGTAGGCGAATCGGTGCGCCGCTGACGCGCCTGCTAGCGCAGGCTGTCCGGAGCTCTTGTCTCAATTGGGTGGTCCGCAATTCCTATCGGTGGAGGTGCGTCATGCGGACGCTTCGCGCGCGCTCCCAGGACTCAGGGTGAGCGACCAACCGTCGCCCCCGCCCGCGCGCATGGAGACAAGTTGTGTGCGAAGGAGACAGATTATGTGCGCGGCGACACGCGCCTACTGCGGCATGTCCACGAACCGCGAGAACATCCCGTGGAACGCCACGGTGATGGTGTCCGTCGGCCCGTTGCGGTGCTTCGCCACGATCAGGTCGGCCTCACCCTGCCGCGGGTTGTCCTTCTCGTACGCCGACTCGCGGTGCAGCAGGATGACCATGTCGGCGTCCTGCTCGATCGACCCGGACTCACGGAGGTCGGAGATCGCGGGCTTCTTGTCGGCACGCTGCTCGGGGCCACGGTTCAGCTGCGACAGCGCGATGACGGGGACCTGGAGCTCCTTCGCCATCAGCTTCAGTGCACGCGAGAACTCGGAGACCTCTTGCTGGCGGCTCTCGACCTTCTTGCCCGAGGTCATCAGCTGCAGGTAGTCGATGACGACGAGCTTGAGGTTGTGCTGCTGCTTGAGTCGACGGCACTTGGCGCGGATCTCGACCAGCGTCATGTTGGGGGAGTCGTCGATGAAGAACGGGGCGTCGTTGATGCGGCCGCGGGTCTGCGCGATGGTGGTCCAGTCGCGGGAGTCGACGGTGCCCTTGCGCATGTTCTGCAGGGGAACGCTGGTCTCGGCGGACAGGAGTCGCATCGCGATCTCGGCGCGACCCATCTCGAGCGAGAAGAAGGCGGCGGTCTGGTCGTGCTTGATCGCGGCTGCGCGGCACAGGTCGAGCGCGAGAGTGGACTTACCGAGCGCCGGTCGTGCGGCGACGATGATGAGCTGCCCGGGGTGGAAGCCGTTCGTCAGGCCGTCGAGCTGCGCGAAGCCGGTCGGCACACCGGTCATCTGGCCGTCGCGCCCCTTGGCGGCCTCGATCTCGTCGAGGGCGGCCGAGATGGCGTCGGTCAGCGGGACGTAGTCCTCGGTCTGCACGCCGCCGGCGACGTTGTAGACCTCGGCCTGGGCGCTGTTGACGAGGTCGGTGACCTCTCCCTCGGACGCGTACCCCATCTGCACGATGCGCGTACCGGCGTCGACGAGGCGACGGAGGACGGCCTTCTCGGCGACGATGCCGGCGTAGTACCCGGCGTTCGCCGCGGTCGGCACCATGCTCGTGACGCTGTGCAGGTACTCGGCGCCACCGCCACGGGACAGCAGTCCGGTCTTGGTCAGCTCGTCGGTGACGGCGATGACGTCGGTGGGCTCGCCGTGCGAGTAGAGCGACAGGATCGCGTCGAAGATGACCTCGTGCTTGGGGACGTAGAAGTCCACGCCGCGGGCCGTCTCGATGACGTCGGCGACGGCGTCCTTCGACAGCAGCATGCCGCCGATGGTCGACTGCTCGGCCAGCAGGTCGTGCGGCGGGGTGCGTTCCATGCCGCGCTCCGCGTACTCCTGCGGTGCGGGCTCAAGATGCGCGATCGACACACTCTCTCCTCTGTTGAACGACGCGGGACCGGACACGACGGCCCGACACCCGCAACGACTTTCTACCCCCAGCAACCGACATCCCCGAGTCGCTGGGCCAAGCTACGGCCGCAGAGTTATCCCCAACAAACGGCCCTGTGGATAACTCTGTGGAGGGATTGCGGAACACGCCGGGATGCTGTGTGGACAACTGTGGACGGGCCTGTGGAAACAGGCCTATGGGAACACACTTTCGACCGCCTGACCTGGGGTTTTCCACTTCACACCATGTGTGGAAAAGTGGGGTTCAAGTAGTCGTTGAAGGTTCCGATTTGACACGTTTCTGCTGTGTAAAACGACTTGACAAGCGCCCTCCCTGTGGGGAGTGTTCTCGGGCCGTTCCCAGCAAGCCGGATCGTGCCTGAGAGGTAACCAGCCAGCCAAGCCGAGCCCGCCCGTGCAAGCCGAGCCGGGCCTCCCGTCCGCACTGGACGACCGTGCGTTGATGGTGAGCAGAAGATGTCGAGTGGGGGAGCGGGACCCGACCTTTTCTGCTCACCAAGTGAAACCACGCACGCCCCGCGCCCCGCACCATGCGAAGCACCCGTCAACGCAACGACGGGCGGGCCTCCCGGAGGAGACCCGCCCGTCGTGGAGCGGAACGTCAGTGCTACTTGGCAGCGACGACCTTGAGCGAGATCACGGCAGTGATGTCCTCGCGCAGACGCACGGTGGCCTCGTGGTCACCGACGGTCTTGATGGTCGCGGGGACCTCGACCTTGCGCTTGTCGAGCGAGCCGACGCCCTGCGCCTGGACGGCGTCAGCGACGTCGCCCGGACGGACGGAGCCGAACAGACGACCGTCCTTGCCGGCCTTGACCGCCAGGGAGATGGTCGCGTTCTCGAGCTTCATCTTGAGGTCCTGTGCCTCTTCGATGGTGGCGAGCTCACGCGCGGTGCGCGCGGCACGGATCGACTCGACCTGCTTCTCGCCGCCCTTGGACCACGCGACAGCGAAGCCCTGGGGGATGAGGTAGTTGCGGGCGTAGCCGTTCTTGACGTCGACGACGTCACCAGCGGAACCGAGGCCGGAGACCTCGTGGGTGAGGATGAGCTTCGACATGTGTCGACCTCCGATCAGCGGCCGGAGCCGGCGTAGGGGAGGAGCGCCATCTCACGGGCGTTCTTCACGGCACGGGCGATGAGGCGCTGCTCCTGGACGGAGACGCCGGTGATGCGACGGGCGCGGATCTTTCCACGCTCCGAGATGAACTTGCGAAGGGTCGCAACGTCCTTGTAGTCGATGACGCCGACCTTGATCGACTTCGCGGGAGCGGCGTTCTTGCCGCCCTTGCCGCGAGGCTTCCGGCGGTCGCCGGTGCTCTTTCCAGCCATAGTGATTTGTCCTTAGAAGAAGAGTTGTGTGTCCGTCGGAACCAGGAGGATCAGAACGGGGTCTCGTCGTCGAAGTTGCCGCCGGGGGTGCTCCACACGTCGTTCGACTGTGCGTTGCCGCCGCCCTGCTGGCCACCCTGCGGGGACCACGGCTCGTCGGACTGGCCACCAGCGGAGGCGTTGCCGCCGCCGTTGTTGTTCCAGCCGCCGTTGCCGCCGCCCTGCTGACCGCCGCCGTTGCCGCCGCCGACCTGGCCACGACCGCCGCCGCCACCCGCTGCGCGGGTGATCTGTGCGGTCGCGTACCGGAGCGACGGGCCGATCTCGTCGACCTCGAGCTCGATGCTCGTGCGCTGCTGACCCTCACGGTCCTGGTAGGAACGCTGACGCAGACGACCCTGCGCGATGACGCGCGAGCCCTTCGTCAGTGACCCCGCCACGTGCTCGGCGAACTCCCGCCACACACTCGCGCGGAGGAACAGCGCGTCGCCGTCCTTCCACTCGTTCGCCTGACGGTCGAACGTGCGAGGCGTGGAGGCGATGGTGAAGTTCGCCACCGCGAGCCCGTTCTGCGTGTAGCGCAGCTCGGGGTCCGCGGTGAGGTTGCCCACCACCGTGATGACGGTTTCGCCGGCCACGGGTTACTCGGCGCTCGCGGTCGCGGTTGCGGACGCGTTGGCGGCCTTGCGGGCCGCACGTGCCTCGTCGCGCTGCTTCTGGGCGGCGACCTGCGCGATGCCCTCTTCGGCGCGGAGGACCTTCGTGCGGAGCACGGCCTCGGAGAGACCGAGCTGACGGTCGAGCTCCTTGGCGGCCTCGGGGGAGGACGTGAAGTCGACGACGGCGTAGATGCCCTCGGACTTCTTGGCGATCTCGTAAGCGAGCCGGCGACGGCCCCAGACGTCCACGTTGTCGACGGAGCCACCGTCGTTGCGGATGACAGCGAGGAACTTGTCCAGGCTGGGAGCGACGGTGCGCTCATCGATCTCGGGGTCGAGGATCGCCATCAGTTCGTACTGGTGCATGCGGAACCCACCTCCTCTGGTCTCAGCGGCCCCGGGCAGTTCCCGGGGCAGGAGGGTTGATGCATGTGCCACGGCACGCAGACACGCGCCGGGCAACCTGCACAGACTACCCGACGGCCTGGAGGCGCGCCACCGGTCTGTGGAGAACCGTCACGCCCGTCGGGCGGTCGCGTCCAGTGCGCCGGCGTCGCGTCAGGAGCTGGTGGCGTCCCGCGCGGCCCACCAGTCGCGCAGGCGCGCCTCGGCGGCGTCCGCTCCGAGGGGGCCGTCGTCCATCCGCGCCTCGAGCAGGAAGCGGTAGGCCTCGCCCACCCCACGCCCCGGCGGGATGTCGAGGATCCGCATGATGTCGTCGCCGGTCAGGTCGGGCCGGATCGACTCCAGCTCCTCTTGCGCGGCGAGGACCTTGATGCGGTCCTCGAGGTCGTCGTACGCGAACGCCAGGCGGTCGGCCTTGCGACGGTTCCGCGTGGTGACGTCCGAGCGGGTGAGCTCGTGCAGCCGCTCGAGCTGCGGTCCGGCGTCGCGCACGTAGCGGCGGACGGCGGAGTCGGTCCAGGCACCGTCGGAGTACCCGAAGAAGCGCAGGTGCAGCTCGATCAGCCGGGACACGGCGGCGATCGTGTCGTTGTCGAAGCGCAGGGCGCGCAGTCGTTTCTTCGCGAGCTTCGCGCCGACGAGGTCGTGGTGGTGGAAGCTGACGGCGCCGCCGGGCTCGAGCTTGCGGGTGGCGGGCTTGCCGATGTCGTGCAGCAGCGCCGCGAGCCGCAGGACGGTGTCCGGCGGGTCGCCCGCGTGCCGCTCGGCCTCGTACCCGATGGCCTGCTCGAGCACGGTCAGGGAGTGCTCGTAGACGTCCTTGTGGTGGTGGTGCTCGTCGATCTCGAGCCGCATCTCGGGCAGTTCGGGCAGGAACCGCTCGGCGAGGCCGGTGTCCACGAGCAGCCGGATGCCGGGCACCGGGTCGCTCGTGTTCAGCAGCTTGACGAGTTCGTCGCGCACCCGCTCGGCGGACACGATGTCGATGGAGTCGACGAGGTCCTGCATGGCGGCACGGACGTCGTCGTCGACGGTGAACCCGAGCTGCGCCGTGAACCGCGCTGCCCGCATCATCCGGAGCGGATCGTCGCGGAACGAGACCACGGCGGCCTGCGGGGTGCGGAGTCGGGCGGCCAGCAGGTCCTCGACGCCGCCGTGCACGTCGACGAGCTCGCGCGCCGGCAGCCGGAGCGCCATCGCGTTGACGGTGAAGTCGCGACGGAGCAGATCGTCCTCGATGGTGTCCCCGAACGCGACCTCGGGCTTCCGGGTCTCGCCGTCGTAGACGTCACTGCGGTAGGTGGTGATCTCCACCTGCTCGCCACCGACCCGCGCGGCGATGGTGCCGAACTGGCGGCCGACGTCCCACGTGGCGCTCGCGATCGGCTCCACGATGCGCAGGATGTCGTCCGGACGGGCGCTCGTCGTGAAGTCGAGGTCGGTGACGGGACGACCGAGGAAGGCGTCGCGGACGGGACCGCCGACCAGGGCCAGCTCGTGTCCGGCGTCGGCGAAGGCCCGAGCGAGGAGGTCGACGGGCTCGGTGGTGGCGAGTGCGTCGAGTCGTTCGACGGCCTGGGCAACGGACTGCATGACGGTCCTCATCCTCCCAGATCGACGCCCCGAGTTCTCCCCAACCCCGCGCGCACGGGACCTGTTCATGGTCGCGCCTCATACACTCGTGCTCGGCCCGAACCGACCCCGTGGCCCGCTTCCGTATGCACATCCTCCGCACCACGCTCGCCGCAGCCGCGTCGACCCTCGTCGCGCTCGGCCTGGTCGTCGCGCCCGTCAGCGCCCCGCACGCCGATGCTGCGACGGTCTCGTCGGCCACGACCCACCTCGCCGATCCGGCTGCCGCCGACGCCGGCAAGGCCACCATCTCGGTCGCTCCTGCGCACCGTGGGATCGTGCAGCGCGACCAGGGCCTCACTCTCTCGGTGACGGTCACCAACGACACCGACACCGCACTGCCGGCGGGCACCGCGGAGTTCGACATCTTCCGCTCCGTGAGCACACGGGACGTCCTCGCCGAGTGGCTTGCCGACACCACCACGACCGGTTACCTCGGCGCCCCGATGGACTCCGTGGACATCCCGGCCGTCCCGGCGCACCGATCGGTCACCATCGACTCGGTCGAGATCGTCTCGGGCAACGTGGCACTCGGCGGGTACTCCTCGTTCGGTGCGCGGCGCATCGCGGCGGAGTACACGGCCGGTGAGACCTTCGCCGTCGCCCGCTCCGCGATCACCTGGTACCCGGACTTCGAGCAGGTGCCGGTCAGCGTCTCGGTGGCGATGCCGGTGACCGTCCCGAAGTCCACGGACGGGATCCTCAGCGCGGCCGTCCTGGCCGCCGCGACCTCGGTGGACGGCACCCTCACCCAGCAGCTCGACGCGGCCGAGGACCACAACGTCGCCGTCGCGGTCGACCCACGCATCATCGCCTCGATCCGGATCCTCGGCGAGAACGCCCCGTCCGCGGCGACGGCGTGGCTCCAGCGGCTCGAGGCCCTGCGCAACGAGACCTTCGCGCTGCCCTACGCCGACGCCGACGTCACCGGCCTGCGCCAGGCGGGGTCGGACGGCATCCTCTCCCCGATCTCGCTCGACCAGTCCGTGAAGTCCGAGAACTTCCCCGGTGCCGAGACGCCCGCGCCGACGCCGACCGCCACCCCCGGGCAGACCTCCGGCCCGAGCAGCACAGCGACCCCGAGCGACGACGCCACCACCGACGCCGGCTCCGGCTCCGGCACGGGTGAGACCACGGAGACGCTGCCCACCACGGAACAGCTGCTGGACTTCCCCTACTCCATGGACTCCATCGCATGGCCGGCGGACGGCACCGTGACCGCGGCCGACCTGACGGCGCTGCAGCGGGCCGACAAGGACACGACCATCGTCTCGAGCGGGAACACCTCCGCCGGCGCGAACGCCACGATCTCGGCGTCCGAGAAGATCGGCGACGACCACGTCCTCGTCTCCGACCAGTCGATGTCGTCCCTGCTGCGCGATGCGGCGACGGCACCGGACCGCCAGAGCTGGTCGTCGGCGATGTCCGAACTGACCGCGACGCTCGCCACCTCGGCGCGTGACGGCGGCACCACCGGGCCGATCCTGCTCACCCTCGGTCGCGACTGGCCCTCGGACTCCACGCGCCTCAGCCAGACCCTCGACGCCCTCGAGAGCACCGCCTGGGTCGCGCCGGCCGACCTCTCCACCGCGTCGAAGGCCGTCGCGGGGTCGCTCACCCTCAACAGTGCGTCCACCGGCGCCGACCGCATCGCGCAGCTCAAGCGCCTGGTGCAGGGCGAACAGGGGCTCTCCGCGTTCGCCACGATCCTCGACACCCCCACCGAACTGACGGCACCGGCACGCCTCCGGCTGCTCGCCCTCGCCTCGAACGCGTGGCGCGGCGACGACGAGGGACTCACGGCCGCGGTCGACGCCCGCACCGCGGCTTGGGCGAAGCAGACCACCGAGGTCGGGATCGTCGACTCGAGCAGCCTGACCCTGCTCGGGGACCGGTCGTCGCTCCCGGTCTCGATCCGCAACAGCTCGGACTACCCGGTGACGGTGCACCTGGCCGTCCAGCCGTCGAACTCCGCACTCCGCATCGTCCGCAACGACATCGTGGTCGAGATCCAGCCGGACTCGTCGACCCGTGCCACCGTGCCCGTGCAGTCGGTCGCGAACGGCAAGGTCGAGCTGACCATGTCGCTGTCGAGCCCGACCGGCGTCGCCGTCGCGCAGCCGGCCACCGTCGAGCTCAACGTCCAGGCACAGTGGGAGACCGTCATCACCGCCGCCGCCGCGGTCGCCCTGATCGCGATCTTCGGCTTCGGCATCTTCCGCAGCATCCGGAAGCGCATCCGCCGTCGCAACGGCGAACTCGACGACGAGGACGACGACGACCCCAACCGCCCGCTCGCCGTGCAGCCGGGTGCGCCCGGCGCGTCCGCCGTGCCGGCCGCTGTCGCAGCTCCTGGCGGCGACCGCCTGCAGGACGCGATCGCCCGTGCCGGGGCCGAACCGGGCCTCCCGTCCGACGCCCGTACCAGCCGCGTCGCGGACGCCCGCGACCCCGAGGAGCCGACCATCAGCGCCACCCAGCCCCAGCCCGACGTCGACGCGGAACCGGTCGCGGAGCGCAGCCTGGGGCGGGCGAGTGCGATGCTCGCGGCGGGGACGATGGTGAGCCGGATCCTCGGCTTCGCGAAGACCTTCGTGCTCGCCTACGCCATCGGGCAGAACAAGAGCCCCTCGGCCAACGCGTTCGCGGTCGCGAACCAGCTGCCGAACAACATCTACGCGCTCATCGCAGGCGGCCTGCTGTCGGCCGTGCTCATCCCGCAGATCGTCCGCGCCATGAAGAACGGGACGGACGGCGGGCAGGCGTACGTCAACAAGATCGTGACGCTCGGCGGGTCGGTCTTCATCGTCATCACGATCGTCGCGACGGCACTGGCACCGCTCCTGGTGCGCCTGTACACGACGTCCTCGGACACCCGGGGTCCCGCTGCGACCGACCTCGCCATCGCCTTCGCGTTCTGGTGCCTGCCGCAGATCCTGTTCTACGCGATGTACTCGCTGCTCGGTGAGGTCCTCAACGCCAAGCAGGTCTTCGGGCCGTTCACCTGGGCTCCTCTGCTCAACAACGTCATCGCGATCGCCGGCCTCGTCGTGTTCATCGCCCTGTACGGCACCAGCGGCAGCGCCCTTGACGAATGGACACCCGCGAAGATCGCGCTCCTCGCCGGCAGCGCTTCCTTCGGGGTGTTCGCCCAGGCGGCGTTCCTCCCGCTGTTCTGGCGGCGAGCAGGGCTGTCGTTCCGACCGGACTTCCGGTGGCGCGGCGTCGGCCTGAAGTCGACGGGCACCGCTGCCGGGTGGCTCTTCGCGATGATCCTGGTGACGCAGGTCGCCGGCATCGTGCAGTCGGCCGTCGCGTGGAAGGGTCAGGGTGACGGACCCGGCAACGCGGTGCTCGGCAACGCGTGGCTCATCTTCATGCTGCCGCACTCGATCATCACGGTGTCCATCGCGACGGCGTACTTCACCCGGATGAGCCACGACGCTGCGCGCGGCGACCTGGCATCCGTCCGACGGAACCTGTCGCTGTCCCTGCGCATCGTGGGGCTCTTCACCGTGTTCGCGTCGGTGGCGCTGGTCGTCGTCGCGGTGCCGTTCGGCCGGCTGTACGAGGGCACGTTCGAGAGCGCCCTGCAGGTTGGTGCCGTCCTGGTCGCCTACATGCCCGGCCTGGTGCTGTTCAGCATGTTGTTCATCATCCAGCGCGTGTTCTGGGCCATGCACGACCACCGGACGCCGTTCCTGATGCAGTGCATCCAGTCCGTCCTGTTCGTCATCGGTGCCCTCGCGGTGTCGACGTTCCCGACCTCCGTGATCGGCATCGGTGTGGCCGCGTGCACCACCCTCGCCGGGACCGCGCAGACGATCGTCGCGCTCGTCCTGGTGCGTCGGAAGCTCGGCAGCATCGAGGGAGCGGTCGTGACCCGCTCGCACGTGCAGTTCATCATCGCGGCCTTGATCGCCGGCGTCGTCGGCCTGCTGGTCGTCAACTTCTTCGGCGCGTTCTCCGCAGCCGGGTTCGCGATGTCCGACCGCACCGGGGCACTCATCACCATCGTCCTGACCGGCGCCGTCATGGTCCTCGTGTACTTCGGGGCGCTCGTCGTCGCGAAGAACGGCGAGATCAAGAACGCCGTCGGGATGGTCAGGAGCAAGCTCGGTCGCTGACCGCACGCTTCCCGGACGTCGCGGAATGCCGCGCCGGTACCATGTGTTGACCCGGTCAGCACGCAACGGAAGGGCAGTCAGGCATGCGCCAGCTCATCATCATCGGTTCCGGTCCGGCCGGGTTCACCGCCGGCATCTACGCCGCGCGCGCAGAGCTCAAGCCGCTCATCGTCGCGTCCAGTGTCGAGACGGGCGGGGAACTCACCAAGACGACCGAGGTCGAGAACTTCCCGGGCTTCCCCGAGGGGATCCAGGGCCCCGACCTCATGATCAAGATGCAGGAACAGGCCGAGAAGTTCGGCGCCGAGGTCCTGTACGACGACGCCGTCTCCGTCGACCTCACCGGCGACGTGAAGAAGGTCACCGTCGGTTCCGGCGAGACGTACGAAGCCCTCGCGGTCATCTACGCGACCGGTTCGGCGTACCGCCACCTCGGCATCGCCGACGAAGAGCGCCTCTCGGGCCACGGTGTCTCGTGGTGCGCGACCTGCGACGGCTTCTTCTTCCGCCAGAAGAACATCGCCGTGGTCGGCGGTGGCGACTCCGCGATGGAAGAAGCGACGTTCCTCACCCGCTTCGCCGACAAGGTCACCGTGATCCACCGCAAGGACACCCTCCGCGCGTCGAAGATCATGCAGGACCGTGCCCACAACGACCCGAAGATCGAGTTCGCGTGGAACAAGGAGGTCATCGGCATCCAGGGTGACTCCGCAGTGACCGGCGTGACCCTGAAGGACACCGTGGACGGCACCGAGAGCGAACTCGCCCTCGACGGCCTGTTCATCGCGATCGGCAACGACCCCCGTGTGCACCTCGTGCACGGTCAGCTCGAGCTCGCTCCCGAGGGCACCATCGCCGTCGAGGGCCGCACGTCCAAGGCCGTCGGCGTTCCCGGGGTCTTCGTCGCGGGTGACGTGCTCGACCACACCTACCGCCAGGCCATCACGGCTGCCGGCTCCGGTGCGGTCGCTGCCCTCGACGCGGAGAAGTACCTCGCCGACCTCGAGGACACGCTGACCGACGCTGCTGTGGGCGAGACCCCGGTCGAGCCGGTCACCATCTCCGCCTGACCCGTACGGCCCCCGGAATGCCGGGGGCCCGTCCGCGGTTCCACACCCAGTACCGACTTCTCACGAAAGGACACCCATGTCCAACGCAAAGGCTGTCACCGACGCCACCTTCTCGGACGAGGTCCTCAAGTCCGACAAGACGATCCTCGTCGACTTCTGGGCCGAGTGGTGCGGCCCGTGTCGCGCCGTCTCGCCGATCCTCGACCAGATCGCCGAAGAGCACGCCGGCAAGATCGAGATCGTGAAGCTCAACGTGGACGACAACCCCCAGTCGGCCATGAACTACCAGATCACCTCGATCCCGGCGATGAAGGTCTTCAAGGGCGGCGAGGTCGTCAAGACCGTCATCGGCGCCAAGCCGAAGCCCGCGCTCGAGGCCGACCTCGCCGAGTTCCTCGCGTAGGTCGCACCAGCACCACCGAACGCCCCGTCCTCGTCCTGCTCAGCAGACGCGGGCGGGGCGTTCGCGTGCCACCCGTTGCGGATCGGCCCCCGCCGCGGAGCCCGGGTTTCCGGGGTCGATGTCGTAGTGTGGCGGGAATGTCTCACTGATCGGAGCACGGTATGACGAACGGCAACAGCCTCGACCCCTGGTACGACTCCTACGCCCAGCGCACCGCCGGGCTGAGCGCCTCCGAGGTCCGAGCCCTGTTCGCCGTCGCCTCGCGCCCTGAGGTGGTCTCGCTGGCCGGCGGCATGCCGTTCGTCTCCGCACTGCCCAGAGAGCTCGTCACGGGCTCCCTGGACCGCGTGATGAACGAGCACGCCGCCATGGCGCTGCAGTACGGCGGCGGTCAGGGTCTCCGGTCGCTCCGCGAGCACATCGTGGACGTCATGAGCCTCGAGGGCATCCGTGCGAGCGCCGAGGACGTCGTCGTGACGACGGGCTCGCAGCACGCACTCGACCTCGTCACGCGGCTGTTCATCGATCCGGGCGACGTCGTGCTCGCCGAGTCCCCGTCCTACGTCGGCGCGATCGGTGTGTTCCGGTCGTACCAGGCCGAGACCGTCCACGTGACGACCGACGAACTCGGACTGGTGCCCGAGGCGCTGCGCGAGGCGATCGCGAACCTGCGCACGCAGGGGAAGCGGATCAAGTTCCTCTACACGATCCCGAACTTCCACAACCCGGCCGGCGTCACCATGAGTCGGGAGCGCCGCATCGAGGTGCTCGACATCTGCCGGTCGAACAACATCCTCGTGCTCGAGGACAACCCGTACGGGCTCCTCTGGTTCGACGAGCCGGCACCGCAGGCCATCCGCTCCATCGACGAAGAAGGGGTCGTGTACCTGGGGTCCTTCTCGAAGACCCTCGCACCCGGTTTCCGCGTCGGCTGGGCGCTCGCGCCGCATGCCATCCGCGAGAAGCTCGTGCTCGCCAACGAGTCGGCCGTCCTCGCCCCGAACTCCTTCGGCCAGTACGTCGTGAACGCCTACCTGGACGCCGCGGACTGGAAGGGTCAGGTCGACACCTTCCGGGGCATCTACGCAGAGCGTCGTGACGCCATGCTGTCCGCCCTGGGGGAGTTCCTGCCGGACCTGTCCTGGACGAAGCCGAACGGTGGCTTCTTCGTCTGGCTCACGCTCCCCGAGTCGCTCGACTCCAAGGGCATGCTGCCGCGCGCGGTGAAGGAGCTCGTCGCGTACACGCCGGGGACGGCCTTCTACGCAGACGGTCGCGGTGGGGGACACATCCGTCTGTCGTTCTGCTACCCCACTCCCGAGCAGATCCGCGTCGGCGTGAAGCGGCTCGCCAACGTCGTGAACGACGAGCTCGAGCTGATCGAGACGTTCGGCCCGAGCACGCGGCCGAACGGCGTCGTGCGTGAGACGTCCTCGGTCAGCGCCCCGCCGCCGAACATCTCCTGATCAGCGCTTTTCTGCGGTGCGAAGCCCACCAGCACCGTCGTTCCACACCGGAGGACCCCCATGGCTGAGCTCACCCGTCGTCACGTCGTCGTCGTCGCGGGAGGGATCTCGCACGAGCGCGACGTCTCCCTGCGCTCCGGTCGACGGGTCGCCGACTCGCTGACCGGGTACGGCTGGCAGGTCGACCTCCGCGACGCGGACGCACTGCTCCTGCCGGCTCTCGCCGAAACCCGCCCGGACGTCGTGTGGCCGGCTCTGCACGGCGCCTCCGGTGAAGACGGGGCCCTGCGGGGCATCCTGGAGGCGGTGGACATCCCGTTCGTCGGCTCACGTTCCACGTCGGCACGGTTGGCATGGGACAAGCCCACGGCCTCCGCGTTGGTCGCGCGGGCAGGCGTGCGAACCCCTCGCTCCGTCACGCTGTCCCACGACGTGTTCCGCGAACTCGGTGCCGTCGGAGTGCTCGAGGCCATCGCGGGCGAGCACCCGGTCCCACTCGCGGTGAAGCCAGCACGCGGTGGCAGCGCGCAGGGCGTGACCCTCGTCGACGACGTCGACGACCTGCCGCGCGCCATGGTGACCGCGTACACGTACTGCGACGACGTCGTGGTCGAGCAGCTCATCCGCGGCACCGAGGTCGCAGTCGGCATCATCGACACCGGCGACGGGCCCGTGGCACTCTCCGCCGTGGAGATCGTGCCGCGGAACGGGATCTACGGGTTCGAGGCACGGTACAACGCGGGGGAGACGACGTTCTACACCCCGGCCAGGCTGTCGGACGAGTTCGCGTCAGCTGCAGCGGACGCCGCAGTCGCAGCCCACGCGGCGCTCGGCCTCCGCCATCTGTCGCGTGTGGACCTCATCATCGACGGAGCGGGCACGCCCTGGTTCCTCGAAGCCAACGTGCTCCCGGGTCTGACCGAGACCTCCCTGCTGCCGCAGGCACTCTCCGCATCCGGTTTCGATCTCGGGTGGACGTACGCAGAGCTCGCCGAACAGGCGATCCGCGACCACCACGCCTGATCCGCGAGCTCGACGTTCCACGTGGAACATCGGAGTGCGCGAGAGTCGATGTTCCACGTGGAACGTCGGCACCCGCGGTTCGCTGCTGAGAGCTGATCCGCTCTGAGCAGCATCGGATGCGTGTGGTCATCTCCCGGGGCACGGTGGACGCATGACCGATTCACCACCACCCGCAGCCTTCACGATCGAGTACCGGCGTGCCCTCTTCGACCATCGCGTGCTCGTACTCGACGGCGCCCTCGACGACGACAACGGCACCGTCCTCATGACGCAGTTGGTACAGCTCGCGACGGCGGACCCCTGGAGCGACATCGCGCTCTGGATCCATTCGCCCGGAGGCTCGGTCCCGGCGATGCTCGCCCTCCGGGACCTCATGCGGGTGATCCCCAACGACGTCAGCACCCTCGCATTCGGGATCGCCTGCAGCGCGGGCCAGTTCCTGCTGTCCTCCGGTACTCCCGGCAAGCGACGAGCACTGCCGCACAGCCGGATCCTGATGCACCAGGGATCTGCAGGGATCGGGGGGAGTGCAGTGGACGTGGCGCTGCAGGCAGACCACCTCCGTGACACCCGCGACACCGTGCTCGGACTCATCGCAGCGGACACCGGTCAGACGGTCGACCGCATCTTCGAGGACTCGCTGCACGACCACTGGTACTCCGCGCAGGAGGCCCTCGACTACGGTTTCGTCGACGTGATCGTCGACGACTTCTCGGTGATCCGGCCCCAGCAGCCCAGCTCCACCGTGACCGGCTTCGGCGGACCTGCGGTCGGGGAGGGAGACCGTTGAGCGCGTACACGATCCCGAACGTCATCGCGCGGGATGCTCGCGGCGACCGCGTCCTGGACGTCTACTCGCACCTGCTCACCGAGCGCATCATCTACATCGGTACCGCGATCGATGCTGGCGTCGCCAACGCCCTCATCGCGCAACTCCTCTTCCTCGAGTCGGACAACCCGGACTCGGACGTCCAGCTCTACGTCAACTGCGACGGCGGCGACCCGAGTGCCATGCTCGCCGTCTACGACACCATGCGGTTCATCCGCGCCGCGGTCGCGACCACCTGTGTGGGGCAAGCGATCGGTGTCGGAGCCGTCCTGCTCGCCGCGGGCGCAGCAGGAAAGCGGTCGGCCCTGCCGCATGCTCGGGTCGTGCTCCACCAACCCGCGGCGCAGGGACAGGGGGCCATTCCCGAACTCATCCTGCAGGCTGACGAGGTCGTCCGGATACGGGCCGAGATCGAGCACCTACTCACCGAGCACAGCGGCCAGAGTGTCGAGCGACTCCGGGCCGACACGGATCACGATCGCGTCTTCACCGCCCGTCAGGCCCAGCAGTACGGGCTCGTGGACCACGTGATCACTCGACGCTGACGGACGGCGCTGCCCGACGACGCCTCAGGCTGCGAGGACGAAACTGCTCCGCAGTTGTTCGCCACCAGTACCTGCGGAACGTGCTCGCTCGCGGAGCTGTTCTGCTGCGGCTGCCGTCAGGTCCAGCAAGGAACTCTCGAGCGCGCCGGCCACTGCTGCCAGCATCTCGCTCGACGGCTCCTTCCGCCCGCGTTCCATCTCCGACAAGTACTGCGGTGACACCCCTGCGCGACGAGCGACGTCGTGCAGGGTGTCCCCGCGGCCGCGGCGACGAGCGCGGAGTTCTCGACCTACGACGTCACGCCAGAGCGGCTCGGGATTGCGAGATCTCATGGTGCGAGCTTGGCAGTGTTCCACGTGAAACGTTCGGCTTTCGCGTTCGCTGCTCGTGAACCTCAACCAGCTGAACGGCTATGCGCCCCGTATCGGGCCGAATGCTCCCTCGCTGCTCCGGACACCCGCACCGGACCTGCGAAGCCCGCTACGGGCCGCACAGCGCCGTTGGCGGGCCGTCAGGACGAAACGTCGCTGATCCCGAGCTCCGAAAGGATCCGATTCAGGTCGTCGCCGTTCGCGAAGTCGATGGTCACGGAGCTCTTCCGGGCGCCCACAGCGATCTTGACCCGCGTGTTCAACCGGTCACCGATGCGCTCGGCAAGGTCGTTGAAGTGCGCCTGGTTCTTGGAGGGCTGCGGTGCCTGCTTCGGCGGGGTCTTCGTCGCGAGCTGTTGCGCGATGGCCTCAGCAGCACGGACCGACAGGTCCTCGTTGACGATCTTCTCGGCGAGGTACTCCATCGCCTCAGCATCCGGAGCAGCCAAGATCGCGCGAGCGTGTCCAGCGGACAGGACACCGGCGGCGACCCGGCGCTGCACGGGGGAGGGGAGCCGGAGCAGACGGATGGTGTTGGTGATCTGCGGGCGCGATCGGCCGATGCGCTGACCGAGCTGCTCCTGCGTGATCCCGAAGTCTGCCAAGAGCTGCTGGTACGCCGAAGCTTCCTCGAGAGGGTTGAGCTGCGCGCGGTGGAGGTTCTCGAGGAGGGCGTCACGGAGCATCGCGTCGTCCGGCGTCTCCTTGACGATCGCCGGGATGACGCTGAGTCCGAGTTCCTTGGTCGCACGGAGCCGCCGTTCGCCCATGATGAGCTCGTACTGCGGCTCCGTCCCCGCAGCCCCGGGGATCGGGCGGACCACGATGGGCTGCAGTACGCCGATCTCGCGAATGGAGTGGACGAGCTCCTGCAGCTCTTCCTCGCGGAACTCCTTGCGGGGCTGCTGCGCGTTCGGGATCACGTCCAGCGGATTGAGGTTGGCGAGCCGCGCACCCGGGACGGCCACGAGCTCGTCGGCCGTCGGCGCCGATGCCGGGGAACCACCGGTGGGGAAGAACACGTCGACCGGACGATCCTGCTGGTCCGTTGCCGTCGGGATGAGCGCGCCGATGCCACGGCCCAATCCTGTTCGCTTGGGTGCCATCAGTCCTGCGCTCCTCGTGCTGCGATCTCGGCGGCCGCCTCCAGGTAGGAGAGCGACCCTGTGGAGTTCACGTCGTACGCCACGACGCTCTGTCCGTAACTCGGCGCTTCACTCACCCGGACTGATCGGGGGATCATCGCCTTGAGGACCTGGTCACCGAAGTGCTCACGCACGTCGTTTGCGACCTGGTTCGCCAGGTTTGTCCGTCCGTCGTACATCGTCAGCAGGATGGTCGAGACCCGGAGATTCGGGTTGAGGTGCCGCTCGATGAGCTCGATGTTCCGCAACAACTGGCTGAGTCCCTCGAGCGCGTAGTACTCGCACTGGATCGGGATCAGCACTTCCTGCGCCGCGACGAAGGCGTTGATCGTCAGGAGGCCGAGCGACGGCGGGCAGTCGATGAAGACGTAGTGGTACGGCTCCTCCAGCGACTGGAGGTACAGGTCGAGCGCGGTACGCAGGCGCTGTTCCCGCGCCACCAGCGACACGAGCTCGATCTCCGCACCGGCCAGGTGGATCGTCGCCGGAACACACCAGAGTGTGTCGGATTCGGGGGACCGCTGCACCGTGTCGGCCATCGCAGCCTCGTCGACGATGACGTCGTAGATGCTGGCGACCTCAGCCTGGTGGTCGACACCGAGCGCCGTTGACGCGTTACCCTGCGGATCGAGGTCGATCACGAGGACACGAGCCCCGCCGTGGGCGAGGCCTGCAGCCAGGTTGACGGTCGTCGTGGTCTTCCCGACGCCGCCCTTCTGGTTCGAGACGGTGATGATGCGCGTCTTGGATGGCAGTGGGAACTGCTGCGTCGCGATGGCCCGACGCCGGCGGTTCAAGTCGGCGATTTCGCGAGCAAGCGGAGTCGACGCGTCGTAATCGGTCGATGAGCTCAACGAATGCCTCTTCCCCGGTTCGATGTTTCACGTGAAACGTGGAGCCACTGATGGTCGAACCCGTTGGTCCGGGCCGCAGCGTCAGTCAACTGTAGCCCGGAAGACACGTGTGGTCTCTTCGACCACACCGTCCCCGAGCTCGAGGACCTCGACGTCCGAGAGGTGCGTGCGGAGGATGACCTTCCGAGCCTTCTCGATCTCGTCGTCAACCCGCGCACCCTTCATCAGGATGAGTTGACCGCCGGACCGAACGAGCGGAACCGTGATCGGGATCAGCTTCGACAGTGCACTGACGGCGCGGGCCGTGACCTGGTCGACCACGATGTCATCAGAGACGTCCTCAGCGCGGGCACGGACGACGGTCACGTTCGACAGGCCGAGTCGAGCCGCCTCGGACGTGAGCCAGTCCACCCGACGCTCCATCGGCTCGATGAGCGTGAAGTGCACGTCCGGACGGGCGATCGCGAGCACGAGACCGGGCAACCCGGCACCCGAGCCGACGTCGGCGACCCGGCCACGGGCCTCCAGGAGGGGAGCCAGCAACGCAGAATTGAGGATGTGTCGCGTCCAGAGTCGCGGTAACTCGAGCGGGCCGATCAGGCCCAGCTCCTCGCCCCGCCGAGCCAGCTCGTTCGTGAACGACCGAGCCGTCTCGATCTGATCGCCGAAGAGCACGGACGCAGCCGCAGGCTCAGCCTCGAGCACCGGAGCAACGTCCGTGGACACCGCGTCATCTGTCATCGGGTGACGACCGTGTGGCGGTCCCGACCCTCGCCCTCGGACTCCGAGTGGAAGCCCTTCTCAGCGACGAGGTCGTGGACCAACTTGCGCTCGTACGACGACATCGGGGGGAGTGCTGCGGACGACGATCCGGCTTCGATACGCTCGACGGCGGTGTCGACCAGTCGCTGCAGCTCGTCGGCACGAGCATCACGGGAGCCGCCCACGTCCAGGATGAGCCGGCTGAACTCGCCCGTCTCGGCCTGGACGGCGATGCGGGTGAGTTCCTGCAGGGCCGTGACCGTGTCCGGCTTCGAGAGGACGCGGAGCGCCTCGCCGTCATCGGTGACCGACAGGTAGACGCGACCGGCGCGCTCCTCGATCTCGATGTCTCCGTCGAGGTCGCAGATGTCGAGGAGTTCCTCGATGTAGTCCGCAGCGATGTCGGCTTCGTCACGGGCGTCCTCGTCCGGGACCTCAGTGGTGTCGACGGCTGCGGCGGTGTCCTGCTCGGTCACTTACTTCTTCCCGTTCTTCTTCGAGCGCTGCTTGCCGACCGGCTGCGAACGCTGGGTGGTGACGCGCACGGCTTCGACCTCGGCGGCACCAGCACCGGCACCGGCCTCGGCGAGGACCGGGTTGGCGATCCCGCGACGCTGGGCCTTCTTGGCCAGACGCGCCTCACGCGCCAGCGCCGCCTCGGAGCCGGGCGTCGGCATGCTGCGGATGACGAAGTACTGCTGCGCCATCGTCCAGAGGTTGGAGGCGAGCCAGTAGAACATGACGCCGAGGGGGAAGCTCAGACCCGAGATCACGAAGACCAGCGGGAGGATGTACAGCATCATCTTCTGCTGGCGGTACATCGGCGACGCCTTGGTCTCCGGCGACATGTTCTTGGCGACGAGCTGCAGCTGCGTGATGAACTGCGAGGCCGTCATGACGACGATCATGAAGCCGGCGATCGCACGGACTTCCCACCCGGAGGCGTTGGTGAACGTCTCGTGCAGGGGAGCGCCGAACAGGGCCGCGTTGCCGAACGACGCCGCGAGGTCGTTCGTCAGCAGGCCGATGCCCGTCTTGTTGATCTGTGCTTCGTGCAGCACCGAGTACAGCGAGAAGAAGATCGGCATCTGCAGCAGCAGCGGCAGGCAGGAGCTCAGCGGGTTGGTACCGGTCTCCTTGTAGAGCGCCATGGTCTCGCGGCTCATGGCCTCGCGCGAGAACTGGTCCTTCTTGCCCTTGTACTTGTCCTGGATCTTCTTGAGCTGCGGCGCGACCTCGAGCATGCGGCGCTGCGACTTGATCTGCCGCACGAAGATCGGGATCAGCGCGGCGCGGACCACGAAGGTCAGGAAGATGATGGAGAGGACCCAGGTGATACCCGCGCCCGGGTCCATGCCGATGCTCTCGAAGATCCAGTGGAAGCCGACGAGGATGGCGGAGACCACCCATTTGAGCGGCCAGAGGATCGTACCGATGATGTCCATGGGGACGGCTACGCCTTTCGAGTGCGCTGGGGGAGCAGGACCGGCCGGGCCGTTCCGACCGCGGGGTGCGGCTGCTGCGGGATCGGCGCGAGGACGAACCCGAACCGGTTGACGACGAACGGGCGACGACGTTCCGTGACGTCGTCGATGCCGCCTGCAGCCCAGGGGTTGCAGCGAGCGATGCGCCAGGCGCCCATCGCGGATCCGCGGACGACGCCGTACTGCTGGATCGCTTCGAGGGCGTACCGGGAGCACGACGGGTGGTACCGGCAGACGTTGCCGTACAGCGGGGAGATCACGGCACGGTAGGCGCGGAGCACGACGACGCACGCGTTGCGTGGGAGCAACGCGGCGACCCAGGCCAGCCGGGTCCACTGGATGCGGTTCATGCTGCCTTCTCCACCCCGCGCGCGTAGGAGCGCACGACGTCTTCGAGCAGGGTAGGCCATCCGGCCTGCGATGCGGCTGGCAGTGCTCGGACCACCACGTCGTACCCCACGGGGGAGTCGGCGAGGATGCCGTGCGCGATCGCCTTGAGCCGCCGCCTGATCAGGTTCCGGGTCACGGCGTTGCCCACCGTCTTCGCGACGATGAACCCGAACCGTGACGGTCCGGTGGGGTCCGCCGAACGACGGACCACGGACACGACGACGTGCGCCGTGGCGCTCTTGCGACCACGACGCACGACGTTCCGGTAGTCGTCCCCGCGGACGATGCGGTTGGCGCTGGCCAACACTGCGATGCCGGGGTCAGACCGAGGACCGGATCAGGCGATGAGCCTGATCAGGCCGAGAGCTCGGTGCGGCCCTTGGCGCGACGCGCCGACAGGATGGCGCGGCCGGCACGCGTCCGCATGCGGAGGCGGAAGCCGTGCTTCTTGGCGCGGCGACGGTTGTTCGGCTGGAAGGTGCGCTTGCTCATGATCTCTCCACACGGCTGCTCGCGGCGAGCCGTCACGTATGTATGTGTCATCGCTCGGTGTCGAACGACGCAGATGGGCGCGACCAATCGGCCGCAGTCAACTGGTTAACGGTACGTGACAGCAGCGGGCAGGTCAAACGCCGATCGGGGCCGGCCTCGATGCCGGGGCGTCGTCGACACCGCCGCGGTCCATTCTCCACATTGGGGACAACTTCCGTTCGGTGCCACCCGGCCCGGTCCTTTACAGTGGGGTCATCGATCGGCCCCGCGCCCCGGTACGACAGGGAAGTACTCCTGTCCGACGGATCCGGGCGGTCGTGGACAACACTGTGGACAACCCTGTGGGAACACGCGCGGTACGAGGCGTCGACGAAGCCCCCGAGCCACCGACGAACCGCCGGCGAACGACACGGTCCGCTGAGCGCCACCACCCGCGGCGCCCCGGCACGTCCGACCCAGCAGGACGCACCCCGGTCCGGCACCGAACGCACGACACACACCTGGAGACGAGCGCGAC